>CALLMF010000022.1 GCA_938006335.1 uncultured Granulosicoccaceae bacterium | reverse complement strand
CAGGAGGGAATCGAACCCCCAACCTGCGGTTTTGGAGACCGCCGCTCTGCCAATTGAGCTACTGGCCTATTCCGACACGCCCCGCCGACACCTCTGATGCCAGCCGAGCCGAATAGTATACACCGGAACCAACTTCCTGCGTCCCGGCCGGCTACTGATCAGTGACGAAAACAGACCTCATTTGCCGACGCGTGGCCGACAGCAGCGAATAAGCCAGTCCGACCCGAAGGCCGGACCAGCACGGACCCCGCGAGGTCCGCCGATTTACCCGCTCTTACTCGAGGATCTTGGCGACAACGCCGGCGCCGACGGTTCGGCCACCTTCGCGGATCGCAAAGCGCAACCCTTCTTCCATCGCAATCGGATTGATCAGACCTACCGTGATCTTCACGTTGTCTCCCGGCATCACCATCTCGGTGCCTGACGGAAGCTCAACCGCTCCGGTCACATCGGTCGTTCGGAAGTAGAACTGCGGACGGTAGTTGTTGAAGAACGGCGTGTGACGTCCACCCTCGTCCTTGCCCAACACGTAGATCTCTGCCTCGAACTTCTTGTGAGGCGTGATCGACGCCGGCTTGCACAGCACCTGGCCACGCTCGATCTCGTCGCGCTTGGTACCACGCAGCAGAATGCCCACGTTGTCGCCCGCCTCGCCCTGATCCAGCAGCTTGCGGAACATCTCGACACCCGTCACCGTCGTCTTGGTCGTGTCCTTGATGCCGACGATCTCGATCTCTTCGCCGACCTTGATGATTCCACGCTCCACTCGACCCGTGGCTACCGTGCCTCGACCCGAGATCGAGAACACATCTTCCACAGGCATCAGGAACGGCAGATCCACCGGACGATCCGGCAGCGGAATGTAGCTGTCCAGCGCTTCCATCAGACGGTCGATCGACGGACGACCGATCTCTGACGTATCACCCTCGATCGCCTTGAGCGCCGAGCCCGTCACGATCGGTGTGTCGTCTCCAGGGAATTCGTAGCTGTCCAGCAGCTCACGCACTTCCATCTCGACCAGCTCCAGAAGCTCCGCATCATCGACCATGTCCGCCTTGTTCAGGTACACCACGATGTACGGGACACCCACCTGACGAGCCAGCAGGATGTGCTCGCGCGTCTGCGGCATCGGGCCGTCAGCCGCTGAACACACCAGAATCGCTCCGTCCATCTGCGCCGCACCCGTGATCATGTTCTTCACATAATCCGCGTGTCCCGGGCAGTCAACGTGTGCGTAGTGCCGAGCATCACTCTCGTACTCAACGTGAGCCGTTGCGATCGTGATTCCACGGGCCTTCTCTTCCGGCGCGTTGTCGATCTGGTCGTAGGCTTTCGCCTCACCACCCATCTTCTCCGCCTGACATATCGTTAGCGCCGCCGTCAGCGTCGTCTTGCCGTGGTCTACGTGACCGATCGTGCCAACGTTTACGTGTGGCTTCGTTCTTTCGAATTTTTCCTTCGACATCGCTGCTCTGACGCCCTGCTGGTATGAAATGCGTGGACAGAAGTCTGTCAAACCGCCTGACAGACACGAAAATTGGAGCCCATAACCGGATTTGAACCGGTGACCTCTTCCTTACCAAGGAAGTGCTCTACCGACTGAGCTATATGGGCGTATTGACCTGCCGTACCTCCGCTGGAGCGGGTGAGGGGAATCGAACCCCTATCATCAGCTTGGAAGGCTGAGGTTCTACCGTTGAACTACACCCGCCTGAACATCAACACCCTGAGAGGTACAAATTAATGCGGAAACAACTATGCCTGACGCAACTGTGCGAGTTGGTGGAGGGAGGAGGATTCGAACCTCCGAAGGCTGAGCCAGCAGATTTACAGTCTGCCCCCTTTGACCGCTCGGGAATCCCTCCAACAGGCAGCCCAGCATTATGGTCGTCGTAGTCGACACTGTCAAACGTATTCAGGGTATGAGAAACAAGAATTTCATCTGTCGTTTCCGGCACCGGCACTCATGACGAGCACGATCGCGGCTGGCACAGGCCACGCGTCGGTGGTCCTGCTGTCGTTGGGGCGCCTGCCCAAGGCACTGGATATTGCCCGATGCCTGCACGCCGCGGGCTGCAGAGTCATCGTTGCCGAGCCTTTCGGTTGGCACCTCTGCCGAATATCCAACGCGGTTGCCCGGAGCTACCGTGTGACGCCTCCCGGTGATGACCCTGCACTCTACCGAAAGGAAATGCTCGACATCATCGAACGCGAGTCAGTGACGCTCGTGATACCGGTGTCCGAAGAAGCCATGCATCTGGTGCTCATCGAAGCGCAGCTACCGCCAGGCGTACGCCTGCTATCCGCGCCGGCTGCGGCCGTGCGTGGCCAGCACGACAAGCTGGCGTTCATCGACACTGCGGCGGCCTTTGACCTGGCGGTTCCCGCGACGGCGACGCTCGGCACGCCCGCCGCGGTAGAGTTGGCCCAGACCCGGGACACCGTGGTCAAACCCGTCTTCTCGTGCTCGGGGACCGAACTGCGATTTGTGGAGGCCGGCGACCCTCTTCCACCGCCTGCCCCGAACCGCCGCGTACTGGTGCAGCGCCGTCTGCCGGGCGCTCATCGCTGCTCGCTGAGCTTCGCCCACAACGGCACGCTGCTCGGGCATGTCGTCTATCGGGGCACACTGATGTCCGGCACGGTTGCCGCTGCCTTTGAACGGGTCGAGGCGCCTGCAGTGGATAGCTGGGTCAAACGCTTTGTCAGCCGCACCGACTGGTCGGGATTCGTCGCCTTCGATTTCATCGACGACGAACACGGCGCACCCTGCGCCATCGAATGCAACCCGAGATTGACCAGCGGCGTGCACTTCTTTGAACCTGAGACCCTGGCGCAGGCGCTATTGACTCCTGACGCGATGGATACTGTCATCCGCTTCAGACGCACACGGCGATTGCACCAGTTCTATACCAGCCTGACGGAAATGCAAAGCGCGCTGTTCAAACCGCGTCGTTGGCGCGAGTGCTTCGATATCATTCGGACACATACCGACGTCACCTGGCAGTGGCGAGACCCGCTTCCGTTTCTGCTGATGACCCCGTTGACGCTACCAATCATCAGCCGCTCGATCCTTGGACGCATGTCACTCGGCGATGCGGCGACACGCGACATCGCGCGATTCTCCGACTCACACTAATCAGAGGCACGCGAAACACGCGCCATGATCTGCCTCGACGGTCGGGTCGTCAGCCGAGCGACAGGCTGTACCTTCGCGGGCGAGAGTGCAGTGAAATCGTAACGCCGCGCCAGACGCGCGATGATCAGTGCGCTCTCTACCTGCGCGAAGCCCGCACCGGCACAGACGCGCGGACCTACACCAAACGGCAGGTAAGCACCGGGTGTCAGCTCGGCCTCCCGGCTTGCATCAAAACGGTCAGGATCAAAAAGCTCGGGGGCCTTCCATAGCTTGCGGTGGCGATGGATGGTCCAGGGCGACACCATGATCATTGCACCGCGACGCGCGGTCAGCGTTCCTATTCGTGTTTTTTCCATCGCCACGCGCGGCAGAAACGTGATCGGTGGATACAGCCGCAAGGTCTCGCGAAAGACGTTTCGGACATAACGCATCTCGCGGATGTGTTCGAAGGCGATGGGACCATCACCCGCAACCGTCTTTACCTCGGCGCGCACGCGTCGCGAAATCTCAGGTTGCGTCGCCAGAATGAACAACACCCACGTCAGCACACTGGCTGTCGTCTCGTGACCTGCGAGAAAGAACACACCCAGCTGATCGATCAATTCCTTGCGGGTAAAGCGCTCGCCCGACTCCGGTGACTGCGCGTCGATGATCTGGCTGGCTATGTCATTCCATTGCGTCGAGCTCGCGTCTGGACCCAGGTGCGAGTCCACAAGTTCACCGAGGTGCGCACGAATCCGCTCGCAGGCATCGAGTACCGCTTGCTCCTGCCTGGCCGGCTTGAACGCTGGTGATGCGATCAACCGCAGCAACTTGACCTGGGCGACAGAGCGCTCGAACACCTTGAAGTCCTCGAATACCTGGCGCGCCGTTTCGGACTGCAGTGACGTTGAAAACACCGAACGGCAGATGATGTCTGCCGTGAGGTGGCTCATCGCGAGATCCAGAGAAATGGATTCCCCATCCCTGGCGGCCTTATCCAGTCGTTGCTCGTAGTCGTCAGTGGCTGCCGACATGGACGCAAACGCACGATTGACGCGCATCATCGACAAGGCGGGGTCAATCATCATGCGCTGGCGGCGCCACACCTGCCCGTCGGAGACAAACATTGAGTTGCCAACCAGCGGATCCAGCGCCTCGACCATCAGCTCGTTCTTGGGAAAGATGCCTTCTTCGTTGACCAGAATACGGCGCACCAGCGCAGGTTCGTTGACAACGATGATGTCGCGGCGCGAGTAGCCCAGCCGACCCACCTCGTTCTCGTACGCATTGGCGGGCAACAGCGCAAGCAGGTTGCCCTCGCCTTGCAGGATCACGCGTAGCAACGACAGCACGGGCGAACGCGGCGTCGGTGCGGGCGGACGAAATCTGGTCATCAGGCGAGCGGGTTCCATTTGAGCCTGGCCTTGCAGGATAATGCCGGCATGAGCAGTCTGCAGCTTTTCCACGTACTGGTCGCCTTCCACATCGCGACAGGACTCGTCGGGCTGGTGTCCTTCTGGGTACCCATTGCCACGAGGAAGGGCGCCGCGCGCCACCGCTGGTGGGGCCGCCTGTTTGTGCGATGCCTGCTGGCTACCGGTTGCATTGCCGTGGGTATCAGTCTGATCACCCTGTATGACCCCGTAGGCACCCACCCGCGTGTTGCTGACCATCCGGAGCTTTCCGATCCAGTGATCATCTCAGCGATATTCGGATGGATGATGCTCTATCTCGCCATCCTCACCATCAACCTCGCCTGGTATGGACGAGAGTGCATTGCGCTCAAGCGCCAGCATACAGGCCACAGGCGCTGGTACAACCTGGCACTACAAGTCGTGCTGTTCATCGCTGCGGCGCAAACCTGTTACGTCGGCTGGCAGTCCGAGCAAATGCTGATGATCGGCATCTCGATGGTCGGCTTTGCCACGGTCGTCACCAATCTCTGGTTCATGCTGAATCCGACGCCACCGAAGAATGCCTGGCAGATGGAGCACATCAAGGGTCTCGTCGGTGCGGGGATATCGGTGTATACCGCCTTCTTCGCCTTTGGCGCCGTACGCTTTTTTCCGGAGCTTGCGCTCTACCCGGGGTATTGGGCGATTCCGCTAGTGGTGGGACTTGGGTTGATCGTGCGGCATCAGCAGAAGGTGCGTGGCGGCACTCGGCAGCAGCCCGTCATTTGACATGACGCACCATCGGCGTGACGTCAGTGCGCTGGTTCCACGGTGGCCCGATACGCATGCCACGTGGCGTGCCCTATCAACGGCGCAGTAACCAGCAGTGCAAAAAACCCGGTGAGCAATGATATCCCGATGATCGCTGCGATCAGACAAGCCCACACGAACATCGCGAGTGGATTGGCCGCCAGTACTCGCACACTGGTCGCCACGGCAGACACCGTGTCAGTGCCGCGATCAAGCAGCATCGGAATGGACACGACAGATATTGCAAACACCAGTGTGGCAAAAACAGCTCCGACCGATACCCAAAGCCCGATAAAGGGAAAGTTGTCGAGCGAGAAGATGAGCCTCAGGTAGGCTCGTACTATGCACAGAACGAGCGCAGCTTCGAGGGGTGGCGCGGCTCAATCCAGACCGGTGAACTCGCCACCATCCCTGGCGCCGAACTGTCACGCGACGACCACATCAGGAGCGCCGCCATCAAAGCCTTGTGCTCGCGAACTACGCTGGCGCGTTGATGAGCGATGGCTATGAGGCCTATCGCTCAGTCACCCGTGCTCGTGGTATCGAGCACCTGTGCTGCTGGGCTCACGCCAGGCGCAAGTTCATGGAAGCGAAGAAAGCGCAGCCGAAGGGCAAGAGCGGCAAAGCAGATCTCGCCATTGGCATGATCGGCAAGCTGTATGCGGTCGAGCGTGCGAGTGCCAAAAGCGATGCCGCTACGCGGTATCGTAACCGGCAGGAGCGCAGTGCGCCAGTGTTGAGCCAACTACACGACTGGTTGATCAAGACGGGACCTCCGGTCCCACCGAAAAGCGCTGTCGGGAAGGCTGTGCACTACGCACTTGAATACTGGCCACAACTGAGTCGATATATCGAGATTGGCGACTGGCCGATCGACAGTAATCTGGCAGAGAACGCGATCCGCCCCTTCGTGATCGGTCGCAAGGCCTGGGTGTAGAGCAACAGCCAGCGTGGCGCGAATGCCAGCGCGAATCTGTACAGCTTGATCGAAACAGCGAAGGACAATGGGCAGGAACCGTACCGGTACCTGAGCTGGTTGTTCGAGCGGCTGCCGGCAACAGACCCGGAGCAACTCAATACACTGCTACCCTGGAATCTTCCGGACGAGCTACTTCAAACGACTACTCGGACTTAAGCGAGCGTCGCGGCGCCATCTTCGGAACAAGCCAAGACGTTGTTCGCGTGACGCTTACCGACATCGCGAGGTCATCGTGACGCGTCAGGCAGCACTGGACGAGAACTACCGTCGCCACTCCGAGCGGTTCGTTCACGGATCGCCTACGGCGCAAGCACCACCGGAACGAGTCGTAATCAACCCGTACACACCAGAGGAGCTAGCTGATCAGGGAGCAGCCGCAGCGGACAACTTCCCGACCATACCGCTGGTGCAGCAGAAAATGAAGTTAAGTTCGCGACAGCTGTACGAAACACGTTGACACGTTCCGACCGCATCGCCGAGCGTAAAGGTCATCGGGGAGAAGGAAGTTGGCTTGGGCGCAAAAGCCTGCGTGATTTACTTCGTGGAGCAGTGGCGCTCGGCTGGGCACAGATATTTCGTATGCACGCGTCACGAAATACGCAACACAACTCATAAATATGATTTAGGCCGCAGAAATAATTTCAGAATGTCGACAAACTTCACGGACACTATTTTAAATCCGAAGACATTTTCGTGGGCATTCAAAATAGATTAAAGGCAATCTACGGCACAGTTACCCTGTTAATAATTGCATTGACTAGTGGTAGTGCATTTGCGGCTCCAGTCACAGATTACGGTGCTGTGTGTGACGGAGTTACCGATGACATCCTAGCTTTTAACGCCGCATGGGATGATCTCCGTGTTGGCAATATTGGCACTCTCGAAATCGAAGGCCACTGCCATCTGTCCACACCTTGGCACTTGAACAACAACGTCACGACATACCAACCCAAATTAATCAGTGGTTGGGGCGCAGAACTAGACAACACAGTAGTAGTGAACGCATCTGGCGTTTCGATCAAGGGCTTGACGGTGAGGAACGCCCCGAAAGATGGGTTTGCCTTCCTCCGAGGACAAGGCGCTAGTCACGAAAGGCTTCATGCAATTAACAACGGACGACACGGTTTTTATTTTGGAATCGACTCCGGCACCTACGGGAAAAATAGTCAGGTCACCAATGTAGTTTTTACGTTATTGAGTTCAATTGACAATACGAAAGACGGATTTCATTGGGATGGTTTTGCCACACAAAACCGTGGTTGGTTGAATGCGAATACGTTTGTACAGCCGGTAGCTCGGAATAATGGAGGCCGCGGATGGAACAATGTACCAGGGTTGGGCCCAACGGGTTTGATTTCACGCATAAACTACAATACGATTATCGGGCTACAATTTGAAAGTAATGGGGATGTGCCAGACTTCAGTTTCTCAAGAGCTTTTACTTACATCGGATCACATGTAGCTGACAAAAATAGTCTGGGAGAAAGTATGGTTCCTGGCGATATAAGTTACATTATTGGCGGCAGAGTGGCAGGTGACATCCGAAATAAGACTTCTGAAAACACTATATTACTGAACTCTTCTGCTGCTGGAGAAGGTGCCCGTTTACACTACCTTCGCCATCTTGATTCTGTGCAGACAAACTAGAATTTTTATTGATACTGGAATGCCTCGTTCGCTATGCCAAACGGGCTTACAGGTTTTCAGTGGTGGGCCGAAGCCCGAAATACACTATCTTCATCTCGAATATCCTCGTGCTGAGAAAACCTATCAGAACTACCGGTCTAGAGCTTGGGATCCACCTCTGCCTGAGCCGACAACCCTCACTTTTTTAAATTGCGATGTCAGATCAGGTCGCGACTAGCACAATCTCTGTAGCTTAGACTTCACCTGACGGACAGACCATTGCGAGCAGTAACTATGAGGTCGGGTCTGAACTTCTACGAGATGATGCACTGACCTCAAGCAGCGGCCTCCAAAGCTTGAGCCAACCCTCTCTCGTAACCGAAGGCCTCGAAGTCGTCGTAGAATGTCTTGTTTACGAGTGCTACAAGATCTTCTTCATACAACTCACTAGCACGAAAAAGGCTATTGGTCTTATTTTTTGGTTTATCAAGCTTAAGCGAACTCGATAGATATTTATCATTAATAATCGAGTAAGACTTCTCTAGCTGTTCGAATCGCCCGATATAGTCGTACTCGACATGACCAATCAAAAGCTGCGCCGACTGTGGACGCCAATGTGTATTCATTTGCATCATTTTTTGGCTGCAAACTACTTCAACGAATTGGCGGAAGCTGACCTCAGGCGTTAGGTCTGATATCTCATGCCTCTTTTTACTTTGAAGTACAGCAAGCACATCTGCTTTCGCAGGTAAAGAACGATCAATTTTGCTCAGGTATGCCGAAACGAGCCTCATATAAGGATTTCGAACCACCGTGAAACGTGGATGCTTTGGTGAGAACAGCCAAGCATCCTGTTCATCGTGAGGTAGATCTGACAGCCCGCTCAGCGGCGAGAGTTTCTTGTTATGTACGCCTTGTTTTTTGCACACTGGAGTCTGTTCGAGGCCAGCTCTCTCTGCCTTCTGCAATGCACTGAGAATAGATGAAGACGCCACTTTGGGATTCTCGAAATACAGGTATCCTAAACGACCGGAAATACTCACGAGATAATCAAGTACCCCAACTGGCATCACACCATCACAGAGTTTACGAAGTCGCTCTGAGACATCGTATTTGATGTCGGAGCCAGCAACCTTATTGGTTGATTCCGACTCGGCCGAAGTTTGCACTTCAACGCGTGCAGGTTTTGGAGAAACCTCTTGAACTGGCATTTTTCGCGCCTGCTGTGATAAAGGCCCAGAATTCACCGCATCAGCGCAGGTGGCCTCATCGTAAATGCGCCGAAAACCGTACTCTTGCATCGTTCCGTCGCATATTTCCTTGAAAACCTCCTGTTGCTGTTCGCTCCACCTAAACCATCCGGCTTGCCTATCTTTGAAAACCTGGGACGCGCTAGACATCCTTCCTTTGTCATCAAAAGACGAGTTGAACAGGGTCGAGCCAATGAAATCCGCCGGCGCGTCGTCGTCACTCAGGCCGACTTCAGAAAATACGCGCTTGTAGACAGATACAGGGTCCGCAATAAGCTGATCATGTCGAACCACAGAGCAGTTTTTCGCACTAAAAAGGTATTGAGAAGCAGCAATATTGTCGACCCATCGGCGGCAAAGCTGCTCAAACGTGAGATCAGCAAACCCATGAAACGAGAGCGCTGAATTGACCACTTCAACGCCATTCCTCATAACGTACACAGTAGAAACATCACCAAAGATTTCTTCAGCCTTCTTGTGCTGGACTTGATTCAGCGAAACCTTGGCAATCCAAAATTTTGACGACGCATCCTCGGGAATGTTTTCGATTCCGTATTGACACTTGATGAGCATATCGGAGAAAGCCTTGGCTCGTTCCGGTCGATCCAATTGATAATTTTTCAAGTGATATTCGCGATTTGGACTCTCATCCTCATATTCCATCAAAAACGAAATGAACTCGTTAATTAAAGGTGCCTCACCGATACGATTCGGAGTGAGAACCTCGTGATGTGTAGCCAAAGAAGAAATCACGGCACTTGTTCCAGAACGACCGATTCCGGATATCAACAAAGGTTTCATATTTTCTCTATTCCGAGGATGCATCGAATTTCAACCAGCTAACCGATAATCGGAAATTACTGATATTTTGTCTTCACACACATGTTTGATCGGCGACTCGCTAGCGCCATCATCAATGGCATTCAGAGATCTATCGAAAGCACCAGCGTGCTCGAGGCGCGAGAAATAGTGCCACCATTGATGTCGTTTCTTCACTAACTCAACCCCCGCACAGGCTTTGACATCTCTGATGTCATCACGCACCACCAATCGCTTTATCTGACTGACGTACTCATCGACATCATCAACGTCATCAACGGTCCAGCCGGTGTCTTCGTTGACAAGCTCATCGATACCACCAACAAGACTGGTAACGATCGGAATACCAGTAGCCATCGCCTGGATCAGCATGGTGGGCAACCCTTCCCACTCAGATGTATTCAAGAAAAGCGCGTACTGCGAAAAATCGATTTGCGAGACATCATCATATACCCCCTTGTAGTTGATATTTGGATCGTAGCTCAAACCTATTCGCTTTGACGAATCGAGATTCGTTGTCGGACCATAAATATCGAACTCGAATTGAGGTAGAGCGTCTGCAATCTTCAAGAGCAGGTCTGGTCGCTTCTGTCTAGCCATTCTCCCGATCCAAAGAATCTTTCGACTACTGGAATCGGTCCCGGCACTGTCCGATTTCAATGCATGACCGATCTTTAACTTCGGGGGCAAAGGGGAGTAGAGGACTTTAAATTTATCTGCGTTTCTAGGTGAGAAGCCATAGATAACTCCAATTTCGTCGATCACCTTTCGGTTGTCACAGAACACAACGTCAAGATTGTCAATTACTTCGGGAAGATAGTCGCGGATATACCCGGCACGATCACCGGCACTGCAATAGTCAAAGCAAAACAGGTAGGCTTGCAATGAAGTAGCCGTGGATAGCTGGCGCCCATATTTTGCATAGACGTCCCACAACACATGCGAATTGCAGTTCAATACGATGCGCGGGCATAGCGTACCAATGATCGCGTGGACAGCATGCACTTTGTCATCACGAGACTTGAAGCTTGCCTCATTATCAAGGCACACCACATTTCCGTCTCTTGAAAGCCACCCTGGAACATCAATTGCTGGCTTATCAGTCACAAGAAATAAAACCTTCTCCTTGCCTAGCGCCTGGCAATACGCTCGGTAGGCGAAGGTCGAGATCAGATCAGCCCCACCTCGGCTGATGTAGGGAACGCATATGATTGCCTCAATGCTGTTTCCATATCGTTGCTTCAGCAGCGATGGTACGTAGGTTGAGCGAGACAAGTGAGGGTACTGAATGACATTTCTCAGTCCGCGCTTTGCATCCGCTATTCGAGGTTCAAACGCAATCAATTCTTGAACTTCTGAGTTCACCAACTCTGGAAGCAGCCGCTCTGATGGCATCCGACCTTCTGCGTGGCCAAAGTTCACGTAGTGCCAAAGCAATCCGTAGTCTTCTGGCAAGTCGCGATTGGCCTGCTTGTACCAAAGCGTATCGAAGAATGCAGACGCTCTAACAGCCTGGTCTTTTTCGAAGTTCAGGTATGAAAGAATCGGAACTTCGATGTTGCTCAACTTGTGAGCGTAGTTTTTCTTGTACCAGCTAGAGTCGAACCATGGATTCGGGTCATGGTCCGCGTATATCCCGTAGTTTATGTAGAACTGAAACGCTTCCTCATTACTCAACTCCGCTAACCTGTAACGGTGTCGATAAAATTCTGGAAGAAATATTCCGGACAGCTTTTCTCGGAACTCCTTCACCAGTGCGCAATATTTGAAGCTGAAGTCGTCAAAATCAAAGCCAGAAGCTTTGTGAAGCAGGCGTACCTCTGACACCTTCGTCTTCGGCAAACTGCCAAGACTAATGCCAAATCCCCTCGCACCTTCAATCCCGTGGGCGCGTTGAACATCGTGACGATGGCCCTTCGCGACTACATGTTTCATCGCCACACCGTCAACCATTAGCGTCAATGGTCCGCTTTCAGGGGGGGCATCGATCCAACCGCGCAATACTCCGTCCTTGATTCCGTCTATTGCACCGCGACTTTGAGAGTTGATATCAACAAGTGGGGCGAGAGACTCGTATGTGTCTTCCAGCTCATGGCGTTCAACGGTGTTTCGTCCGACCGGGTATTGAGCATATATGTCAAGGACTCTCGGAATCGAGCGTGACCCGCGCGTGGTCATCAACAGAGAATCAGATGAGCGGCGTATGAAGTGTGCTGTTGCAGGTACCACTCCATGCTTTACACCTGCGTCGATGATTTCCTTGTTCCATGACCAGTCTTCGTAGCCAAAACCATTATTCAGCATCAACTCCCGATAAGGAAAGTCACGATATATTTGTGTTGGGCCGAATGACAGTGCAGTCCAGTAGTTGAGACGCGGCATTGCAGCCTTCTCGTATATCGGATCTTCCATATCGACATGGCGCAGCACGTGGGGTGAGTCATCGCCGAAATAGATATTGTATTCGGGGTGAAACACGCATGGGTCAGTGCGTGTCATAGCGAGAAGCACACAATCTACAACCCATGTTTCGCACCAAAGATCGTCTCCGTCAAGGAAGGTGATGTACTCTGTATCGCATATGGACACTGCGTGGTTCCGACTTAATGCGAGGTCTCCGAAATCTACTTCGGTGACGGATCCAGCTTCACCAACCAACCTGGTGGCAATTTCTTTGGTTTGCGTGTCTGCGCGATCCAGAACGATCAAGAGCTTGCATACGATGCCGCTTTTGGAGGCGTACTGCATCGATCGCAACGCACTGCGTATCGTCGCTGTCAACGTGTGAGCCTCACGATGTGCGTTGACTACGCTCGTGACTTCAACAGTCAAGGTTTTGCACTCCAGCCAATAGACTCACTTTGCTTGCTGGAGTGATGAGCAGGAGCCGTGCCATCTGTTGAGCGACTCCCAATAATCGAGCTAAGGCGAAACACTGATTCACGAACCTGCGGGTAAGGCCCTACGCTGGCGTTTTCCTGACGGAACGCCGGCGCACACTCGTCTGCTCGGTCCAGCTGCCCGTCGTGCACCAGCAGTGAAACGCGCCTGGCGGCGTGCAAAGTCTCGTCATTCACCAGAGACGCATGTTTTTCGAGTACAGAGAGCGCGTCGGAATATGATCCCTGCAATACATGTAGCCGAGCAAGTTCGATGTTTATCGCGTGATCGCGTGGATATGAGGTGCTCGCGGCTTGCGCAGTTTCGATAGCGTCGACGCACCCATGCACGTTCTCGGTAGCGATGATCCTTATCGCCTCTTCTTCCGCGCTCAAGGTCTGATTTGTTGCGGCGTGGCTGAGCAGATCCAATAACTCATCGAACATTGCAAGTTGTCGATATGCACGTAGGCGTAACTAATACGCTCGGGCAGATTCAAGCGCTTCTAGCCGATCAACCACTTCGAGTGATTCTTCGGCTTTGTCACACCGAATGAGGAGCGCGCCGACGCTTTGCAGCGTTTCTAGCTGGTTTGGCCATCGCTTGTCCAAGTCCTTCCAAGCTTCTAGTGCCTGCTCATCTCGTCGAGTGTTGAGAAGCTGGCGCGCCATGGCAGTCAGCACCCCGCGATCGTCCGGTTTGATTATCAGCAGTTTACTCAACTGCTCGTCTACGTCGTCGTTGCGCCCCAGTTCGCGCAGAACGCTGCACAAGGACAGGACCGCTTCAGTGTTCTCGGGATCGAGATCAACAACTTTTTTCCACCGCTCGAGGCCTTCGGTCAATGCGTCGGCTGTCTCGATCTCGCAGCTGGAATTGTCGTTCGGCGCTGGTACCTTGCCGAAAATACGGAGTAGCGACATTTCCCGGTTATGGTTTGCTGTACGTTGCGAGGCAGACAGCAACAACTGCGCCTGCGCTCAGGACGCGGCCTGCCGGGCACCGAGCCCGAGCCGACAGCTTCCTGACAGTGGCGGCTTTTGCTCAGGTAGTTCCGCTTGGAACTTGCCAGCCCTGTGATGCGAAAAACCGCGAAAGGTAAGGCTCACTCATGTGCCAAACAATCGTCACCGACCTACACATTTTCTTCCACCGGGCGCGACGTCTGCGACCGATCGATGTCACAGTCCAGTACCACCACCTGACACCGCTTGCAAAAACACACCAACCACAAGCAACCCGTAAACACCACACACCGCCGCAGCAAGGAGTCGCGCCCGCCCCACCACTGCGCTATCCCGTCCTGAGAACCCATACACCAGCGCCACCCCGACCAGGGGTACAAAGTGCATGGCATGCGTGCCGAGAAAATGCGCCAGACGCAACGGGTCACCCGACGATTCATTGGCTCCCGGCACGCCCGCAAGATAGCCGGCGACCGGTACGGTGAGAACAAACGTGGCGAACAAGGCGTAGATCAGGCTGTATCGAATCAATGGATGCAGTGCCGAGTCGCGGTACAGCCAAAGGCCGAAGCCCACCACCGGTGTCATCGCGGTCAGTACGACCGCCACCCCTCCCATGTAGATGTACACACCTGAGAGCACCGGGTGAGTCTCATTGAAATGGGAAAGCTCACCGATCATTGCGGCGATCACCAACCAGACCATTTCCGCGGTGACGGCCATGACGACAACAATCGAGAACATCCGAACGAACCCACTGCGACGATAGCGTGGCGTGAGGTAAGCCGAGTACCAGGACAGGGACAGCATGTACACCAGCAGGCTGACTGCGAACTTCACGGGCTTCAGCCAGACGTTGGATTCGAGCAGCGTGCGCGGATCTACAACCATGGCCAACACAAGGCACGGTGTCACACCGAGCAACACGAGTCCGCATCGCGCCAACACGGGGTTTCCACGCAACAGTTGATGGCGAACGGAGTCTTCCTGAACAGCAAGCGCAGGATCGGTTCCGACGATGTGTGCGGCCATGAAAATCAGCCCATAGATCAGCAAGCCGAAGGGACCCAATACAAATGTCACGAACAGGCTGAACAGGATCGACAAGCGACCCACACAATGCCGGCTGCCATGCCGCGTAATGCACCACCCAACCACCAGATCGAAGGCAAGGAAGTGCACCCAACCGGCGAGCGTTGCGCCTGGGCTACGAAACAGACTCATCACACCCGCGAGGGTGTCGTAGCCGCCGTCCGCAGATCCGAGGTGCACAAGCGCCAGCACCGTGTAGATCAATGCAAGACACGTGGGCAGCACCAGGCCGATGTGACGTGTGCGTTGCTGCCATCCAGCAGGTAGCCACAGCCAGGTCGCCAACCATAGCCAACCGGGCAAAGCCGCTGCATTGACCAGCGAGAAGATCGCGTCGGGAGAAAGTGCCATGCCCATGCAAAACATCCGGGATGGTGGGATTGACCAATCCTACCGTGACGGCACTTTACACGGTGCCGCCCTATCCCATATGACACTGCACGGCCCGTAGAGACACGGGCCCGCCGCCTCGCCTGCCTAGTGAGCCAGAATCTGGCTCAGGAACAACTGCGTACGCTCTGACTGCGGGTTGTCGAAGAACGGACCAGGCTCGTTCTCTTCGATGATCTGCCCCTCATCCATGAAGATCACGCGATTGGCCACGGTCTTGGCAAATCCCATCTCGTGGGTCACGCAGATCATGGTCATGCCTTCGTGTGCGAGCTCGATCATGACATCCAGCACTTCCTTGATCATCTCGGGATCGAGCGCGGAGGTCGGCTCATCGAACAACATGATCTTGGGGTTCATGCAGAGCGAACGAGCAATCGCAACACGCTGTTGCTGCCCGCCCGAGAGCTGACCCGGGAACTTGCCCGCCTGCTCCGGGATGCGCACCCGCTCGAGGTACTTCATGGCAACTTCTTCAGCGTCCTTCTTGGACATCTTCTTTACCCAGATGGGTGCGAGGGTGCAATTCTCCAGCACCGTAAGGTGTGGGAACAGGTTGAAGTGCTGAAACACCATGCCGACTTCACGACGAATGGCATCGATGTTCTTGATATCTGCATTGAGCTCGATGTTGTCGACGTTGATCGATCCGGACTGATGCTCCTCGAGGCGATTGATGCAGCGAATGAGTGTTGACTTACCGGAGCCCGAGGGCCCACAGATAACGATTCGCTCGCCTCGACGCACTTCAAGGTTGATGTTCTTGAGCACGTGGAACTGGCCGTACCACTTGTCCATGTCGGTGATTCGAATAACCACTTCGTCGCTTACCGCCAATGACGCAGGCTGAGTCGATGTTGCTGTGTCGTTCATGTTGATTCTCCGAAAATGGCTCAGCGCTTGTGGCCCGTGTGCAGCTTGGCCTCGATGTAACGGCTGTAGCGCGCCATTGCGTAACAGCACACCCAGAACACGAGAGCGACAAACACGTAGCCGGTGTAAGGCACGGACTTGATGGACCAATTGGGATCATTGATGGCCGACTGCACGATACCGAGCAGATCGAGAAGACCAATGATCAACACCAGCGTGGTGTCCTTGAACAGTCCGATGAAGGTATTGACGATGCCGGGGATGACGATCTTGAGTGCTTGCGGCAAGACGATCAGGCGCATCATCTTCCAGTACGGCAGACCGAGCGCCATCGCTCCCTCGTACTGCCCCTTCGGGATGGCTTGCAGACCGCCCCGTACCACTTCGGCCATATAGGCCGAGGCAAAGAAGGCGACACCGATCACTGCACGAAGCAGCTGGTCGAAGCTGACATCAGGCGGCAGGAACAGCGGAAACATCACCGAGGCCATGAACAACACCGCAACGAGCGGAATGCCGCGCCAGAACTCGATGAAGATGGTGCACACCATCCGCATGACCGGCATGGTCGAGCGACGACCGAGTGCCAGCACGATACCGAGTGGTAGTGAGGCCACGATGCCCGAGAGCGCGATCACCAGGGTCAGCATGAAGCCACCCCAGCGTGAGGTCTCTACGACCGGGAGACCAAACATGCCGCCGTACAGGAGAATGAAGGAGACGATCGGAAACGGCACCAGCATCAGCAGTGCGATCCACTTGCGCAGCGGTGTCCGCTCGAAAGCGAGCAAGACGATTCCGACCAGCAACACGATCAGGATGATGTCTACGCGCCAGCGTTCCGGTGCCGGGTAGAAGCCATAGAGAAACTGCTCCCAGCGCGCGGTGATAAACGGCCAGCAGGCGGCCCCCGTGTTGGCTCGGCAAGCATCGGCACCACCCGCCCAGTTGGCGCTGAAAATCAGCCAGTTCAATGCCGGAGGCACGGTCCAGACAATCAGGAACAACGCCAGAATGCTCAGCAGAGTATTCAGCGGCGAGGAGAACAGATTGTCGCGCATCCACGCGACCGGACCTTCGGTGCTGATCGGGGCGGGTTTGTCGGGCAGATCACCGGCGTTGACGATGCCACCCATGTGTTCGCTTGGATTCGACATGTTAGCGCTCCACCAGCTTGATTCGCGAGTTGTACCAATTCATGAACCCCGAGGTCAGCAGGCTCAAGGTCAGGTACACCCCGAGGGTCATGGCCATGATCTCGACCGCCTGCCCCGTCTGGTTCAAGGTGGTGCCCGCGAACACCGCGAAAAGGTCCGGATACGCGATGGCCGTGGCCAGGCTCGAGTTCTTTGTGAGGTTCAGAAACTGACTGGTCAGCGGCGGGACGATTACGCGCATGGCCTGCGGTACGACGACCAGACGCATACGGTGGTTGGGCTTGATACCGAGTGCGGAGGCCGCTTCGGTCTGGCCGTGGCTGACCGCTTGAATGCCGGCTCGCACGATCTCGGCGATGAATGCGGCGGTGTAGATCACCAGTGCGAACAGCAGGGCCACGAGTTCGGGAATGATGGTTACCCCACCGCTCAACGCAAAGCGGGACATCTCGGCAGGTGCAAACGACAGCGGCGAACCTGCAGCAAAGAACGCGATGAGTGGTAGCCCGATGATCAATCCAAGGCCGGTCAGAAACACCGGGAACTGCGCGCCGGTGCGCATCTGTCGAATGCGAGCAAAATAACGAACGATCAGCGTGAGCACGATCGCCGCGAAAAAGGCGTACCACACCATTTCAAAGCCATCGCCGGTGATCGGCTCGGCAAAGATGACGCCGCGATTGTTGACGCTGAAGAAAACGCTGTCGCCGGCCGTATGCAACTCGCGTGGTCCCGGCAGTGGCTTGAGCACGGCGCCGTACCAGAACAGGATTTGCAGCAACAGTGGCAGGTTGCGAAACAGCTCGACATAGAAGGTTGCGACCTTCCGGACCAACCAGTTGGACGAGAGTCGAGCGATACCGACCACAAAGCCAAGCGCCAACGCGAGGATGCAGCCAATGATCGCAACCATCAGTGTATTCACCAGTCCCACGAGGAACACGGTGAAATAGTCGGACGTCTCGGCGTAATCGACAAACGGGTGCGTGATGATGCCGAAGCCGGACGACGTGTTGAGAAATCCAAAACCCGAGGCAAGACCCCGAGCCGCCATGTTGGTGACTGTATTGTCCACCACGATGTAGATCAGCAGGGCGAGCGCCGCGATCACCAGGCCTTGCCACACCCAGGCCCGTTTGGCCGGATCTCGCCAGAAACCGAGTTCCGGTACTTCTTTCTGAGTATTGATCGATTCGCTCATCGCATGCTCGTTCGCTCCATCGGAGCGACTGTTTGTCACGCCATGGGTGTCAGCTATTGGCCGCCGACGCCCTGGTAAAACGAAAGCGCCCCCGCCCGGAAAACCCGGACGAGGGCGCTATTACTGCGTACAACTACGTTGCGTTGCTATCCCGGTAGGGGCTTAGCGCATCGGGGCTGCGTAGAGAACACCACCGTCGGACCACAGTGCGTTCAGACCACGATCCAGCTGCAGCGGGGTATCGGGACCCACGTTGCGGTTGTAGCTCTCGGCGTAGTTGCCTACAGCGGCAACGATGTTTGCGCAGAAGCCGTTGTCGAGACCGATCTTGGAACCGAGGTCACCGTCGACGCCCAGCAGACGCTGGATGCCCGGATCGTCAGAGCCTTTCATGTCTTCGACGTTTTCACTGCTTACACCCATTTCTTCTGCGTTGATCATGCAGTTGAGCGTCCAGCGAGCGATGTCGCCCCACTGAGCGTCACCATGACGAACCAGCGGTCCGAGCGGCTCCTTGGAGATGATTTCCGGCAGAACCATGTGATCGTCAGGCGCAGACAGCTTGGTACGCTGAGCAGCCAGACCCGAACGGTCAGTGGTGTAGACGTCACAACGACCAGCGTCGTAAGCGGCGACAACTTCGTCAGCCTTTTCGAAAGCCACTACGGTGTAGTCCATGCCCTGGGCGCGGAAGTAGTCAGCTACGTTGAGCTCGGTGGTGGTACCCGTGTTGGTACATACCGCAGCACCAGAGAGCTCAGTGGCACTGGCAACGCCGAGTGACTTCGGGACCATGAAGCCCTGACCGTCGTAGTAGTTGACGCCAACGAACTCACCGAAGTCCGAGTCACGGCTCATCGTCCAGGTGGTGTTACGAGCGAGTACGTCGATTTCGCCAGACGTCAGTGCGGTGAAACGCACCTTGGCCGACAGGGGTGTGAACTTGACCGCTTCAGGATCGCCGAATACAGCAGCCGCCATTGCGCGGCAGAAGTCGACGTCGATGCCGGTCCAGTTGCCTTCGTCATCCGGGTTGGAAAATCCCGGCAGACCCTGGGATACGCCACACTGGATGGAACCGTTGCCCTTGACCGCGTCGAGGGTTTCGTCAGCCGAAGCGACGCCGGTCGCTGCAAGCGAGCCAGCGATAGCTGCCGCCGTGGCGATAGACTTGAAATTGTGCATGTTTGGAAGTACTCCGAATTAAGATTTGAGCGCTTTCATTGGAAGGTCAATCGCGCCACGGGCCGGACGGTAGCACAACACTTATTCCAGTTGGCCGAGAAAAGCGCCCAAAACGCGATCAATAGCGTCACGATTTGTAACGTTTGTTTGAACGCCTTCTCATCGTGCGAAAACCTGAGACCAAAATCACTGATGCACCAGTTTGCAGCGCTAGCGGCGCTGGGAGCCGCGTTCTGCTGGGCCGTCGGCGGACTGATCGCGGCCGATGCGTCGCGCGCCATGGGAGGGATCGCCTTTACCCGTGTGCGGATGCTGTTCGTCGTCGTGATGCTCCTCGGCTGGCTTGCATGGGGTGGTAGTTCCGGCATCCCGGGCGGCCAGCTCGCGCCACTGCTCGCCTCGGGTCTGATCGGCATCTTTATCGGCGACACTGCCCTTTTTGTGACTCTGGCGCGGCTCGGGCCACGCCGCACGTCGATACTGTTTTCGACCAACGCCCCCTTTACGGCAGTGTTGTCGTGGTGGCTGCTGGGTGAACTCTTCAGCCCGGCGGCGATCGTGGGCTGCGGACTGGTCGCCGTCGGTGTGGTCGTTGCCATTCTCTATGGCAAGCGCCGAGATCAGATCCACGCGTGGGAATCGGTGACAGGCTCGCTGTCAGTCGGCGTGACCATAGGACTCCTCGCAGCCCTCGGTCAGTCAATCGGGTCCTTGCTTGCCAAGCCTGCGCTGGACGCCGGGATCGACCCGGTTACAGCGGCCACCGCGCGTAACCTCGCCGCTCTGGCCGGCCTTTATGCGTCGCGTTGGCTGCTGCCAAAACAGACCCGATCCGCGACTCGCGTTACCCCACAACTCGCGCTGCGACTCGCGGCCTCTGGGTTCTTCGGCATGGCGCTTGGCATGACGCTGTTGCTGTACGCGTTTCAGCATGGCTCGGTAGGGCTATCTGCCATTCTTTCATCGACGACACCGGTGATGCTGATACCGATGATCTGGTGGCTGTCCGGCGAGCGTCCGGCTGTGGGCGCCTGGGCCGGAGCTATCCTCGCCGTGGTCGGCTGCGCGTTGATCGTCTATCCCGCCGGATAGCTCGCAATCGCCACCCTAGCGCTCTGCAACCACCGCAGCCAGCTCACGAAAAATTGCATCGAGTGCGAGCTCGAGCTTGGGTGGAGGCGGTGCGCTGGGTCCCCGCAATCCGTTGACGACAGAATTCGCAATCGTCGCCGTCACGCTGCCCGAGAAGCTGCTGCCGGTGTATCGCACGTAGTCGGCACGCGCCAGAGGAGCCGCTGTCCATGCGCGCTGCCACTGCACCGAACCGGTGACCAGATCGAGCAGTGTTGCGGCAACGCGTACATCCCGGCGTGATGCAAGCACCACAGTCTCCTTGTCTGATGCGATCGCGCCCGAACCGCGGCGGAGCGGCTCCTGCGATGGCTCGAGGATCGCCGTCTCGTTCTGCTCCACCCTCGCGAAAAGCGCGTAGCGCGCCTCCAGCGGAGTCGCCATCACCTGCTGCAGGGCATCATTGACGAGCCGATTGGTAGCGGCCACTTCCGCGGAAAGCAATGCGTGCCGCTCTGCTCCGAGCGCGCTCCGCACCCTTGACACGGCAATGACCTCCGGGACGCCGGCCGCGCGCAGACGCTCCTCCAGCTGAAAGGCAATCGAGCGTGTCGACACTCCCAGCGAGACTTCCGGAGCCGCGACTACCGCAATCACGGCAATGCCTGCCCGGGACACTGATTCATTGACGGGCGTGGCCCCACAACCCGCCAGCAAGACGCAGATTGCGGCAAGTCGGAAAGTGCGCCAGCCGTGTGAAAGGGCGGAAAACACGCAAACCTCGAAACGGGGATCCAGGGCGGAGTGTAGTCAAGCGGACTCAACACTTGACCTCAATCAGCTTATAGCCCGCCAACTCGCTTTATAATGGGGGATCAACCTAGGTGGAATCGACCGGAACATGAGTGACAGCGTAGCGACGATCACTGGAGAAGACGGCAAATCAGCGGAGTTGCCGCTATTGCGCGGCACCCATGGCCCGGTAGTGGCCGATGTACGCGGCCTGCGCAAGGAAACCGGCCTGTTCACATACGATCCCGGCTTCGCCAGCACTGCCAGCTGCAAGAGCTCCATCACCTATATCGATGGCGCAGAAGGAATTCTTCTGTACCGTGGATATCCGATCGAGCAACTGGCAGAACACAGCTCCTATCTCGAGGTCTGCTACCTGCTGATGTACGGCGAGCTGCCGACGCCGGCACAAATGACGAGCTTCGAGGACATCATCACGAACCACACGATGGTGCACGAGAACATACGCAGTTTTCTGAACGGTTTTCGATACGACGCGCACCCGATGGCCATGATGGTCGGCACGGTCGGGGCCATGTCGAGTTTCTACCACGACTCCACGGACATCAATAACCCGGAGCATCGCGAGATTTCCGCACAGCGCCTCATCGCCAAGATGCCGACGCTCGCAGCCTACTGCTACAACCATCACACGGGCCGGCCGTTCCTGTACCCCGACAACAGCCTGGGTTATGTCGCCAACTTCACACGGATGATGTTTGGTGTACCAGCAGAAGAATACAAGCCCGACCCCACCGTGGTTGCAGCCCTTGAGCTGATCATGCTGCTGCATGCTGATCACGAACAAAACGCCAGCACCTCAACGGTGCGCTTGACCGGAAGCTCGGGCGCCAACCCGTTCGCCTCTATCGCGGCGGGTATTGCCAGCCTGTGGGGGCCGGCACACGGCGGGGCCAATGAGTCAGTCATCAACATGCTCGATGCCATTCTCTACTCCGGAGAGACCATCGAACAGACCATCGCACGCGCCAAGGACAAGAACGACCCCTTCCGTCTCATGGGTTTCGGACACCGCGTTTACAAGAACTTCGACCCGCGCGCCAAGCTCATCCAGAAGATGTGTCACGACCTGCTCCAGCAACTCGGCGGTGATCAACCCCTGTTCGAACTCGCGATGGAGCTCGAGAAGGCGACCCTCGCCGACGAATACTTCGTCGAGCGCAAGTTGTACCCGAACGTGGACTTCTACTCCGGCATCATTCTGCGGGCGCTCGATATCCCGATGAACATGTTCACGGTGATGTTCGCGATGAGCCGCACCGTAGGCTGGATCTCGCACTGGATGGAAATGCACGAAGATCCGGAGTTCCGTATCGGTCGTCCTCAACAGGTCTACACCGGTGCCGCCCGACGCGACTACCCGACCAACACCTGAACGCAGCTCCAACAGGAGAACAGTGACCCTGGACGCCGTTGAGCCTCAGATATTCACCGGCGCCCTGGCTGCTGCAGCAAACAGCGTGTCGATAGTGACGGCCTCGCATGCAGGGAAGCGTGCTGGCCTGACCGTCAGCTCGATGTGTTCGGTCTGCGCGGAGCCGCCGTTGCTGCTTGCCTGTGTCAACGCCGATAACGACTTCTGCAGCCTGGCCGACGAGAGCCAGCGCTTTGCTGTCAATATGCTTGAACAACGCCATGTACAGCTCGCGTTGGTATTCGCAGGTCTCACCGACACGACCGACAACCATGATCGCTTCAACCAAGGCGAGTGGCGGGAAGGTGTGACGGGCTCCCCGCTGCTGGAGCGTTCGCTCGTGTCACTCGATTGCGAAGTTGACTCGGTGTTTACGCGAGGCACGCACCGGGTATACATCGGCAAGGTCGTCAGCGTGGTCAACTCTGCCGGTCTGCCTCTGGTGTATACCGATCGCGCATTTGCAGTGACCCAAGCGCTCGACTGACACGTGACTTGCGCACTGCTCTTTCATTACGACGGCGATAATGGCGAGACTGAAGACGCCATGCGCCGCACCCTCGCCACTGTCGCACCCGATATCGAATTCCGCGTCTGGCCCGATATCGGCGATCGTCGCGACATCGTCTATGTAGCCGTGTGGAATCCGCCGGCAGAGCTGTTCCTATCGCTACCGGCCCTTGAAGCGGTGTTTGCCTTGTCAGCCGGCGTTGACCGCTTACTGGAAAACCCGGCACTGCCAGCCTCAGTGCCCCTGATCCGACTTGAAGACGCCGGGATGGCGGACTTCATGGCCGAGTACGTGTTGTACGGCGTGTTGCACGCCCACCGCCGCATGCCGACATTCGCCGTTGCCGCTCAGGCCCGTGAATGGGCACACGGTGTCAGTGTGCCTGAGGCAGCCTCCTGTCGGATCGGCATCCTGGGCGCTGGCGTGCTCGGACAACACGTCGCCAGGCGCCTTGTGCTCAACGGTTACCCGGTGCAGTGCTGGAGCCGAGGGCCACGGTCATTGCCGCCTGGAGTCAGCAGCGTTCATGGTGCCGATGCGCTGCTGACGATGGCGACCAATAGTGATGTGCTGGTGTGCCTGTTGCCGCTGACCGACAGCACGCGCGGCATTCTCGATCGACAGCTCTTCGAGGCCATGCCCAAGGACGGCTTTGTCATCAATGCCGCGCGCGGCGCGCACCTGGTGGACGATGACCTGTTGGCCGCGGTGCAATCCGGGCACCTCTCGGGCGCCCTGCTCGATGTCATGCACGAGGAGCCCGCATCACCAAGTCACCCGTTCTGGGCTGAGACACGCATCGTGACCACACCACACATTGCAGCCCCCTCGCCGCCGCGGGCGTCTGCCGAGCAAGCGTGCGCCGCGTTGGTCGCACTGAGGCGTGGTGATACGCCGCCAGGACGGGTCGACAGAGCCTCAGGTTACTGATTCAGACAGACTGGCGAGGGTGCGCAGTACGATCTGCCTGACCAGCTCGATGCGCATTTCCTCACGCAAGGTGTGCGCCTCGTTGTCCTTTCCAAGCACTTCGGTTTCGTCGTAGGTGTACTCGCGTCGCACCTGGATCCGATTGGGTTGGCGCTCGACGTCGGCGGCGGCCCCATCCCCGGTGCGCTGCACGACCAGATCCACAGCATGGCTGAGCTCGAATTCACTGACGCGCCCGGATCGCTGCAAGGACACGATGCGCTCGGCAATCTCTTCATCGCTGACACGCACGATGACCTCTGCCTGGTCGCGATTGTCAGCGAGCTGAAAATCCTGACCGGACAGGGCATCGCGCAGTTCCGGCGCAATACTCACATCGCGGTCTGCATCCACGAACAAACGACCAAGATCACCCACGGCAACGCGACTGCCACGCGGCCGGAAGCCACAGCCACCGGCCGCGGCCGCGGCTGTCAGCAACAGCCCGGTGAGAAAGCCTCGTCGGATCGGATTCTGGAGCGGAGAGCGCATCGCCCAAGTGTAGCTCCTCTATCCATCCCATCCCGCTACACTGCATGCATGCACCGGCTGGTCATGAACCGCGCGATCTATACAGACTTCGTCGAGTCCGAGATTCCTACTGCGCGACGTACCCTGTGGATTGTCACCGCTGACATCAAGGACCTCCATGTCGAGGCCGAGGGGCGCTTCCGCCCTTTTCTGGATGTGCTCGACTCGCTGGTGCGCAAGGGGGTGGCCGTCAGATTGATTCATGCCAAGGAACCCGGCCCGCGATTTCGAGAAGACTTCGATCGTTGCCGAGCGCTGGTCAACAGCGAACTGTTCGAACGGATCCTGTGCCCTCGAGTGCACACGAAGGCCATCGTGATTGATGATCGGCTCGCCTTTGTCGGTTCCGCCAACCTCACGGGTGCCGGGCTAGGTGCGAAGCACGCGGACAAGCGCAACTTCGAGGCAGGCTTCATCTTCGATGATCGCAAGGACATCGACGAATTGGTCGGGTGGATCGATTCACTCTACCTCGGTGAATGGTGCCGCACCTGTCGACGCCGCGACTACTGCCCGGACCCCATAGCCGACCATGACTAACACACCGCGCGACGCACGACTCGTGATCGATACGCTCTTGCAGCAGAGTGGCGTCGCGCACACGCACTCCCCGGCAGCTGACGCCGAAGCGCAAGCCTGGCTCGCAAAGCCAGGTATCGATGACCCTGATCTGGTTGATCTCGAACATCTGCCGTTCGTCACGATGGACAACGCAGGCTCTCGTGATCTCGACCAGGCCTTGCATGTGGCGCCAGAGCCTGAAACCGGTGGTTGGCAACTGCAATACGCTCTCGCCGATGCTGCCTACTACGTGACACCCGGCAGTGCCCTATGGGAGGATGCTCTCGAGCGTGGTGCCAGTCTGTACGCGCCCACCCGCGCGCTGGCGATGCTGCCTGTGTCCTTGTCCGAAGGGCTTGTATCGTTGAACCCAGGGGTAGCAAGACGCGCACTCGTCATCGGTGTTCACGTCGACGGCGATGGCCGCATTCTGAATTCCAGTGTGATGCGAGCACGCATACGCAGCCGTCTGCAATTGACCTATGAAGGCGTGCAGGCCCTGGCAGACGGTCGTGGCAGTCTGGACGACGCACGCGCGGCCAACCCCGCATCCCTGGCATGCCAAACGGGCGACGACAGCAGCGCAATTCTTGCCTCGCTCAATGCACTGCAGGCCATGGGCGCCGCCCTGCAAGCGGCCCAGGCCCGTCGCGGGGTTACACCGTTTGATCGGACCGAAAGCGAGGTCCACGTCAGCGGAGAGCCTGCAGTCTTCGACAGTGAGCCCCGCGCACGACTTGATAGCGAACGCTGGAACGAGCAACTGAGTCTTGCCTGCAACATGCAGGGTGCTGCGCTACTCGAGGCTCTCGAAGTAGACGATGCGAGTCTTGAGCCGATTTTTCGCGTACACGATGCACCGGGTAGTGGTCGGCTGAAAGATCTGGAGTCGACATTGGATGCACTCGCCGAGCGCCTGTCGCTCGAACGTCCGTGGCGACGAGACCGCAAGTCGGAACCCTCACTGGCCAACTGGTTTGCCGCTCTTCCGGACACGGCACCGAGACTCAAACGTGCTATCCAGCGGCAAATGCTGCGCGCTCAGAATGCCTCCAACTACGAGGGCGCCGCGGGGCGTCACCATGCGCTGGCAGCAGATGCCTACGCACGTTTTTCATCACCGATGCGCGAGGTCGTCGGCATCCACACACACCTTGTTGCTCTCGATGCCCTGGGTATCCAGAAGAACACGAGTGCGCGATCTACCGAATTACGAGACGCAGTGATCGCTGCCGCAGAAGCCGCCAAGGCACGGCAGAAGGCACTCGACCGGGCAATTCTGTTCGAGGTGATTCACGATGTCTTTGCAGCGGACCTTGATGCGATGACCAAGGATTCGAACGCCCCACGCTGGCACACCGGCACCTTGCTCGGCATGGATCACCGCAAATTGCATATCGGACTGGATGGCACTGCCCTCGACATCAAGCTCTACAAGGAAGATCTGCAAACCAGTACGGATTGCGACTGGACCTTTGACAGCGTGTCCGCGACACCCTCAAACGATGCGCTGGACACCTTCGTGCTTGGCGATGGGGTACGCGTGCGTGTGATTGCCTTCCATGAAGACCGGCAGCGATTCTGCTTTGAGCTTCGCAGCATCGGCAACCGACCGAGCCTTCGTGACAAGCGCCGTAGCGCGAAGCGCAAGAACAAGACCCGCAGAATCAGCCGCGCGCGACGCGCTCGGCAAGAGTGATTCCGCCCAACACCAGTATCAATGCCACGACGTGAAACCACGCCAGTGACTCACCGAGCAGCAGTACGGCAAGGCCTGCACCGAACACGGGGATCAGGTTGAAGAACAAACCGGCCCGATTGCTGCCGATGAGGTCGACGCCGCGAGCCCAGGCCACCTGACTGACCACCGTTGGAAATATGGTCACGTACAGAAGCAGCACCCAGGCATTCGGCGACGGCCATACCTGCGGACTGATCTGGTACTCGTACAGGGAAAAGGGAATCGTCATGACAAAGGCACTGGCTGCCAGCACGGTCATGTAACTCAGCCAGTGCAACTTGGGGCGCCATCGCAAACCGAAGGTGTAGCCTGCGTAGAACACACAAGCCAGCAGCATCAAACCATCGCCAAGCACCAGGCCTGCGCGAAACAGATCCAGCACCGCGCCACCTGTGGTGACGATGAGTACTCCCAGCACAGAAAATACAAGCCCGACAATCTGCAGACCCCGTACGCGCTCTTGCATCACAACGAAGTTCGCGAGCATGATCATCACCGGCATCGATGACTGGATGATGCTGACGTTGATGGCTGTCGTGGTATGCAGAGCGAGGTACATCAACAGGTTGAAGCACGCCATTCCAATCGCACCAAGGGCAACCAGCAGTACCAGGTGCTGACGTATCAAGGGCCATTCACGGCGAAGGTGTGGAAGAGCAAACGGAAGCAATGCGAGAAACGCGAACAGCCAGCGCAAGGACGTCAGCAGGAATGGCTGCCACTCGGCAGTTGCCAGCTTGCCGGCCACGGCATTCCCGCCCCACAACATGGCGGCGAGTACCAGCATGCTGTAGGCCGCGACGTTCAGGGAGCGTCCTGACACTAGCGTGCGGCCGCTTCAGTGGGCGTCAAACCACCACTCAGTGCAAGCCAGACACCACCGACGATCAGGAAAGCGGCGGCACATCGCTCAGCGACCCGCGCACGCTGCTTCGATAACCACTGCCCCATGCGACCTGCCGCAAGCGCATAGATCACATCGAAGAACGTCGCGATGACCATGAACACGAGCCCCAAGGTGAGCACCTGTGGCACGACCTCATTCGCAGGGTTCACGAACTGCGGAATGAATGCACCGAACAGCATCAAAATCTTGGGGTTGGCCCAGATCACGAACACCCCCTGACGCACGTACCAGGCGTCGGAACGGGCTGCGCGGATCTTCTCCCCACTTCCTGCATCAAAGGTCCCTCCGTTGGCACGCCACAACTTGATGCCTAGCCACACCAGGTACACCGCGCCGACCACGCGCACAACATCAAACACCGAACCCAGTCGCTCGACGATCACACTGAAGCCCGCGGTGAACAGCAGCAACATGGAGGCGAGCCCCAGCTGTGTACCCAGCACATTGAAAAGACCAGCGCGTGCCCCGTTAGCCAAGCTGTTGGCAATAATCACCGTAACAGTGGGTCCGGGCACAACAATGAGCGCCGCAGAAGCTAGCGCAAATACCATCAAGGACGATGTGTCTACAGGCATCAGAACGCCCGGCGTCAGTTCGCAACGATATTGACAAGACGCCCCGGCACGACGATGACCTTGCGCACCGTCGCGTCTCCCACATGGCGCTGCACGTCTTCATTGGCCAGTGCCACTGCCTCACACTCCTCCTTGCTGGCATCGCTCGCCACAGATACCTCGGCACGGCGCTTGCCGTTGACCTGCACAACAAGACTGATTGCGTCGCGCTTCAGGGCATCTTCGTCCACTTCCGGCCACGCTTCGTTCAGCAAGGCGGTGGTGTAGCCCAGCTTTTCCCACAAGGCATGAGTGGCGTGCGGCACGAAGGGTTGCAGCAGTCTGACCAGTGCACTCGCCGCCTCATGCGCCACCGCGCGACCCGCATCACCTTGTGGCTTGAAACGTGACAGCTCGTTGAACAACTCCATCATCGACGCAATGGCCGTGTTGAAGGTCATGCGGCGCTCGATGTCGTCGGTGACCTTGGCAATGGTCTCGTGCGTCTTGCGGCGAAGGTCGAGCTCGGCCTCGCTCAAGTCAGCCGGATCGAAGTCTCCATCTGCTGCATCCAGGTCGTCGATCTCGCGCCACAGGCGCTTGAGGAAACGGTGCATACCCTCCACGCCCCCTTCCTTCCATTCCAGCGACTGGTGCGGAGGAGAGTCGGACATGGAGAACAGTCGGACGGTGTCGGCCCCGTAGCGTTCGATCATGGCAAGCGGATCGACGCCGTTGCTCTTGGACTTGGACATCTTCTCGATACGGCCCACGCTGACCGGCTTGCCGTCCGCTTTCAGCGTAGCGCCACTGATACGCCCCTTGTCGTCACGCTCGAGCTCGAGCTCGTCGCGCGTGAAGTACTCCGGCTTTCCGTCCGCATCGCGATAGAAGGTCTCGGCGATGACCATCCCTTGCGTGAGCAAGCGGGTGAAGGGCTCGTCGGACTCGACGAGGCCTACGTCGCGCATCAGCTTGTGAAAGAAGCGCGCGTACAACAAGTGCAACACGGCGTGCTCGATGCCACCAATGTACTGATCCACCGGTAGCCAGTAGTTGGCGCGCTCATCGAGCATGCTATCGGCGTCCGGGCTGCAGTAGCGAGCGTAGTACCAGCTGGATTCGAAGAAGGTATCGAAGGTGTCGGTTTCGCGAGTGCCGGGCTTGCCCGTACCGGGCACCGTAGTCTCATAGAAGCCGGGATCTTCCTTGATCGGTGAGTTCACGCCTGAGTAGGCGACATCTTCCGGCAGTTTCACGGGCAATTCGGTTTCGGGTACGGCATGTGGCGTGCCGTCTTCGTCATAGACGATCGGAATCGGGCAGCCCCAGTAGCGCTGTCGGGAAATACCCCAATCGCGCAGGCGGTAATTGACCTTCTTGGCGCCGTTGGCGTGCAGTACCAGATGCTCAGCCGTCTTTTCAAAGGCGGTCGGGAAATCCAGGCCATCGAAGGCACCGGAGTTGATGGTGACCGTATCCTGCTTGTCCAGGAAGGCACCGTCCTCGATACCCGAGGGTGACTTGCTCGACTGCACGACCTGCTTGATCGGCAAACCGAACTTGCTGGCAAATTCGAAATCACGCTGATCGTGCCCCGGCACGGCCATGACGGCACCGGTGCCGTAACTCATCAGCACGAAGTTGGCGCACCACACCGGTATGCGCTCCCCGGTGACCGGGTTGAGCGCCTCGTAGCCCAGGGGCACGCCGCGCTTCTCCAGTGTCTCAAGCGCCGCCTCTGACGTACCGGCATCCGCACAGCTCTTGATGAAGCCTGCGACCTCGGGGCTGTACTTTGCCGCCGCGCGTGCGATGGGATGCTCTGCGGCGACTGCCATGTAGGTGACCCCAGCGACCGTGTCGGGGCGCGTGGTGTACACGCGGATCGAGTCGGCCAGACCGTCCTCGGTGACATCCGCTGGCTGATCGCCCCGACCTGCGATCTGGAAATCGAATTCGACACCTTCGGAGCGACCAATCCAGTTGCGCTGCATGGTGCGCACCGCGTCTGGCCAGCCGTCCATTCGGTCGAGCTCCTCGAGGAGCTCATCAGCGTAGTCTGTGATCTTCAGGAACCACTGCGGAATCTCACGCCGCTCGACCTTGGCACCGGAGCGCCAGCCGCGGCCATCGGCGTCGACCTGCTCATTGGCCAATACGGTCTGTTCGACCGGGTCCCAGTTGACCACGGCCATCTTGCGGTAGGCCAGCCCCTTCTCGAACAGCTGAGTGAAGAACCACTGCTCCCACCGGTAGTACTCGGGCCGGCAGGTAGTGACCTCGCGCGACCAGTCGTAGGCAAAGCCGAGGCTCGTGAGCTGCTCGCGCATCTCTTCGATATTGGCGTAGGTCCACTTGGCCGGCGCTGTATCGTTCTTGATGGCGGCGTTTTCGGCGGGCAGGCCAAAGGCATCCCAGCCCATCGGCTGCAACACATTGAAACCCTGCATGCGCTTGTAACGCGACAGCACGTCCCCAATGGTGTAGTTCCGCACATGCCCCATGTGGAGGCTGCCGGACGGATACGGCAGCATGCACAGGCAGTAGTACTTTTCTGCCCCGGCAAGCTCCTCGGCCCTGAACGCATCGTTCTTGACCCAGACCGACTGGACCTCGGACTCTATGGCGCGGAAGTCGTAGGGGGCGGCGGTCATCGGAAGCTCGAGCGTGGAGAGGCGGAGCGAGAATGATACCCCGCCGTGGCCCGGTTCTCGTTGCTAGGCTCGATTCCCGACCACGCGCCGAACACGCCCATGCCCACCGATCACGCCGACAGCTCTACCGAGATTCGCGTATCCCCGACATTGGGCGCCAACGAATTCGTCATAGCCGCCCGCGCCGCTGGCGAGACGGTCCACCATATGGGCTTTGGGGAGGCGCCGTTTCCCGCGCCGCAACGTCTGGTCAGTGCATTGCAGGCGAACGCGCATCAGAAGAGTTACCTATCGGTTCGCGGAGTTGAGACAAGCGGTCCTGCAACACCAGGCACGCCACGCCGGGGTGGACCCCGAAGCCTTTGATGTCTTCATAGCTCCGGGCAGCAAGGCACTCCTGTTTGGACTGCAACTCGCCATTCCAGGCGACCTGCTGCTGCCGGTGCCCTCCTGGGTGAGTTACGCCCCGCAGGCAGAACTGATCAACACCCGAGTCATCCCGGTGATCGCGAGCCCGTCTGACGCGGGTCTTGGCCTGACGGCGGAATCGGTAGCAGACGCCATCCACACCGCCCGCGCAAAGGGACTCAACCCGACCAAGCTGTTGATCAATTTTCCAAGCAACCCTACGGGTCTGACCATTGACGATGTCAGCCTGAATGCGCTGATCACCGTATGCAAGCAGGAAGGCGTGTGCCTGATCAGTGACGAAATCTACGGACGATTGTCGTACGACGGTGTCTATCGAAGTGCCGGTGCTCTCTGGCCCGAAGGGGCCATTGTGACTACGGGACTGTCAAAGCACTTGTCACTCGGGGGATGGCGCCTGGGCGTGACCCTGATCCCCAAAGCCATGCCGCAGCTGGTGGCTCGACTGGAACAGATCGGCAGTGAGATCTGGTCGTGTGTCGCGGCGCCTGTCCAGCATGCCGCTATCGAGGCCTACGGGCACCACGCGGACATTGATGACTTTGTCACTCACTCCACGGCCATCCATCGCGCAGTCAATCGAGAGATCGCCAACAGGCTGCGCGCCATGGGTGCGCGGTGCGCTACGCCGCAAGGTGGCTTCTATACCTGGCCTGACTTCTCGGAGGCTCTGGCCGGTCGTGTCGCAACATCCGATGCGTTGAGCGATGAGCTGATGACGCATTGCAATCTGGTGACCCTGCCGGGCAGCGCCTTCGGCGATGCGCCTCATCACCTGACGCTACGCTTGTCGGGCTGTGACTACGATGGCGGACACGCATTGGCGATGACCGCCGGCATGGATGATGACGGCATCGCAGCAGCACTTCCGGAGTTTGCACCGAGCGTGCTGCAGGGACTGGACAAACTGGATGGCTTCGTCAGGCGATAGCAGGCGCTAGCCGGGTTGCCGCGACGACGCCGTCGACCACCGGCACGCCAAAGCGAGCACTGAAGTCATCTGCAAGGTCGGCCATGCCTGCGCAACCGAGCACGATGGCCTCGCTTCGATCTTCCGCGAGCGCACGCGAGATCTCATCCGCCACCTGCTCACGGGCGCCACTTCCCGAAGTCTCCAGCGCAAGTACGGGAACACCGCTGGCGCGCACCCGCAGGCACCCTCCAGCCAACCCCGAACGCTTGAGGTTGGCCTCGATCACCGGGATTGATACCGCAAGCGTGGTCACCACTGAAAATTTTTGGCCACGAGCGAGGCACGCCAGGAAGGCCGCTTGACCGATGCCGAGCACCGGAGTAGCTCCAGCCGCACGGCGCGCCTCGACAATTCCCGTGTCATCAAAGCAGGCAATGCAGATTGCGTCGACACCGTCTGCGAGACCACGCTCCACTTCATCAAGAAGGCCAGGCAGCGCGGCCAGTCCGTCTGCCTCGCCCTGTATGGCTGCAGGGCCACGGCGCGACGTCACCGCATCCACCCGCAGACCGTTGGCGGCCGCGCCACGCGCCGACGCCAGCACCTTGTCGGTCATCGATTGCGTGGTATTCGGATTGATGAATCGCAGCAACATGATCCAGGCTCTCTAGCGAGAAGGCTGTGAACGGCGCTTGAGCGACACACGCATGGCGATTGCCGCAACTGCAATGACCGTGAACGAAAATACCGTGGTCAATGTTCCCAAGGCGTAAAGAACCGGTGTGGTGACGTTCGTAGTCATCCCGTAGATTTCCAACGGCAAGGTGTTGTACGACCCCGCCGTCAGTAGCGTGCGCGCGAATTCATCGTACGACAGCGTGAACCCGAACAGAGCGACACCGAGCAGACTCGGAGCGATGATGGGAAGCACGACATGCCGTAGCGTCTGCCACCGGCTTGCACCGAGATCTCTGGCCGCTTCTTCAAACGCCGGATCAAATCGATTGAACACAGCAAACATGATGAGTAGACCGAACGGCAAGGTCCAGGTCAGTTGTGCACCAAGTCCCGATGTCATCCAATGAACATCGATGCCGGCAACATTGAACAGAATACCAACACCAAGGGATACGAGAATGGACGGTACGATCAGGCTGGCGATACCGAGATAGAACACGATGCCTGCACCGGCAAATCGCTTGCGGAATGCAAGCCCTGCCATGACAGAGACCACGACGGTAATGAGCATGACCAGCGAGCCAAGCGCAAAAGATCGACGAAACGAACCCCAGATATCACCGACGGCCTGCTGTTGGAACAGTTCTCCAAACCAGTGAAAGGACACCCCGTTCAATGGGAAGGTCAGACCGCCCTGCGGGCCTTGAAAAGACAGGATACCGATGGTCAGCGTCGGGCCATACAAAAAGGCGACGAACAGCACGAAGAAGGCCGCCAAAGGCCAGAAGGTCCAGGGCCTGCGCATGGTCAAAGCTCCTTGCGAATGTCGACGAAGCGCATCAACACTCCGACCATCAAGAGTACGGTTACAAGAAGAATCACCGCGTTCGCCGAGGCTGCGGGATATTGCAACAGCGCGATTTCATTGGCGATGGTCCGACCGACAGACGCGCTCTGCCCTCCAGACATGAAACGTACGGTGATGAAGTCACCCATCACCAGGGTCACAACGAATATCGATCCGATCATGATGCCCGGCAAGGTCAGCGGCAAGACCACGTGTCGAAGCACCTGGAAGCCGGAGGCTCCGGCATCGCGTGCGGCCTCGATCAAGGAGCGATCAATTCGCATCATGGTGTTGAAGATCGGCACGATCATGAAAAGGGTGTACAGATGTACAAAGGCCAGGATGACCGCAAAGTCAGAGAACAACAGCCACTCAAGCGGTGCATCGATGACGCCCAGATCCAGCAGAACACTATTGGCGATGCCGTTGCGCCCGAGGAACGGTATCCACGAAATCATACGAATGATGTTCGAGGTCCAGAACGGGATGGTACAAAGCAGAAAAAGACTGATCTGCACACCCAGACTGCGCACATGAAACGCGAGAAACCATGCAACGGTAAATCCGATCAACAGGGTGATTGCCCATGTCAATGCGGTGAACATCAGTGTCTTGACGTAGACGGATAAGGTGACGCTCGACGTCAGCAGGTAGCCGTAATTGTCAAGAATGAAGGCAGGACCGTAGCTGTAAGCACTGGTTTCCCAGAAACTGACAACAAAAATCAGTGCGATCGGTAGCAACAGGAAAACAGCGAGCACTGCGACAAACGGGGTCGCCAGCAGCCACCCGAGCAGGTTTTCACTTAACCTGCCACGAGGCCTTTTACCAGGTACAGCAGCGGCCGGCCTGCCGGCCGCTGCCGGTGTATCGATGGACGCGCTCACTCAGCAATCGCGCACATCGGTGTCGAAAGATCCGTCATCACTACGCCGCGATGAACTCGTTCCACTTGCGCACCATGTACTGGTTTTCGTCCATCACGGCGTTCCAGCACGCGACTCGGCCCATGCGCTCTTCAAAGGCACCGCCATCGCGAACATCACCGGTACTCGCGATGGTCTGACCCGTCGGGCTCACGATGTCACCTTCCGCTGCCTTACCCTCGAACCAATAGCCCCACTCATCGGCGCTCATGAACTCCTTGGAGGTCGTCGGTACTGCCGAGTAGTAGCCCTGACGCATCAGGTAGCCACCGACCCAACCGGACAGATACCAGTTGATGTATTCATAGGCTGCATCCAGTTCAAGACCTGACAGGTTCTTCGACAGGCCCAGTCCACCGCCCCAGGATCGGTAGCCTTCCTTGAGTGGCTGATAGACGCACTCTATACCCTTGGCCTTGACCGCGGTAATCGCTGGCGACCACATCGATTGAATCACGACCTCACCTGACGCCATCAGATTCACGCTCTCATCAAAGCTCTTCCAGAAGGCACGGAACTGCCCGGCCCTCTTCGCTTCGATCAACATGTTGATCGTGGTGTCGATCTCCTCACGCGTCATGTTGCCCTTGTCGCCGTAGGTGATGATCCCGCTGGCTTCGGCGACCATCGCCGCGTCCATGATGCCGATGGATGAAATGTCGAGAATGGAGGCCTTGCCCTTGAATTCAGGGTTCAGAAGTTCCGCCCAGGACTCGATGGGTCGCCCGATCAGATCGGGCCGAATGCCGAGCGTATCTGCGTTGTATATGGTCGGAATGAGGGTCATCCAGCCAGACTCTTCATCGACAAATTCGGTGCCGTCCGAACCGTCGACAAACCCGACCGAGTGCGGCGCGGTACCTTGCGCAATTTCGCTGTCGGGGTTGAGCTTGCCGTTGCGAAAGATACCAACAATGTTGTCGTACTGATCGATTCGCGAGGTATCCATCGCTTGCAGATTGCCCGCCGGCCAGACCTTCTTGCAGATCCAGTACTCGATGTCGGCAATGTCGAAACTGTTGGGCTGAGTGGCGGCACGCTGTGCAACCGAATCAGAATCGAGAGCTGTCATCTCCAGGGTAAATCCGAGGTCTTCCTTGACCTTGGCCGCCACATCATTCAGGTTCGACACACCGGTGCCAAACTGGCGCAAGGTGACGTCCTTGATGTTTTGTGCCCAGATCATTGGAGCACCTGTGATCGTGCCGGTCGCGACCGTTGCCGCGGCAGCACCTTTCAGCAAGGTTCTTCTACGATTGCCGTGTGTGTCGAGCGTATCGGGCGCCGGAGACAGTGACTCACTCACTGCGTTGCTAAGTGTATTGCGTTTCATGGACTGCTCTCTTCTCTCAAAATTGTTGTTGGAATGGTCGTAGCGGTGTCAACACACCGCAGGGTCACTACTGCGGGTGGGTCACCTCGAGTTGTCTGACATCAGATTCTTTCCAGGAAACGGCGGCTAAATCACCGACATTCCAGGGGCGTTGCGAAAATCGGGAATCTTCAAGCGACGCGGTCAACAAGGCGCCGTCCGGTCGGCGCACGGATACCTCGACGGTGCGCCCGAGATACTCCACCTGTTCGACGCGCGCATCATCAGCACCTGTTGAGTCGCCAAGGCGCATGCGGTCCGTGCGCACGGCAATCACGTTATCTCCCAGCGGCATCACGTTGTGCCCTCCCATGAAGCGCGCGACAAACTCCGTGCGTGGATGATCGAACAACTCTTGTGCAGTGCCGGCCTGTTCGATGCGCGCGGCGTTCATCAACACCACCCGATCAGCGAGCGCCAGCGCCTCGTCCTGCGAGTGGGTGACGTGCACGAAGGTGATGCCGGACTCCTGCTGCAGACGGCGCAGTTCCGCACGCATGCGAATCCGCAAGAAAGGATCGAGTGCTGACAGTGGCTCATCGAGTAACAACACATCAGGTTCCGTGACCAGAGCCCGAGCCAAGGCCACACGCTGTTGCTGCCCTCCAGACAGCTGCTGGGGTCGACGTGCCGACAAGTGGGTCATGTCCACCAGATCCAGCAAGGCCATCGCACGCTTGTCGCGCTCGCTCTTGTCGATGCCTCGCATGCGCAAGCCGAAGCCGACGTTGTCGAGTACGGACAAGTGCGGAAAGAGCGCATAGCTCTGGAACATCATGGCCGTGCCCCGCTTGGCCGGCGGCAAGCGGTTGAGCGTGCGATCACGCAGCCGGATTTCACCGCTACTGATGTCTTCATGCCCCGCGATCATGCGCAGCGTGCTGGTCTTGCCGCACCCCGACGGCCCTAGCAGGCACACATAACTCGATGGTTCGAACCGTTGCGTGAAATGATCAACCGCAAGGACGTCATCACCGTAGTGCTTGCAGACCCCATCGAGGCTGAGTGTCGCCGCCTCAGTCATGGCGCGCTGCACCATTTTGGACGAACTCGAAACCCCGCAGGCATCACCATGGTGCAAAAAAGTCCCAAAATCGCCCGAATTCACTAGTCATGCACCAATGCGTCAAACTCCGTGCCATGGATTTGTCGAAACGTCAAAAACCGGACATTCACGGGACGCTCGGTCTTGCCGAGGTCGAATCGCTGTTGGACATGGCCGCGGCGGAGGGCTGGAATCCGGGTGCGGACGACGCGACCGCGTTCTTCAACAGCGACCCGAGCGGCTTCGTTGGAATCGGCGACGGCTCACAGTTGCTCGCAGGTATCTCGCTGGTCAAGCAGTCAGCACACCAGGGGTTTCTGGGTCTCTACATCGCCGCTCCCGAAGCGCGTGGCCAGGGACTGGGCAAGCGCGTATGGGACAAAGCGATCGAGCACGCCCGCATGCGCGGACTGTCGACCATTGGCCTGGATGGCGTGCCCGCACAACAAGGCAACTACCAGCAGTCGGGCTTTGTTCACCTGTATCGCAATCTGCGTTTCACGGGAGCTGCAGAAGGACTCCTGAAAGTCACCGAACGATCTCTGGATTGCACGGCCTTCGACGCCGCGATGATGGCTGAAGCCATCTCGCTCGACACGTCCATAGGCGGCGTCGAACGCGAGGGCTTTCTCGACACCTGGTTACCGCCGGGAAGCACGCGCACCACAGTCACCTGCTGGGGACAGGGAAGCTTGAAGGGATTCGCCACCGTGCGTCCGTGCCGTGACGGATTCAAGGCCGGGCCGGTGTTGGCCAGCGACACAGCAACCGCGAGCACGCTGCTACACCACATCGCCGACTACGTGCTCCTCACAAGCAAACATGGCAGGCACACGCCGAAAATTACCGTCGATGTGCCGGAACCCAATCTAATCGCGGTCGATCTGATGCAGGCAGCCGGAATGGAACAGGCCTTCGAGACCGCACGTATGTACATGGGGCCTCCACCTGTCATCGACACTGACGCGCTGTGGGGCGTCGGCACTCTGGAACTCGGCTAAAGTGAGCACGCGGGCCGATCCATGCTCGAAACACTCCCATTCAATCGAACTCACTGAATGATCAAGCGCACAGAATTGCTCAGTCACGCGGCGACTACCCGGACCATGCTTGCGCTCCTGCTGGCCTGCTCTCTGGCGGCCTGCGATAGCGGCAGCAGCAGCGACGGTGCGCAAACGGGCGGCGACACTGTCACCGACGCTAGCATGGACGCGGGCGGCGATACAGGCGGCGATACAGGTGGTGACACCGGCGTAGCCACAGGTGGTGACACGGGTGCCGAGACCGGCGGTGACACCGGCACCTCAACAGGCCTTGCGCCCCTGCCCGATCCGCCGTTGACCGAGGGCCCGTCCGCGGATGACGAACCCGTTCCGTTCGATTCGGTGTTTCACACGATCACCGACTACGCCGTGGTGCGCGATACGGGGCCGCGGGTCGTGCCCTTCATCGCAGCCGACCTGACCGAGTCCGACTTTGCAGCAGGCCTGCCCGACCCTGTTGTGTCCGTGCCGCCAGGAGTCGATCCGTCGACCAACGCCGCGCCGTTCTTCGAAGGGCTTGCCAACGTGCGCGTCGAGGCGGGTGATCGGGTGGAGATACGCTACGTGCCGATCGATCCGGACGCCGAGAATGGTGCTGTACCTGGCATGTCCCCGGTGCAACTGCCCGAGGGAGCCACACTCGATGACAACCGCGACAGCACCCGCACCTTCTTCTGGCAGACCTATCAGGAGGATGAGGGCATCCACGAGGTGATCATCGAGGCGGTGGATTCGGTCGAGCAGAACTACCGCAGCTCTCAGACCTTGCTGATCGCCGTGGATCCTCCGTCCGACCCTTCCTCGGTGCCCAATATTGTTCCATCGATCGAGGAGGTTGATCGCTACACGGTGCGGCAGGGTGATCCCGTGTCGGTCTTGCTGATCGGCCGTGATCGAAATGGCACGACACCCACCCTCGAACTGGATGATCCACCGGCGGGTGCCATTCTTACCCCCGATGCACGTACCCCGGAATGGCAGGTGCTTCAGGTAGTGCCTGACACCGTCGGTGTACTTAGTGTCGACGTTATCGCGCGCGACGAGATTGACCCCACACTGACAAGCATCAACCCGGTGGTACTAGACGTTCGCGCGCCGGAGGATTTCACACGTGACGGTGACTCCCTGCGCGATGCCGCGTCAGGCACCGGTGTGCTGTTTGGCAGTGCGGTCTCGCCCGTGTTCTACATGCAGGCTGACGGCGGAGTGTACGAATCCATCGCGTCGTCCGAGTTTGGCGTCATGACGCCCGAGAGCTCGCTGAAATGGATATCCATCAATCCGGTGCCTGGTCGCTTTGAATGGGCGGACATGGATAACCTCGTGAGCTTCGCGCAGTTCAACGGCATGCCGATTCGCGGTCACCTGTTGATCTGGCACAGCAGCCTGCCGGATTGGGTCGAGCAAACCGACGCCGCGGATCGCGAAGTGCACATGCGTGAGTACATCACACGTGTCATGCAGCGCTACGCAGACGACATCACCTACTGGGATGTCATCAACGAGCCCATGGCGGACGATGGCAGCGCCACCCTGCGCAACTCGCTGTGGTTCGAAGCGATGGGCGAAGACTACATCGATACCGCCTTTCGACAAGCGCGCGAGCTCGATCCCACCGCGACGCTTGTGCTCAACGAATTCGACATAGGCTTCAGCGGGCCGAAGTTTGACGGCTTCCTGGCGTTGATTGATCGGCTGCTCGAACGCGATGTACCGGTGGATGCGATAGGTTTTCAGATGCACGTGTTCTCGAGCTTTGACCAGTTCGACGAGCTTGCTGCCAACATGGCAGCGATCGCCGAGCGCGGTCTCGACATCCACATCACCGAGCTCGACGTGTCGATGGCGGACGGCGACAATCTGGTCACGCAGGCCAACGTCTATCAGGGGGTTGTCAGCGCCTGCCTTGCACAGACCGCCTGTCAGGTACTACAAACCTGGGGCTTTACCGATCGCTATTCGTTCCGGTCGTTTCTCGATCCGCTGTACTTCGATGAGAATTACGATGCAAAGCCTGCCTACTCGGCGATACAGGATGCGCTGAGCGGGGAGCAGTGAGACTCATGTCGGCGGCCAGACGCGTGGGGGCTACGCCCCCTATGTCGCGCTACCCTGAAAAAATTTGACTCGATCGCAACACATTAATGGGTTGACGGCTTCTCAAGACGAGGTGTTGCGATCGAGTCAAATCGTGTGCCTGGCCGAAAACAATGGGGTGCACCCTTCTCTGCCGGAGCATGGCTGCCGCTCACTACTCCGTGAGCATCAATGCACCCGAAAATCTGACTCGCTACCGCGCGATCGATGATCGCCTGGCGCCGGCCATGTTCGGCCTTCGGCATGAAGCTGCAGAGCTGAGCTCAACGCTCACCTCCACCACTCACGTCTCAAGGGAGGCGAATGAGATCGCTCCAGTTCCCGACGAAACTCTCATCACCTTCACTGGTGGAGATCTGCGCGAACCAGGTCGCTTCGTTACCGGTGTCCGCACTCAAAGTCAGGTTTTCATCACCGAACTCTGCGATCAATGCCCCTGAGGTGTAGTTACCAGCACTGCCCTCGGCCCGGCTGAACACACTCTCGGTAGTCACCGCAAGATTTCGGCCTTCAGTCCAGGAGGCATTGACAGTCAACGACGTGGTAAACGTGTCGGGGCCGGCTGCCACTGCATCGACCGTCTGATTCATGGTTGCGGAGAGATACTCATCGTCATCGGGATCCTCCATCAAGGTCTCAATGCCATAGTCGAAGTTCGTATACACGACGCGGCGCGAGTCTTCATCCGTTGACGTTGTCACGTTGCCTTCCAGGTAGGCGATGTCCTCGTAGTAGGCTTCCAGTTGCTGGTACGTGATCGACTCAAAACCGCGGCCGTCAGACACTACTTGCACATCCCCGTAGTACTGCGCTTGCGGGGTATCGCAATCAGCGAAGCTCATGTCCGTCGTCAAGCGATCAGCCAAGGTGCTGACGAGGGTCGCCGAGCCGCTTCGTCCACAGTCATAGATGCGGGTGGTAGACACCGTGCCGTCGACAGTACTGGACTCGGTAGAGACCAGCGTCCAGTCCTCAGGCACTTCATCAGCCAACGAACTCACTACTGGCCCCCACAGCACGTGGGCATTTTTGGTGGCCACGTCAGAGATACCAGCCAGCAGGTCGAGCACTACCGTCTCGTTGCTACCGTCGAAGGGGTCGGGGTTGATGATCGATCGTGCTGAACGCTCGCCGTTGGTACTCACCGCAATCAACACGTAGCGATACCGGGTAAAAGGCTCGCGTGTATCGTCAAAAAAGCTCGTGCCGGGCGAGGTGCCGAGCAGCACGTCATCGCGAAAAACCTCGGTAAAGGCCACCTGATCCGCAGCGGGGGCGCGGTCCCAGAACAGTTCTGCCGCCGTTTGTGAATAGATGTCGAGCACCGGATTCTGCGGCGGCGTTATACCGGCTATGGGCGCGGTGGCCGAGTCGGTTTCTGTCGCAGCTGCTGGCAGCTCGCTTGCGCGGGTATCAAACAACAGGCTGACCGGCTCTGATTCCAGGCCGGTTGAACTCACAGCTACGACCGATACTCGGTTTTCGGCGTCGCTAAGGAGAGAATTGATAAAGAAGCTGGTGCCATCGGTGGTGCCGAGGACAACGCCATTGTTGCTGACCGAATATTGCAGACTGCGCGAGGTCACGCGGTCCCAGAAGATCTCGCCGGCATTGTCCGAGTACACGATGCCAAACACGTTTTCGGGCTCGGAAACCCCGGCATCAACAGATCCGACATCCACGAAATTGGTTGTCGGCACCACGTCATCTTCGATGATCTGCAACGGGCTGAAGTTGCCGTCGTCATCGAAGGCAGTGATACGAATCTCACCCGTGCGCTCCGGCACGTAGGCGGTAGCTAGAACCGTGGTCTGGTATCGGAAATCGCGGTAGACGTTGTAACCGGTAGCACCGGCCAAGGCATCCCAGGTGACGGTGGTTCCGTCAAAGGTGACTCCTGTAACGGGCGGCAACGCATCAGCCTGCGCCTGCAGAGTCGCCGACGCAAGCAACAGCAGACCGACAGCAAGGCGACTTGACGCTCGCCGCACGAGAGAAATGCGCTTAAGTCGGAACGCCATCCGGAGAGTTCTTGTTCAATGACCGACTCTGGAGTGTACGGCGCAGCTTCAATACAAGCGCGGGTATTTTTCCGCTGACGCGGGAAACCGGGTTGACGATGTCAACGCCCTAGAGTGCGTGCTCACCCTCTTCTCCGGTGCGGATGCGGATAGCACGTTCCACCGTCTCGACGAATATCTTTCCATCGCCAATCTTGCCGGAGTTGGCAGCCTTGATGATGCCTTCGATGCACTGCTCCGCGATATCGTCCGCCACCACCGTTTCTATCTTTACCTTCGGGATGAAGTCAACGACGTATTCGGCGCCGCGATAGAGCTCGGTGTGCCCCTTCTGTCGACCGAAGCCCTTGACCTCGGTCACGGTAACGCCCACAACACCGACAGTCGCGAGTTCCTCACGCACGGCGTCGAGCTTGTAGGGCTTGATGATGGCGGTGATACGTTTCATTTTACGCGTACTCAGTTGTTGCGCGAGGTAGACGAGATCTTGTGGATCGAAAGATCGGCTCCCAGGTACTCCTGTTCTTCAGTAAGGCGGATGCCGAGCGTCGATTTCAGTACACCATAGACAACGAATCCGGCAATCAACGCAACGACGATGCCAGCGAGCGTACCCACCAATTGGGACATGAAACTCACGCCTCCCATGCCCATCATTGACTCCGCCCCAAAGATGCCACAGGCGATACCACCCCAGGCACCGCAAAGACCATGCAAGGGCCACACACCCAGCACGTCGTCGATTTTCCAGCGGTTCTGCGCGAGCGTGAAGGTGATGACAAACAACAGGCCGGCGACAGCGCCGACGGCAAGCGAACCGATCGGATGCATGACATCGGAACCCGCACAAACAGCCACCAGACCCGCGAGAGGACCGTTGTGCAAGAAGCCCGGATCTGCGCGTCCGGCAATCAGCGCTGCGATGGCACCGCCGGCCATGGCCATCAAGGAATTCATGGCAACCAGACCGCTGACACCCTCGACCGACTGAGCCGACATGACATTGAATCCAAACCAGCCGACGGTCAGTATCCAGGCTCCGAGTGCAAGAAAAGGGATGCTGGACGGAGCAAAGTTGGCGTCTGCCCCGCCGTTGCGGCCATAGCGCCCTTGTCGAGCACCTAGCAGGATGACCGCGCCCAAGGCCAACCACCCGCCCATCGCGTGCACAACAATGGAGCCTGCAAAGTCATGAAACGGAGCGCCGAAGGTCGACTCCAGCCAGTCCTGGAAACCGTAGTTGCCGTTCCACACAACGCCTTCGAAGAAGGGGTAGACCAGCGCCACGATGATCACCGATGCGAGCAGCTGTGGATAGAAGCTCGCGCGCTCTGCGATGCCACCCGAGATGATGGCGGGAATGGCAGCGGCAAAGGTCAACAGGAAAAAGAACTTGACCAGTTCGTAGCCATTGCCGATGGAGAGATCCCCGGCCGACTCGAAAAAGCCCACGCCGTAGGCCACCTGATAGCCGATGAAGAAGTAGGCGATGGTGGACACCGCAAAATCGGAGAAGATCTTGACCAGCGCGTTGACCTGGTTTTTCTCTCGAACGGTGCCGACTTCGAGAAAGGCGAATCCCGAGTGCATGAACAGCACCAGAATAGCGCCCAGCAGTACGAAAAAGACATCACTGCCCGCTTGCAGGTTTTCCACTACACCGATTCTCCGAAGTTGGGGTACACCAACAGCGCCCACTGCACCGCCGTCGCGCGCGACATCGTACCAAAGCTGGACACTGCGGTTGCACTTGCCTGTTTCCGGTGCGCGGCCGCCGACGTTGTAGCGCCGCGGCTCGGGCCACGAAACAGCTGCCGGATCAGGTCGGGACGAGACCGCCGTCCGCTGCGAACAGATGCGCCGCTTTGGTACTCAGAACCCGGTTTACGGTGTCGCCGCGACTGGCGCGTGTCTGCCCGGCATGGTGCACTGTCAGCCAGCGGGGATGATCACTCCCCACAGGGTTCCCGACAAGCCGAACATCCATACCACGAAGAACAAGGACACCAGAATGATGGTCGGCGGGATCAACAAGGTGATGAACGTGGCCATCACCGTCACGAACATCGAGTTGCCCGGCAGCAGCATGATGTTGGACTGACTGGCAATACCACGTCGCAGCAAGGGAAAGGGGATACGCGAGAAGGCCCGCCACACTGCCGTGCGCGTCAAGTTCAGGATCAGCGGCAGGAAGGTGAACAGCCCGAACAGCAACCAGACGCTACCGTATCCCAGCCAGACCACGCCGACCACACTGGCGGCAAGAGCGATCGGCGTCATCGACGATGTATCGCGAGCATGTCGATGAGCTACTTGCGGGTTTCAGGTACTACTTGATGTTGGCCGCGATGTCTTCGCGGATCTTGGTCATAGCTTCCTCGACCGTCAGCTCATCGTTCATCGCCGCGGAGACGTGCTGTGCTGTTGCGTTGAAGAACACGAAGTTGAACGGATAGCCCTTCAGCTGGAACGCCTGGGGAGTTTGCTCGGCCGCACGAGCCGCCCCCGCCGCGAAGGTGTTCAGTGACTCGGAGATGATGTCGCTGGCACCGAACTCGGCGTAGTCGATACCTTCTGCCTGCAGCTTGGCATGCGCCGGGATCGCGTAGTTCGAACCGTAGATGAACTTGGCGTTGTCTTCCTGCGCGATGAAGTCGATGAACTTCGCCGCCATCTCCGGGTGCTCGGTGTCCTTGAACGCGACCACGCCATTGCCGCCAGGCATGACGCCGCAACCCGCCGGACCACAGGGCACCGGCACTACCGCCCACTCGAACTTGTCACCGACGTTCTGCTCCACACCGCTGGTGGCCCAGGATCCGGACATGTGGAACGGCACATCGCCGCTGAAAAACATCTCGTTGCCGTTGGCATACTTGGCACCGGAAGCCGCCGGCCAGATGTCCGCAGGCATCAGGCCTTCGGCGTGCCAGTCGACCATCTTCTGCATGAAGCCCTCGAAGCCCTCGTCGATGACGGGATTGCCGTCGGCATCGAAGTAGGCGGCGCCGTAGGACATCGCAGGTCCGGCCACACGGTGACCCGACCGGTCCATGACCATGCCGGCATAGCTACCGGTCGCTTCCATGACCTCGCGCGTGGCGTCAGCCCAGTCGTCCCAGGTTGCGCCTTCCGCTGGCAGCTCCACGCCGGCTTCTTCAAACATGGTCTTGTTGACGAAGGGGCCGGTCACGGTCATTGACGAGTGGAAGCCATAGATGCCATCGCCACCCGCTGTACCGCGATACCACGGTAGTACCGCGCCGTAGGCGGCTTCCCAGCTGGCGGCATCCACGTACGGAGTCAGGTCGAGATAGTAGGGACTCAGGCCACCGAGGTTGGTCACCAGCGCCATGTCAGGACCGGTGCCGGCCTCGAGCTGACTTTCCAGCTGATCACGCACGATGTCATAGCCGACGACGTTCAGCTCGATGTCGACACCGTCGTTGTCCGCTTCGAACTGCTCGATCAGGCGTCCGTAGGTTTCGCCTTCGTTGCCGTCAACGTAGATCATGAAGCTGAGCTTCACGTCGTCCTGCGCGAAAGCGCCGCCGGAAACAAGCGCAGCGGCTACGGCCGCGGCCAGCGGTTGGCGCAGAATGGTGGGGGCTTTCATTGTTTCTCTCCAGAGGTTTTTCGCCGAAACAGGACTAAACCTGTGACGTTGTGGCACGTGAAACCGCAAAAGACCGTGGCCGGTCAAGCAGCGGTCGTTGCAGTGCGAGTTTTCGGGCGCCAATTCCGGTAACCCGGCGCATCAGAGGTCAACGGCAAGGACACGCGGGCGCCCGTAGCATCCGCCTGGTAACTGCCATGGCGCCGTCGCCGGGTTATGGGCGTCGCGGCTGCTCTCGGCGGTGAGGTGTTCAAAACAGAAGCGCAGACGCGACTGATCTACCGCGCTACCCAAGCTGACCGACGAGGTCACCAACGCACCGCTTTGCATACGGCAGAGGATCGATGCGCAATCCTCCGTCTCAATCGGATTGACGCGCGTCGCAAGCTCTGCCTGCACCGACGCCACCGGTCCGAGCACACCACACACCAGATCGTGGTTGTGTATGGCGTGGCCCACGATGGCACCACCGAGCTCGGTCGCCCACTGGCCCCGCCACTCGACGTCGTAGTAATCCGACAAGCGATTCCAGTGCGTCTCGACAGTAGCAACCAGCGGCTTTCCACCCAGGCCGGTATCCAGCAGCTCCACAAGCATCGAAAGCCCATTGCCAAACCGGTAAATGGCAGCAAACGCGATCATGTGACTACTTCCGATCCGCGGGCCGGACGTGCCGCCCAGTCATTGCCGATTGCAACAAGGCATCAATCAGGTGATGTACCGCAAGTGACGCTCGCGCCGTCACAGCGGGTTCGCGGCCTTCGTCAACTGCATCAACAAAATCCGCAATGAGATGCTGATGCCAGTGATGAGGAAAATCCATCGGGTCAGAGCCCCCCGCACTACCTGAGTCTGCGCTGATCGCTTCGTGCTTGCCGTTCTTGCGTTTGACCTGCAACTCGGCCCCCGACAATATCGCCGTCGCTTCGGTACCCGCTATGACGATACGCTCGGTCCCGCCTGGAAACTCAGCCGTGGTGGCGACCAGGGAACCAACCGCTCCATTGGCAAAGCGCAGCCCTGCCCCCACAAAGTTCTCACACTCCATGCGGTGCTGCGCGGTGGTACCAACAATCGCTGCAAGCTCATCGACAGGGCCCGCCAGGGCAAGAGCAAGGTCCAGTGTGTGGATGGCCTGACTGATCAGTACACCCCCACCGTCACGCGCAAGCGTCCCGCGGCCAGGTTCATCGTAGTAGCTTTGATCTCTCCACCACGGCACCTCGATGCGTACTGAGGTCATCGTGCCAAGAGAGCCTGAGGTGATCAGCTCTGCCAGGCGCTGCGAGGATGCACGAAAACGCAGCTGAAACACGATGCCGAGCCGAACCTTCGCGGCCTCTGCCATATCAACCAGATTGACGGCAGCATCCGTGGTCCGCTCCACGGGCTTTTCCATCAGGATGTGCTTTCCTGCGGCGGTGAGTGCAATCACATGCTCGACGCGCGCATCCGGCGGCGTGATCAACAACACCACCTGAATGTCAGGGTCGTTGACAATGGCCTCTACCGTGTCGACGACAGGCAGCTCCCAGCGCGCGGCAAAAGCGTCTCGCCGGGCTGCGGTCGGACTCCATGCAGCCTTGCACCGCACACGCCCATCCTGCTGCAGCGCGACGATACTTTTGGCGTGCGGCAACGATGCCATGCCCAGCCCGATGACGCCCAGACCAACCGCTTCAGTTCTCGGAGTGCTCATTACAGTGGAAACGACGCGTAGATGAAATGGACTCGGGCACTGAAGACTCAACAGCCCGACTACAAGGGAATATCCTCAAACACAGCCGAGCGCGTTTCCGGAATCGGTCGATTGTCAGCAGCGCGGTAGGTGAATACCAGTGAGCGCTTGATCACATCCGACTCGTTACGGCCAGCAGCATGTAGTGTGCGCGCATGAAAGAACAACACGTCGCCTGCCTGCAACTCGACCGGCGTGGCCGACGCGAGCAGCCCGGTGTTCGGCTCGTAATCCTCGCGAAAGAACAAGGCAGCATCAAACTGACCAGGCTCGAACTCGAGTTGGTGCGAACCCGGGATAACCAGCAGGCACCCGTTGTCGACCGTTTCCGGCCCGAGCGCCACCCACACGCTCACGAGCTCACGACGGTCAAAACGCCAATAGCGAATATCCTGATGCCAGCTCGTCACACTGGAGTAACCCGGATGCTTGGTCATCACACAGTTGTGATGGTTCTGGGACACCAACAATTGCGGGGTCTGCATCAACGCCCGCAGTGTCTCGACGACAGCGGCGTCTTCGGCAACCTCGCGAAACAACGCATTGCGACCGTAGGCGTGGAGTAGCCGGCGCGGCGTCCGCCCACCAGGGGCCAATACCGATTCCGGCGCTCCGGGGTAGTGCACGTCGGCCTCGAATTCGACCGGCGCCAGCGCCGGGTTGAGGGACTGGTCCACTGCAGCGACCAACGCACCGACACGCTCTTCGCTGAACAGGCCACGCCGTACCAGAAAACCGTCGCGCTGGAAGTTGCCGCTGAGGGATTTCGAGATAGTGTCATTCATGACGGGAGTGTATGCCACAGCCCGTTTGACAGGTCGCAGACCAGTCAGTAGTTTGATTGTTCGCGCCACCTCTGGCCCACACCATAAGGAAGACGACATGTCTCTGCTCGCCATCGCCACGCTCGCCTGCGTCGCCTTGTTCTTCTATGTCAGCTTCCTCTGCGGCACCATGCGCGCCAAGCACAAGGTGCCGGCCGGTTCAGTTGCTGGACCGGAGGAATTCAATTGTCACTACCGCTCGCAGGCCAATCTTCTTGAAGCGCTGATGATGTTCCTGCCATCGGTCTGGCTGTTCGGTTACTTCGGGAATGCCACGCTTGCCGGTGTCCTCGCGCTGGTGTTCGTGGCCGGCCGGTTCATGTACCACCGCGCATACATCAGTAATCCGGCAAAGCGAGGAATGCCCTTCATGATCGGTATCGGCAGTACCGCCCTTGCCTGGGTCGGCGCGCTCATATCCGTCGGTATGCAGGCGTTGAATTGAGCACGCGTTTTCATGGCTTCTGGCAAACACAGCGTTGCAATCATCGGTCTTGGCAGTTTCGGAGAAGCGCTGGCCGTAGCGCTTTCCGACTTTGGCGATCGAGTGCTGGGTATCGACCGGGACGAGGCGCGGGTCTCGGCCGTGTCCGAACAGTTGTATCGCGGGCTGATCGCGGATGCACGCGACCAACACGCCATCGAACAAACCGGCGTTGACAATTACGATGTCGTGGTAGTGGCTGTTGCCTCCGATCTCGAGAGCAGCGTACTCGCCTGCATGAACGTCCGCGAAGCAGGCGTGAAGACACTCTGGGCCAAGGCGTCTACCCCTCAGCACGCCCGTATCCTGCACAGCATTGGCGTGGATCGCGTGTTGCAGCCAGAGCAGGAGTTTGGCGAGCATATTGCGCAGATGCTGCACAACCCTGCACTGCAGGGGTTCATGGAGTTGTCACCAAGGTTGTACATCGGGCAGATTCGCCTCGACGATACACACGCGGGCGAAACACTCGCCAGCCTCAGGCTTGCCGAGCGTTTCGAACTTCAATGTCTGGGGCTGGTGCGCGGCGGTGTCTATCAGCTCTGTACGAACAATGATCCCCTGCAAGAAAATGACGGCTTGCTGGTTCTTGGCCAGCGCACCAGCATGCGGACCTTCACCGAGCGCAGTTGATGGCATCGCCCGTAAAGCTCGGCCTGCCCGCCCCGCTGTTACTGGCCATGCTCTACGCCGGTCTGATCGTCATCGGCGCGGCGACACTGGCCCTACCGGTCTCGTCCATCGACGGGCTCTCGCTGTCCGACGCCTTGTTCATGGCGACCTCGGCAGTCACGGTCACAGGGCTTTCAGTCGTCGATATCGGCAGCCACCTCACGGTGTTCGGCCAACTCGTCATGCTGATTCTGGTACAGCTCGGCGGCATCGGCCTGATGACCTTTGCAGTGCTGATCCTGTCATCGCTCGGGCTGCCTGTCGGGCTGCCGCAAAAGACCTTCCTGCAGGAAGATCTGGCTCGTACCTCTCTGACCCAACTGCTCGAACTCGTGCGACTGATCGTGCGTGTGTTCCTCGTCGCGGAAGTACTCGGAGCGGCGTTGTTGACGATCGCCTTCGTCCCGGATCACGGCTGGACTCACGGTGTATGGCTCGCCGTCTTCCACGCGATATCGGCATTCAACAACGCCGGGTTCTCGTTGTTTCCGGACAGCCTCGTCGGCTATGCATTGAACCCCATAGTCAACAGCGTCATTCCTTTGTTGTTCATCGTGGGTGGGCTCGGGTTTGCAGTGCTGTTCGATATTTCCAGCGTGCTGCGACGCACGCACCCAGCGTGGCACCTGTTGTCACTGCACACGCGAATCATGCTGGTCGGTACTACTTGTCTGATCGCCGCATCGGTCGTTGGTGTCTCTGCGCTGGAGTGGCACAACCCGGACACCCTCGGTGCATACACGACAGCAGCTGAGCGCATGACCGTGGGGTGGTTCCAGGCCACCACTACTCGCACAGCTGGGTTCAACACCACCGATGTGGCCTTGCTTAACGAGTCCACATCGCTGCTGGTGATCGTGCTCATGATCATCGGTGGAGGCACCACCTCGACTGCGGGCGGCATCAAGGTCACCACCGTGTTTGTACTGCTGCTCGCAACGGTCGCCTTTCTACAGCGTCGCGACCATCTGCAGGCCTTTGGCCGGTCGATCGGTCTCGATCAGGTGTTGAAGGCCATGGCACTACTGACGATGAGCCTGTTTGCCTTGCTGACGGCCTTGTTCATCCTGTTGATCGACCACGAACTTCCCTTTCTCGCGCTGTTGTTCGAGGCCGCTTCGGCCTTCGGAACCGTTGGCCTCAGCCGGGGTGTCACCGGTGAACTCGATGCGCTCGGCCGAGCGGTCATTTGCGTACTGATGTTTCTCGGCCGCGTTGGCCCGCTGTCACTCGGATTCTGCCTGGCCTTGTCCGTGCAACGGCGTGTTCGTTACCCGCAGGGAGAAATACATCTGGGCTAGCTGGCTAGCCCAGCATCAAACCCCACATCCCGGATACCGCCAGCAGTGACATTGCAGTGATCATGGTGAAGGTGCGGGCAAACACACCGGTGTATCGGCGCCAGATAACCAATGCAAACCCTGCCATGAGCAGCATCTCGATGACAGACCAGACACGGCCGTGATACGCCGGATTCCAATACGAGACCGGTGACTGATACACCCAGTCGGTCAATGGCCAGAAGTGCGGTCGACCATCGTCGTGATGCAGGGGGAAATCGGTCAGACAGTGCAACAATGACGACAACGCGACTACAAGCAGGATGAGCGCCAGGAGCACCAAGCGTGACGGAGCCGGTGCGTGCCGGCGGCACAATAGCCACCCGCCCAGCGCAAGCAGCGCATACAGGGGAATGGAGTTGGTCATCGCGCCCAGCCCCTGCCAGAAATCATTGAAGTACCACTCCCGGAAGATGATCTCATTCGGCACGTGCTGCACCATGCCGATCAGGATCATCAACGCTACGGTGGCATCAGGAATGACTCCTCCAAGGACAGCAGCGACGATCAGCAGACGCTCCGGCCAGCGCGACACATCCTTTGACGATCGGGGGTCAGACCGCACGCTCCGAGTCTGTGCCAGGGGCAGCACGAGCGCGACCGCCATCATCATATGTGTCTGGGTATTCATCGCACGGGTTACCGGTACTGACGAGAAGCCGAGGACCAGCACGGTATCAACCACTGCGCGGGGGTGGCAGTAATTCTTGCCACGTCAACTCGTGCGACACTGGCTAACGATAGAGTCCGTCTGCGCGGTCTCATCGAGACTTCACGCGCCTCCTCCCGCGGCATCAACACGGAACACATGTACAAGCACCTGCATCGCCAGGCACTGCGCGGGCTGCAAGCCGGTGCTCTGCTGTGTCTGCTCGGCGCCTGCAGTTCGCCATTGGTGCCACTCAATGTCATGACACCTGCCAGCGCGTACGAGCGTCGCGTGAACTTGGCCTACGGCGAGGACCCGCGACAACAGATGGATGTCTATCGCGCGGACAAACGGAGGCCGAACTCGAGCACCGTGGTCTTCGTGTACGGAGGCGCGTGGCGTGATGGGCGAAAGAAGGACTATGCGTTCATGGCGCAATCTCTGGCAGCACAGGGTCACGATGTGCTGATTCCGGACTACCGTTTGTATCCACAAGTAACCTGGCCTGCATTCATCGACGACGTGGCACAGGCCATCCGCCTGCTCGACGCCAATGCGCTCGAGTGGCTGGGGCATCCGCTGGAGCGAATGGTGCTGATGGGACATTCATCCGGTGCCCACAGTGCCGCGGTGATCGCTGGAGACCCCGAGCGCTGGTTACCCGAATTGAACGCTGACGTGGTCGGTCTGATCGGCATTTCCGGCCCCTATGATCTCCCGCTTGACAATCGGGAAGTGGCGCCCGTGTTCGAAGGGCTTGCAAACGATGCTGACGCGATACCGGTGGAGACTGTCGACGCTGCCCACCCGCCAACCTTGCTGATGCATGGCACCGACGACACGCGCGTCCTGCCGTTTCACACCGAGAACATGGCGACGGCATTGGCCGGTGCCGCAGTGCCGCACCAGGTCGAATTCTCTGACGGCATGGGCCATGGCATGGCGGTCGCCGAATTCGCCTGGCCGTTTTCCTGGTTCAACGATGGGCCTGACATCGTCGGCAAGTGGTTGGACGCACTGGACAACCCTTGAACGCGCGCTACTGCAACGGTGACATCGCCGTGGCGCAGACCCGTTGCACGACCATCTTTTCCCGATCAAGCAATTCGCCGACGCGCGGGGAAAAGTGGTTTTTCCACTCGTCGGTGTTGTAGACCGCATCGTAGAGTCTCTCGCGCTGCTCTTCACTCTCGAAACGGCGAATCCAGACGTACACCGAGTCGTCCTCTTCGCCTTGAAAGCTGCCGCACACGACCATGCCGCGACCAATCTGAAAGGGAAGGATTTCCTGGTGCAGCAGCTCGATCCACTCGTCCATGCGACCTGGACGAACCGCATACTGTCTGATCTCGAAAAACGCCACCGTCACTCCTCTCTGCTATCCCGCGCCGATCATACTGCACCGAGACCCGGGTAGCGCGCGATCGGCTTGCGGGTCAGCTGGCGCCTGTCGCTCCGTCGCGCCGCATCTCTGACAGCACATCATCGACGATGGTCTCGATCCGCTCTGCACTCTCCAGGCCAGTGTGGGTGTAGCGGTGCTCGCCCCGGGCATCGAAAAATAGCAAGGTCACCTTGGGGACTCGATATCGCTGCGCCATGTCGCGACCGTCCGGTGTCGAAAGGTCGGCGATGCGATAGGTCACATCGTCCTTGTCGTCCATCACCGCGCTCATCACGCTCTTGAGACGACGACACGTCGGGCAGCTGGTGTCATGGACCTGCACCACCACAGGAACCCCGTTGCCGATCACTTCAAGATCGTGAAGCTCCCGGGTTTGAACGTCCCAGGCGTGCAGGACTGACGCACCACTCGCCGCGGCGACTGTCGCGCCCGCCGTCAGGAGCCAGCTACGGCGCGAGAAGGAAATCGGCGCAGCCCGCTTTGCTGGCGCGGCCACTCTCGCCTGCTTGTGCGATTTCCTGCCTTGCCTGCCGCGCTTACGTGCCATGAGATATCCGTCTGAAAAACGAGTGTATGACAACACAACGAGTGAGCAAGGAAGCCGATTGCAATGGAATTCGAGATTTTTCCAACGTAGCGCCCTGTTCATGCGCCGTCACGTATGCTCCGGCGCATGAGCCTCCGCCTTATTCTCATGCGTCACGCCAAGTCGAGTTGGGGTGACGATTCACTTGACGACCATGCACGACCGCTGAATGGTCGCGGACGCCGCTCGGCAACGGCGATGGGCCACTGGCTGAAGGAACGAGGGTATGCGCCAGAGCGCGTGCTCTCGTCCGATGCCGTGCGAACGCGCGAGACCTGGGCGGGCGTTTCCGATGCCATGAACGGGACGGCCACTGGACCTGAAGTGAGCTTCGACCGGGACTTGTATCTTGCCCCTCCAGAAGCGTTGCTGGACTACGTGAAGAGCGCGGGCATCATCCGGGAGCTGCTCGTCCTGGCCCACAACCCGGGCATTGCGCAGGTGGCCCACGGTCTGGCGCAAGCCCCTGCGGAGCATGTGGACTTCAGCCGGTACCCGACAGCCGCTACCGCCGTGCTCGATATCGATCTCGACGACTGGGGCTCAGTGTCATGGGGCTGTGCCGTCGTGCGCGACTTCATGGTCCCTCGCGAACGTGGCGTGTGAGCGGCTCAGCTCGCACAATGCGACCCGCCCCGGCACCTGCGTCCCCTACAATTCGCCTCCCGCTCAACCCCGTGAAGACCCGATGACCCGCAGCATCCGGATCGAGAACGCGCATCAGAACAACCTCAAACATCTTGATCTGACGCTGCCACACGGGGAGCTGGTCGTCGTGACCGGCGTGTCGGGAAGCGGCAAGTCCACGCTCGCCTTCGATACGATCTATGCCGAGGGGCAGCGACGCTACGTCGAAACCTTCAGCCCCTACGCGCGCCAGTTCCTTGACCGCATGGACAAGCCGCGAGTGGATCGTATCGAGGGCATTCCACCAGCGATCGCCATCGATCAGACCAACCCCGTGCGCACGTCGCGCTCGACAGTCGGCACGATGACCGAGCTCAACGATCACATCAAATTGCTGTTTGCGCGATGCGCAGACCTGTACTGCAGTGGATGCGGGCGCGAAGTGCGCCGCGACACACCAGAACAAATTGCCGCGCACTGGATGAACGCGGAAGACGCGGCGGATACGCGTCTCATGGTGAGCTTCCGTGTGGACATACCGGAGAACTTCAGCGGTGAGGAAATCGAGGACTGGCTGGCACGCCAGGGATTCACTCGGATTCAATCGCGTGGCAAGAAACAGCTTGAAGTGATTCAGGACCGATTGAAGACCACCGACGACAATCGAGGACGATTAATCGAGGCCATTGAAGCAGCCTTGCGATTCGGACGCGGACGCGTCAGCGTCCACCGACTGGACGAGGCACGGAGCCCCGTGCACACAGAAACCTACTCGACCGTATTGCAGTGCGAAGCCTGCAAGCTGAGCTACTCCGAGCCGTTGCCATCCACCTTCAGTTTCAACTCCCCGATCGGTGCCTGCGAAGCCTGCAAGGGATTCGGGCGTGTCATGGGTATCGACTACCGACTTGCAGTGCCGGACACCACCAAGTCCATCAAGGGCGGTGTGGTCAAGGTGTTTCAAAGCGAAAGCGGCAAGGCGTGCCAGCGCGATCTGGTTCGTGCTGCCAAACGAGCCGACGTACCACTCGAGCTCGCTTACGAAGCACTCAGTGATGAACAACGGGACTGGGTGATCGAGGGAGACGGTGGCGAAGACGGTTGGTATGGCGTCAAGGGATTTTTCGACTACCTCGAACGCAAGGCCTACAAGATGCACGTGCGCGTGATGCTTGCAAAGTATCGCAGCTACGACGAATGCCCCGACTGTGCCGGTGCCCGGCTCAAACCCGAATCTCTGAACTGGCGCGTGGGCTCGCTCGATCAATCCAGCGCTGTACTTGCGCCCAAGGCGCGCTGGTTTGGCGACCACATCAGCATGAGCGCCAAGGCACGAACACAGATCCCAGGCCTCAACGTTGCGGACATGATGCGCCTGCCGATCGACCAGCTCGCGCACTTCGTTGATGCGCTCGCCGACAGCGACATCGATGACGCCACCCGCATCGTCACCGACGAGATGCGCTCGCGCATCACCTACCTCGTGGATGTTGGACTCGGCTATCTGACACTCGACAGGCAAAGCCGCACCTTGTCCGGCGGAGAGGTGCAGCGCATCAACCTGACCACCGCGCTGGGCACATCACTGGTCAACACGCTCTTCGTGCTCGACGAACCCAGCATCGGGTTGCACCCGCGCGACATTGATCGGCTGACCCGCGTGTTGCTGCGTCTGCGTGATGCGGGCAACAGTCTGATCGTGGTGGAACATGACCCGCAACTGATGGTACATGCTGATCGCATCATCGACATCGGCCCGGGACCCGGTGATGCGGGTGGCAACATCGTGTTCAACGGAACGCCCAAGGCCCTGCTGGACGACACGGACTCGCTGACCGCTGAATACCTGAGTGGCCGCAAACGTATCGAGTTTGACGCATTGCGCGAGAGCAAGCCGAACACCCGGGACACCATCACCCTGAAAGGCGCGACCGGACACAACCTCAAGAATGTCGCGCTGAGGGTGCCGCTGAATCGCCTGGTGTGTATCACCGGCCCCTCAGGCTCCGGCAAGTCCACGCTGATCCAGGACACCTTGTTCAACGCTCTCACGTCGGTCAAGGGCAAGCCCAAGGATCTTGCCGAACCCTTCAAGACCCTGACCGGGCACGAACACATCGATGATGTCGTGATGGTGGACCAGTCGCCGATCGGCAAGAGTGCGCGTTCCAACCCGGTGAGCTACACCGGCGCCTTCGAACCGATACGCAAGCTGTTTGAGCGCACACCGGAAGCCAAGGAGCGGAACTACCGAGCAAGCGCCTTCAGCTTCAACTCCGGCATGAAGTGCCCTGCCTGCTCCGGCAACGGCTTCGAGCATGTCGAGATGCAGTTCCTGTCGGACGTGTACATACGATGTGGTGAGTGTCAGGGGCGTCGGTACCGACCCGAACTGCTGGAGGTCAAGCTGTTTGTCGACCATGAGGTCGATGGACAGTCGATCGCTGACGTGCTCGACATGACCGTTGACCGCGCACTGGCGTTCTTTCGCGACGAGGCCTTCGTCACCCGTGCCTTGCAACCTCTGAAAGACGTCGGTCTCGGTTATGTCACGCTGGGTCAGCCCGTACCTACCTTGTCAGGTGGGGAGGCACAACGCCTGAAGCTTGCCGCGCACCTTGGCGAAGCCAAGGGCGTCAGCTCGAAACACGGTAAACGCGGACACACCTTGTTCCTGTTTGACGAACCCACCACGGGTTTGCACTACGAGGACATTGCCAAGCTCCTCGGTGCGTTCGGTCAACTCCTCGACCAGGGACATTCCCTGGTTGTCGTGGAGCACAATCTCGATGTCATCACCTGTGCCGAACACGTGATTGATCTCGGACCCGAGGGTGGTGAGGCTGGCGGCAGGATCGTGTTTCAGGGGACGGTTGCCAAACTGCTGGAGGACACCGACAGCGCCACCGCTGTCAGCCTGCGCGATTATCAGGGCGCGACCGCTCGACTGATGCACGACGAGGTCGCTGAAGCGCCGGCCATCGCCTACGCACCGGCTGAAGATCACATACACGTACAGCACGCGCGCGAGCACAATCTCAAGAACATTGACGTGAAGATTCCGCGCGATGCCTTTACCGTGATCACAGGCAAGAGTGGATCGGGCAAGAGCACCCTCGCCTTCGACATTGTTTTCAACGAGGGACAACGCCGCTACCTCGAATCGCTGAATGCCTACGCGCGTCAGTTTGTGCAACCCGCCTCGCGTCCGGATGTGGACGCGATCAGTGGCATTCCGCCGACCGTAGCGATAGAGCAACGTACCAGTCGCGGCGGACGCAAGAGCACCGTCGCCACGATGACCGAGATCTACCACTTCCTTCGCTTGCTGTTCGTGAAGCTGGGCGAGCAGTACTGCCCCGACTGCGGTGTGCCGATCTCGTCGCAGTCCGTCGAGGCGATCGCGTCGCAGCTGATGAAGCAACACCGAGGCAAGACAATCTCACTGCACGCCCCGCTGGTCACCGACCGCAAAGGCTATTACACCGATCTTGCCAAAGGGGCTGCCAACAAGGGATATGACAGCTTGCGCGTGGACGGCGTGCCAGAACCAACTGGAGAATGGCCACGGCTGGATCGCTTCAAGGAACACACGATCGATCTGCCCATCGGCAATATCGTTGTCGAACCCAGGAACGAACAGGCACTGGTAGAGAACCTACGCCTGGCCGTGGGTCACGGCGCCGGCGTGGTCAAGGTCGCCGCAGGTAGAGGGCGCGAGACCTTGTACTCGGTACAACGAGCCTGCCCCGGTTGCCAACGTAGCTTCGCCGAGCTCGACCCACGCATGTTCAGCTACAACTCACGCCATGGCTGGTGCGACAACTGCTACGGCACGGGCGAACTGCTGGCCGGTTTCGACGAAGAGCAGACCGGCGAGGAATCCGCCTGGCGCACAGGCGATCAGGAAGAAAGCATCGAGTGCCCGGTCTGCGATGGACAACGGCTGAGGCCGGAATCCTTGTCTGTCTGGTTTCAGGACCACACGATTGCTGACTTCGCAGCGCTGACCATCAGCGAAGCGCGTGACGTGTTCGCCGCTTTCGAGCTTGACCAACGCGAAGCTCAGATTGCGCGCGACATCCTTGTCGAACTGCATTCCCGGCTGAATTTTCTTGGCGAAGTGGGGCTTGACTACCTCGCCCTCGACCGCGCGGCCCCGACCCTCTCGGGAGGTGAGGCACAGCGCATACGCCTGGCAGCGCAACTGGGTTCCAACCTCGAAGGCGTGTGCTACATCCTCGACGAGCCCACCATTGGCCTCCACCCTCGTGACAATCAGATGTTGCTCGGCACGCTGTCGCGCCTTCAGTCGAAGGGGAACACGGTCGTCGTGGTAGAGCACGACGAGGAAACCATCAGGCACGCTGATTACATCATCGATCTCGGCCCCGGAGCCGGCGTGCGTGGTGGCGAGGTGGTTGCTGCAGGCACCCTGGCAGAGATACGAAAAATTCCGGAGTCTCCCACCGGCCAACTGCTCGACCAGCCGCTGCAACATCCGTTTCACCCCACACGGGCCAAGGCAGACGAAAACCTGCGCATCGAAAAGGCGCGGCTACACAACCTGCGCGGTGTCACGGTGGATATTCCGCTGCGGCGCTTTGTCTGCGTAAGTGGCGTTTCAGGCTCAGGCAAGAGCACGCTGATTCGAGACGTTGTGCACGACAACCTGCGCGCTCTCAACTCTCAACAAAAAAAGGCGCGAGCCAAACGCAAGCTCGGCTCCCCCACGGGTTGTCAGAGTATCTCCGGGTGGGAGAGTATCGACCGCGTCCTCGAGGTCGACCAGACCCCCATCGGCAAGACCTCGCGCTCCTGCCCGGCCACCTACATCGGTTTCTGGGACAACATTCGACGCTTGTTTGCCGACACCACCGAGGCGCGTATCAGAGGCTTTACGGCCAGCCGCTTCAGTTTCAATACCGGTGGCGGACGTTGCGAAGAGTGCCAGGGCCAAGGCATGCAACGCATAGAGATGAGTTTCCTGCCCGATGTAAAAGTGCCCTGCGAGGTCTGCAAGGGGGCACGCTTCAATTCCGAAACGCTGTCGGTGCGCTGGAAAGGCATCAGCATTGGTGAACTCCTGCTGATGAACGTTGACGATGCACTACCGCTGTTTGATGCGCACCCCAGCGTTCATCACCCCTTGAGCCTGCTAAGAGATGTAGGCCTGGGTTACCTGACATTGGGTCAAGCGAGTGCAACCTTGTCTGGCGGCGAGGCGCAGCGCATCAAGCTGGTCTCGGAACTCTCAAAAGCCAAGCCCGACCTCGAGGATTCCAGCGGACGACGCGTCGTCAAGACCCACACCATGTACATCCTAGATGAACCTTCAGTGGGTCTGCACATGGCCGATGTGGAGAACCTGATTCACGTATTGCATCGTCTGGTGGATGCCGGCAACTCGGTCATCCTGATCGAGCACAACCTCGATCTGATGGCCGAGGCGGACTGGATCATCGACATGGGACCCGAAGGCGGACACGGTGGTGGTCGAGTCGTGGCACGCGGCACCCCCAAGCGTATAGCGGCTTCCAAGACCTCGCGTACCGCCCCGTTTCTGGGCAACATGATCTCCTAGGGCCATGCTTTCCGTAGAAAGCCCGCGCGTAGCGCTCCAACCGTAACCTGGTATCAGACGACCATGGCAGCAGACAGCGACATCGTCACCGCATTGCGGGACTTGCTGGGCGGCAGGTGCAGTACCGTTGAGTCCGTACGCGATCAACACGCCCGCGACGAGGCCTGGCACGTTCCGGTGCAGCCAGCGGCGGTGGTCTTCCCGGAGAACACTGAGGAAGTTCAGGCAATCGCGGCCTTGTGCGCGGAGCATGCTTGTCCAGTGATACCGTTTGGCGTAGGCACCTCACTGGAAGGACAAGTGATCCCTGTCCCCGGGGGCATCACGATCGATTGCAGTCGCATGAACACGATTCTGGAGATCAGTCCCGAGAATCTCGATGCAACCGTGCAACCCGGCGTCACACGTAAACAACTCAATACCCAACTGCGCGAAACCGGATTGATGTTCACCGTGGATCCCGGCGCCGACGCGACCATGGGTGGCATGGCATCAACCCGCGCCTCCGGAACCAACACCGTGCGCTACGGCACCATGCGGGAAAACGTTCTCGCCATGAAGGTCGTGCTCGCTGATGGCCGTTTGATCCAGGTCGGGTCACGAGCGCGAAAGAGCTCCGCAGGTTACGACCTCAAGAACTTGTTTGTTGGCGCCGAAGGCACGCTCGGCATCATCACTGAATTGACCGTACGGCTGTTCGGCCAACCGGAAACGATAGCGGCCGCCACCTGCGCCTTCGAGGAAATCGATGATGCGGTAAACACCGTCATCCTGTCGATTCAGTGTGGGTTACCGCTTGCGCGCGTAGAGCTGCTCGATACGCTGCAAATGCACGGTATGAACTTGCGCAATCCCGACATGCCACTACCCGAGAAGCCGTACTTGTTCCTTGAATTTCATGGCACCGATCATTCGGTTGCCGAACAGATAGAAACCTTCAAGGAAATCGCGACGAGCCACGGAAGCACCCACTTTGCCACCGCCAAGCACGAGGAAGACCGCAACCGCCTATGGCGAGCGCGTCACGACGCCTACTACGCCGGCAAGGCCCTGCGTCCGGGCGCCGAAGGCTACGTTACCGACTGCTGCGTGCCGATCTCCGCGTTGGCCGAGGCCATTTCACGCTGTCGTGCACTGGTAGAAAAAAGCGGGCTCATTGCGCCTCTGGTCGGCCATGTGGGCGACGGCAATTTCCATTTGTTGATATTGATCGATCCCGCGGTCCGTGAAGAACTCGCCACCGCCAAGCAGCTATCCAGCGACATCAACCGGATTGCCGTCGAGCTCGGCGGCACCATGACCGGCGAACACGGCGTGGGGCTCGGAAAAAAAGCGTACATGGCCGGTGAGCATGGACACGCCTGGGACCTCATGGCGGACATCAAGCGGGTACTGGACCCGCAGAACATCATGAATCCCGGAAAGATGGTTGACGTTGGTAAGACTCAAGCATAAGACTCAAGCCAGCGAGCCGCCGTCAGCAAACGGGCGTCATCACCCCGCGGACTGACCAGCTGCACACCCATGGGCGCACCGTCTGCCGATTGCATCAATGGCAGGGTAATGGCAGGCACACCCGTAAAGGTCCACAGCCCGTTGAATATCGGGTTTCCGGTAGAACTGCGACCGAGTGGCGCAGCACCGGTCACTGCCGGGCAGATGATGGCATCGACTCCGTCGAACAAGCAATCGCTCGCTTCGCGCAGCAGACCCTGCCGATCAACCGCGTCGATATAGGCCACCGCAGACACATCCCGGCCCGCCTGCATCGCACTCCTGCATTGCTCTGAAAGCGCCTCGGCATCCTGTTGCAGATATCGGTCGAACCAGCGTGCCATCTCGACGTTGTTTATCAGCATGCGCAGCGCCGCCGCGTCCTCCCAGGCGGGCGGCAACACGCGCTCCTCGACGACGTCCCCAAGGCTGTCAACCAGCGAGTACAAGGCACGCTGGTACGCTTCGTCGGCCTGGTCCCAATAGGGCGTCCGAGCAAACGCCAGGCGCGGCGTTTCCACCGCACCGCTCACCGCCGCGACCAGGCCTGCAGGCGCCACGGCGAGGCTGTCGGCATCACCCGGATCATCACCCACCATGACCTCGGCGACGCGAGCTGCATCTTCCACCGAGCGTGTGAATACACCCACCGTATCCAGGCTGGGCGACTGCATCAGTACACCGGTGCGCGGGATCGCACCGAAGGTCGGCTTGTATCCCACCACCCCGCAAAAAGAGGCGGGGCGAATCACCGAGCCGCCGGTTTGCGTACCAACGGCCGCCGGCACCATGCCAGCGGCAACCGCCGCCGCCGAGCCGGATGAGGAACCACCTGGCGTGCGCCCAGGAGCGGCGGGGTTGTGCGTGACGGACGGCTGAAGATACGCAAGTTCGGTCGTGACCGTCTTGCCTAACACGATGGCACCCGCCGCTCGCAGGCGCTGCACCAGTACGGCATCCTGCTGTGGCTGGCGACCGGTGTCGATGGGCGTGCCATTGGCTGTTGGAAGATCAGCCGTATCGATGATGTCCTTGATGCCGACAGCGATTCCGTGCAGCCCCGCCACCTCCCGCCCGGCCACGCGCGCCTCATCCAACTGCCGAGCCTCGTCGCACGCGCCCCCGGCTCTCACACACTCCCAGGCGTGAACGGTAGCGTCGCACTCTTCAATCACGGCGAGCGATGCATTGACCAAAGTCTCTGCGCTCACCTTGCCTTGCCGCTGGGCGCTCAGGGCCGCCGTCACACCCGGCACGGGGCCATCTGCGGTGTCGATGTCATGGGTGCTCATGTGTGGCGCTCGGTCCAAGGGCTATGCAAGTGACGATCTACCGGCGCAAGTGGAACACGTTTTGCGTAGTCAGTCACATCACAGCCGACGCATTGACGCTCCTTCATGGTCACCCGACTTGCTCTCCTCGACAAACCCGAACAGACCCTTCAGCGCCGCATTCAGTTGAACTGGATCGCTGGAATCGCGCTGGTTTTCGGTGTCGCGAACTACGTGGACTTCACGGTTGCTCAAAGCTTCGCGCCGACCGAGCCATTGGCGATAGCCGAGCCACAGGCAGCGCCGACGGTGCCCGCCGCAGAGATTACCGCAGCCGTCGACGCCGCGGTGTTGGCCGTCGACGTACACGGCCGACCGGACGGCATTACCGCGAGCTCGACGGTCGGCGTCACGCTACCTTCAGACCAGGACACGGCGGACGTAGACATCGAGAGCAGCGATGTCGAGGACTTCATCGTGATGATCGATCCTGGTCATGGCGGCTCTGATCCGGGATCGAGAGCACCCAACGGTTTGCTCGAGAAGGATCTGACGCTCGATATCGCTGAACGAACCCAGTTGTTTCTGTCCGAGGTGCCTGGCTTGAAGGTCGTAACCACCCGGTCGGGTGATACAGGCCTGTCACGTCAGCGCCGTGTAAACGCCATTCGCGCAAGCGGTGCCGACATGGTCGTGTCACTGCACTTCAACCATCTGCCCCAGACCGATATCACGTTGGTCGAGTCGTTCTACGCAGGCCGGAGCAACATCCTCGAGAGCCGCAGCTTGCAACGTGAAGCCGGTGCGGTGTTGCACACCAACGATAGCGATATCGACCTGACCTTTACCGAAGGCTCGGCGCGACTCGCCAAGCTGGTACAGAATCGCGTCTTCAATCAGGTGCGCAGCGAGAGCCCGGAAACGATCGACGCGGGCGCAAAGCAGGACACGCTTTTCGTGCTGACCCGAAGCTTTGTTGCAGGCACACTCGTCGAGCTCACGTGTATCAGCAACCCCGAGGAAGCGGAGCGCCTGACATCGGAGACCTACCGGAACGACCTCGCTGCGGGCATCGCCGACGCCGTGCGCGACTACCGGGAATCCTTGAAGTCACGACCGCTCGGCGGGCTCGATGTGTGATGCCCCTCACGCAGATTTCGTGATGAAGGTCCTCGCCCGGGCACGATGATCAGGAGATACTTTCACTCGTCAAGCCAGAGGCCATCGACGACCTAGAGAATCGTCGACACGGTGATTTACCGGGCCCGCTACGCGACTCTCCAGCGTGTTAGCGGGCCATGCCTCCCTCCCGCAAGCGGTGTTAGACGCTACCCTACAGCGCCACGCCACCGCTGCTGATCTCGTGACCCGATCTTCCGACCCGTATCGCATCACGCGTCTCGAAGCGCTTGAGGCGCGTTACGGCGCGATCAGTCAACGCTCGCGCAACAAGGTGTCCGACCAGCTGTTGCAGGAACATTGCGAGTTCATTGCAACAGCGGGTTTCTGCGTGGTGGCCAGTGCAACCGAAGAGTTTCTTGACTGCTCGCCTCGCGGGGATCGACCGGGCGAGGCCTTTGCGGTTCTGGACGAACATCACATCGCGATGCCGGACCGACGCGGCAACAACCGTATCGACACCCTACGACACCTGCTCGATGACCCTCGCATCGGCATTCTCTTTCTAGCCCAGGGCACCGAGCAGGCCTTGCGAGTGCGCGGCACAGCCCACGTAACGCTCGATCCGGTCCTGCTATCGCGCTTTACGCTTGCTGATCAAGCACCGCGTTCAATCATCGTGACGCGAGTGACCGGTGTCATGCTCCAGAACACCCGCGCCATTCGACGCTCCGGCTTATGGAAACCCGATATCAGCTGAACAACAAACCACCGTTGATGTCGATGTTGGTACCCGTCATGTAAGACGAGGCCTCGGAGGCCAGGAAACACACGAGGTCTGCTACCTCTTCCGATTTACCCTCGCGCTTGAGAGGCGTGATGTTGGCCACATGGGCGCGCACTTCGTCCTTGGTGAAGGTGTCGTGAAAACCGGTGGCGATCATTCCGGGGCAGACGCTGTTGACGCGAATGTCGGGACCGAGTTCCTTGGCCCAACCACGAGCCATCGTCATCACGGCAGCCTTGGACGCCGCGTAGGCCGTAGACCCCGGGCCACCTCCGTCGCGGCCGGCCTGTGACGCTATCGGTACGATGGTGCCGCCGTTTTTCTGCAAGTGTGGCAAGCCGGCGCGAACCAGGTGCAGAAAGGAGGTTGCGTTCAGATCCATGACAGTCTGCCAGTGTTCCACCGTCAACTCGGGCACAGGCTTGCGCGCGACGAGACCTCCCGTGACGTGAATCAGCGTATCCAGAGCGCCGAAATGTTCGACCGTATCGGCCACGAGCTTGTCGACCGCAGCGGCGTTGGTCATATCGCCCTGACTGGCGAATGCCTGCCCGCCCGCGGCTTCGATCTCTGCAACCGCACTGTCCGCACCTGCGACGCTCGAGTGATAGTTGATCGCCACCTTGGCACCCGCCTGTGCGACGCGGATGGCGCAGGCACGCCCGATGTCTCGCCCACCACCCGTAACGATCGCCACCCGACCTGTCATGTCCATCACGGTACCCCTGTATTGTTGAGCGGGTAAGCAGCGCGCCCCCTTCTGGTATGGTAGTTTACCAGAAGTCATCACTGGTCCAGCGCCAACATGAGAGATTCCTGCGACGACTGACTGCTCGCATCCGCTTACGACCTCTGCACAAAACGGCCGCAAAATGAGTGACACAACCGCCTCGCTGGATTTCGGAAGACGCACCACTGCCGACACGATCTTTGATTCGCTACGGGATGACATCGTCAAGATGCGGCTGCGTCCCGGGACTCGCTTGTCAGAGGCCGAGGTTGCCAAGCTGCACGATATTTCGCGCCAACCGGTGCGCGAAGCGTTCATAAGACTCGACAACCTGCGTCTGCTGCACATACGACCGCAACGGGCCACCGTGGTCCGGCCGATGTCCAATGGGACGATCAAACGCGCTCGTTTCATGCGCCTGTCGGTCGAGCTGGAGGTCGCACGGCGTGCCTGCTCACGGCCTGACGACGCCAGCATGCGCGCATTGCAGGAGGTGCTGCAGCAACAGCTCGAACGCCTCGAGACAGACGACCTGACGGGATTTCATCAGATGGATTCCGTTTTTCACGCTGAAATCTGCCGCATGGCCGGCTGCGAGTGTGCGATTGAAGTGATCACCGATTGCAAGGCTACCGTCGACCGTCTCTGCATACTGTCGCTGAAGGACGTTGCCAGCTGCAGGGACGTCTACTCCGATCACGCCGAAATCGTCGAGCATCTGGCCGACCGCAATTGCGACTCTCTGCTGGACACCGTCCGTCGTCATCTCGCTCGATTGAACAACACCATCGCCGAAGTGCAGCGCGACAACCCGGACTACTTCGAGGATTGACCCGCCCGATGCCCACACCTGATATCGACCTGCTGTGTCTTGGTGAGCCGATGTACGAGTTCAACCAGGCACCGGATGGGCGCTTCCTGGGTGGACACGGTGGCGACACGGCCAACTGCGCCGTAGCGGCCGCCCGGTGCGGCGCGCGCAGCGGGATGCTGACGCACATCGGCGATGACCACTTTGGCAAAAGCTTCCTGGAGCTATGGGCGCTCGAAGGGGTCGCCACCGATTGGGTGCAGACGGTGCCGGGTGGAGAAACCGGCGTCTACTTCGTCAACCACGACGACGATGGCCACCACTTCAGTTATCGCCGACGTGGAAGTGCCGCGGCCAGAATGGGCCCGGCTGATATCGCTCCCGAGGCGATCGCCGCGACGAGTACCCTGCACGTGTCCGGCATCAGCGTCGCTATTTCCGAGTCGGCGGCTGACGCCGTTTTCGCTGCTGTGGGCCAGGCCGTCGAGACCGGCACGCGAGTCTCCTTCGATACCAACCTGCGCCTGTCGCTGGCGCCGCTTGCACGCTCACGCGCCTTGTTCATGGAAATCGCCAGTCGGTGCGACGTGTTGCTGCCGGGACTGGACGACGCGCAGCAGCTGACCGGGCTGACCGACGCGGACGCCATCGTCGATCATTTTCTCCACGCGGGTTGCCCATTGATCGCAATGACCATGGGCTCCGACGGAGCACTCATTGCCACTGAACAAGAACGCACCGTGGTGCCTGGCTACCCGGTCGACGCCATTGACGCTACCGCCGCGGGAGATACCTTTGACGGGGCTTTTCTCGCCGAGTGGATTACGCACGGTGACCCGAAGGCGGCAGCGCGATTCGCCAATGCTGCGGCAGCCTTGTCCACCACGCAGCGCGGCGCCATAGCCGCGATGCCGGGACGCGATGCGGTCGAGCGCTTTCTGGCTGGCGGCCAGCCCTAGCGCTGACGACGTCGCACGCGCTCCAGCGCGGCTTCGTGCCCTGTCTGTCCGACACCCCAGGTGAGGCTGACACACATGCCTTCGTTTCGATCGCCCTGCTGGTCGGTCTCCGGAAGCACGATCTGCTGGGCGTAGAATTGCGCGCGAAGCAATCCCGCGATGAGCGTGTCGATGGAACGATGGCGAGCCACGAAGTGACGGCGACTGCGATGCACTCGCAAGCGACCGAATTCGTGGTCAAGCAGCTGTCGTACGCGCCGAGTAATCGAGACGAAGGCCTCGGGCGCGAGCCGCTGCTCGAGGCTGTCGAGCTGATCGATCTCGACTGAGGCCTCGTAGCTCAGTGACTGACGTAGCGACAGCAGCTCCGCCGAGGCGCGGCTCGAAGAGGTAGCGGTATTGCCGGTTCCCCGGAATGCCGAGAGATCAACGACGGACGCTGAGTGTTGATCACGCGAATTCGAAGGCATCGAGACTCCAGGTCAAAAGAAGATCACTTGATGCCGGTAGCCACGACTGCATCAATCAGCGCTGATGGTACCGACACACGAGCAACAATGGCAGTAACTCTGAGCGACACGGGTCAAGAATCAGACAACCGGGTCGCCGCTTGCGGCTTGAGCGCTACGGACGCTGCGCAGTATGGCCGCAAGTTCTGGCCGATTCGCCTCGATCTCCTCGGTGGTCAATCCCTCGAGCGAGTGCGGAAACTTGATCCAGGCTTCGGTTTCATGGACAAAATAGTCGGGGGCACGCTCCACCTGACGACGAGACGGCTTGTAATAGGGTACGGCGACCCGAACATCCTGCGGCATGTTGCGCCGCGTCAAGGTGGCGAGCCGGTCGATGATCGCCTGGACGCTCCGTCCAGTGTCGAAGACGTCGTCAACAATCAGCAGGCGATCGTCCGCGGCGATCTTCTTCACCAGGTACGACAGGTTGAAAACCTTCACGGTGCTCGCCTGTTGATCAATGTTCTGATACGACGCGGTTCGCACGGTAATGTGATCTGCCTGCACGCCACGAAAGGCGAGCAGTTCTTGCACAGCAACGCCCACCGGCGCTCCGCCGCGCCATACCGCCACGATGAAGCTGGGCCGAAAACCAGACCGATAGACGTCGGCTGCCAGACGAAACGAATCGTCAAGCAGGCCTTGCGCATCGAGATAGAGCTTGTCTGCCATACGTGAGCAATACGTACCAGTCGGGAGCTCGATCATACGGCCTTGGGCATCGGGATACCGGTATCGATGCCGACGTGCAGGACGCCGATTCGCTTACACTTCACCCGCCTCAGTTACCCCACCGGAGCACCTACTGAAAGCGTCGACTCCCAAGCGTTTCGTGACCGAACAGTCTCTGCTCGAAGACGCCTTCCGCCTGGGCGTCGCCATTGCCGACTCCGGATTCCGGCCAAATACCATCGTCGGGCTGTGGCGAGGCGGCAGCACGGTTGGCATCTATGTGCAGGAGTGCTTGCAAACCCTGGGCATTCACACGGACCACATTGCCATCCGCACCTCGTATCGTGGACTCGCAAGCTACGAACAGATGATCGACAACCCCGAGCGTGAGTTGCGCATTCATGGCACGCAATACCTGCTCGAGACGCTCGAGCACGACAGCGGCCTGTTGATCGTAGACGATGTGTACTCCTCAGGTCTGACCATGGAAGCGGCGATCCAGCGCCTGACCAAACGACTCAAGCGCAATACACCAAAAGACATCCGCACGGCGGTGGTCTGGCACAAACCGTCGCGCAATCGCACCGGCCGGGCACCCGACTATCACGTCAATGTCACAGACGAATGGCTGGTGATGCCCTATGAACTGGATGGCTTGAGCGATACCGAGATCGCGGTACACAAACCCTGGCTGACGCCCATCATCAACAGTCTCGACTCCTGAACATGAAAGTGGACGCTGGCCTTTTTCTCAAGGGTATCGCCATGGGCGCCGCCAATGTGATCCCCGGCGTGTCCGGTGGAACGATCGCACTGATCACGGGCATCTATCAACGATTGATCACAGCGCTTGGCAGCATCGGTGCCACCAGCCTCCGTCAACTGTTGCGCGGTGACATCCGTGGCTTTCTTGTCGCTGTCGATGCGCGCTGGCTCGCGATCCTGCTTGCGGGAGTGGCCTTCAGCATCCTGTCTCTGGCGCGCTTGTTCGACTGGCTACTGCTCAATCACGAGCAACTGACCATGGCGTTCTTCTTCGGGTTGATCGTCGCTTCAATCGTATTCGTTGCTCGCAGTGTCAGTTATTGGAGCGCACCGCGCTGGTTGGCTCTGGTCATTGGCACTGCCGTTGCGCTAGCCATCGCATTGCTCACGCCCGGTAGCGAAAACGATGCAAGCTGGTATGTGTTCCTGTGCGGCGTGGTCGCGATCGCCAGCATGATTCTGCCCGGCCTTTCAGGCTCTTTCATTCTGATATTAATGGGCAACTATGCGCTCGTGCTTGGCGCGATCTCGGAGTTCGACTTCAGCATTCTGATTCCGCTTGCTGCAGGCTGTGCCATAGGACTGCTCGCATTCTCGCGTGTGTTGAAGTGGGTGTTCGAACGATACGCCGATGCAACGCTGGCACTGATGACGGGCTTTGTCATCGGCTCACTCGCCATCATCTGGCCGTGGAAGGACGCCATCACCCTCACCCTGGAACGCGCTGGCCGTGATCCCAAGATCCTCGTGACGGGCTACGACTGGTATCTTCCGGGCATCAATCTCACTACCCTGCTTGCCGTCTTGCTGGCTGTGCTGGGTGCCTTGCTGATCATCGGCATGGAACGCACCATCAGGAAGTAGGCCTCGGCGCGGCACGCACCGACCGCCACATCAGGCAGACCAGTAAAACTGCCAGTACACCGGTGACCCAGGCCATGGGTCTGGAGCTGCCGTCGTGTAGCACACTGATGGCTATAGCGGCACTCGCCGCCAGGGTTTGCTCGATACCGGACAACAAGGACGATGCGGTACCGCTGCCCTCTCGTACCGAACGCAGGGCCCGACTGGGCGCTGACGCAAACAGGTTGCCCATGCCGAAAGTGATGACGGCATAACTCGCGATGAAACTCAGCGGTGTTTCCAAGCCCGAGAGCACGACGACGCCCAGCAACACGGCACCGATCACGATAACGATCACGCCGCTGGCGAGCATGCGCTCACTGCTCCAGTGCTCTGCCACGCGAGACGCCAGCAAACTACCAAAGAAGAAGCTGACGACAATCGTCGCCTGAAACCACCCAAAGTGATCCGGAGGGATACCGTGATTCTCTATCAGCACGAACGGCGCTCCGGTCACGAACACGAACACCAGCCCCAGGCCGAGCCCCAACATCATCGAGTGCATCATGAATTCGGTGTTGCGCAACAAGGCGCCGTAGCCCAGGGCCAGGCGCTCAAGCCCAAGTGCGTGGCGATCAACCACCGCAGACTCAGGTAGAAATTTCAAGACCGCAGCAAAGGACACAAGAGCCATTGCCGCAATCACATAAAAATTGCTTTGCCATCCCAGGTGCACGTGCACAAAGCCTCCGAGTATCGGTGCCGCGGCAGGCGTGATCGCGATGACCATACCGAGCAAGGCCAGCGCCCGCATCTGTTCCTTTTCATCGAACAGGTCCTTGATGACCGCAAGACCGATCACCGCCTCAGCCGCCGCCGCAATACCGAGCAGGATGCGTAAGCCGATGAGTTGATTGATTGACTGCGCCATGGTGCAGGCAACGCACAGCACCGCCACCGCCACCAATGAACACAACAACACCGGGCGCCGACCAAATCGATCCGACAAGGGTCCGTGTACCAGCTGTGCAAGACCAAAGGCCAACATGTTCAAGCTTATGGTCAACTGTACCCGCGTAGCGTCAGTGTCAAACCAGGTCGCAAGGTCCGGCAAGCTTGGCGTGTACATGTCCGTGGACATGATGCTGGTGCTCGACGCCAGTACCAGAATACCGATGACGAGCCCCATACGGGGACGAGCTGAGGCCAATTGCTGCACCGGTATCGAGTTGTCTCGCAATGCTAGGTGAGTGAATGCCGACATTATCATCGGGACAGACCACTCGTACGCGCAAGCCGCTATCGTGACGGCTATGCCATTGACCGACCATCACGTCGAATCTCTCCCTCCGCTGGAGGCAGTCTCGCTTCGCGTACTGGTGCTCGGCACGATGCCGGGCGTGCAATCGCTCGTCGCGCGGCAATACTACGCCCACCCGCGCAATGCCTTCTGGCCGATAGCACTCGCACACTGCTCAGGCTTCCCGTTGGAGTCTGGCAAAGTGAGTGCCATGCCGTATGACGAGCGCGTAAAGCACGTCACCGACGCCGCACTGGGGGTATGGGATGTGCTGGCACGCTGCGAGCGTCCCGGTAGCCTCGATAGCGCGATTGTGCGCGACTCGGAAGTGCCAAACGATCTTGTAGCGCTCGCAGCGCGTCACCCGGAACTCGAGCGGGTGGTACTCAACGGAAAAACGGCTGAGCGCTTGTTCAGACGGCATGTTCTGAACACCGAAAAAGGCGACACCGCCTTCGCCCGCATCCCGTATTGCAGCGCTCCTTCTACGAGCCCGGCGATGGCTTCTCTGTCCTTGGAAGAAAAATGTGCCCGCTGGAACGAAGCCTTCGGTACGTCACTGGGCCCGACATGAACGCCCGCAAACGCCAGTTCAGCTGTCGCTTTCGTCCCTGTAGACCCCGTACAAGACGATCCGATGGTCGGTCAAGGAGTACCCGAGTTCCTCGGCGATCTCGATCAGGCGCTCTTCTATCTGTGGGTCCTTGAACTCCGACACCTTGCCGGACTTCATGCACACGATGTGGTCGTGATTGTCGCCATTGTCGAGCTCGAAGACGGCCTGGCCACCGGCAAAATGGTGACGCGTGACAATGCCCGCCCCCTCGAACTGGGTGAGCACCCGATAAACCGTTGCCAGGCCCACGTCGTGATCGTTGGCCAAGAGATCCTTGTAGATATCTTCCGCGCTGAGGTGGTGCGGATCAGATTCTTCCAGTATTTCGAGAATGCGCAGGCGTGGCAGCGTGACCTTCAGGCCCGCGCGACGCAGGTCGCGAGTGCCCTGTTCTTCGCGCTTGAGGTGTGTGACCTCGACCATAACGGCGTCCTGGGAGGGTGGCTGCGCACAGTATAGAGGTATAACCCTGAATTCCGCGTGGCCTTTTCACTGGCGGCCGCTGAATAGCTCGACCAACTCACGGCTCATGACATCCGGGAGCTGCGCCACATCGTGAATGGTGGCCGCCCGTGCGTAGTACTGCCCCACATCGTGGCCAATGCCGATGGCCAGCAACTCGAGCTCGTCAGCCCGCTCGATCTCACGAATCACATATCGCAGATGTCGCTCGAGGTAGCGGCCGCTGTTGGTCGACAAGGTGGAATCATCTATCGGCGCACCATCCGAAATCATCATGAGGATGCGGCGTTGCTCCGCGCGCGCCATGAGTCGGCCGTAGGCCCACTGCAGCGCCTCGCCGTCGATATTCTCCTTCAACAGACCCTTGCGCATCATCAGTCCGAGGTTTACCCGTGCCTGGCGCCACGGTGTGTCGGCCGACTTGTAGACGATGTGCCGGAGGTCGTTGAGGCGACCAGGGTCAGTCGGATAGCCGTCATCCACCCACCGCTCGCGAGATCGCCCACCCTTCCAGGCGACCGTCGTGAAGCCGAGTATTTCGGTGCGCACGCCACAGCGTTCGAGCACCGTACAGAGGATGTCTGCACACACCGCTGCTACGCGAATCGAGCGCCCGTGCATCGAGCCCGAGTTGTCGAGCAACAAGGTGATCACCGTGTCGCGAAACGGCGTCTCGGTCTCCTGCTTGAAGGTCAGCGCAGAAAGCGGATCGGTAAGAACGCGCGTGAGTCGCGAACAATCGAGCTGCCCCTCATCGAGATCGAACTCCCAGCTGCGCCGCTGCTGCGCCATCAACACACGCTGCAAGCGATTGGCAAACCGACCGACCGAGCGCTGCAAGTCGCCAAGATGGGTGTCCAGCAACTTGCGCAAGCGCAACAACTCCTCGACGGTGCAGATGTCCAGTGGGCTGACTACCTCGTCGTAGTCACGCGTGTACACGTCGTACTCGCCGCGTCGCGCGACCGACACCCCATCCCCGGAAGCGTGCCAACTGGCACCCGGCTGGTCGGAACTTCTCTCAGGGATTTCCTCGTCTGGCTCTATCGCGTCGCTGCCATCTTCCGCTGCGCCCTCCTCGCTACCTTCGTCGGCGCCGGACTCCTCATCGCTGGGCAGACTGTCTTCTTCGCTACCACTATCGCCCGCGCTGTCGATATCGTCGGCCGCGTCATCAACGGCGTCGCTACCTTCACTGTCGTCTGGCGACTCCGAGAGGTCCCCACTGTCGAGATCCAGCGATCGCAGCAGACTGCCGACATCGCGCGCAAACGCTCCCTGATCATCGAGTGCGAACTCGCGCTCGGCGATCACCGGCATCGCCTCGGCGTCCAGATAGTCGCGCCACTCGGCGACCGCTTCCGCCGCTGCGGGTGGCAGGGACTTACCGAGGCGTTCGCGCAGCCACAAGGCGGCGCCATGCTCGATACCCAGCCGGGTATTCTGCGGTGGGCCCCCGTGCGTATTGGTGCCGCTGACCTTCGTACTGGCCGCCAGGGGAGCCGCATCGATGGTGTCCAACAAGCTGCGATAGCGACGCTCCAGCGCCACATCCAGGTTGACGGCCACCCCATCGAAGTCCTTGGCGCCAAGCATCTCGACACGCATCTGTTCCGCAAGACTGAACAAGCGCTGCGAGGTATCGCTCGCCGGCTCGTGGCGAGCGTGTGTGCGCGAGTCGTGATGCTGCCGATGAAGCGCTATCGCATCACTGCGACCGCGGGCCTCCATCTTGTCGAGCCGTGAGGCATCCGGTGGCAAGGCGGGCAGCTGAGGGCCATCGCCTTCGTCCGCATCATCACTGAAGCTGACGTCGAGCGAGCCATCGTCAGCCATCGCTCGGGCACATGCCCGCGTGGAACGGCGAAACGCGTCCTGGTCCGGTCTGTCTTCGGGGGAGCCGTCAGACACGTCGTTGGTCGGTGCAGAGGCGCGTGTTGTCAGGCGACGCCCGTAGCGTCGGCAAAGAGCTCTTCACCGAACACACGCTGGTACAACTCGGCGATCAGCGCTCGCTCCATCGGATCGCACTTGTTGACAAACACCAGCTGAAACGCCAGCGCCGGCGCCTTGAAAAACTTCAGGGTCTCGGTCCACGTGAGCACCGTGCGCGGACTCATGACCGTGGCGAGATCCCCGTTGCGAAACGCAGCACGCGTCAGGTTGGCGAGCTGCACCATGCGACCGACCAGCGCCTCCCCGTCCGGCGTTTGCAGGTGCTTTGCCTTGGCCAGCACGATGGCAACTTCCTGAGGCTCCGGCAGGTAGTTGAGGATCGTGGTAACCGACCAACGATCCATCTGCGCCTGATTGATCTGCTGGGTGCCGTGGTAGAGCCCGGTCGTGTCTCCGAGGCCCACCGTGTTGGCGGTGGCAAAGAAGCGGAAGGCCGGGTGCGGTTTGATCACACGGCTTTGATCGAGCAGGGTGAGCTGACCCGAGGCTTCGAGCACGCGCTGGATCACGAACATCACGTCCGGACGTCCGGCATCGTACTCATCGAACACCAACGCGACGTTACGCTGGTACGCCCACGGCAGGATGCCGTCCTGGAATTCAGTGATCTGCTTGCCGTCCTGCAGAACGATGGCGTCCTTGCCGATCAGGTCGATGCGACTGACATGGCTGTCGAGGTTGATCCTGAGGCACGGCCAGTTGAGCCGAGCGGCAACCTGCTCGATATGGGTGGACTTTCCGGTCCCGTGGAAGCCCGTGACGAGCACGCGCCAGTCGTTGGCAAACCCCGACAGGATCGCCATTGTGGTGTCGTGGTCGAACAGGTAGTCCGGGTCGATCTCGGGCACACGCTCGGTGCGCTCGGAAAAAGCGGGTACCGAGATATCCACGTCCAATCCGAAGGCTTCGGCAACGTTTACAGTGGTGTCAGGGAGCGGGCTCTCTTCGGAGGACTCCGCGAGACGTCGGTCGAGCATGCGGATCGGGCATCTGGGCAAAGGGCGGGGCCTTCATCCTACACGGGACAATGCCGTGTCCGCACGCTCGCCTACCCACTGCGTGAACCGGTAGCATGCGTGGTCCTTCCACTTGCTTGCGCGTTGTCATGAGACGCTTCATGGGGTGTTGCCTGGCGGCGCTGATGCTGCCTGCCACCGCCGCCGCCGAGAGCACGCCAGCACGGCGCATCATCAGTCTGGATTATTGCGCCGACCAGTACGTGCTTGCCCTCGCTGATCGCGAGCGGATCCTTGCGCTCTCCCCCGACGCCACCAGCGAGTTTTCCTACCTTGCCGATGCGGCCGTGGGCATACCGACGATACGGCCCCGTGCAGAGGAGATATTGCTGCAACAACCGGATCTGGTGGTGCGCTCCTACGGCGGGGGCGCCGCGATCAGCGGCATGCTCGAACGGCTGGATATTCCAGTCGTCGATGTCGGCTTCTCGATGACACTCGGCGATATCCCGGAACGCCTGCAAGAGGTTGCCGAAGGACTGGGTGAGAGCGCGCGCGCACAGCAATTGATTGAACAATTCAATGCGCGACTCGATAGGCAGGCCACCCTGCTCGCCGACGCGGATACTCGGTCGGAAGGCTCGACGCCGAGCGCCTTGTACATGACCCCCGGCGGCGTGACCGCAGGTGAAGGCACCTTGATTCACGAGATGCTGGCAGCCGCAGGCCTGCAGAACTTCAGCGATCAACCCGGTTGGCGCGAACTTCCTCTGGAGCGTCTGGCAGGAGAAGCCCCGGACCTGATTGCGGCGGCGGTCTTCCGATCTCGTGACACCAACCGCACCCACTGGAGTGCGATGCGTCATGCGATCGCACAACGCCAGTTGGCGCAACGCCCCGCAGTGGCCCTCGATGGCGCGTGGACTTCCTGCGGCGGCTGGTTTCTGATGGACGCCGTGGAAGCGCTCGCTGCTGGCGCATTCCCGACGATGAGCCCGCCCTGATGGCGGCGCGCGCCTTGATGCTTCAGGGCACTGCCTCCGATGTGGGCAAGTCCGTTCTGGTCGCGGCCCTGTGCCGCCTGGCGCGGCGACGTGGCCTGTCGGTAGCGCCGTTCAAACCACAGAACATGTCCAACAATGCAGCCGCCTGCCCCGGCGGTGGCGAGATTGGGCGCGCGCAGGCGCTGCAGGCTCGCGCCGCCGGCCTCGAACCCAACGTACACATGAATCCAGTACTGCTGAAACCGGAGACGGACCGCCGCGCGCAAGTGGTCGTGCAGGGTCGAGCCCTGACCTCGATGGAGGCTGCCGACTACATGACCCGTGGCCGCGCGCTACTGCTCGACAAGGTGCTAGAGAGCTTTCATGTCCTCTGCGAACAGCACGATCTGGTGATCGTTGAGGGCGCCGGTAGTCCTGCTGAAATCAATCTGCGCGAAGGCGACATTGCGAATATGGGTTTTGCCCGCGCTGCCGAGGTACCGGTGGTACTGATCGGAGACATTGATCGAGGTGGCGTTATTGCAAGCCTGGTAGGTACACAGAACGTCTTGACCGAACAGGACGCAGCGATGATCCGCGCGTTTCTGATCAATCGCTTTCGTGGTGATCCGCGCCTGTTCGATGACGGCGTAGTGGCAATAGAGACAATGACGGGTTGGCCTTGCCTCGGTGTGATTCCATGGATCCCGGCGTGCGCCCGCCTTCCCGCAGAAGATGCCGTGACCGTCACATCCCGTGAGTCTGTGCTGCCAACGAATACAGGCCAGGCACGCACCGTGATCGTCGCGCCGATGTTCTCTCGGCTGGCCAACTTCGACGACGCGGACCCGCTGATCAATGAGTCGGGCGTTGACTTTCGCTGGATTCCACCCGGCGAGGCTCTACCCTCGGAGGCCGATGTCGTGATCTTGTTCGGCACCAAGTCGACTACCGGTGAAGTCGACTTCATGGAACATCAAGGCTGGCACCACGACATCATCGCCCACGCGCGCCGTGGTGGACATGTCATGGGCCTGTGCGGGGGGTACCAGATGTTGGGGCACGTGATACACGACCCGGATGGGCACGACGGCCCCGGAGGCCAGCGCGCCGGGCTGGGTCTGCTGGATGTCACGACACGGATGCATGCCCACAAGCAGGTCACCGAGACGATCGGGCGTTGCGCGCACAGCGACGTTCGAGTCACCGGATACGAGATCCACAGCGGCATGACCACCGGCCCCGATGCACAGCGCCCCCTGTTCTTCTGCCAGACGTCGAGTGCGACACCCGAGCCTGACGGTGCGTGCTCGGCCGATGGGCGCATCACCGGGTCCTATCTGCACGGAATCTTTGCCAACGATGCCTGGCGACGGGCCTGGCTTGAGCGGGTCGGTGCGGTGGCGGACCCGGACTACATCGCGGAATCCGCCGTGGAGTCGGCCATTGACGCGCTGGCGGACGGCTTCGCGGCAGACGTCGATGTGGATGCCTTGCTGGCGCTGGCGACGCCTCCGCTACGAAAGATGTCGTCGTTGTTGCTGGCCCCGGGGCGCCCGACGCGTTAACCTTCACCCATCGCACGGTTTTCCGGGGTGCACGGCGTGTTGCCTGCTGCCCGGAAACGCAAGAGGGAACGGAGTTCAACACTTCGGCTGCCCCCGCAACTGTAAGTGATGCCGCTGGACCACTAGCCCACTGGAGCCATCCGGGAAGGGGGTCTCGCAACCACCGTATTCACGGTGGCATCACAAGCCAGGAGACCTGCCGGCGATGTGTGCAGTTCCGCCGGACGGGGTGTGTCGGCGTGCGATTCGGCGCCTGGCCTTTGTGCCCAGCGGCGCCGTAACCGTGCGCCGTCAATGTCACGTTCGCGATCTCTTCAGAGTGCAACGTGACGACCAGGCTTTCCAACCACAGGCTGCATCAGGACAGTGAGTGCTTTCGCACTCGGCTGATCCTCGCCTGTTTCGGAGGGATGTTCACGCTTGCAAGCCTGTCACCGCACCCTGCGCTCGCGGCAGAGCAGCTTGACGAGCTCGTGGTTACCGCCCCGGATGACAACACCGATCCGCAGACCGGGGAGGTCATCGAGGACGAATCCGCCGTGGCACGTACGGTCATCAAGGCCGAGCAGCTGACCGAAGGCGCTGCTGGCATTGCCAAGGTGCTATCGCGCACGGTGGGCGTGCAGACGCGCGGTTCCGGTGGTTTTGGTAGCAGTGAGTTTCTGAGCATTCGTGCCGGCACCGCAACCCAGACCGGGGTGTATCTCGACGGCATACGCCTGAACGGCGCGAGCAACCCCGCTTTTGATTTCTCGACGCTGGATGCGCTCGGCCTCGCGTCGGCCGAGGTATACCGCGGAGGTACGCCGTTCGCGCTCGGCAGCCCGGATGTGGGTGGCGCGGTCAACCTGATCAGCAGTCGCACCAATGCTGACCCGACCGGTGGCACGATCAAGACTCAATTCGGCAGTTTTGGCAGCCTCGCCGCGCATGCAGGCGCACGTACCGCGGCAGGGCCCTGGCGTCTGCTTGCCGCCGTCACCGCCCGGCACGCCGACAACAACTACGACGTGCTGGACGACAATGGCACGCGCTTCAATACCCGTGACGACGAGATAGAAGAACGGCTCAACGCCGATGCCACGCGGACATCAGCACTCGCAAGACTCAGCTACCAGGCCGCCCCGCACCAGGAAACTGGCGTGCTGATACAAGCCAGCCAACGCGATAGCGGAGTCCCTACCCCGCGTAACAATCCGGACAACCGCGCACGCTTCAATGATGACGCCTTGTCGCTACAAGCGTCGAACACATTGGATCGCGTGGGCGCCTGGAACACGCGCCAGACGCTCTATGTCAATGTTCAAAACACGCTCTATGACGACCGTGAAGGCAGCATCGGTCTCGGCTCTCAGCTCACCGAAAGTGATGCACGCACCACAGGACTCAAGCTGTTCAGCGAACGGCTGGGAGACCGAGGTACGCTCGGCCTGGTGCTTGACGTCAGCCAGGAACAGCTCGATCATCGCGACAGGATCCGTGGCGGCCGCGATCTCGATGCGCTGCGACAGTCACTGAACATCACGAGCCAGTACGCCCTGTGGCTACCGGGTGACAAGCTAGTCGTCACGCCGAGCCTGGGCTGGAAATACCTGGACGACGAGATACAGGTATCCGAACAGGCTGCAGCACTGCGTGGCACACCAGAGGCACGCACCCATGTCAATACAACTCCGGGCATCGGTATCCGTGCAGAGCTTGGACGCAAGTTCAGCCTGCGTGCCAATGCGACACGCGTGCAACGAAGCCCGTCGTTTTCCGAACTGTTCGGCGACTCCGGTTTGCTGCTGGCAAGCCCGGATCTGGTCTCCGAGACCGGCACCAACACGGACATCGCACTCGTCTGGAACAATCGCAGCAGATCACTGGGCAAGGAGATCTCGCTTGGCGTCTTCCATAGCCGACGAACGGATCTGATAACCACGGTCTATGACTCACGAGGCGTAGGCCGTGCAGAGAATATCCCGGGTGCGCGCATATCCGGTATCGAGCTGGAGCTTGACCTTGCGATCACACCCTCCTGGTCTGCAACAGCCAATCTGACCTGGCAGGACACGCGCCAACTCAGCGATTTTTCGAGCTTTGATGGCAAGCAGATACCAGGGCAAGCCCGCGAGAGCGCCAGCGCGCGCATCGACTGGGCCAATCATCGATGGCGGGCCTGGTATGGGCTTGACCACGAACGCGGGCGTTATTACGACACCGCCAACCTGTTACCGGCTCGCACCCGCACGCTGCAACGTGCAGGCCTCACCTGGACGCACGATGCGGCGTCGATTTCTCTCGTGCTGGACAACCTCGGCGACGTGATCGTCGAGGACTTTCGCGGCTTTCCCCACCCGGGCCGAGCCGCCCATCTTTCCCTGACCTACAACCTGTAGCAACACCAACAACATGAAACTCCACACAAGCCCACTGACATATTCACGCCGCTTACCGACGAGGCGACCTGTCAGTGTCGCCGCTCTGGTTGCTGTAGCACTTGCGATGAGCGCCTGCAGTGACAGGGACAACGACGATAATCCGACGGAAGACACAGACGCTTCCGGGGTCGTGGCATTTGTCGCCACCGCCGCCAGCGACTTCTCTTCAGGACGTGTCGACCGATTGGTCGCTGATGACGACGGCTTTGTTGTCGATGGCAATTACCCGGCAACCATTTCCGACATTCGCGTAGGCACCATCGACGGTGACATGATCGAGGTCGCACGCTTTGGGACCTCCACGCTGTCCCGCTACACCGCCGACGACACCTCGGCGCCGGTCTGGAATTTCTCGGTCAACGGCGACGACGCCGATGCCAACCCGATCGATGTGATCTTTGACGATGCCGGCTTCGGCTATGTCACGCGCTACGGCGGTACGGAGCTTTGGGTCATAGATCCTGACGTGTCAGCCGATGACGAGTCCGGTTTTCTGGAAACCACGTTTGACCTGTCGGCCTACGATGCAGACGTGCCCAACATGACCGACGCCGTGATTGTCGACGGCGAACTGTTCGTACTGCTCGAACGTCTGGAAAACGGCTTCAATCCCTCTCAACAGGGTTACATCGCGGTGTTCGATCTTGCGACCGGAATGGAAATCGATACGGAAGAAGGAGCTGACGGCCTGCTTGGCATCCAACTCGACGTCGTCAACCCCACCGCTCTTCAGTTCGATGAAGACTCCAACATGCTGTACGTGGTCGGTCGCGGTAACGCCTTCCTGAACCCCGATGTGCCTGGCGACCCCTACAGCGGAGGACTCGAGGCCATCGACCCCATGACCTATGCCAACACGCTGTTGATCGACGATGGCAACACGGACGACAACCGCGGCTTTTTCACCAACGCGCTCGTGGTCTCGGACAGCAAGGCCTACATCGTGACACCCACCAGCTTTCCAAACGCCACCCTGTTGGTCACCAACCCGTCTGACGGCACCATCACTGATGGTTCGGTCGATGCACTGACCGACCAACCCATCACCGTGTTGACCGAAGACGCGAACGGACAGATCTGGGTCGGTCTGGGCGGCACGGAGCCGGGTCTGTACTTTCTCGATCCGGAGACTGACACCCTCAGCGATATCGTGGTGCGCACCGAGCTTTCACCGATCGACATCGCGTTTACCGAGTAGTGAGTTCAGGTTTCGGTGCCACGCAAGCAACGATGTTAATGACGCATGCGTGATCCAGCACTGAACCTTGGCCTGGCGGCATCGAGCCTGTCTGCGCTCGCTGCCGCCTGCCTGTTCGGCAGTACTCCGATGGATGTGGGTCGCGTGTTCGCGGCACTGTTGGGGCAAGGCAGCGCCGTCGACAACGCGATCATCTGGCAGATCCGTCTGCCCCGCGCGCTCTCTGCGTTTCTGGTGGGAGCAGCCCTCGGCGCCAGTGGCGCTGCCTTGCAAGGCCTGTTGCGTAACCCACTCGCAGAACCCGGCGTGCTGGGCGTATCAGCGAGTGCCGCGCTCTGTGCTTCCGGCGTGTTGTTGTGGGGCGGTTCTGTCTCCGCGTGGTCAGTGCCTGTCGCCTCGGTGATCGGCGCCCTGATCGCCACCGCCATCATTGCCATTGTCGCCTGGCGTACTCACTCGATTCTCACGTTGATTCTAGTGGGTGTTGGCTTGTCCAGCCTCGCCGGCGCGTTGATGAGCCTGATGTTGAACCTCGCCCCTCACCCGTTCTCGCTCACGGATCTGTTCAACTGGACGCTCGGTTCGGTTGCAAACCGAAGCTTCATGGACATCGCCCAGGTGTCTCCTTTTCTGGTCCTTGGCGCTGTACTGCTTGCGGTATCCGGTCGATCGCTCAGTGCCTTGACCCTGGGGGAAGCGACCGCTGCCAGCGTTGGCGTGAATCTGGTGCGTCTACGCGTGTTGATCGTGCTCGGCGCAGGACTCGCTACAGGAGCATCGGTGGCCCTCGCCGGAGCCATAGGCTTTGTCGGTATCGTCGCCCCTCACCTGATTCGCCCACTCTGCGGTCATGATCCGGCACGCAGTCTATTGCCTGCAGCGATGATGGCGGGCCTGCTGTTGGTGATCGCGGATATCGGCGTGCGACTGATGCCAGGCGTTTTCGAACTCAAGCTAGGCGTGCTGGCCGCCTTGATCGGAGCCCCACTGTTCATGCTGATCGTGCTTCGCCGGAGCAGCAGCGCATGATCGACCTTGAAGCCATCGGAATTACTGTCGAACAGGACGGCAAGGCACTTGTCGACAACGCAAGCTTGACACTTCCGGCAGGGTCACTCACCGCATTGCTCGGCCCCAACGGTGCCGGCAAGACCAGTCTGCTACAGGTACTCACCGGGCTCAGGCACCCGAGCTCTGGCACGGTATCCTTGGATGGCCAGCCACTTTCGCGACTGACCGCGATAGAGCGCGCCAGAAAGATCGCCTACTTGCCGCAGACGCGCGCGGTGGTCTGGCCCGTCAAGGTGCGTGAGGTGGTCGCCCTCGGACGCTTTGCCCATGGCATTGTGACCGGACGACTGAGCGGGGAAGATGCGCTCGCCGTCGACCGTGCGTTGAACGCCTGCGATCTGGATGCCCTTGCGAATCGCTCCTGCGATTCCCTGTCCGGCGGAGAGCTCGCACGGGTTCACTGTGCGCGCGCCTTCGCCGCAGATGCACCCTTGCTGATCGCGGACGAACCGACGTCAGCGCTCGATCCGCGCCACGCCTTCGACATCATGACGCTGGTGCAGGCGTTTGTGCGCGCAGGCGGTAGCGCACTGGTGGTGTTGCACGACATCGCGCTGGCTGCGCGCTACGCTGACCAGTTACTGTGGATGCAACACGGGCGCATCGTGTCCCAGGGCAGCGTCACCGACACGCTCACGCCGGCACGTCTTGCCGACGTGTTCGGCGTGTCTGCACAAGTGGATGGGCGCAAGGTGACGCTGCAAGGCGCGACCGAATTGGGCGCCGGGTCCTGATTGATTCTCAGCGCTTGCCGTAGAGCACGTAACTCTCGTTCTGCCCGCGGCCAGGAGCACCAAACAGGAGATCGTCGATGCCATCGGCGTTGAAGTCACGTGCCGGGCTTACCCACGTGCCGGTGTAGTCGGTAGAGCCCTGCCCCAGCAACCGAAAACCGTTGTTGCCATTCAACTCCCCCAGCGGCAGACGCGTCGCGAGACCCCCTTGCTGCCCGTACACCACATAGACTTCTCCATTGCCGCGTCGGGTTTCGGTGATGATCGTGTAGGGCGCGCCGATTGCAACGTCGTGCACACCATCGCCGTTGAAGTCGCCGATACCGGCCACGGAATACCCGGCCTGGTCACCCCAGTTCTGAATGCCATCGAGTGGCGGCTCGGAGCCTGCGCGTATGCCGAGCAAGGTCGCGCCCATGCCGTCGCCAATGTCCGCGACTGACAATCGGCCCGTTGACCGTTGCGGGCCTCCGTACACGACGTAGGCTCTGCCCGCAAAGGCATTCGGTTCGTTGGCCTTGCCGGGCGCACCCGCAATCAGATCAGAGAACCCATCGGCGTTGACATCACCCGCCGAGCGTACGCTGCGACCGAGATCCGCAATTCGACGATCGGCCTCGAGGATCAGACCGTCGGAGGCGCTCAGGGTTGAAGGATCACTGACCGCAGGCCAACTGCTACGCCCCGGCACGACGTACACGCGTCCAGCACGTTCAAGCCCGTCGGGTTCTTCATCCGGTGCGCCGAGCGCGATATCCGCAATACCGTCGTTGTTGAAATCGCCGGCTGTGTCGACGTTGAGGCCCAGCAGACCCGTAGTCTCCTCCCCGTACAACACGAGACCGTTGTCGCCATGAAGGTTGAACGGATGCATCGACGCGGGGAATCCATCGCGACGCCCGAACACCACAATGACGCGCCCGCCGTCCCGTACCGTCGGCGTATCACGGGAGCCCTTGCCGATGACGAGGTCATCAAATCCATCCCCGTTGACGTCGGGAACGATCGCTACCGAATTTGCACCGGAGCGCACCTCAAAGCCGTTGACACCGTTCAAGCTCTCTGGCGTGACAGTGGAAGGAAATCCTTCCGCACGGCCAAAGACCACATGGACTGACGTATCGGACGCAGCGACCATGTCGTTCAGGCCATCGCCGTTCATGTCACCACCGCCACCGGCACGAGAAAAGGAGCCGCCGATACCGAAGCCGCCGACCCCACCCTGGATGCTGGTATCAATGACCCCGTTCACGTCTCCCGTCGCCGGACCGTAGACGATGCGCACGGAACCCTGATTGGTGGCAATCACCAGGTCTGCCAGATTGTCGCCGTTGACATCCCCCGCGTCGCGCACCGGACCACCCCGGTTTATGGCGAGGCGCTCACCCGGCCCCAGCCGCCATAGCTCCTGCACGGCCGGGTAAGGATCTGCCACAGCAGAGCCGGCGATCAGCGCGCTGGCAAGCGGGATGGCGATAACAGGCAACAAGATCGGACGCATGCGTCGATACCGTTCAATATTGAGGCGCTTACTCGCGCGATCAGCGAAAGCTATCATCAGAACCGGCATTCCTGGCGGGATTCGTCACACATGCCAGTGCGGGAGTATGACGCGGCTCACGTCGATGTGGATTGAGTCACACTTGTCGCTCGCTCACTGCTGTGCACGTGCGCCTCGATCCGGCGCACCCTGGAAGAGAAAACCGATGTCCCCACTGCAAGGATTTCCAGACGACATGGTTCACAGCATTGTCGACCACATGAACCAGGATCATGCCGATGCCATCGCAGCGATGCTGCAAGCCTTCGGAGAGTCGGCTGATGGCGCCGCTATCGGTGCGGTCGAGGCATCCGAGGTACGGATCACGGGCATCTCGCCCGAGGTCATGACCGTGGAGTTCGGGGAGACCGGGAGCACCCGCGCGGCGACCATTGAGTTCCGACCGCCGATTGATCCACCGGAATCAGTGCGCGCGCGCCTGGTGACAATGACCCGAGAGGCGCGGCAAGTCCTGCAGGGCCAGCCCCGTTCAGGCGACTAGACAGGACAATCGCGTGGTGTCTCGCTGCGCGACAGTCGCACAGCGAGATACCACGGAGGTACTACGTCTTACTTGGCCGCCTTGCGCTCGGCCGCTTCCTTGATGACCACATCAGCCACGTTCTTCGGGCACGCGCTGTAGTGGCTGAACTCCATCGAGAACTGACCACGACCGGACGTCATGGTGCGCAGATCCCCGATGTAGCCAAACATCTCGGACAGCGGCACGTCAGCCTTGATACGCACGCCCGTGGCGCCCGGCTCCTGGCCGCCGATCATGCCGCGTCGACGGTTGAGGTCACCGATGACATCACCGACGTGGTCTTCCGGTGTAAATACATCCACCTTCATGACGGGCTCGATCAGCTGCGGACCCGCCTTCGGGATGGACTGACGGTAGGCCGCCTTGGCAGCGATCTCGAACGCGAGCGCAGAGGAGTCGACCGCGTGGAAGGCACCGTCATTCAAGGTGACCTTGAAGTCGAGCAGCGGGTAGCCCGCAAGCACACCTTCGTCCATGGACTGCGAAAAGCCCTTCTCGACCGCAGGCCAGTATTCGCGCGGTACGTTACCTCCCGTGACCTTGGACTCGAACTCGAAGCCCGCACCGGATTCCGCCGGTGAGATGGTGTAGTCGATACGACCGTACTGGCCCGAACCACCTGACTGCTTCTTGTGGGTGTAGGTGTCTTCGATGGTCTGGGTGATCGTCTCGCGGTAGGCCACCTGAGGCTTGCCGACTTCAACGTCGACGCCATGGGTACGCTTGAGGATATCGATCTTGATGTCGAGGTGCAGCTCTCCCATGCCCATCAGGATGGTCTCGCCGGACTCTTCGTCGGTCATGACACGGAAGGACGGGTCCTCGGCGACCATCTTGCCAATCGCGATACCCATTTTTTCGTTCCCAGCCTTGTCCTTCGGCGATACCGCGATCGAGATGACCGGATCCGGGAATACCATGGGCTCGAGCGTGGCCGGGTTCTTCTGGTCTGCCAGGGTGTGACCGGTCTGCACGTTCTTCATGCCGAGCACCGCGACGATGTCACCCGCCTGGGCACTATCGAGCTCGATGCGATCATCGGCGTTCATCTCGACGATACGTCCGATTCGCTCGGTCTTGCCGGTGAAGGTATTGAGCACCGTATCGCCCTTGGCAAGCTTGCCGGAATAGACGCGGATAAAGGTCAGTGCGCCATAGCGGTCGTCCATGATCTTGAACGCGAGCGCGCGCAACGGCCGGCTCGGATCGACAGTTGCAAACTCGCCCGTCTCGTTACCTTCGAGGTCGACTTCCGGCTGAGGCTTGACCTGAGTCGGGTCGGGGAGGTAATCCACGACGGCGTTGAGCATGGGCTGAATACCCTTGTTCTTGAACGCTGATCCGCAGTAGGTCGGGAACCACTCGAGCGCAATCGTGCCCTTGCGGATAGCAGCCTTCAGCGTGTCAATGTCAGGGTTCTCGCCTTCGAGGTACTTTTCCATCGCATCGTCGTCCATTTCGAGCGCGGTCTCCACGAGCTCCTCACGCCACTTGGCGACATCGTCCTTCATGTCTTCGGGGACATCGGTGATCTCGTAGTTCTCCGGGTTGCCGGAGTTGTCCCAGACCCATGCCTTCTCGGTCAGGAGATCCACGATGCCGGTGAAGTCATCTTCGGTACCGATCGGCAGGCACATCACCAGCGGGCGCGCGGCAAGCACGTCCTTGATCTGCTGAACCACGCGGTAGAAGTCTGCGCCCATGCGGTCGAGCTTGTTGACGAAGATGACTCGTGCCACCTCCGACTCGTTGGCGTAGCGCCAGTTGGTCTCTGACTGCGGCTCTACCCCGCCCGAGCCACAGAACACACCGACGCCGCCGTCGAGCACCTTCAGCGAGCGATAGACCTCGATGGTGAAGTCAACGTGTCCGGGGGTGTCGATGATATTCAGGCGATGCTTGTCCCACTCGCAGCTGGTAGCAGCCGACTGGATGGTGATGCCGCGCTCCTGCTCCTGCTCCATGAAGTCGGTGGTCGCTTCACCATCGTGCACTTCACCGGTCTTGTGGATCTTGCCGGTGAGCTTCAGGATCCGCTCGGTGGTGGTCGTCTTGCCCGCGTCGACGTGCGCGAAGATACCGATGTTGCGGTAGTTGGAGAGGTCAGCCATCTGTAGGACTCGGTGAACGGGCCACACGTGGGCCGACTCAGCAGTGTCGACCGATGTGGATCAAGAGGAGGATTGGAAGCTGAGCCAGCCGACAGCACCAAATAGCCGTGCCGAACGCAGCGAACTCGCGATTGTAGCGGATGGCGGCCCAATCAGGCAGCCTTGCGGGCGCAATTCCCCCGAAGCGCGGCCCCAGGACCCGTGCCCCGGCGGATCGACTCTCCGGATTCGTCGCGAGCGAATGCGAGGCCTCGGGTCAATCATCTGACAGATGGGCCGAAATGGACTGCTCGTTCCGGGCGTCAGACAAAGGCGCCGTCATCGCGCCGGGTTGTGGGTGGGCAATGACAGGAAATGTGAGGCAGTACCCTTTTTCGGAACCTTGCACCCGATTGACGCTCATACCTCCCGATGACGACTTTGCAACAGAATCGGGATGTGACGCAGACAGGCTGGCGGTCTACCACCAGCGAGCTGTAATATCCTGTCGCAGCTGCTTCTTTCAACTCTAGGTCCGGGCCCTCTTCGGTATAACAAGGCATGCACATTCCCGCCCTCATGGTCCTGACCTACATCGCGTGTTGCGTGAGAATCGCGACTCGGCCATGGCAGTATTTCCAGCTCAATGCCCGCTACTTCTCGGCTGAGTACGGCATTTTCTCGAAGCTCGTGCTGGACCGAGCCATACCGGAGCGCTGGCGTTTGGACCAGCGTCTTGATACGCCCGACTACCAGCCTGCGAATTATCCGGTCTTTCTAAAACCCGAGTGGGGCCAGAACAGCAAGGGAGTGCATCGGGCCGATAGCCTCGCAGACCTGACCCGCCTGAGAGCCGAGCTCGCTGACCGCCCCGAACGCTACCTGCTGCAGGCGGCCGCTACAGGGACTCGTGAATTCGAGATCTTCGGCATCGATTCCAACCGCCACGACGGCATGCACGATGTCCTCACCGTGACCGAAGCGGTCAACGACTCCGAGACGTATCCGGTGAACTCGAAGTTCAACGTCGAGACTCGCTATGTCGACGTGACCGACGAGTTCAACGACGACGAGCTACGCGTGCTTTCCGGATTTCTTTCCGCACTTGGTGACTTCGGCATCAGTCGCCTCAGCGTTCGCGCCGACACTCACGCGGACATGCTCGCTGGTCGATTGCAGGTGATCGAGGTCAACCTGTTTGTACCGATGCCCATCAATCTACTGGATACGCGCTACACATGGAGCATGCGATGGCGTTTCATCCGGCGTGCGATGATGGCGCTGGCTCGAGCCACCAAGGCGATTGAACCTGTCGCCCGTCCCCGCCCGATTTTCACTCTGATGATGCTCTACGGTCGCAAACGCGCCCGCGAAGCGAGAGCCCATGACCGGCGTGCGCCGCGCATTCGCCGTAATTCGGTGCACTCCCCCCATGGCTGATCGCGGTATGAATCCGCATCACGCTTACGCCAGCACGCGCTAGATTGATCGTGATCAAGCGTTTGAAGGCCGCGCTCTACCGCAAGGTGAGTGAGCGCTACATGCCGGGTTGCAGCAACTACAACACCCTCGAAGTCCGGCGTGCCAGTCGCTCGAAACGACAGGCACGCGAGATGTTTGAAAAACACGGCTTCCCGCATGCACAAGGAACGGTGTTCACCAACCCGCTGGCGGCCAGGAAATTCGCTCACGAGCACGGCTACCCGCTGGTGATCAAACCCAATGTCAGCGGGTTTTCGCGGGGTAGCCACTTCCCGATCAACACGCCGCAGGAACTCTTGAAAGCCGCGCTCGCCGTCAAGGTGTGGTGGCCCTCAAGCATTGTCGAGCAGTATCTGCACGGCGCCAACTATCGCGTGTTGGCCACACAAGACGAGCTTGTATCAGTGATTCGCCGATACCCGCCATTTGTCGATGGCGATGGCGTATCGACCGTCGCTCAGTTGATCGAGGCCGAGAATGCGGTTCGCGCACAAATGGGCCTGTACCCGACCATCCATCCGATAGACACATCGAAGGCTACACATCGCTATCTTGCGAAGCACGGCTTCAGCATGGGCTCGGTGCCTGAACAGGGTCTGCGGGTGTATACGTTCAATCGCGTGGCGCTGGCACCAGGCGGCATTGTCGAAACCATCGACAAGCACACCCTGCCTGAAGCCAACCGACAATTGTTTCTGGACGTCATGAAGGCTTTTGACGCGCGCCTGTTCGGTATCGACGTTATTTTCGAGCACGGCATCGAGACGGACTGGCGCGAACAGAAGACGATACTACTGGAAGTCAACTCGCGCCCCTACACGCGAATGCATGATTTCCCGCGTTACGGTACCGCCGAGGATCTCTCTGCCTTCAAGGCAGAAATGGACGCATTGGTCATTGACGACACTGATATCTTCTGACGCCAACGCTGCCGTTACGTGGAAAGCGGATGAATTGGCGACGGCCGCTACTGTAGGCCCCGTTCAGTTTCATGTTTTTCTGGGTGCTCATTCGCTACTGATCGGCTTGCTGCCGTTCTACCTGCCGGTGTGGATGTGGCGCAACGGCATCGGGCTCGATGGGCTTGCTCTGTTGATTGCCGTATCCGGGTTCAGCTTTGCTGCGGCATTGTCGGCCTGGCAGCGCATCGGACAACAGCGCTCGACCGCCGCGTTGGTCAGCACCAGTTTCGTACTCGAAGTCGTACTGGTTGTCGTCGCGATTACTGCAAGCACGTTACTCGTGGACACCGAATCACGTGTCATGGTCTGGTTGATCGCCGCTGTCATTGGCCTATCGGCGGGCGTGTACAACGCGTTTTTCTGGACCACCCAACGTGTGCTTTTTGCTGCCAGCCTCGGCGCGAACGACGCCGGCAAGCGATACGGAAATTTCCAGATCTACGTGGCGGTACTCCTGAAGGTGGGCATCGTTGTCGGCGGACTGCTCCTCGACCACAATTTACTGCTCGGTTTGTTCGCCGTGTCGGCACTCATTTGTTTGGCTAGCGCTCTCTGGCTGAAGCGACGGTTGCCTTCAACTCCCTTGTTGGTGCCGTCTCGGCAAGATCACACTCACGACTTCGAGAAAGACACACGCAGCCGCAGCGTATTTCTTGCTGATGGTGTTTTTCTGCTTCTGGAAAGCCATTTCTGGACATTGAGCCTGTTCCTGCTCTTCGGAGAGGACTTCACACGGCTCGGCGTGTTGGTTGTCCTGCTCGGTATCGCATTTGCCCTGTTGTTCTGGGCCAGCAAGAACCTCGTGGACCGATTGGCCGTGCGACAGGTGTACGTCATTGCTGTCGTGCTTTACGGCGCTTCGTGGTGGCTACGGTCCGTGGCAGGAGAACTTGAGGGTCCGAGCAGCACTGGCGTGCTGCTGATTGTCGTCACCTTCACGACATCTTTTTTTCGCCTTGGATTCAACAAGCGTTTTTTCGAGCATGCGATCAATACCAGTGCCGCGTCCTATCTGGTATGGAAAAGCCGCGTCTCACAACGTGCACTGGGTATTGTATTTCTGGGAATTGCGCTGGGCCTTGCCATCTCGCCCGGCGTCGTCGCGCACAGCCTGTCGACGGTGTATCTGGTAGCAGCCGTTGGCGCACTCACCTATCTCCTGTACCCATCTCCCGCAGCACGACCGGATTGACGCAATACCTGAACCCTGCGCACGTACATCGGTCTACCTGGGCAGCCTCGACGTCACGTCGAGCATGTTAACCTTGAGGGCCCGCACAAGAAGGCAGGAATGAGCGAAAACGTCCGTACTCCAACACCGATCGAACCGCGTGAATATCGCGATGCCACCGCCGCTGTCGAGCAGCTCATCGCTCTGTACGAGACCCATACGCACTTCTTGCAATCAGCCCTTGCCAGCTGGCTGAACGGCGATCCCGGCAAGAAATTCAGAGCCTACTACCCGGAGATAGGATTTACTACCGACTCTTGGGCACGGGTGGATTCCGCACTGTCCTATGGCCGTGTCGGTGGACCTGGCGACTACGCCACGACCATCACGGCACCACGTCTGTTTCGTGGATACCTGATTCACCAGCTCGAACTGTTGATCGAGAACCACGACCGGCCGGTCACCATTCGAGTCTCCAACGTGCCCATTCCACTGCACTTTGCACTCGAACCAGGTGCCACGCTATCCACACCGGAAGACCGCAAGCCGCTCAGCGGCCTGCTACGAGACGCCTTCGACGTGCCGGACATCGCGCATGTCAACGACTACATCGTCAACGGCACGCACGAGCCGGAGCCCAACCTGCCGCTGCCGCTGGCGCCCTTCCCCGCGCAGCGAATCGACTACTCGCTGTTACGCCTGGTGCACTACTCGGCGACCAGCGCCGAACATTTCCAGAACTACGTGCTCTACACGAACTACGCGTTCTACGTGGATGAGTTCTGCCGGACTGCACGCGAGCTCATGGCGTCCGGAGATTCGACGTATACCGCCTTCGTGGAGCCGGGCAACGTCATCACCCCCAGTGGTGCCGACAAGCCGTCGCCAGGAACGGCGCCTGCGCGGCAACCACAGATGCCCGCGTATCACCTGGTGGGGCCGAAGGGCCGCGGCATTACGCTGATCAATATCGGCGTTGGCCCTTCCAACGCCAAGACGATCACCGATCATGTGGCGGTACTGCGTCCGCACGCGTGGCTGATGCTCGGCCATTGCGCCGGGTTGCGCACGTCTCAGGAGCTTGGTGACTATGTACTCGCGCATGCTTACGTTCGCGAAGACAAGGTGCTGGACTCGGACATCCCGGTATGGGTTCCGATACCTGCACTCGCCGAGGTTCAACTCGCACTGGAATCAGCCGTAGCCGAGGTCACAGGCCTTGAAGGCCTTGAACTGAAGCGCATCATGCGGGTCGGCACGGTGGCCTCGGTGGACAACCGCAACTGGGAGTTGCAAGATCAGAGCGAGCCGGTGCGCCGCCTGTCCCAGTCGCGCGCGATTGCACTGGACATGGAATCGGCGACGATCGCGGCCAATGGTTTCCGACTGAGAGTGCCCTACGGCACGTTGCTCTGCGTGAGCGACAAACCGCTGCAAGGCGAATTGAAGCTTCCTGGCATGGCGAGCGATTTCTACCAGCGCCAGGTCGCTCAGCACTTGAAAATCGGCATGCTTGCCTTGGGAAAGCTCGCTGCGATGGAACCCGCTCGCCTGCACTCGCGCAAGCTCAGAAGCTTTTTTGAAACTGCATTTCAGTAGCGGCGAGGCAAGGCGCCTGCGTTGGGCGCCCGCCTGAAACCAAGAAAGCCCCCCGATCCGAGGATCGAGGGGCCTTCAGACAAGACCAGTATTCAGCAGTGGAGAGTGGCCGGAGCTACTGCCCACCAGCGTGAGTACTTAGGGCTGCAGCAGACCGTCGAGGCTGTACACGACAGAACCATTCGGGCCTTCGTAAATGACCGCAGCCGCGTTGCCGTTGACGAGCAGCGCGTCTTCAGTGCCACCCACCGTGAAGCTGTTCTGTGCATTGGTGGTGATCGATCCGGCAGCAAGCAGTTCAGCAGGAGAGAAGCCACCGGTGGTAGCGATGTAGTCCTGCAGGAATGCGTTGGATGCAGGCTGAGTTGAGCCGGAATCCACATCGTCAAGCGCGTCATTGCTTGAAGCAAAGATGGTCCACGGATTGTCTTCGATACCGGTACCGAACCCACCTTGGTCCCAGACAGCGGTGAACGAGGTCAGACCAGCAGCGTTGGCAGCATCAATACCTGGGCCAAGCAGTGAGCCGCCGGTAGCACCTGTGTCGCCGCCCGTGTCGTCAGTTTCGCCGGTGTCATCGCCACCCGTGTCGCCATCATCCGACTCAGGCAGGAGTACTGCACCGATAACGTGAGCAACGCCGTTGGTAGCGAACTGGTCAGCGAGGACAACTTCAACGCCGTTGATCAGCACGCCGTCGCCTGCTGCAGTGGCAGCAATGCTGACTTCGGTTCGAGCCAGAGTCGTCGCTGAGGTGCCGTCCTGGCCGATCAGATCTGCCGCGGTAGCAACAGCGCCGACAAGTACATGGCCGCCGATCACGTCACAGACGTCTGCGCCAGCGCCGAGGGCGTCAGTGACTTCCTGAGCAGCAAAAGCGTCGTTGGTCGGAGCGAACACGGTCAGACGAGCGTCGGCATCGCTGAGAGCACCAGCAAAATCGCAGCCGCCAACGTTGGCGCCAAGTGAAGACAGAACTTCGGTGGCAGCAACCAGTTCAGCCAGGCTCAAGGTTGCCGGCGGCTCCAGTGCGGCCGGATCGTAAGCCGATCCATCGGGCAGTACTGCGACAGAAGCGTCACCACCCGTGGTGGCTCCAGTGGTTCCGCCAGTGGTTCCTCCGGTGGTGTCACCGGTGGTGGTACCCGCGTCGTCATCGTCATCGTCATCCGATGAACAGCCGGCGGCGGCGAGCAGGCTCGCGCTGATAAGCGTCAATGCAAAGTACTTCTTGATCATTAAGTAGATCCTCTTGGTGATTCGAAAACAGGCCGATGGCTCGGTAGTCCGCGGGAATCCGTCGGTATAGCCATTCGGCGTGCGCGGTTCCTGCAGGGTAGATGCTAGACCAAACTGCGCGCTGCGTCCGGTACGTTATTACCACCCAACCCTCGAAGTGCGCCACAAAAATGGCGCAGCACACATCGATTCGGACGATTGAGAAGCGATCACGGAACAGGAAAGCAGTTGGACTGACCAAAACCCAATCGGTAATGGTACGTGTCAGAGCAAGGAAAACAACCAACTACATCCCACCATTTGTCCACATTCCTGGAAAGGGTGTGATGATGATCGCGATCTGGTGCCATCACGTGCTCGCCTCAGGGCGCCCGGAGTATTGCCCCGAAAGTATTGCCCCCCCACGTGATCTTTGGTCGGATGCATGTCTCCATCGGCCTAGCGTCAACCAGTGGTCGCGGATACAGTCGCAATGCGTGTCTGGATCTCGATCTGGAAAAAAAGTAGCCGTCCCTGGCCTCTGGGGCGTCCTGCCTGAATACCACTTGGAGGAGGTGAGGTCATTATATGAATCCCCCCAAGGCTGCGTGTGAACCAGACGCATTGATGTACCGCCAATTCATCACGAGCACGTCGGCGGTGCACAGCGTGCTTGAAACGCACGCCAAAGCAGCGCTGGAGTCAGAGTCAAGACATCTGGTGTTGTTGCATCAGACTGGCACCCAGACGCGTGCTGCTACCAGCCCCGATGCACCGCCCACAGACGCAAGCGATCGAGTGTTGCACTGGCTGGGCACTGATCATGAACACGTCGTTTGGCGCACCGACAAGGACTGGCGCTTGCAGGAGCTCGCGGCCATGCTCGGCACGGTACGTCGCGGCGGCGTGGCAGTACTCCTCATTACGGCGGACGCGTTGCAAGACTCCACCCTGCTTCATCGCCTGGCGTCGATGGCCTACCTACGCTCGATTGCCGGACCGTCGCGCATCTCTGCGTACGCGGTCGCCGTGGACCTGTCGCGTGACTCACTGCTCGAGACACTGCGAAGGACACGATGCGATGTAGCTGCCGGGAACAGTGCACACTCCGTTCAGCCGTCCACACGTCACGAGCTCGCCGCCCTGGATCTGACCGAGCAATCGCTGTTGCTCAAACGCGCACTGCAACACATTGAAGACCACTGCTCCGAACCTTCGCTGCTGTTGGTCACCGGCCCTCGCGGTACTGGCAAGTCCTCGCTCCTTGGCCGATTGAATACCGCCTTGCGCGAGCAAGGTCACACCACGATGGTGACCGGCCCCCACGCGAACTCGGCCCGTCATTTGTTGCAGCACGCATCCGGAGAAGCATTCATACCGATCGACAAGGCCGTTCGAGCACGTCCGTGCACGGTCTTCATCGACGAGGCCGCAAGCGTACCTCTGGCGCAACTGAAGCGCTGCGTCACGAATCACCACTGCTGCGTCCTCGCCACAACCACCGATGGCTACGAGTCCAGTGGCCGCGCTTTCGAGCTTCTCGCCATCAGGGCCTTCGCTGATCTGAACCCGCACTTCCATCACCTGAAAACCCGGCAAGCGCTGCGGTGGCAGGCGTCCGACCCAATAGCATCGTTGCTTCGCGACGCGTTCTTCTTACCAGCTGAGAGCGCGCCCGTTGCACAGACGTCACCCTCCGCTCCGCACAACATCCGCTATCGAGTCGCCTGCGGATCCGCTCTTGAAATCCGCCAGCTGACACGAGCCGAACTGACGCGCGACGAAGCCACCACACGCGCACTTGTCAATCTGCTCAACAGTACGCATTACCAGAGCAGCCTGTCTGCAATTGATGACATGCTCAGTGGCCGTCTGGATGTTCATGTTGCGCTCAGCCACGGGGAGCTGATTGGCGCAGTGACTACCGCCACCGAGCGCGCCGTGACCATTGACCTTCACGACGCAATCATGGCCAACCGGCGGCGCATCAGGGACCGGCTGCTACCACAACTGCTTGCGCGATGCGCCAACGATGCACGTGCCTTGGGGCACGACTATCAACGCGTTGTTCGCATAGCTGTGGACCCGAAGGCTCGGCGCCAAGGCGTTGGAAAACGTCTTGTCCAGCACCTGCTCGGTCAGACCGACGCGTCGGTCGGTGCCGTTTTTGCTGATGACTCCGGGGCCGCCGCGTTCTGGTCCACACTTGGCTTTACGCGTTTTCACCTGGGGCAGAAAATCAATTCTCGCTCGGGCCAGCAATCGGCAGCCGTACTCCGTTCGATTGATCCAATCGTCGGCGACTGCCTGCGCCGTGCAGGCCGCATATACGAAGACAATCGCCTGCCCGCCCTTACACCACTGGAAGGCGTCTGCGACGAACAACTGCTGCAGCGCCTGGCAAAGGGCGAGCGTGGACTGCACGAGACCCGTGCGGCTGTTCACAGACTGTGGTCCGCGTGCACCGGCGCGCCCATGAAGACCATCGGAATCTGGCCAAGGCTTCACGAAACCGACAAGTCCCTGACACCACGACAGATGGAACGCGCCATCATTGACTGGGTTACTGCCCATCTACCGGACTCGCCCCAATGACATTTCCTCAACGCCGACTCATGAGACGCGTAGGCGTCGTAACAGCCGTCATCGCCTTCCATGCCACTTCGGCAGGTTCCGTCCCGGTTGCTTACAGCAGCACCAGCGTCGAAACAGTCGCCGCTGCAATCACGTCAGAGACCACATCGCCAACAACACTTGCGACACTTTACCGAAACGGTACGCAGTGGGGAATCTATCGCAAGAACAAGCGAATCGGCACTCACACCATGAAAATCGAGGAGTCAGCGAACACACTCACCGTGTCTTTCGAATCCAGCATCACGGTGACGATGCTCAAGGTACCGGTCTATCGATTTCGATATCAGTCAACAGAAACCTGGGTAGATGGCCAGTTGAATGAAGTGGACTCCAGCACGACCGAAAACGGCGATACCACTACAACAAAGCTACGACAGTCCGACGGCAAGTCCAACATCAGCGGCCCTGCCGGCGAGGCCGTCGTGCCTGTGCTGAACTACGCGAGCAATCACTGGAACCCGGGCGTGCTCGAAAGCACGCGAATATTCAACACGATAACGGGTGAAGCCGACGTGGTAACCATCGCTGAAGACGGCTCGGCGCAACTGGAAGGCATTTCCGATGGCACGATCACCTACAAGCGCTATCGATACAGCGGAGAGCTCGAGCTGGTCAGCTGGTATGACCTCGACGGACGTTGGGTCGGCATGCAATTCTCCGGTGATGACGGCAGCCTGATCGAATACCGGCTGGACACGGGCGCCGAGTAGTCGACCTCATTCACATCCAAATCAGTCTTGTCGTTTGGCGAGTACCAGCATGCCTACATCCGTACTGCCAAACCGAAAACCGGCTTCGCAATAGCTCAAATAATATTGCCACATGCGCGAGAAACGTTCGTCAAAACCCTGCTGCGAAACCTGATCGGATACAGCGTTGAACCGATCGCGCCATTCCGCCAGAGTGCGGGCATAGCTCATCCCGAACCAGTCGGTGGAAACGATATCAAAACCCGATGCGGCTGCGAGTTGAGACAGATGCGATTTGGTCGGCAACATGCCGCCTGGAAAAATATAGCGCTGAATGAAATCGGGGTGAGATCGATACACCTCGAAACGCTCCTCAAGAATTGTGATCACCTGCAAAACAGCGGTGCCACCGCGTTCGAGCAGCTCTGACAGTTTCTGGAAATAGGTGGACCAGTACTGCTCACCAACGGCTTCGAACATTTCTATGGAAACGATATGGTCGTAGCGACCTTCAACTTCCCTGTAGTCGATGTATCGGAAGTTGGTGCTGCCGTTTTGCTGCTGGCCTGCAGTGAGGCTATTGTGCTCAGCTGCCCAGGCCAGTTGCTCGCGTGACAGCGAGATACCATCGACGTGAAGTCCACCGCGGTCGGCAAGGTGGCGACCCAACGCGCCCCAACCACAGCCGATCTCCAGCACGTTGGCGCCTTTGCGCGCATCAAGCAGCTGCACGACACGGTCGAGCTTGCCCTGTTGAGCCTCGGCCAGCGTCTGCTGCTCACTGGCGAAGATCGCCGATGAATAACTCATGCTCTCATCCAACCAGGTCTCGTAGAACGCGTTGCCAAGATCGTAGTGATAGGCGATGTTGCGCTGGCTACCACGACGCGAGTTGCGATTGAGCCAGTGCTTGAGCGTGTTTCCCAAACGCGCCAGTGGCCCGCCCGTCAGGCCGTGCGCAATAGCCTGCTCATTGCGCATGATCAACAGGAACAAATTCACGAGATCATCGACCTCCCAGTCGCCGCGCAGGTAGCTTTCGGCAAAGCCGACTTCCCCCGAACGCATCAGCATCGTGAGTGCACGGTAGTTCAACAGCTTGACCTGCACATTGTCGTCAACTTGATTGCTGCGCTCGCCGTGATACGTGGTGCGCCCGTCCGGCCACACCACTGCGAGCTCACCGGACGTTATGCCGTCGAGTACCGTGCCAAAGTGCTTGCCAACGATTCCGGAAACCCAGTGAGACCATTTGTGGCGAGCAGGCACTGCGGGCGGCTCCACGGAATGCTCGGCCGGCTGCTCGAAATCTGTACTCATGATGGTGGCTTTGCTTCGGTTCTGGACAACTGACGGTCGGAAACGCGCGGCTTGGGCACGTGCGAGTAAAGCGGGACGCGCTTGAGCCACAGCTTGAGCGCTTCGAAGTGGATACCTGTGATGACCTTGAGCGTCATCAGAGGCATCCGCAGGACCTGCAAGAGCAACGACCGGGCGTTGAGTTCCCCACGTGCCGCAATGTAGCTTGCAGTGATGAGCGTGCCATGCTCGTCACCGGCACGGATCACGATGACTTGTCGCGCTTCAGGCTCACTGAGCCGGAAACAATATTCAAGCTGCATGTGTGCAAACGGGCTGACAAACAGCTGCTTGTCGACGGTCTGTTCAATCCACGCAGAGTCGGATCCGGCGTGCTCGCGCGTGCTTGATTGCCTGGCAACCGGCAGCACATAGGCGTGGCGTTCCCCGAAGGTGTTGTGTACCTCATGTATGACCGCGTACGTCTCTCCATGAGCATTCTGGCAGTAGTAGACGCTCAGTGGGTTGAAGGCATAACCGAGGATTCGTGGGTAGCATGACAACAAAATACGATGGGGTGCGGCGTCCAGACCAACGCCCGCCAGACCGAGCTCGACCCAGTCACGCAGCGAGTTTGTCGGCACGCCCTCATCGTCAACCTGGAAGTCCTTGTCGTGAAAGGCAACCAGATTGAAGCGATTGCGCGACATCCACGGGATCCCGTCGACCAGCTCATCGATACGATCGACATCGAGCAGCAAGGAAAACACGCGATAGCTCAGGCTGTGCTCGCGCGGGCGTCGCCGCCGGTGATACACGTTTCCGCAGTAAAGCCATCCAGCCGGAGGATCGGCCGGACGGTGCAGGACAGCGCTGGAGCTCAGGTGCGAGGGATGGCTCATGCGGCGGCGACACCGACTCCCTGATGTCGCGACGTCACGGGCATCACAATCCGCGACGACGGATTCTCCAGCACCCATGGCCGAGCACAACCGCCGACGGACTCGGCAACTGCAAGACCCGCCTGCACGGCGTCTTCATGGAATCCCGCACCAAAGTAACTCCCACAAAACCAGGTGTTGTTACGCCCTTGCAGCTCCCACAACCGCTGCTGCGCCCGCCACGTGTCGAGTGTGAACACCGGATGCTCGTAGGTACTCGTGCGCACCGTGTGCTCCGCTGCCGGCAACTCATCCGGGTTGAGTGACACGATGAAGTCAGCCTCACAATCAAGATTCTGCAGTCGATTCATCCAATAACTGACCGATACGCGCGAGCGATCGTGTCCAGCGGTCTCGACGTAGTTCCAGCTGCACCATGCACGCCGCCGGCGCGGCAGATACGCGATGTCCGTGTGCAGCACGGCAAGGTTTTGTTCGTATCTGAACGGCTTGAGAAGTTCCCGCTCCAGTTCGTCGGGCGCCTCAAGGCACGCGAGTGCCTGATCAGCATGTGTCGCGAGCACCACAGCATCGAAGACCAGTGCTTCACCGGTTGACGAACGCAAGGTCACCTGCCCCGGTGCGCGTTCTACCGATGACACGGCAAAGTCGGAACGCACCGATGCGTCATTGAATTGCAGCGCCTTGGTCACCGCGTTCACGTAGCGATGACTCCCACCGCCGACGGTGCGCCACTGTGGCCGACCGGTCAGCTTCAACAGGCCATGATTCTCACAAAAGCGGATGAAAGCGGCCGCTGGATAGTCAAGCATCGTGTCGCACGGCGAAGACCATACCGCTGATGCAAATGGCATCAGATGATCATCGATGAAGTCTTGGGAGTAGGCGTGGTGTGACAGGTACTGCCTCAGTGTGAGATCGGAGCCATCATCGATGCTTGCAGGCGCTTCACGATAAAATCGAACAAGGTCGCGCAACATGCGCCAGAAACGAGGCCGCAGGACGAGCCCTGGCTGCGCAAACAATCCCAATGCAGGTCCTCCGGCGTACTCGAAGTTGCCGTCATCTCGAGACACGGCAAACGACATGTCTGATGCCTCGGTACGCACATCAAGTTCAGCCATCCAGGCGGTGAAATTCGGGTAGCACGGCTCGTTGTAGACAATGAACCCGGTATCCACGCAAAGATCGCCAAAACCCTCTGGCGATGCCGTGTGAGCATGGCCACCCAAGCGGGAATCTTGCTCCAGCAACGTCACAGCATGCGCTTTGGACAACAGCCACGCGGCGGAAAGACCGGCCGCGCCCGCCCCCACAACGGCGATGCGCTTGCCCGCGATTTCAGTCATTTTGAGTACGTGATATCTGATGTGCCATGACACGGTGCTACGATAAGTGATGCGCCAGTTTGCCTCAAAGATGCCCGGCGCACGCCACAACCCGCCAGGGCGGGCCTTCAATTGTGTACCACAGAGTTGAGCAACGCAGACGTAGTGACTCGTACGGACAAGCCATCAGCGGATCGCACGCTCACGAGAGCTCCCGACCCGGCTGCCGCCGAATTGCGCAAGACCATGGGAGACGCGCTCGTGGCGGTCGGCAAGCACCGCGATGAGCAGGCTTTCGCCCTGGTGTTCGACTACTACGCCGGCCGCATCAAGTCCTTTCTGATGGGCAAGGCCATGAACGAGGACACCGCCGAGGAGCTGACCCAGGAGATCATGCTCACGGTGTGGCGCCGGGCCGAAAGCTACGACCCGAAAAAAGCGGCAGCGAGCACGTGGCTATTCACCATCGCCCGAAATCGCCGCATTGACTACTTGCGAGGCAATTCTCGTATCGAGGTAGAGCTCGATGACGAGATTCTGGAAGTAGAGACCACGGAAAACGACCCCCAAGCCCGCTACGTTGCGGATTCCCAGTCGGCCGCCACCCTCGAGGCGGCACTGGCAAAACTGCCGCAAGAGCAGCGGCAGGTCATGCATCTGTCCTATTTCCGCGGCCAATCCCACGGTGCAATAGCCAAATGGCTCAATTTGCCCGTCGGTACCGTCAAATCACGCATCCGTCTTGCGATGCAGTCCGTAAGGAAGGAATTACAAGGCGAGACAGACGCTCTCGACCGCGACGATTTTCTCGATTCCGACTGACGGATTCACGGGCTTTGGGTTGTTGAACATGAATGTGAGCCACCACCTCACTGACGAAACACTGCAAGACTACGCTTGCGGTTCCCTTGCTGCATCCATGGAAACCCTGGTTGCGTGCCACCTGACGGTGTGCGCTCATTGCCGCCTGCGATCAGAAGCGGCGGACCAGGTCGGCGGGGTGCTGCTGGCCAGCGCCGAGAAGTCAGCGATGCGCACGAGCGCCGGCGATGTGCTCGCGATCCGCGCAGCCCGTAAGCCGGCCGTTGACCCGCAGCCCGATGCGCCCACCTTGCAACCCGGCATCCCGCGCCCGCTAGCCCGGCTGCTCCCCAAACCCGTCAGCCAGCTTGACTGGCGCCGCGTGGCACCCGGCATCAAGCAGTACGACCTGGGGTCCGAGCCGCGGGGCAAGGGCGCGTTCAAGCTGCTGCACCTGGCGCCGGGGCTCGTGCTCAGCGATCACTCGCACATCGATCGCGAGCTCACCTATGTCGTCCAGGGTTGCTACACCGATGAAATAGGAACGTTTTCAACCGGCGACATCGCGGATCTCGACGGCAATCACGCACACCGACCGGTAGTCAGCGCCGACGCACCCTGTATCGCCCTGATTGCAACGCAGTCGCCAGTGCGTTACTCCGGGTTCTTTGGCCGCGTCATGCAGCGCTTCGTCGGTATCTAGCCACCGACGGCGCTAGGTCTTGCAGTAGCTACCGTCCATCACGGCCTTCCACCAGGTTTCGTTGTTCAGATACCAGTCTATGGTCCGCTGAACACCATCTTCAAAGGTGACGGCGGGTGAGAACCCCAACTCGGTCTCGATGCGGTTGGCATTGATGGCGTAACGAAAATCGTGGCCCGCGCGGTCGCTCACGAACGTCATCAGCGACTCGGCTGACCTGCCGGATGCGGCTGGTGACTTCGGAAAGCGGGTTGCCAACGCGGGATCGTCTGCAAAGCGCTCGTCGAGCGTTGCACAGATGAGCTTGACGATATCGATGTTAGCCCATTCGTTGCAGCCACCGATGTTGTACGTTTCACCCAACTGCCCGTCGTCGAGCACGCGCTCGATACCACGGGCGTGGTCTTCCACGTATAACCAGTCGCGCACGTTCATGCCGTCCCCATAGATCGGCAAGGCGACGCCGTGCAACACGTTCAGGATCATCAACGGAACGAGCTTCTCCGGAAAATGATAGGGGCCGTAGTTGTTGGAGCAATTACTGGTCGTTACCGCAAGACCGTAGGTGTGATGCCAGGCTCGCACCAGATGGTCTGACGCGGCCTTGCTCGCCGAATACGGCGAGTTGGGTGCGTAGGCGGTACGCTCGGTAAATGCCGGATCGTCAGTGGCAAGAGACCCGAATACTTCGTCGGTCGATACGTGATGAAAGTGATGTGCAAGCGCCGGTGAGCCGTCAGCTTCTGGTTCGAGCATCCATACCTTGCGGGCCGCCTTCAGCAGGCTCAAGGTGCCGAGTATGTTCGCCTCGATAAAGACATCAGGTCCTTCTATGGAACGGTCTACGTGGCTCTCTGCAGCAAAGTGCACGATGGTGTTGATCGCCTCGTCACGCAGCAGGCCTTCAACCAGCTCGGTATCGTTGATACTGCCGTGAACAAAGCGACACTCGGGCCCTTCTAGCCCGTCAAGATTGGCGCGGTTGCCAGCATACGTCAGCGCATCCAGCACGATCACAGGCTCGGCGGAATGCTGTTCACGCCAATAGCGCACAAAATTGGCGCCGATGAAACCGGCTCCACCGGTGACCAGTAGACGACGCTTCGTGATCGACGCACGTGAGTCGGTCATGTGAGTTCTCTGAGCATGGCACGAAGGTCTTCGCGCCAGTGTGTTGGGGTAAGGCCGAGCGCCGCACAGGTAGAGCCAAGTTCCATGACGCTATACGGTGGGCGGGCGGCAGGTGTCGGATATTCCGCCGTTGTCAGAGGCTTGACGCGGACGTCGCTATCGAGCAGATCCAACGCACGCGCTTCATCTCTGATGGCTACGGCAAAGTCATACCAGCTTGCCACCCCTGCCCCGGTCCAGTGAAACATGCCGGACGAGCGGAGTGTGGCCGCTTGCCACAAGGCCTCGGCCAACGATCGCGCCCACGTCGGAGATCCGACCTGATCAGCGATGACGCCGAGTTCGTCCCGTTCTGCCATCAGACGCAGCATCGTCTTGACGAAGTTGCTGCCATGACTGGAGTAGACCCAGGCAGTGCGCACGATGGCAGCTCCCGGACAAGCGTCACGCACAGCGATCTCTCCGTCTAGCTTGGTGTGCCCATACACACTCATTGGGCCGGTCGGCGCATCGATCGCAAACGGACTGCCGTTACCAGGACCAAAAACGAAGTCGGTAGACACATGCGAGAAATGCGCGCCAACCGACTCCGCCGCAGCCGCAAGATTGCGGGCACCATCCACATTGACGCGACGTGCTGCATCGGCTTCGCTTTCAGCGGTGTCCACGCCTGTCCAGGCGGCCGCATTGATGATGGCGTGAGGCTGGATGTCTTCTACCAGACGCGCAACCCGCGCCGCATCGGTGACGTCGACACGCTCGCCGTCCGCAGACAAGGCGCGTGCCTCGACTCCACCCGGGACACAGCGCATCAGCTCGTGGAAAAGCTGACCGCGCTCACTCCCTGCGATGAGCACACGTGTGGCGCCCCTCGCAGCCGCTCCAGAAAAAACGTGGGTGTCGGCAGTCATGCCGCGCGGTCAAACGCAACATGCCCAAAGGCCTCTGCCTGCGCCAACGGCAAGCCAGCCGCGTCCTTGGCGGCGAGCGTTGGCTCGTCGCCTGAAGCGATCGGCCATTCGATTCCCACCTCGGCATCATTCCACAGCAGGCAGCGCTCGTGCTGCGGGGCGTAATAGTCGGTGCACTTGTACTGAAAGTCTGCGCTCTGGCTGAGCGTGTAGAAGCCGTGCGCAAAGCCCGGCGGCACCCACAGTTGTTTCTTGTTTTCGGCGCTGAGCTCCACGCCGACCCAGCGTCCGAAATATTCGGATTCTCTGCGCATGTCCACGGCGACATCGAACACCGCCCCTGCGGTGACACGCACCAGTTTGCCCTGCGTCTGCTGCATCTGGTAGTGCATCCCGCGCAGTACGCCCTGAGCGGAACGGCTGTGGTTGTCCTGCACGAATTCGGTCGGCAAACCCACCTCCTCGAATGCCTGGCGGTTGAAGCTTTCCATGAAAAAGCCACGTTGATCACCAAACACGGTGGGCTCGACGATCAGCACTTCCGGGATATCGGTCTCGACAATCTGCATGGCTCAGGCACGGAACAACGCCCCATTGCGGGGTCAGGAAGCCTGTCTGCTTGCACAGGCTGTTCCACCAAAGACCATTTACACGCTTCTCAGACGCTCCCCTTTGGGGTCCCAGGCCGCTCGCAAGCTGGCTCGGGCCGTATACCGTTCGCCACCGACCTCGATGGACCACGTGGCGCTGTCCAGCCACGCCTGATCGATCGCGTCCTCTGACCTGACGTAGCCGAGTCCTACCGAGGCACCGAGGCTATGACCATACCCACCAGACGTCAGGTATCCGACGCATTGGGCATCCTTGATGATGGGCTCGTGGTGCCAGAACAGCGGCTCGGCATCGTCCAACACGAACTGCACCAGACGCTTGCGCAAATGGGCTCCGGTGTCCTTCTGTCGTGCGATGGCCTCCCGCCCGATGAAGCCCCCTGGCTTGTCCAGCGCGCACACGAAGCCGACGCCCGCCTCCAGCGGCGTGTCCTCGTCGGCCACATCGTGCCCGAAGTGCAGAAACTTCTTTTCCAGCCGGCTGCTATCGAGCGCGTGCAAGCCTGCCAGCGTCAACCCATGCGCGGTGCCTGCAGCGAGCAGGCGATCAAACACCGGCACCGCCATGTCGGTATCCACGGTGATCTCCCAACCGAGCTCGCCGATGAAAGACACGCGAGTTGCACGGACTGGCGCATAGCCGATCTCGGCGATCTGCGACGTACCGAAGGGAAAGGCCGCATCGCTGAGGTCGATGCCCAGCAGGGGCTCAAGCAAGGCTCGACTGTTCGGACCCATGATCCCGAAAATCGCATGCTGGCTGGTGACATCGGTCACGGTGCAGGCACTGTCAGGGTCGATGTTGCGCGCGAGCAGATTAAGGTCCTTGTGCGTGGTGGCCGCACCCGAAATCACCAGAAAGCGGCGCTCATCAAGCCGCGTGACCGTGAGGTCCGCCTCGATGCCGCCGCGTTCGTTGAGCCAGTGCGTGTAGACGATCTTGCCGGCAGCAACGTCGATGTTGGCGGTGCAGATGCGACTGAGCTGCGCAAGCGCATCGCGACCCTGCACGAGGTATTTGGAAAAGCTGGACTGGTCATACAAGACGACCTTCTCGCGGCCAGCGAGATGCTCCGCAGCCGAATAGTCAAACCAGTTCTGACGCCCAAAGCTGTACTCGTAGACCGGCTCGACGCCTTCAGGGGCGAACCAGTTGGCACGCTCCCAACCGGCCACTTGCCCGAAGCAGGCCCGGTGCTCGACCAGACGCTGATGAATCGGTGACAGCCGAACATTGCGTGCAGACTCGAATTGCCTGAACGGAAAATGATTCTGGTAAAGCAAACCGAGCGATTCGGTCACTCTTTCCTCTATGAAGGCCTGCGTGCCCATGAAGGGATACATGCGGCGCAGGTCATTGCCCCATAGATCGAGCGGAGAGTGTCCGTGGTGCATCCACTCGGCGCACACCTTGCCGATGCCGCCCGAGCTCTGGATGCCGACCGAGTTGAGACCCGCTGCCACGAAGTAGCCACGCACCTCAGGCGACTCGCCGACGTGGAACTGGTCGTCAGGCGTGAAAGACTCCGGGCCACAGAAGAAGCTGCGCCATCCGGCATCCTGCAGAATCGGGACACGCTGCATGGCGTCCGCGAGTACCGGCATCAGCTGCTCGTCCATGTGACCGGGCAACTCGTCGAAGCAGAAGTCAGCCGGTATGCCCGTCTGCCCCCAGGCTCGAGCCTTCTTTTCGAAGGCACCGACCAGCAAGCCACCCGCGTCCTCCTTGATGTACACACACTTGTCGTGGTCTCTCAATACAGGCAGGTCTCGGTGCACCGCATCGAGCTTCTCGGTGACCGCGTAGTAGTGCTCGCACGCATGCAGGGGGATGTTCACACCCGATTTCCTGCCAAGCGCGCGCGCCCACATGCCGCCTGCGTTGACCACGAAGTCTGTTCGAACCGTTCCGTGGTCTGTCTTGACGCCGGTGACCCGGTTATTTTCGATGAGCACATCCTCAACGGTCACCCCTTCCAGACAATGCGCACCGCGCGCACGCGCGCCCTTCACAAAGGCCATGGTGACTTCCGTCGGATTGCCCTTGCCGTCATGAGCGACAAAAGTGCCACCGATCAGCCCCGAGGTATCCACCAGAGGAAACAAGGTGCCGATCTCCTCCGGTGTGACGAGGTCAACCTGTGTGACGCCAAACGCATTGTTCATCGATGCGGTGCGGCGCAGCTCCTCCCAGCGATCGTTGGAGTGTGCGATCGACAGACTGCCGACCTGACGAAATCCCGTGCTCTGCCCGGTCTCCTCTTCGATGTCGTGTAGCAGGCGCATCGAGTACTCAGTGAGTTTGGCGTGTGACTCGTTGGCCCGTTGTGTACCGATAAGCCCTGCTGCGTGCCAGGTGGTGCCGCAGGCAAACTGCTGACGTTCGAGCAGCACGACATCCTGCCAACCGAGCTTGGCGAGATGCCAGGCGACGCTGGCACCGGTGACACCGCCACCGATCACAACCGCGCTGGCGCGTTGCGGCAGCTCGATGTTTGCGGACGGACCCGTCATGAGACTCGTTGTGCTGCCAATGCGTCGATCGCCGCGTTGAACTCACCCTCCAGCTCATCTACGAGAGTGGCCACACTGGGCGAGGCATCAATGCTCGAAGCGCCATGTCCAGCAGACCAGATGTCACGCCATGCCTTGGCCTCACTTTCGATGGAATTCAGGTCCGGATTGCTGCCATCGGTGCCGTCACCCAGCTCACCCCGGGCCTTGGCTGCCTCGATACTCTCGGTGAGAAAGTTTGCATTGACGCCAGAGACCGCATCAGTGTACGTAATGCCCCTGGCCGCGGAGCTCACAGATTCGATGGACTTTTTGTAGGCATCGACCGCCATGCTCTCCGTGGTACAGATGAAGCGCGTGCCGAGGTAGGCGTAGTCAGCGCCGGCCATGCGAGCCGCGGCGATATCCCGCCCTGTGGACATGGCACCGGACAGGATTACCGTGCCGTCAAAAAACGATCGCACTTCATTGAGAAACGCAAACGGGCTCAAGGTGCCGGCGTGGCCACCGGCACCGGCAGCCACACAAATCAAACCGTCAACACCCGCGTCTGCCGCCTTTTCGGCATGTCGGCGATTGATCACGTCGTGAAACACCAGACCGCCGTAGGAATGCACGGCGTCCACGACATCCTTGACCGCACCCAAGGAGGTTATGACTAGCGGGACCTTGTGCTGCACACAGGTGGCGATGTCCTCGCGCAGACGCGTGTTGCTCCCATGGACAATCAGGTTCACCCCATAACCGGGATGCGCCACCCCTTCCAGCGAGGAATCGATGGTGTCCAGCCATTCTCCCAGCCCCGCGTTGCTGCGTTGATTGAGCGCAGGAAAGGTGCCGATCACTCCCGCCCGGCACGCGGCCACCACGAGCTCGGGCCCCGAAACCAGAAACATCGGGGCGGCAATGAGCGGCAGACGGAGGTGTTCGGTCTTGATCACGGGATGATGGTCTCTTCGGCCCACACAGAGAGCCTGTCCGCCCCATTCTGCCAGACGCAGCTACCGCGTTAAGGTTTCACACGGGGGTCAGACGCGAACTTAGACAGGAGCCAAGCCCCTCGTCAATGCAGCTGCTCAAGCATCGCCTGGGTAGGCCCGGATGCGCCGGAAAACCGTGGTGTACCGGGATGGATCTGCGGCGATGGATCGGTCGAGCTCGTCACCGTCGAACCACCGCCCATCGTCGATCTCGTCCTCTTCCAAGGTCAGCACTGCGTCTGACGTGGCGCGGTACACCTGGACGAACTCGTTGCCGGTAGTGGGGTCCGGAGCAAACAGCACAACGGGCTCGAGATCGTCGGCTTCGACACGCACGCCAAGCTCCTCGTGCAACTCCCGAACCGCTGCTTCCAATGGCGACTCGCCGGCGTCCACATGGCCCGCGGCGCTGGTGTCCCACAGCCCTGCATTGGTGTCCTTGGAGACGCTTCGTTTTTGCACAAACAGCTGCTGCCTGGTGTTGAACAACAGCACATGCACCGAACGATGCATCAACCCTCGGGCATGCACCTCGTTACGCGGGAACTGACCGACCACGTTGTTTGCTGCATCGACGGTGTCGAGCAGCTCGTCATGGGAACCAGCCACGAAGTCCGACTCTGCTCGGCGACAAACGCGTCAGCTGGCCGAGACCTGCCTGCGCAGTTGCGTGACACGCTTTCGCAGGGCACTGTCCTCGGCCAAGCGGTCGCGGAAGTAGCGCTGGTTCCGGCTCATGGTGGTCAGATCGCGGTTGAACCTGTCTGCCAGCGCCGTGAGGTTCGCAATGCTGAACTCCATCGCGAGATAGGCGATGGTCTGGCGAATGGCGCTTTCACGGCGCGCACGGCTTGGTGTCTTCAGCTCTGCCTCCTTGACACCTTCCTCCCGACACACGAGCTTGACCAGCTGATTCAGATTCATCGGTCGTTTGACAGGTTTCGCAGGCTTCAAGGCTCTGCGCTTGAACTTGGCATCGCCAAGCAAACGCCCCCCATCGGTACCGCGCTCCAGGTCACTACGCACGCCTTCGCTGCGCGCCGCATCCACGAATTTGGCAAACGCGGGAACCGCCTTCCTGGAAGTCTTGCCGAAGCTTTCAAGGCAACGTTCCGTGCTCACCCACTCGCGGTTGTCCTTACCGAGGTAGGTGGCATGGCTGGACCATTTGAAATCGGCTGCCTTCTTTGCCTTGCCAGCACGCACAGGGTTGTTGTGGATATACGCGACGAGCTCGGTAAGGTAGCGATCCGGGTCGACCAATATGGCCTTGTAGCGACCATGAAACAGCGCCCCGTCCTCGTCATGCTGGCCGTTGTAATAACGCGTGTAGCGAAACGACAGGTTTTGCATGACGCGGGACAGCGGAACGTCGCCCACCTCGATGGCAAGCTGCACGTGATCCGTCATCCAGCAGAACCCGAGCACCTTGTGGTCGAAACGCTCCACCCCTTCGGCGACCAGTGCTTCCCACTGGCGCCGGTCACCAACGGTCCGAAAGACAGCCTTGTCCTCCAGACCACGCAACAGCACGTGATACACAGCACCGCTGAAATGAATTCTTGGTTTACGAGCCATTATCTATTCGACAATTACCGGGTGTGGATTTGGGGTTGTCCACGCTTGTATTCCAAAGCGGTGGCCGGCTCGTGCCCCGGATGAGTCGGCCTGTGCAAAATCTGGACGCACTACTTTGTCCTGTGCGCACTACGTGTACGTTCCGAACCTGCCCGATGGATCAGGGACAGGTCAGACACCAATTCCCTCAAAGAATTCACCACAACCTTGATTAAAAGTGCAATCCCGGTAACGCAGTACACTTGCTACGCACGCACTCCCGAGAACCCCTGCGTTGAGTCACTCACCGGATCAATTTCCTGCTGATCCTGACAGTCCGCAAACCGGACGGTCGGCATCGCCAGAGCACCACCCGGCGCTAACGCAAGCGTGGCTTGCCAGGCGCTCGCGCAGAGCCTTGGCGGGCAATACCGACAGCACAGTCGACGTGATGCGAGGCTTCAACAGTACTCGCGACGACAGTCAATACCAGAGAGACCGAGCGCGCATCATCCACTCGGCTTCGTTTCGCGCCTTGCAATCAAAAACGCAAGTGCTCGGGCTCGGCGAGAGTGATTTCTACCGAACACGGCTGACGCATTCACTTGAAGTGGCCCAGATCGGCTCGGGCATTTCCGAATGGCTACGCGATCGCGAGGCAGACGCATCAAAACGGTGCGCGATTCCGTCATTCAGCCTGATCGAAGCCATCTGCCTCGCCCACGACATCGGTCATTCACCGTTTGGCCACGGTGGGGAAGTCGCACTGAACGCAATGATGCGTAACGACGGTGGCTTTGAAGCCAATGGGCAGACCTTGCGTATCCTTGCGCATCTGGGTGAATACTCCGACAGCGATGGTCTTGATCTGTCGCGGCGCTGCATGCTCGGAACGATCAAGTATCCGGCCCTGTATTCGGAGGTTGCACGCTACGACGAGAGCCTACCAACCCCCGAAGAGCAGCCGCTGAACATCGATCATTGGGAGCCGCCGAAGTGCCTCTACGATGCCGAAGCTGACGTGCTCGACTGGCTGCTCGAACCCTTCAGCAGCCCGGATCGCGATCGCTTGACACAACTCGCGGATCCATCGGGCAGCAAGCGACACCGGCGCTCGTGCCACAAGCCGTTCGACACGTCGATCATGGAGCTCGCGGACGATATCGCCTACGGCGTGCACGACCTGGAGGACGCTCTCGCGCTTGGACTGGTACACCGGGATGCCTGGGATGAGCAGATCAGCCGCATCGTTCGCGATATGGATGTGCCAGCCCCCTTTGACGACATGGACCTGATGGACGAACGCTTGTTCGCCGCCGCCAGTGGCGGACGCAAGCATGCGATCAGCTTGTTGGTCGGCTACTTCATCCGTGCGGTTTCAATCACCGAAGATGACGGGTTCGAACACCCGCTGCTTCGCACCCAGGCGCGTATGGATGCTGACGCCTACCGACTGCTACTGATGATCAAGGACTTCGTGATGAGCCATGTGATCAGGCGACCAGAACTTCAGCATCTTCAGTACAAGGGGCAACGCGTGATCATCACCCTGTTCCAGATCTTCCGCGAAAACCCGGCGCGTCTACTGCCCACGCCGGTATTCGCGCAGTATGAGCAGCAGGGCTTGCGCGCCATCGCCGACTACATCAGTGCAATGACCGATGTGTCAGCGGGCAAGCTGTATCACAAGCTGCTGAGTCCGGCATCGGGCTCGATTTACGACCGCCCCTGACGACACCGGTAGCCCGCTGCAGATTCGCTCCGAACCAGTACCAGCACCCTGACCGGCGGGTGATCCAGCCGCAGAATGTTGCCCTTGATTCACTGAACCGTTGACGCGTGGGCCATAACAGCGGTAGGATCCAAAACGTTTTGGAACGCACCGTAGCAATGGCACGCCCCACGCTCCGACACCTCGCCGAGGAATTGGACCTGTCGATCACGACCGTGTCGCGCGGCCTCGCGGGCTATTCGGACGTTGCTGCAGCGACGCGCGTCCGTATCCGGGAAACCGCCGCGCGCGTCGGCTACGTGCCGAACAGCGCAGGCCAGTCGCTGGTCACCGGACGCAGCGGATTCGTCGGGCTGCTCCTGCCCCTGCGAGATCCACCGGTGATCGACCCGTTTCTGGGTGAATTCCTGACCGGACTCGGCGAGGGGCTCGTGGCTCGTGGCCGCGATCTCTTTCTGGCCACGGCACAAGCCTCGCAGTCCGAGATGGAGGTGCTGCAACGCGTCGTCGAGTCCGGGCGAGCAGACGGGCTTGTGTTGACCCGAGTCGCCGAAAGCGACGCCCGCGTCGAATACCTGCTCGACAAGGGCTTCCCGTTTGTGACCCACGGCCGCACCATCGACGAAAATCTGCGCCATTGCTGGGTGGATACCGACGGCGCTGATGCCTTTGCCCGTGCATTCGACATCTTGTACTCGGACGGGCACCGCGACTTTGCTCTGGTGTCGATCGACGAACCCCAGAGCTTCCGACGCTTCAGGGAAGACGGGCTGAGGCGAGCAATCGCTGCACGCAACGATCCCGCTGTCTCATTACAGCAGCGGCGCACACCGCGATTCGATCAGCAGGCGCGCACGCAGGCCATATATGACTTGCTCAGCAACGACGAGCGCCCGACTGCCGTGCTGGCACTGACCGACGAAATTGCCCTGACCGTGCTCGAGCAAGCAGCAGAGCTCGATATAGCCGTCCCGGATGAACTCTCGGTGATCGGCTTCGATAACCTGCCGGCGTCAGCTTGGGTTACCCCGGCGCTGACCACGTTTGATCAACACATACGTGACACCGCCGTTGGACTGGCGGATCAGCTGCTTGATCTGATTGACGGGAACGCCAGCAACTCGGCGCTAAGCCCATCGCACCGATTGATTCACCCCGATCTCATTCAACGGGCCAGCCACGGTCCGGCACCCCGTCGCCACAAAGAAAGTGGCGGCGAAGGTAACAGGGACTTCATGTCCTGACGTGGCTAACACCGCAAAACAATGATCATCACTTGAGAGGAATATCCGGATGAAAATGAAACAGCTACCCCTGCTGGTCGGGGCCGCCTTGACGGCTGTGCTGTCAAGCAATGTCGTACACGCAGACGGGCTCGTCTTCTGGTCTGGTCAGGCAGCCAAGGTCGAGGAAGCGCAAGCCATGCGCGACCAGGTGTTGTCGGGCTTTGAAGGTGAGGTGGACTTCCAGCCAAATGAAGGCGGCCCGTGGATGACACGTGCCGAAGCAGAAATCTCCGCTGGCAAGGGCCAGATCGCTGTACTTGGTGCCTTGCACGGCAACTTCACCACACTGGCTGATGGCCTGATGGATCTGTCGTCACTGGATCTCGGCGACGTGCAGATGAACGAAACCTTCATGGAGCTTGGCAAGCTGGGCACCGACGAGCTCAAGTACATCCCGTGGATGCAAGCTACCTACGTGATGGCAGCAAACAAGAAGGCGCTCGAGCATCTTCCGGAAGGCGCAGATGTCATGGCACTGAGCTACGACGAGCTGGTGGCGTGGGCAAAGAACATGGCAGAGGCCACCGGTTCGCCGAAGTTCGGATTTCCGGCAGGCCCGGATGGGCTCAAGCATCGATTCTTCCAAGGCTACCTGTATCCCTCGTTCACCAACTCCATGGTCACCAAGTTTCGGTCGGCCGAGGCGGTGACCGCATGGGAGACGTTCAAGGAGTTGTGGCAGTACACCAACCCCGGCTCCACAAACTACAACTTCATGCAGGAGCCCCTGATCACTGAAGAGGTCTGGGTAGCGTTCGATCACACGGCACGTCTTGCGAACGCCTTCAATGAAAGTCCTGATGACTTCATTGCCTTCCCTGCGCCAGCAGGCCCGACCGGACGTGGCTTCATGCCAGTAGTTGCAGGCATTGCCATTCCCAAGAGTGCACCCGATGTTGAGGGTTCCATGGAGCTGGTCAAGTACCTGGCCCAGCCGTCAACACAAATCGAAACTCTGAAGGCGACCAGCTTCTTCCCGGTGGTCGATGCTGAACTCCCGGCTGACATGCCAGCGGCGGTGCAGATTTCCGGTGAAGCGATTGCCGCGATGTCCGGCTCAGCCGATGCCAACCCGGGTCTGCTGCCCGTCGGACTCGGCGAGCTCGGTGGTCAGTTCAGTCAGGTCTACAAGGATGCCTTCGAGCGCATCGTGCTGGCAGGCCAGGATGTACAGACTGTGCTTGATGAACAGGCAGAGACCCTGCGCGGCATCATGAACGACGCCGGTGCGCCATGCTGGGCTCCGGACGAGCCTTCCGACGGCCCCTGCCCGGTCGAGTAAGCAGCCATGAGACGGCGCTCGGGCACGTTCACACCCGGGCGCCGGACTCTGACGCCATGAACAGTCGTAGCCTTCCCTATCTGCTGATTGCGCCCGCGCTGCTCTTTCTCGCGGTGTTCTTTCTGTATCCGTTCTCGCTTGTGGCCTGGCAGGCCTTCTCTACCGACGAGGGGCGACTGACCACAGAACACTTCGCCGACATGGTCGGCTACTGGAAGTTCAACGACACGCTACGCAATACCCTCTGGCTTGCAGCCATCGTGGTACCGATCCAACTGGTGCTATCGCTGTTGATGGCCACGATGGTGTCGAAGATGCAGCGTGGTCGCGATATGGTGCTGTATATCTGGACCATCCCGCTCGGCATCTCCGACCTCGCAGCCGGGCTCATCTGGTTGGCGATTTTCGAACAAACCGGCTACCTGAACTCCATCCTGCACGGCCTGGGGCTGATCGAACAACCGGTCGCGTTTCTGGGTTACCAGAGCAAGCTGACCTTGTTTGTCGCGATCATGCTCGCCGAGGTCTGGCGGGCGACCGCTATCATGCTGGTGATACTCGTGGCAGGCATCGGCCTGATTCCCAAGGAATACAACGAAGCCGCTGAAGTCTTTGGCGCTGGCCCATGGCAGCGTTTTCGGCGCGTGACCTTCCCTCTGCTGAAACCGAGCTTGCAAACCGCGCTGATACTTCGCGTGATTCTCGCCTTCGAGGTGTTTGCGGTCGTTATCGCCTTGTCCGGCACGCAGTTCCCGGTATTGATGGGAGCGGTGTATGAGCGACAGTTTGTGCTGCGGGACACCAGCGTAGCCGCGGCGTATGCCATGCTGATCCTGGCCATCTCCATCGCGTTTACGCTGCTTGTTCTCTGGTGGTTGCGCGTACCCAAGGAGGCGCGGATTTGAGCACGCTGGTTGATGGCCCGGTTCGCGGTGGGCGTGGACAACGGGTGTTGTTCATCGCAACGACGGTAATCCTGTGCCTGTGGGTGCTGGTTCCGATCTATCTGCTGTTCGTGAACGCCGTGTCGTCCAGTAGTGACGTCACCACGTTCCCCAAGCCTCGGGTACCGGCTATCGATCTCGAGAGCCTGCGCTTTTTCATGAACTATCAAGGTGTCGCCCGGGCATCGTGGAATTCACTTGTTGTGGCTTGCACCACCATGGTCATCGCGATCGGCATCGGTGCGCCCGCGGGTTACGCCTTGTCGCGCTTCGATTTTCGCGGCAAGAGCGCGTTCCGACTACTGGTACTGCTGACTCGCGCATTTCCATTGCCACTGCTGGCGCTGCCGCTCGCCATCCTGTACATCCGGGTCGGACTCGATGACACGGTCCTCGGCATTGCCTGCGTTCATGCCCTGCTCGCGATGCCCTTCGCGGTACTCATCAACTTCTCGTTGTTCTCGGGTATTCCGGTCGAGTTGGAGGAAGCGGCCTGGACGCTCGGCTGCAATCGATGGCAAGCCTTCCGCAAGGTGGTGCTGCCGCTGGTGCTGCCAGGATTGACCGCATCGGCCATCTTTGCGTTCGTCATTTCATGGAATGAGGTTTTTGCTGCTGCCGTACTGACTATCGAGCATCGCACCCTGCCCGCATTCCTGCTGCAAAGCCTTAACTCGGCACCGCTTCATCTGAAATTCGCTGGTGGCGCCATGCTGGTTCTGCCGGCGCTCTTCTTCATCTTCGCCGTGCGCAAGTACCTGTTCGCAATGTGGGGCATAGCCAACCGATAACATGGCAGAGATACGTATCAACCGGGTTGCCAAGCAGTTTGGCAAGACACACGCACTGCAGGCCATCGACCTGACCATCGCGGACCGCGAGTTCATGGTGCTGCTCGGCGCTTCAGGCTGTGGCAAGACCACGCTATTGCGCATTGTCGCTGGCCTTGAAACGGCAACCGCCGGGCAAGTACACATCGGCGATCGCCGTGTCGACCAGTTGCCACCGAAGGCCCGTGGCATCGCGATGGTATTTCAGAACTACGCGGTATTCCCGCATCTCACGGTGTACGAAAACATCGCATTCGGTTTGCGAATGGCAAAGCTTGCGGATTCAGAGATCGACAAGCGCGTGAACCGAACGGCTGCACTCATGCATATCGATCCACTGCTCAAGCGATACTCGGGGCAGTTGTCGGGAGGCCAACGACAACGTGTAGCCGTATCGCGCGCACTGGCCATGGAGCCGGACGTGATCCTGATGGACGAGCCCCTGTCCAACCTCGATGCGCTATTGCGTATGGAGATGCGCGCCGAGCTCAAAAGTGTTCTTGCCGAATCCAACACGACGACCATTTACGTCACACACGACCAGGTCGAGGCGATGAGTATGGCTGACCGCATCGCCATCATGGACCAGGGACATATCGTGCAATGTGACGTGCCGGTGGAGATCTACAGGAATCCCGCCGCCCACTTCGTTGGCTCGTTCATCGGCAATCCACCGATGAATTTCCTCAAGGCGAGCCGTGTGGACACCGGTCAATGGCGGGTGGCAGGTGCCACCCTATCGGGCCCCGGGTCTGACAAGAACGCACTCGATTTTGCCATTCGCCCCGAGGACATCACAGTTGGTGAAGGTCCTTTGCAGGCCGAGGTTCGGTTGCTCGAACCCTTGGGATCGCACACCCTTCTTGCCTGCCGTGTCGACAACACGGCGTTTCGCGTGATCGTCGACAGCGACACCTCTGTCAGCATCGGTGACACGCTGTCGCTGAATCCGATGGCTGACCGGGTACGCTGGTTCGACCCGGACACGCAACTCGCCGTGCCGTCCTGAGCGGCGCCGACGGCACTGACCACTTCCCGATGAATCACGAACATCACCAGACACTCTGGAAACAGGCGTGCGATATTCTCGATCTGAACGATCGGGGGTCGTACACGGTGCCAACAAAAGGCCTCTATCCATTCCAGTGGAATTGGGATTCCTGCCTCACAGCGCTTGGCCAATCGCATATCAATGAGGAGCGCGCATGGCGCGAAATCCAAACGCTGTTCGATAATCAATGGCCGGACGGCATGGTGCCGCATATCGTCTTTCACGAACACGACGACGGTTACTTCCCGGGCCCTGACGTGTGGAGCACGGGTCGCCCCGTCCCGACTTCAGGCATCACACAGCCACCGGTCGCCGGCTTTTGTGTCAACAGGCTGTATGAGCGCGCAAAGGACACCTCGCTTGCCATACAGCAGGCAAGCACACTCGTTCCGCAAATCAATCGCTGGCACCACTGGTTCTACCAATGCCGCGATCCCAAAGGGACCGGCCTTATCGCATTGCTACACCCGTGGGAGGCCGGTCGCGATAATTCGGTTGATTGGGATGATGCCTTCGAGCGCGTACCCACTGACGGCGTCGGATCGTACGTACGTCGTGATACCACACACGCCAACCCGGAGCATCGTCCAACACAGGGCCAGTACGACCGCTACCTGTGGCTGTTGCAGCACTTTCGAAGCCTTGATTGGGACAACAGCGTGTTGCACGATGCTTCACCCTTTCAAGTGGTTGATCCGGGTTTCAACGCGCTATTGATCCGCAGCTGCACAGACCTTGCAACGCTTGCCGACGCCATCGGCATGACCGACATTGCCGAACAAAACCGGCAACGTGCCGCGAAGGCGCTCACCGCGCTCGACTCCTTGTGGAGCGACCAGCACGGACAGTACGTCTGCTTCGATCGTGTCGCCAACTGCGCTATCGACAGCGCCTCTATCGGGGGGCTGATACCGGCGGTGGCAAGCATTCCGAAGCACCGGTCAAATGCGATAGCGCAGCGCATCGACAGGATCTCGGCGCACTCACGCTTCCTGGTCGCAAGCCATGATCCGGAAGATGGGCGCTTTGATGCCGACCGATATTGGCGTGGCCCCGCATGGCTCATCATCAACTACCTGCTTGCTGACGGGCTCGCACACGCGGGGGAGACTGCGATGTCCAAACGCATCATCGCCTCGAGTCTCGACTTGATCGAGAACGGCGGATTTGCGGAATACCATGATCCGATCAGTGGTGATCCCTGTGGCGGTGCGTCGTTTACATGGACTGCGGCGATGGTGATGGAGTTTCTGTCATAAGCAGGTTCCAACGCGGGAGTGCCTGGCAGACCAGCTACAGCAGCACCTGCTCCACGCCACCCAGACGGGCCTGCTCAACAAAACGCTCATTCCAATCTTCACCAAACAGGTGCTTGGCAAGCTCCACGACGATGTAGTCCGTGTCCATGCCGGTTTCTTCCGCGTAACGGCTGAGACCTTGCACGCAGGCTGGGCAAGAGGTGAGCATCTTCACGTCGTGCTCTATTTTCCCGACGGCCACGCCGTTGGATGCGAGATTGTCTTGCAGCACCTGCGCCTTGCGCGTACGCACCTGCGTGGCAATGTCCGGACGTGCCACAGCAAACGTGCCTGCCTCGCCGCAGCAACGCTCGCTCATGGTGACGCTCTGGCCAAGTAGCGCTTCGTTGACCTTTGCTGGCGCGTAGGTCTTCATGGGACTGTGGCAAGGGTCGTGATACACGTATTGCACGCCATCCACGCCGTCGAGGCTATAGCCCTTCTCCATCAGATATTCATGGATGTCCAGCAGACGGCAACCCGGGAAGATGCGTTCGAACTCGTACTTCAAGAGCTGATCCATACACGTACCGCACGACACGATAACCGTCTTGATATCGAGGTAGTTCAGGGTATTGGCCACACGATGAAACAGCACCCGATTCTCGGTGGTGATCTCGGTGCCCTTGGCCACATCGCCCGTCGATGTTTGTGGATACCCACAGCACAGGTAACCGGGAGGCATCACGGTGCGAGCGCCGGCATCATAGAGCATCGCAAGCGTTGCCATCCCAACCTGACTGAACAAACGCTCCGAACCGCATCCGGGAAAGTAGAACACGGCATCGGAATCTTCGGTGACCTTGGCCGGATCGCGGATGATGGGTACATGATCGCGTTTCTCGATGCCAAGCAAGGCACGTGTGGTCTTGGCCGGAAGCATCTTCTTGCCTGGCAGCTTGCGATTCACGAAGTGCACGACCTGCTCGGTCACCGCCGGTTTGCCAGTGGTTGCCTTGGGTGCATCGCGCCGTGCTGCCACTACCGGGATCTTCTTGGCAATCTCGGTCGCCGCGCGTTGCACACCAAAACCCCATTCAATCAAGCCCTTGCGCATGATCTTGATGGTCGTCGGATCCTTGGCATTGAGATAAGCCATCGATGCCTTGGTCCCCAGCGACAGACGCTTCTTGCCGCGATCGGTGAGGATCTTTCGCATGTTGATGGATACATCGCCGTAGTCGATATCAACCGGACATGGCGCCAGGCACTTGTGGCACACCGTGCAATGGTCCGCGATGTCGTTCATCTCATCAAAGTGTCGAACCGACAAGCCTCGACGCGTCTGCTCCTCGTAGAGAAACGCTTCGATGATCAGACCGGTGCCGAGAATCTTGTTACGCGGTGAATACAACAGGTTCGCGCCGGGCGCATGGGTGGTACACACCGGCTTGCACTTGCCGCAACGCAAACAATCCTTGATGCTCTCGTTGAGCGTACCCAACTCGCTCTGCTCGAGTATCAGCGCCTCCTGTTGCACCAGTCGCAGAGACGGCGTATACGCGTTGTCGAGGCCAGACCCTGCCATGAGCTTGCCACGGTTGAAGTGACCATCGGGGTCGACGCGCTGCTTGTATTCACCGAAGGGCTCGATCACGTCACCGTCCATGTACTTCATCTTGGTCAGTCCGATACCGTGCTCACCGGAAATCACGCCATCGAGCCTTCGTGCCAGTCCCATGACCCGATCAACGATTACTTCCGCGCCCTGCATCATCGCGTAGTCGTTGGAATTGACCGGGATGTTCGTGTGCACATTGCCGTCTCCGGCATGCATGTGCAGGGCAGCAAACAGACGGCGTGGCCGCCATTCCGCATGGATCGCATCAATGCGCTCACACAACTTCTGATACCGCTTGCCTGTGAAGCGCTGCTTCAAGGGCTTTTCGACACGCTCGCGATAACTGATCACCTGTTCGCGCGAGAGAAGCGCTGCCACACGGGGATGGGACTCGGCAGTATCGCCTCCGGAGCTCAGGGCTTCATTGAAACGAGTATCAGCCTCACGGAGCTCATCGAGAATCACGCCCCACTCGGCATGCACCTCATCGAGTGACGCCACGCCCATGGCCAGGCTGTTATCCACGATGGCGGCGGTCTCTTCGCCTCCATCTTCCGGCATGGTGACGAGGCCTCGAACCTCGACGCCGCCCAGCAGACGACGCACAGCCGCCAACATGGCAATCTTGTTATCAAGCGATTGCTCGATGTTGATGCGCTCGATGCCTTCGCTGTAATCAGCGAGGCGCTCCAGCGGGATGACGACGTCTTCATTGATCTTGAAGGCGTTGGTGTGCGCGGCAATGGCTGCGGTTCGTGAGCGCGCTGCCCAGAACTGCTTGCGCGCCTCCGGACTGACCGCCACGAAGCCTTCGGCGCCGCGGGCGTTCACTGTCTCGACCATGCGTGAGGCACTGCGCGCCACGGCATCCGCGTCGTCGCCGACGACGTCAGCCACGAGCAGCATTTTTGGCAAGGTGCCACGCGCTGCCTTGGGGGCGTACTTCACCGCCTTGATGTAACGATCATCCAGGTGTTCGAGACCTGCGAGTTCGACCGCCGGATCGTTATCGACCAAGGCCTTGATCTCGGTGATGGCTGGCACCGCTTCGCGCAGATCACGCCCATAGAATTCCATCGCCACGGTGCGCACGTGATCGGGCATGCGGTGCAGTACGAAGACCGCAGATGTGATCAAACCATCACAGCCCTCCTTCTGGACACCAGGCAAACCACCGAGCGTCTTGTCGGTGACGTCCTTGCCGAGCCCCTGCTTTCGCAGACTGGCCCCGGGAGCGATCAGAATCTCGGGCTCCCCGATACGCTCCCCGCTCAGGCCATCAGTTCGGGTGACTTGAAAACGCACCGTGTCCTGCAGATGAATCTTGCCGAGGTTGTGGTCCAGGCGCTCGACGTCACACCAGTTTCCATCAGGATCCACCATGCGCCAGGACAGCAGATTATCGAGCGTGGTGCCCCACAGCACGGCCTTCTTGCCACCGGCGTTCATCGCGATGTTGCCTCCGATGGTCGACGCGTCCTGGCTGGTCGGGTCCACGGCAAACGCAAGCCCGCGCGCCTTGGCAGCATCTTCCACCCGACGAGTGACCGTACCGGCACCGACCGCGATGGTCGCCGTCGTGCGTTCGGGCAATCCGGCCACAGCAGGCAGCACCACGGTCTGGACAGCGCCGACCGTGTCGAGCTTTTCCAGATTGATGACTGCGGTGTCGCGATACAGGGGGATTGCCCCACCGGTGTAGCCGGTACCACCGCCGCGCCCGATCATGGTCATGCCCAGTCCAATGCAGGCACGCACCAAGGCCGGCAACTCCGATTCCGAGTCGGGTGTCAGTACAACGCTTGGCAACTCCACGCGCCAGTCGGTCGCGTCGGTGACGTGCGACACGCGCGACAGGCCGTCGACGCGGACGTTGTCCTTGTGCGTCAGCCCGGCGAGCGCTCGAGCCACCCGACCGCGCAAACGCGACTCCTCGGACAGGCGTTGCTCAAACTGCGAAACAGCGGCCGACGAGAGCGTGAGCAACTCGTCCACACGCTCGTCTTCATCGCTACGTAACTCGATCTGCTTGAGTCGATGTCCGAGTGCATCGACCAGGTTGTTACGCCGCTGCCGGTTACCGAGCAGGTCGTCCTGAATGTAGGGGTTCCGATCGATGACCCAGATGTCACCCAACACCTCGAACAGCATGCGCGCCGATTGCCCGGTACGCCTCAGGCCACGCAAGCTCTCGATCAACGACCAGCCACGCTCACCGAGGTAGCGCAATGCGACTTCCCGGTCGGAGAACGAGGTGTAGTTGTACGGGATTTCACGGAGCGGCGCTGGCTCGATGAGCTTGCCGTTCACTGGAGCGTTCATCGGTCGTTTGCAGCGAAATCCGTGGCGCACAAGTATATGGGCAGCATCACATCCTGATCAGTCCCACCCGGCACGATTGTCCAAATGACCGTTCAACAAACGGGGAGCAGGTTCACGCCTGTCATCGTTGGGGCCGCAAAAACGACAAAAGCCCCTGATGGGGCCTTTGAAGCGAACGTCGGGCGCACGTATGGCACGTGCCGGCGATCTCCCGCCGACAAGCCATGCGAGAGATCAGCGCTTGGAGTACTGAGTGGCTTTGCGCGCCTTGCGCAGACCGACCTTCTTGCGCTCGACTTCACGAGCATCTCGGGTCAGAAAGCCCGCACCGCGAAGCGTCGGTCGCATCGCTTCGTCGTATGCGAGTAGCGCTCGTGAGATGCCGAGCCGGATCGCGCCAGCCTGGCCGCTACCACCACCGCCTTTCACGGTGATCTTGAAGTCGAACTGGTTAAGTGTTTCTGTACGTTCCAGCGGCTGACGCACGATCATGTGTGCGGTCTTGCGGCCGAAGTACTCGTCCAGCGGCTTGTCGTTGACCACGATCTGGCCGGAGCCACCGCCACTCATGAAAACACGAGCGGATGAGGATTTACGACGGCCGGTGCCGTAGTACTGGTTACCAGGTGCAGGCATGGGATGCGGGTGTTGTCAGTGATATCGCGAAGTGGATGGGCAGATCAGGCAGCGACGGGCTTGCCGACCTTGGTGCCCTTGCCCACTTCCAGCGGCACCGGCTGCTGGGCCGCGTGCGTGTGCTTGGGACCCGCGAACACGCGGAGTTTGCGGTACATCTGGCGACCCAAGGCGTTCTTGGGAAGCATACCTTTGACTGCCAGCTCTATGATGCGCTCCGGGTGTGTCTGCTGGAGCTTGTCGAAGTTGGTGGTCTTGAGGTTACCGATGTAACCGGTGTGGTGCTGGTAGAGCTTGCCCTTGCGCTTGTTGCCGGTCACCTCGATCTTCTCTGCGTTGATCACGACGATGTAGTCGCCGGTGTCAACGTGGGGGGTGTAGGTCGGCTTGTGCTTGCCACGCAGGCGACGGGCGATTTCTGTAGCGACGTTACCCAAGGTTTGACCCTCGGCGTCGATCAGGAACCATTGCCGCTGTACTTCGGCGGGCTTGGCGCTGATGGTTGTCTTGTTCACGGCGGCGTAAGTGAGCTCTATCGGACGGCAAGTCGGTGTGTCGGGGGTATTCACGGGCGCAAGACCATGCTGGTCCGCTCGCATACACCCTCTGGATCGCACGTCGGCGGACCGAGTCCACTCCTGCGCGTAGCCCGCCATTGTAGATCAGAGCGGCGTTCGGCTCAAGTACCCGCCGAATACTCTCGCAGCGGCTGGCATCCGGGCAAAAAAAAGGCGCGACCCGTGAGGGTCAGCGCCATTAATCATCCGGGGATGAACAGAGGAGAGAAATACACTTGAAAGAGCAAACACAGCTTTCGCGCTCTTGCCGCAGAGGAGCAATAGGCAGGCCAGCCCACCAGAAAACCGCATTGCAAAGCCATTTTTCTCGCCGAATAGCGCCGAATACTAGACTAATGGCTAGTCATTCAATCAGACGCGCTTCTCTTCCTGGCCGCTCTGACGTCTTGCCGTCAAACAGACGTCATACCGGCGGCAGAATCTCGTGGGTACAGGTAATCACGACGCCCGGCTCGAGCATTCGCGTGGCAGAACAGTACTTGTCCTTGCTGAGCGTCACCGCGCGAGACACATGCTTCTCCGACAGATCGCGCCCATAGACCTTGAAGTGCACGCGCACCGCCGTGAACACCGCCGGCACTTCGTCAGCGCGGTCTGCATCGAGCTCCACTTCGACATCAGTCACGGATTGGCGAGACTTTTGCAGCATCAACACCACGTCGTATGCCGTGCAGCCGCCAAGGCCAATCAGCATCAGCTCCATCGGCCGGATGCCGAGATTACGTCCGCCGTGCTCTGGAGAGCCATCCATCACTACCGAATGACCGCTGCCTGATTCACCAACGAAACTCATATGGTCGAGCCACTTAACACGAGCCTGCACGCTGAATTTCCCCCTGTCTTGACCTGCGGCCCCAAGCCGCGAGGCAACGATTGTAAATTTTCGTGCGGAAAATCACTGAAGTTATCGAAAAGGCAGCCGATCAATGTTTGACGCAGCACACAGTGGGTCACTAACCAGATCCGCGGCGCAAACAGAGAGTACGGAGAGAAACTGAATATGCTCGCCCCACGAATAGCACCGCCACCTGTCGAGTGGCTAGACCTCTTCTTGAGGTCGAGTCATCGCAGGCAATATCCCGCGAAGACCACCATCATCCATCACGGTGACGTGCCGGAGACGCTGTACTACATCGTCGATGGTTCTGTCAGCGTGGTCATCGAAGATGACGACGGCCGTGAAATCGTTCTTGCCTACCTTTCCGCCGGAGACTTCTTTGGCGAGATGGGGCTGTTCGACGAAGCGTCTGGCCGCAGCGCGTGGGTAACCGCCCGGGTCAAGTGCGAACTTGCCGAGATGAACTACGAGCAATTTCGTCGCTTGTCGGCAGAACAGCCGGATCTGCTGTACGCACTCACCACGCAAATGGCCTCGCGCTTGCGCAAGTCCAGCATCAAGGTGCGCGACCTTGCGTTTCTTGACGTTACAGGACGTGTCGCTTCCACCTTGCTGGATCTCGCCAAGATGCCTGATGCCATCACGCACCCCGACGGTATGCAGATCCGCATCACCCGTCAGGAGATCGCTCGCATCGTCGGGTGTTCGCGCGAAATGGTAGGACGCGTTCTCAAGGAACTCGAAGATCGTGGACTGATTCACGCTCGCGGCAAGACCATGGTTATCTACGGCACTCGCTGAGACGTGTGCCGCACCAGCCGCCTTGCGGCGGCTTCCGACTCTCGGAAAAGCCACCTTCGGGTGGCTTTTTTTTGCTCGATGTATTCAGCCAGGGATCACACACGCCCTGAAGGCTCACGGCATTCGTGAACTGGTGCTCAAGTCGGGACAGGTATCAGCCGATGTTTCACCCATACCGCCGTGTTCGGAGAATCAGGATGAATGAACTCCCTCGCTCATCACTGGCGTTGATATGGAGCTCCGCATTCATGCTTGCGGCCTGTGGCGGCGGCACCAACGATGCTGCGCCGACCACCGTTGATGCCACGCAAACGGACGCCGAACCTGTACCCGAGCTTGGCGCCGCCAACGCGCTCACCCTGTCAGCGTTTGATGCTCTACAGCAGCGCGCCATCGACGAATATCCGGGCGTCTCGACACCCGCCGCGTTGACCCCGGAACTCGTGGGCAAGGCACTGTCCGTGCTGCTGGACGGCCCGCTGATGCCTGAGCTACAGCCAGCCACGGCTCGCACACGCACGGTTGCGACCGGCCTCGATGCCCTGGAACTGCTTCCCCCGTTCCAGCCGGGTCATCGGCGCGCCAGTTGGCCGCACATACACCAACAGGACGACTCCCCGGTGCGCTGCGAGCACGGCACGGTGGTGGCGACATTGGTTGACGAGGTACCGGCTGACGCACGCCCCTATCTGCATCTGGGCTTTGACGTGTGCCAAATCCGTGACCTTGAGGTGACCGGTAGCGTTCTGATCGAACGCCCTCGCAATGCCCTCGAGCGCCCAACCCGTATCGCCTACGACAATCTGCTCGTGAGCGACACGACAACGAGTACACGACTCATCGGCACCTTCACCTGGTCTGGTGGTGATGACTGCGGAATCGGCGAACGGCGCATCGCACACCTGCTCACTACCGACATCACGACCGGTCGCTGGACCTTTCTGGATGGCCTGACGAGTTATGCCACCGCACCGTCTATCGTTCGCGATTGCGGCGATGCTGTACTCGCGAATGCATGGGATGGCTCCATCGATTTCGGAGCCTACGGTCGCATTGACGTTGCAACATCCGATGCATTGACGCACGACTGGGAAGCCTTGCCGCGCGCCACCGACGACGATGTGATCTTTGGCACCAACGTCGAACCCAGAGGCCTGGTGACACTGCACGGCGAGACTGACGCGACAGACGGTCGTATCACCACGGCTCGTCTGGCACTCATGGACATCTCCACGCTGATAGCTGACAGCGGAGAAGACATCGCGTTCGAGATGCGCATCAGCACGGACGACGATGTGACCTTGCATTATCGCGTGTCTACGCGCGACGCAGCCTACGGTGCATTGTCAAAACTTGCCGATACCGACAACGATGGCATGCCCGACGGCTGGGAGCGAATCCACGGACTGAACCCCGACTCCCCGGACGATGCTGACATCGATCCCGACGGTGATGGTTACAGCAACGTCGAGGAATTCACGACGGTTCGCGATCCGTCTGACCCGGCCCGCTAGTCAACAAACCAGTCGGTCAGGCGAAAAGCTCTGCCAGGGCCTGACCGGGATCTGGCGCCCGCATGAAGGCTTCACCGACCAGGAATGCGTTGACGCTAACCTCGCGCATGCGCTGAACATCCGCTACGCCAAGGATGCCACTCTCTGTTACCACCACAGTGCCTGCCGGGATATCTGCCAACAACTCGATGGTCGTATCCAAGGTGACATCGAAGGTGCGCAAATCGCGATTGTTGATGCCGAGCAACATCGGCTTGAGTGGCAACACGCGATGCAGCTCTTCGGCATCGTGCACTTCTATCAGCACGTCCATGCCGAGTTCGACAGCTTGCTCATACAAACCGGCCATCGCAGCATCATCGAGCGCAGCGGCAATCAACAGCACACAGTCAGCGCCGATGGCGCGAGCCTCGGTGATCTGGTACGCATCGATCAGGAAGTCCTTGCGAATGACCGGCAGATCACAGGCCGCGCGCGCAAGCTTCAAGGCCTCTTCACTTCCCTGAAAGAAGTCCTTGTCAGTCAGTACTGACAGACACGCAGCACCGCCTGTGGCGTAACTGGCTGCGATCTCCGCGGGACGGAAGTCTTCACGTAGTACACCCTTGCTTGGCGAGGCCTTCTTGATCTCCGCAATCACGGCAGACTGGCCGTCCTGCAAGCGTTTCTCGACGGAACGACAGAAGCCTCGCGTGGCATCAACTGCAGCGATGCGCTCTTCAAGCATGCTGACCGGTGCTGCCACGCGTCGCTCGGCAATTTCCTCGTGCTTGCGCGCAAGAATCCTCTTGAGAATGTCCGGGATGTCAGTCATGACTGACTCTCTGCTGCAAGGCGGCTCGACACGGCGACAAGCGTGTCCAGCGTGCTCCGCGCTGCACCGGACGCGAGCGCATCACGTGCAGCCTGGATACCTTCAGCATGGCTTGGCGCTTTGCCACCCACATAGATGGCAGCGCCTGCGTTCAACAGCACGATATCCCGCGCAGGCCCGGGCTGGTTGTCCAGAACACCATTGATCAACGTGAGGCTGGCCTCGGCGCCATCGACCACGATGCTATCGAGGGTCGCCGTATCGATATCAAGGTCTGTCGGATCAATCGTGTATTCGGTAACAAGGCCATCCTTGAGCTCCGCGACGGTTGAGGGACCCGTCACACTGATCTCGTCCATGCCATCGTGACCATGCACCACCATCACATGTTCGCTACCGAGCTGCTTGAGCACCTCGGCCATGGGACGAACCCACTCGCTCGAATACACGCCGAGTACCTGTCGCGAGACGCCCGCAGGATTGGTCAGCGGCCCCAACAGATTGAATACCGTGCGCACACCCATCTCCCGCCTTGGACCGATGGCGTGCTTCATCGCACCATGGTGCTTTGGCGCGAACATGAAGCCGATGCCGGCCTCCGCGACACACGTACCGACCTGCTCCGACGTCAAATCAAGATTGACACCTGCCGCTTCGAGAAAGTCTGCCGCACCTGACTTGGAAGACACCGAGCGATTGCCATGCTTGGCGACGGGCACACCAGCGGCAGCAGCCACCAATGCACTGCAAGTCGATACATTGAAGGTGCTGGTCGCATCGCCACCGGTACCGACGATATCAATCGCAGCGCCATCGACCTTCACGCCCGACGCGAGCGAGCGCATGACCGACGCGGCAGCGGCCACCTCGTCAACGCTCTCTCCCTTCATGCGCAACGCCACCAGAAATCCACCAATCTGCGCGGGCGTCGCCTCCCCGGTCATGACCTGCTGCATGACTGACTGCATGTCATCGCGTGACAAGTCCTGCCGAGCCAGCAGTTGCGTCAAACCTTCCTGGATATTCATGAAGCTGTGTTGTCTTCCTGCAGGGTCTGAGTGGTAGCGGAGCACCGGTCAAGAAACGATTCAAGCATGGTATGACCATGTTCGCTCTCGATGGACTCCGGATGAAATTGCACACCTTCAACGTCCAGCTCCACGTGGCGAAATCCCATGATTTCCTCCCGCTGACCCTGCGCGTCGCAGGTCCAGGATGTCACCGCAAGACAGTTGGGCATCGATTCGGGAGCCACTACCAGCGAGTGATAGCGGGTGGCCACAAACGCTTGCGGTAGGCCAGCAAACACTCCCTCACCGTTGTGATGCACGGCGGAGAGCTTGCCATGCATCACTTTGCCTGCGTGCGCGACGCGCCCACCATAGTGCTGTCCGATCGCCTGGTGCCCCAGGCATACACCGAACAACGGCACCTCACCTGAAAACTCGCGCACGGCCGCAAGCGTGATACCCGCAGAATCCGGGGTGCCTGGACCGGGGGACAGCAGCACCCCAGCGGGGTTCAAACGCCGCAGCTGCTCGATGGAAATTTCGTCGTTACGAAATACCTCGACTTCGCCTCCAAGCTCGCGCAGGTATTGCACGAGGTTCCACGTAAACGAGTCGTAATTGTCGATCACGGCAATCATGAGCCTGCTCCTATCGACGATTGGTGTGGTTATCGAGGTGAGCGGGAGGCGCATCCACACCTGCCTCGGCCATGGCGACACCTCGGAACACCGCTCGCGCCTTGGCCATGGTCTCCTGCCACTCCGCGTCAGGATCAGAGTCGTGCACGATGCCGGCACCGGCTTGCACGTGCAGGCGGCCATCCTTGACAACCGCCGTACGTATGGCAATCGCCGTATCCATATTGCCGTTCCACGACAGGTAACCCACAGCGCCAGAGTAGATGCCGCGTTTTACCGGCTCAAGCGATTGGATGATTTCCAAGGCCCGCACTTTCGGTGCTCCAGACACGGTGCCAGCCGGAAACGTCGCGCGCAGCACATCCATCGCCGACAGCTCACCGTTCAGCTCACCCACCACATGGGAGACGATGTGCATGACATGTGAATAGCGCTCGATGAAGAAGCGGTCGGTCACATCCACGGTGCCGGTCCTTGCGATACGCCCGACATCATTACGGCCGAGGTCGATCAGCATCAGATGCTCGGCGCGCTCCTTGGGATCGGCCAGCAATTCCGCCTCCAAAGCCAGATCACTGGTGATGTTCTCTCCGCGTGGTCGGGTTCCCGCGATCGGACGCACCGACACCTGACCCTCTTCGAGCCGCACCAGAATTTCAGGTGACGCGCCAACCACCTGATGGTCGCCCAAGTCGAGATGAAACAAGTACGGCGATGGGTTGAGGCGACGCAACGCTCGGTACAAGTCGATGGCGTCGGCCTCGAACGGAATCGACAAGCGTTGTGACAGCACCACCTGCATGCAATCGCCTTCGAGTATGTGCTCCTTGATGCGCAACACGGCGGCCTTGTAGGCGTCTTCGGTGAAACCGCTCTCGAAATCCGACTCCACCACTTTCAGGCCGCTGCCACTGGCCTCGCCAATCGTGAAAGGGGCGCGTAGTTGTTCGAACAAGGACGCGAGACGCGCAAGGCCACGCTCAAGCGCTTCGTCGTCGGCAGGGTCCACGAGGACCAGCAGAGTCAGCGTGCCTTTCAGGGTGTCGAACACCACCAGTTCGTCCGCCTGCATCAGCAGAATGTCCGGGGTGCCCAACGGGTCCGGGTGGGGGTTTGGCCCCAGACGCGGCTCGATGAGACGCACGGTGTCGTAACCGAAGTACCCCACCAATCCGCCGGTAATGGGCGGCAGGCCCGGTACGTCCGGCACCCGAAACCCGGCCTGAAACTCATCAATCCACGCCAAGGGATCCTCCACGGTCTCGCGACTGAGGACCTCGCCGTCCTGACGTACGGTCACGGTTTTCTCGTGCACCTCGATACGTGTACGACACGGCAGACCGATGATGGAGTGGCGGCCCCACTTCTCGCCGCCCTGCACGGACTCGAACAGGAAACTCATCGGCTTGTCGGCAAGCTTGCGGTACACCGACAGCGGCGTATCGAAATCGGCCGAGACCTCGGCAGAAAGCGGTATGCGGGTATATCCCTCGGCGCGATAGCGCGCAAAGTCTTTGGGGTTCATGGGCAGATCGGATCAGGACGAGCGGTCGGGTCGTGGCAGCCGTCGGGACTGCCGGGCGTGGGCCTGGCGCGGACCAGGCGGATGTCAGCGTCGCCAGCGACGTCGTGCAACAGCGCTCATCAGGTCACTCTTTGATCAGGTGCCGGAAAGGGAATATCCGTAGCCAGAAGTCTGCCCGGCAGCCCCACCCTGCGTCAACTACCCCGTTGCAAGACGGTGTTGGCCCTGCGCCAGTGCCCACCGGTTCCTGCCCTCGGTCTATGCTTGCGCCTGCGGCAGGTCCGCAAGAACCGTGACGCACGACGACATTGACGTCCCACCCCTTGGCCCAATCAGACGCATAGCAATGAGCACCATTCGCCAGGATGACCTGATCGAGAGCGTGAGAGACGCGCTGCAATTCATGTCCTGCTACCACCCCAAGGACTACATCGATGCGGTATACGCCGCCTGGGAGCGAGAGGAATCCAAGGCTGCCAAGGATGCGATGGCGCAGATTCTCGTGAACTCACGCATGTGCGCGGAGGGTCGACGTCCGCTATGCCAGGACACCGGCATCGTCACGGTGTTCGTGAAAGTCGGCATGGACGTGACCTGGGAGGCGGATCTCGGCCTGGAGGACATGATCAACGAAGGGGTACGTCGCGCCTACACGGACCCAGACAACACCCTCAGAGCCTCCATCCTTGCCGACCCCGCAGGCGCTCGGAAAAACACGCGCGACAACACGCCGGCCGTCATTCACACCGAGCTGGTGGCAGGCGATGGCATCGACATCGAGATCGCCGCCAAAGGTGGTGGATCGGAGAACAAGTCCAAGCTTGCCATGCTCAATCCGTCGGACAGCATCGCCGACTGGGTGGTCAAGACCGTGCCGACCATGGGTGCCGGCTGGTGCCCGCCCGGGATGCTCGGCATCGGTATCGGCGGCACCGCCGAGAAGGCTGCACTACTCGCCAAGCGATCACTGATGGACCCGGTCGATATTCATGAGCTCAAGGCACGCGGTGCACGCACGCGCACCGAGGAGCTGCGGCTCGAGATCTTCGAACGTGTCAATGCGCTCGGTATCGGCGCTCAGGGACTCGGCGGTCTGACCACCGTGGTCGACATCAAGATCCTCGACTATCCGACGCATGCTGCATCGCTGCCTGTCGCCATGATCCCGAACTGCGCGGCCACGCGACACGCTCACATACACCTCGATGGCAGCGGTCCTTTCAAGCAGACGCCACCGTCGCTGGACGATTGGCCATCGATAACCTGGGACGCCGGTGAGGGATCCAAGCGTGTTGATCTCGATTCGATCACGCGCGATGACGTCAAGCAATGGCAGCCCGGTGACACGCTGTTGATCTCGGGAAAGTTGCTGACCGGGCGCGATGCCGCGCACAAGCGAATTCAGTCGATGCTTGAAAAGGGCGAACCCTTGCCGGACGGCGTCGACTTCAATAATCGATTCATCTACTACGTGGGGCCGGTAGATCCGGTACGCGATGAAGTGGTCGGACCTGCGGGTCCAACAACATCCACACGTATGGATGGCTTCTCGGAGATGATGCTCGGGGAACTTGGTCTGCTCGGCATGGTGGGCAAGGCCGAGCGAGGGCCCGTCGCCATCGACAGTATCAAGAAGCACGGTGCGGTCTATCTGATGGCGGTCGGCGGCGCTGCATACCTTGTCTCCAAGGCGATCACCGAGTCTCGTGTCGTGGCGTTCGAGGATCTCGGCATGGAGGCGATCCATGAATTCACCGTCAAGGACATGCCAGTCACCGTCTCGGTCGATGCCAGCGGCACCTCAGTGCATCGGACCGGCCCGGCACTGTGGCAAGGCAAGTTGGAGAGAGGCGAAGTCAAACCGGTGTACTTCTCATGAGACTGACTGTTGATTCCAGGCTAGCGCGACCTCGATGGACATGCCTGATCGTGACCGCCTTTCTGATCTCCGCCTGCGCAAGCGGCGGTAGCGTCGCACCCCGATCAGGGGATGGCCGTGCCAGTCGGGTGGAGATGTGCCGGGCCGGGGACACCGCTGTGCGCAGTGAGTCTTCATGCCTTCAGGATGACGCGAGCTGCTATCAATTGACCAACGGTGATTGGTGTACCGGGCCTCGGGCCGCCAGCTGCCCGGCGGGATCTTCCGCGCTGCCAGCAGGCGCTGCATGCCCGCCCGGCGCACGTTGCTTTCGTATCAGTGAATCACTCGAGTGCCAGGTCAGATACTAGACATCGGACGCTGAAGTTGGCTGCTACACGGTCGATAGCAGCTTTATGAAAATCCGCCGTTTCTGGCTGTGAATCGGCTGGCGAACACCCGTTCGCCGGTCGAGCAGCAGTATCCCTCGCAACCGCTGCCGGATCGTCCGGCCAGTCTGCTTCGCCGCCTCGTCATGGAGGCGACTATCACGGGTGCGCGCACCATTCACGTGGAGCCCTCAGAGGATGGCTGGCAGGTGCGGCTACGCCGTGCCAGTGGACTGACGAGTCGTCGCATCGGCTACGGCAGCGACCTCGGCCCAAGGCTCGCGCGGGTGTACCGGTGCGCGCCAGACCTGACCGTCCCGGGCGGCCATCACCGTATCAAGATCTCGATCGAGGAGATCGGCACGTTTGACGGGGCCAGCTGGATTATCCGGACACGCGCGATACCGCGCGTGGTGCCGACGCTCGACGACATTGTCGGTGATCACGTCACCCGGCACCGACTTCGGCAGGTTCTGGATCAACCCTCCGGGTTGGTCGTGTTGTCAGGAGACAACGCGGCAAGCACCGCCCTGCTCCGTGCGGCAATCGCCCAGTACTGCGTTGCGCCCGACCGCCGCGTGCTCCGGCTCGAGGAGTCGCCCGAGTGCCACCCGCCTGGATCCATTGGTTGCCTCATGACACCGGAGCTTCGTGACAATCCGTTGCGCGTTGCAGATCTTGATGCGGATGTCATCGTTATCGGGGACATCAAGGTTGACCCGGTCGGTATCTCCCGACTCGCCCGCCACACCAGTGACACATCTCTGGTTGTCCTGTCTTTCGAGGCAGATGATATCGAGACCACCCTGGCTCGCCTCAAGGAACTCGACGCGGATCATCATTGGGCGGCGCACAGGGCCATCGCCGTGATTCGCCACGACGAACTTGCGCTGCTGTGCACCTCGTGTCGGGAACCGGTAAACAAGACGCAGCCGATGGTCGAGGATCAGGTCAGCGATTGGCTGCAGTCGATGATGTATCCGACCAAGGAGGCGCACGGTTGCGATGCCTGCCACCACAGTGGCATCGGCGGCACCGTCGACATCATTGATGTATTGACCTTGAACGACGCCCTGCGCGAAGAGCTGAGGCAAGATCAACGCAGTGCCGTGTGTCAGCAACTCGAGTATCAACGATTGGCGCCGAGTTCACTGGCACGCTCGGTCCGCGCCGGTCTGATCGATCAGCGCGAGGCAGAGCGAATTGGAAAGCGCGCGCCGGAGGCGTGACGGGGCGCCGCAACCGAAGCGCCTCAGGCAGCGCGATCGCCATGATGGGTGTCAGATACTGACTTGCCGGTACCTTCAACGACACTGAAGGTCGGACGGCTGACACGTTCGGGCCGATCCTCATGGAAGCTGTGCTGATCAAGTAGACGCGACGCCCATACGATGCCCGCTGGATCGTCAGTCAACAATCGACGAAAGAAATTTCCATTGAGCTGGTTGCGTAGCAGCAGGTTGGCGCGAAACGTATCAAAGGCCTCGGTATCGACAGGTCTCGTGTCATGCCAGAACTCTTCGAGCGGTTCCTGAGCGGTAAGCCCGTCGATGTCGTACACCGCGCGCCCCAGGGCCTTGACGGGAGTTCTGTGGAACAAGGAGGACACGCCTACGGTCGAGTTGATCAGTACGGTTCCCTGAGCATTGCGCAGCAAGGTCGGAAGATCAACGTCGTGCACATAATAGACGCGATCGGCAATTCCGAGCTCGGCTGCCAGATTCGAAATCACGGCCCCGTAGTCGGTATATGCCCGATCCATGGGGTGATGCTTGAATACCAGCGCCTTGTTGGTCGGCGCATGCATCGCAAATGAAGCCAGCACATCCCCTATGAAGTGCTCAATGGAGTTGTAATCCGAGTGCACCACGACCTGCATGTCGCAATGTACCTGTAGCGGGCATACGAAGTAGTTGTGCTCGAACTGGGGCAATAGCTCGCCCAGCATGCGGCGCTCACTGAGCCTGTAGCGCACCTTGCGCAGGCCCGAGAGAATCCATCGTCTCCCTTCACCAAACCAGCTGAGCGGTCGATGATGACGGTAGTGCGGGTATCGTCGCTTGGCAAAAGCACACGCCCAGTAATACAACATCGAGCTCACTACAGCTGTGCGAAAGCTGCCACCCGGCACTGCATGCTCGGTCGGTAACGGACCTTCCTGGCGATCCAGACGAATGGGATCCTGCATCAGGCTGGAGTGGCCGTTGACGCCGTTTTCCTCAAGCGTGATGAAGTTCGGTCGGATATAACCCTCCTCGAACACGAACAGGCGAACACCGTTACGCTCTGCCACTTCTCTCGCGACACGGTGATAAGCGCGACAGTCACCAAAAAGATAGATGCGACCGATCTTCCGGTTGATGATCAGTCGCTCAAGGTGAGGTTCCCAGTCTTCAAGGCGGCCGGTAAAATCCAGAGTTCGCGGCTGCTTGTAGAAGAACCGGTCACCGCCGTTGAAGTTGACTTTCCAGACACGAAAACCTCGTGACTCCATCCCTTGTGCGAAACGCGCAAAGAATGGCCCGACCGGCCCTTGCAGCAATAGAACATCACGGCGCATAGGAAATACCCCGAACTATATTGCCTAGCTTGGACACCTGGCGTTGACTCCATGTCTTTGGCTGCTGTAGCAACTGCCCGGCCTGCCGTTTTTCAATTGTGTCGATCAGCGCCTCGACACTGACAAACTCGCCAGTGGCGATATCCACGTAGCGCGGGTACTTGATGAACGCGAGGTACAACAACTCCTCGAGCGTTCGCCTGCGCCGTCGCCTTGGCACCGATTGCTTGTCTTCGGTGAGACCCCAACCTGCATAGAATGGCGCCCCCCACGTCGTGACCCTGCGCCCACGCAACAAGGCTTCGAAACCGGTCAGTGATGTCATCACATGCACGTCGTCAACGCTTTCAAGCGTTGCGTGAATCGATGATGATGTATCGATCGCGTCAGCGCAGGCCGCAAGCGTACCGGCATCGACCGCTCCCTTCCGGTTGCCGCTGACCACATCGGGATGAGGGCGATACACGATCCAGTCATTGGGACCATGCTTTCGGGTCGCTTGTAGCAGGGCCGCATTGGTCGCCACTTCAAAACACCCACGGCGGATCGATTCGTCAGACTCGACCTGCCCTACGACCAGAACGACCTTCTTGTCGGCAGGACGGCTAGGTGTTTTCCCCACACTGCCGCCGCCGTACTTGCTGACGCCTGCTTCAACGATTCGGCGCTTGAGACGCGAAGCTCGGAGCACTTCACTGGGAGTGCACTCGTAGTCGTTCAATAATTTCTCCAGATCGCTTGGGGCACCAGCGTCGAAATACAAGCCTGATGTATCGACAACCAGGGAACCCGGAGGCGTGTAGTCCGAACCCAGCCCTACTGATCGTACAAATCCGTCTTCAAGCCGCCACAATTCCACGTCAGCACTTACGGCAGGCGCTTTCCGGAAGCTCCATGTAACCAGGGCGTCGACTTCTCCCTTTGCAAGAGCCGTCTCTGCCGCGCGCTGCGAACCGAATCGCAAGGAACCACCGGGCGAGCGCAAGTACTGTTCGATGTAACGGCGCTTCCACGGCGTGATACCTACAGCAAAAAGGCGTTTGGCATTGCGCATGAACATGTCCTGCTGCAAGGCCACATGATCCAGACAGTCACCGAGAGTCCACTCCGTGCCATCGACAGGCGAACGATAGCGACACAGCGAGATATGCGAGGCATGAAACAGCTCATCGATCGTGCAGCTTCGTGCACGTGTATCACGACGACGTTGCAAGGCCACGTGTGAGGATCGATCGTCTGTCAGCCCCCAGCCAGCGTAGAACGGCGCACCAAACACGACCACCTCACGCTCCACGAGCAAGGCCTCGTAACCGAGCTGGGACGTGACCGTATATATCTTCTGTGCATGCTTCAGCCACGAAAACGCATTATCGGTACCCGCCACAAGCCGTACCCGAGGCCTATCCGCGGCGTCGCCAAGGTAACCCTCACGTCGACCACTCACCACATCTGGGTGAGTGCGAACAACAACGTCGATCCCCGGATTCTCATCAAGCGCAGCGTCGAGCATCGCCGTAAAGTGAGAAGTGTCGGCACCACCGAAGACGACCGACGCATCATCCCGGGTCTGATCAACCACGAGCACGAAGGGCTTTGAAGGTAGATGCGCATCACCTGGCATCACCCAGTTGTATTTAGTGACCCCTGCTGCGACTAGTTTCTGACGCCACTGTCTGGCCTGGGCCAAACGTGGGTCACTGTCGTCAGCAAACAACTCGTTGGTGAGTTCACGCTCGATCAACGAAGGGCGTGATGCGTCGTAGTAGACGCCCACAGGATCCACCAGCAATGAATAGACCCGACGCGAATGTGCATCCGAGGAACACGTCCGAATCCAGCCATCCTCCAGATGCCAGACAGGAATGCCAGCCGTGCGCGCGTGGGACTCGGTTGCGGTGCCGGTCTCCTTGCGTCCCCAGACAAGCGCCACATCGGGATTCAAGTTGGCTCGCCGTGAGTCCGGGATGGACAGGATACGCTCTACTCCGAGGAACCGATCGAGGTGAGCGAGCGAGCGAATACCACGCGAATCCGAAACGGCAACACGTACACCACTCGCCCTGCTACCGTCAGGTTCAGCGGCAGACGCAGCATCCGCAGAGGCTGCGCTTCCAGACTCGTGTGTGCGGGCAGCAGACTTCATCGGTTGAGCGGTGACACGTGCGCGCATATCTACAAGGGCAGCCCGAGCGGGCTCGTCTGAAGAGCCGCAGCAGGAATCAAGCCACCGCGTTCAAACGTGCCGACAATATCGACAGGAGCAGCAACAGGCACACTCCCTGCACCCTCAGGCGACGACCCTCGCATCCTGCAATTCGCATGTCACCCACGCCCACGACGCCACTGACATCAATCATCGTGCCGACGCGCAATCAGGTGGCACTGCTGGACACGCTCACCACAAGCCTCATCCCGACCACAAGAAACCACCGGATCGAGCTGCTGATTGTCGACAACGGTAGCGATCAAGAGGCGGCGTGCGGATGGCTGGATAATGCGGAACAGCGGCTTCGTGCTGAAGGCTTCGAGTCGGTACGCGTTATCCGCGACCCATCCCCATTCAACTATTCCAGGCTCAATAACGCCGCTGCGGCTAGCGCCCGAGGGGATTTCCTGTGTCTGATGAACGACGACATCGAGGTGATTGACAGTGGTCACTGGCTGCGGACGCTGATTTCTCACGCAAGCCATCCGCTGACCGGTTGCGTCGGAGCCAAACTGCTCTATCCGGACGGCACCGTTCAACACGCGGGTGTGATGCTCGGCATGGGGCGCGTGGCCGGACATCCCTTCAAGGGACGCGATCGGCATGACCCGGGCCCCTCAGACTGGCTGACCAAACCCCGACGGGTCAGTGCCGTCACCGGTGCCTGCCTGCTGTTACGGCGTGAGGTCTTCGAGGAAATCAACGGCTTTGAGGAACAACTCGCCATTGCCTGGAACGATGTGGACCTGTGCCTGCGGGCGGACATCGCAGGCTACCGATGCATCTGGGCACCCGATGCCATGCTGTATCACCACGAATCCGTGTCCCGTCGGAGCGGTAGCCGACGTGATCCGGAAGCCCGTCGCCGGCACGCCAGCGAGGTCGCTTTCATGCACGAACGGTGGGGGAAGCTGCTTGAGCACGACCCCTATCTGGCCCACTTGCCCGCGGACATTCGACGCCCCGCAAGTGAGCCTGAGGGACTGCGCCACTTGCACCAGAGACTCAGAAGCCAACTGGCGCGGGTTATCGGCCTGACATGACCACTGATTCCGACATCCGACAGGACGGCCCAGCGGTAGATCCCAGACCACGCGTTGCCGTGGTTCTGTGCACTTTTCGCGGTCAGCAGCACCTGGCGGAGCAGCTGGAGTCCATCCAGCAACAGTCGTGGCCCGTGAATATCCGGGTGCACGATGATGCCTCGGATGACAACAGCGTAGCGATCGCGCAATCACACCCAGCTGAGGCTGAGGTGTTCGCGCATACGAGCAACCTCGGCTACGTCGGCAACTTTGCCCGCGGGATTGCACAAGCGCTCGACAGTGGCGCCGACTACATTGCACTGAGCGATCAGGACGACGTATGGCACTCCGACAGGATCGCGGCCGGCATGGAGCGTCTCCTGGCTTCCGAGCAGGTGCTGGGTGCCGCCACCCCGCATCTCGCCCACTCGGATCTGGTCATCGTCGATGAACACAGGATCGAGATTGCTTCATCGTTTGTCAGCACACGCGGCTATGACATTGACGACGAACCGAATCTTGCACGAGTACTGGGCCAGAACGGTGTCATGGGTAATACCTGTCTGATGAACCGCGCGCTCGCGATGCTTGCATTGCCCTTTCCAACGGGTGTGCATGTCCACGACTGGTGGCTCGCAGTCGTGGCTGAACTCTACGGCCGCCGGTGCTTTGTGCCCGACACGCTGGTCTCGTATCGACTTCACTCAAGTAACGCAAGCAATCCCGCTGGCAGTATCAATCCCGGCGCCAGCGCCGCTCTGCGGAGCACATCACTGCACCGCGTCGTGCAGCGCAATTTCAAATTGCCTTTCAAGGAAGACTGCCGCACCGATGCGGTCGGCGCCTTGCTCGAATGCCACGAGCATCGCCCGCGCCCAAGCGAAGCAGACCTGCAGGTGCTGCGGGACTTTCACGACTATCTCTGCCTGTCGCGCTCACGCGCTGCGCTACTGGCCGTGGTCCTCAAAGGCGGCTTTCTCAAGCGCGGATTCATGCATCGCTTGCGCGTCGCGGTGGTACTGTTGATCACACAGCGATATCGCGGCAAGCATATCGATCTGGAGCCCTGAGATCAGGGCACTGACCGTTAGCTGGCGAGCTTGAGTGGAGTCAGCTGGCTTTGCTCTTCGACCAAGGATCGCAGATAGCGCCCGTAGCCATTCTTGCTCAAAGCTGCGCCCATGGCGAGCATGTCCGCATCGGAAATCCAGCCATTTCTCCAGCTGATCTCTTCCGGGCAGGCAATCTTGACGCCCTGGCGACTTTCAAGCGTTGCCACAAACTGCCCCGCTTCAAGCAAGGACTCGCCCGTTCCCGTATCCAGCCAGGCGAAACCGCGTGACATGACCTCGACCATCAAGTCCCCTCGTTCGAGGTAGGTCTTGTTGACGTCAGTAATTTCGAGCTCGCCACGTGGCGACGGTTCGACGGATTTGGCAATGTCAACCACATCGTTGTCATAGAAATACAAGCCAGTAACCGCATGGTTGGACTTGGGTCTGGCTGGCTTCTCCTCGATGTCCAGAGCGCGTCCGTGCTCATCAAACGAGACCACACCATAACGTTCCGGATCAGACACCTGATAGGCGAACACACTAGCGCCGCTAGGCCGAGAAACGGCGTTTGACAGCAGCGTGGACAAGTCATGGCCATGAAAGATGTTGTCGCCAAGGATCAGGGCGACATCATCGTCACCAATGAATTCTTCACCGATCAGGAACGCTTGTGCAAGACCGTCCGGAGACGGCTGCACCGCGTATTCGAGATTGATGCCCCAGCGACTGCCGTCTCCAAGCAACTGATGGAACAGCGGCACGTCGCGGGGGGTGGAGATCAACAGGATGTCCTTGATCCCGGCGAGCATCAACGTGCTCAGCGGGTAGTACACCATGGGCTTGTCGTAGACCGGCAGCAACTGCTTGGAGACCACTTGCGTGATCGGGTGCAACCGTGTCCCGGACCCACCAGCAAGAATGATCCCCTTCATTGTTACGATGCCTTTTGTACCGGGACGGCCGACGCGGCTGTCAGATCGTTACCCTTCAACAGAGCGTCGAAATATTCGATGGTCTTGGCAAGACCCTGCTCAAGATTGACGGAAGGCACCCAATCGAGCTTTTCCTTGGCGAGCGAGATATCGGGGCGACGCTGGGTCGGATCATCACTCGGGAGATCGCGGAACTCGAGCTTGGACTTGGAACCGGTCATTTCGATGACCTTCTCAGCCAGCTGACGGATCGTGAACTCATCCGGGTTGCCGATGTTGACAGGGCCGGTGAAATCGTCTCCCGTGGCCATGATGCGAACAAAAGCTTCGATCAGATCCAGGCAGTAGCAGAATGAACGCGTCTGCTGGCCTTCACCGTAGATGGTGATGCTTTCGCCGGTGAGCGCCTGCATGATGAAGTTGGATACCACACGGCCATCGGCCGGGTGCATGCGCGGACCATAGGTGTTGAAGATACGGCCTACCTTGATACGCAGGTCGTGCTGACGGTGGTAGTCGAAAAACAGGGTCTCGGCGCACCGCTTGCCCTCGTCATAGCAGGAACGGAAGCCGATCGGGTTGACATGCCCCCAGTAGGATTCGTTTTGCGGGTGCACTTTCGGATCACCGTAGACTTCACTGGTCGAGGCCTGGAAGATCTTGGCGCCGGTGCGCTTGGCAAGACCCAGCATGTTGATGGCACCGTGCACGCTTGTCTTGGTGGTCTGTACCGGATCGTGCTGGTAGTGAATGGGCGATGCAGGGCACGCCAGGTTGTAGATTTCGTCGATCTCGAGGTAGATCGGGAAGGTCACGTCATGACGCATCAACTCGAAAGCCGGGTTGTCCAGCAACGGCTGGATGTTCTTTTTAGAGCCGGTAAAGTAGTTGTCCATGCAGATGACTTCATTGCCATCGGCCAGTAAACGCTCACACAGGTGCGAACCAAGAAAGCCCGCGCCGCCTGTTACCAGAATGCGTTTACGAGTATGGCTGCCAAGGCGCGAAGTAACGTCATTCATTGCTATGGGAGATTCCGATAAGTAGTGTTGAGAATGCCGCGGTAGCGACGCTCGGGTACAGCTGCGTACTATAGTTGTCGCGAGCAGTTTTCAGCGTCGCGAAACGTGTCTATCCGGAAGTTGCAAACATCAGGCCACCAGATTCGCGCGGCGCGTAAAGAAGGTGACACATCGACGTGACAATATTTTGTCACATTGTATTTCACGTCAGTATTGCGATCACGGCAACGCCGATCGCAGCGCCAATGATGGCATCGCGCAGGACGCGGCGCGGGGCAAAACTACCTGACTCGGAACGGCCACGTGGGATCTGGGGAAGCACCGAGGGCGGCGGCGCCGTCAACTCGGCCGACAGTTGCGGCACACCATCCAGCGAGATTCCTGCCGCGGTCGCGTAGGCCAGCAGTGTGTTGACCGCACGTGTCCCCCCATCGCCGGGGTTGGACTGAATCAGTTGCGAGAGAATGGCGAGTGACCGCGGGTCGAGTCCCTGCCCTCGCGCAACCTGACGTGCGTGGTCCGTGTCTTCCTCGATCCGTACCAACTCGACAACGCGGGCCGCCAACGTCGTCTTGTCGAGTGCACCGGCGCCATGGGCCTTTTCCGACTGTTCGAGCGCACTGTCGATAGTCTCGGCCAGTCGCTCGGTCTGCTTTTGAACCCCGAGTTCCACCAGCACATTGGTTACTCGTCGCGGCACCCCGATGGCCGCGAGATCAGCGCGGATGTTCTCGCTGGCCGTTGCGAGCGCACAAAGATCTCGCACTGCGGTATTGACCGGATTGTTCTTGCTTGCCTGCTCTTTCTCGGGCGCAGCATCGTCCGACGACCGGGTCGGCTCTTTCGGGAATGGGACAACCGCAGGCGATGACACAGGCAACTACCGAATATCAGCTTGGTACACGCGGTGGAGCAGTTTCCAGGCCAGCGACAGCGTCACGCGGCACTGGATAATGAAGCATCCTGCCCGACATCGCCGGCCCTCAGGCTCTCGTACTGGTGGCCAAAACGTCCTCGTGCATAGGCGTAGAGCTGAAGATCCAGCCGGTTACGTACACAGAGCTCATCGAAGAGCTCGTTACCAATGTCCACGCGTAGCTTCTCGAGACGAACCTCCACTGAGTCGGCACTGGATTCCAGCACATTTTCACGATGCTCCTTGACGATGAAGTCAGGGAAACCCGGGCGACAGGCCACCTGCATCAGCTCCAGCGAATCAGAGAAACGCTCTACGAGGCCAACAAACGGCAGTGAATCAACGAATTCGCACGCTGCCGACAGTAGCTCTTCGTTGTATCGATGAAGTCTTGGGCGTGTCGCGTCGTAGTGGATATTGCCGAGGCGCGACGCCTGGAAGTTGGCGATGACACTGGAATTCTGGTGGACAAATTTCGACTCGATGTATTCGACGAGACTTCCTTTAGGTGTCTCGAGCCCGAGTTGCTTCTGCCATTCGAACAACCATGCGGACTTGACTCGCAGCAGGGGCTCGCGCAGAAAGACGATGGGCGTAACACTCAGGTTGCCGCGCGGCACCGGAGGAACGACCTGATGTGAGGACACCGCACGGATGCCGGGTCGCTCTTCCAGCCACCGCTGCATGTCCTGACCACAAATGCGCGCACCGGGCTCCTCCCGGTCCCATGACGACCATGCGTCCCCGAAACTATCGCGCAGCAGGCGTTCGATAGACGTACCCGCGTTCTTGAACAGGTGATAGTGAACAAGTACGTGCCGATGGGATGTGGCGTTGGTCACGTTCATTACATCAATAGTTTTCGATAGGGTGCGTCGGTCGGCTCGGCGAGATCAAGCCCGAGCGACTCCAGCACTGCACGCATGCACTGCTGACCATGCTCACGGGAATAGCGCTCCTGAACCAGCGCAAGTGATGACTGCGAAATCCTCTGCCACAGTGCAGCGTCTTCAACCAATCGGGAAATCGTGTCTATCCACTCTTGCGGACTCCGTGCCACCAGCGTACTGACGCCATCGACCAGACCGGTGCCTTCTGCGGCGACTTCCGACAAGACAGTTGGCACCCCGCGCGAAATGCTGTCCAGCACCTTGCCCTTGATCCCCGCTCCCGACAGCAGCGGCGCAATGAAGGCGACACAATGATCGAAAACGTCTTCAAGTGCGGGGGCGTAGCCCTTGAGCACAACACCCTCGACGCCACCCCAGTCAGTGTCTTCGGGTAGATGGCTACCCCAGATGTGCAGCTCGAGCCCAGGACGTGTCTCACGCAGCATCGGCATCACTTCGCTGACAAACCAGTCCATCGCCTCACGATTGGGTGGATGAGCAAATCCGCCAAGAAACGCGATGTGTTCGCGCTGCGCGAAGCCCACCGCCGACGGCTGCGCATCGAGTACCCAAGGGCAAGGAAATACATGGTTGTCGCGCATCAGGTGCGAACCGATGATACTGCGCTCGACATCGTTGTAGGAAAGCACCGCATCAACGGATTCCATGACCGCGAGTTCGCGCGCACGCGTGCGCCGCGGGCCCGAAAGGTCGGTGTCTCCGCGAACCAGCGCCGCTCGCATTTCCCTCAGGAAGTGCAAGTCCGCATTGTTGAAAATGACCGGTGCACCGCCCGCGTCGCGGATCAGGGGCAGTAGCCGTTCGGCCACGGTGTAACGCGTTACATATACCGCATCGAACTCCGCTCCACGGCTGGTGAAGAAGGCGTCAACGCTCTTGTACCAGGGCCTGTGCACGCACTCGATGCCCATGCGCTGCAAGGTGTCGACATGCTTGCCCGCCCAGCCAAGATTTTCCGGCAGGAAGGTGATCTTGCAACCAAGATCAAGCAGCAGGCGCATCTCCTGCAACGCAGCATAGCTTCCAGCATCACGCCCCAATCGCGGGAACTCGTGATCGATGACCAGCACGCGCAAGCCGCGATTTCGGTCCATGTTCCGACGCAGATCCACACCTTCGTCTCCGAGCCCCGAGAATTCGTGCTTCCAGGTAGCACGAAAGTGATCAGCATTGATCACCTGGTGCTGCTTGACACCACTGTCCAGCGAGGTGCCATTGCTACAACCTTCGTAGTGAATGACGCTAGCCTGCGGACAATACAAGGTACGCCAGCCAGCATCTCTCAACTTGAAGGCCAGATCGGTATCTTCGTAATAGGCTGGGCGATACGCCTCACTGAAGCCACCCACCTGCTCCCATGCCTCGCGCTTGACCATCAAGGCGGCGCCGGTCAGATAGTCCACTTCACGTACATAATTGAATTCCGGATCGCCAGGATCACGTCCATGCCCCACGTTCCAGGGCACACCCGAGCTCCAGACGATGCCGCCGGCATCCTGCAGGCGTCCGTCAGGATAAACAAGCTTGGCACCAACGGCCCCAACCTTGTCAAAGCGAGCAAACACATCGTGCATTTCGTCAAGCCAACGCGGTTCAACTTCGGTGTCGTTGTTGAGAAAGACGATGTACTCCCCGCGTGCTTCGAGACTGGCTCGTGTACAGCTATCGAGAAATCCAAGGTTTGACGAATTACGGAGCACGCGCAGGTTCTCGACTCGTGACTCTATGGCGCAGGTCGCATCCGTCGAACAATCATCAACAAGCAATACTTCGAAGGGAATTTCACCCGCACCTAGAATGACCGAAGCCAGACACTGGTAGCTACGGTGAAACTGATTGAATACGGGAATGACAACACTTACCACCGGCTCATCGGCAGCGGGCAGCGAGAGCCTTGGCCACTGCTCAACGCGTGTCAGATCACTCACTGATCCGTCGCCAAATCGCTCGATACGTGCGACGGATCCGGGATGATTCCGAGCGCTCGGAGCCGTTGGGGTACGACGCGTGACAACACGGCGTACGGGTCGCACCAGACGTAACGCTATCTTGCGCGCGCGGCGGCGATGCTTGCTCTTCGGTGTCTTTTTCGGCAAGCGTGCGCGAACGCTCTTTCCATCAAGTTCGTCCTCGGCAAGATACCGCGGATCGTGACACTCGACAGACAGGGGGTCTGCGGCAAGTGGCTCTCCGGTGTCGGCATCACGCAAGTCCAGCTGCACGACACTGCCAACGGTGAAAGGAATGTCGAGCTCGATTTCAAAGGCATGGCAACCATCGCCATAGCCTGCATGCTGGAGTGCCACACTGAAACGGTCCGCCAGCCCTTCCCCAACCCGATTTCCATCGGCGCACAGCTGTACACGCACGGCGACATCCGGAGCGGCGAAGGCCCAGCCCCTCGCCACTCCTTCGACTATCGAATCTATCCGCCCGAGGGCAACCGGACTCAGAGTCTGCGACGCAGTATGTGACACGAGAAAAACCGGCTGCAGGCTCAGGCCGCGGCAGCGGTCGCTGTGGCCGGCATGGCCGGAAAACTCTGTCGCTCGTAGTATCCCTTCTCGAAGAAATAGTCGAACTTCTCGGCGATGATGGCCTCTGAACGCTCGCACACGTATTCCGAGTAGTGCGCACGCGTTGACGCGTTCAGGTGGTCGATCGTCGGGGTTGCGTAGCCGAACTTCTCTGCATACGCGAGCATGTCGTCATTGAGACGTTCAAAGCGGATGATCTGCAGATTGTCCGGTTGGGCACCATCGATCTCCATCCACGCTCGCGGCGAGGAGATCGTTACCTTTTCACAGAAATCGGCAAAGTTGTTATCGTTGGCGATGATGAAGTTGCTACGCGTCTTGTTGGCTTTCCAACGGAACTCCTTGCGCATGAAGTGGTAGTTCGAAACCATCAGATCGTAGGGATTACGGATTGCGCAGAACACGCCCTTCATCTTGCGAATGTCGCCACCGGCTTCGGCAATGATTGCAGCCGTATCAGCCAGATTCTCGTGCCCCCGGCCTACGACAATGTCGGTTTTCTCGAGCTCACAGTCAGCCAGTTCATTGACCTGGCCACGAGAGATGTAGCCCGCTACCGGCCGCGGCCATGCTTTCACGAAAAACCGTGTCAGGGTCTTGCCAGCGGTTTTGGGGTAGTGAACAAAGCAGTAGTCTTCACACCAGAGCATTTCTGTTCCTCACACGTAAGCAGACTCGCATCCACTCGATGGATAATTATTATTGGGCCCGAGCTTCCGACAGGCCGATCAAGCCCGCTGAAAAGACTCAGGCGGCCTTGCGCACCGAGCCTCGCAAGGATCGATCCATGATCGTCAGGATATTGGCCACCCGTGTATCCCAGGCAATCGACTCCATCGTGCGCTGCCACTCCGCGGATTGCGAATCAACCGGCGACGCGATTGATGCTCGGATTGCTCGCACCATGGAGTCCGCATCGCTGACCGTACGCAGCGGCCTGCCGAGATCCGCCAGGTTGTCCACGTCGGTCGAAACGATCGGCAATCCGGCAGCGAAGTAGTTGTAGACCTTCAGCGGGTTCATTCGCTCGGTCAATCGATTGACCAGATGCGGCACGATGCCAACGTCAAAGGCACGAAGATAGCGATGCAGCTCCGCATAGGGAGCCACTCCCATCAGGTGCACATTCGGGTGCTTGGCGAGGCTGTCAGCATTCTCGTTGTCACCGGAGGGACCGAAGAACACGAAAGAGACCTCCGGCATGGCTGCCACGACCTGATGCAGCAGCATCCAGTCTATGCGGTCCCGCAGATTGCCAACGTACCCGACGATCGGGCCAGGGATATCCTTGAGGCACTCTGGTGCATCGGTCTTGGGGAACTCGCAAAAGCGCTCGGCACCATTGGGTACCACGTGGATGTTGGGCGCGTACTCTCCCATCGCTTCTGCCAACGCATCACAATTGGCAAAGACCAGATCAGATGCCTTCAGCGTGTCACGGTAGTTGGCATCCAGCCTTTCACGGTAGCGCTCGTTGCAGTCCCAGGCGCGTTGATCGTCGATCAGATCCGAGATCACACCGCCAAAGCCCACCTTGTTGATGATCTCCGTCGCGTCCCAGACCACCGGGCAGAACCACGCCACGGTGCGAGATGCACGCATGCCCGCTTCCTCGAGCTGTTCGTTGACGAAACGCACATACGCGTCGCTCTTGTATATCGGGTGTCCCATCAGACGCCCACGACGCGGCTGGTCGGAGCCAACGAAGGTGCGTGCGCGAACCTTTTCGGTATCAAGCACACCGGACTGCCTGTCAACCAGATTTCTGATCACCAGATCAAGTTGCTCGTCTTCCTCGCGTTCGCCATGCAGGAACTGCCGACCCAGTGATGGTGCTGTCTTGGGTGCATCCAGGTGCAGAAGACGATCCACACGACCGGATTCAACAAGGTAGCGCGCAATCATGTCGGAGCGACGACCGTACAGGCCGCTGTCGTTCTGCTTCCAGAAGAAGGCGATGTCGTAACTGACGGATCGACTGCGCAGAATGGACGGAAATCGGTTGGGCAACGATGTCACGTTGTCCGCGCTGTTGGGTGAAGTCGCAGACCGGTATCCCAGCAGGACGTCGACAGAGCGCTGCTCTGCTCTCACCTCACGGTAGCGCTGCCGGAACAGGCTGACCATTTCAAGGTAAGGCGGTGTCAGACGCGGCTCCCCGTTGTCACGCAGTTCCTTGTCATGCTCTCGACGACGCTGAGCGGGCTCCCAGGTAGCCGGAAGATCAGCCAAACCGTCAACGTCTGCGGTATCTCTCTGACCATGAATCTGTTGCATCAACTGCTCGCCCGCCTCTTCGATGGCAAGGCTGAGGCGTGCACGGTTGACCGTCATGCCAAGTTCATTGACAAAGTCCCTGCGCGCGCGGCCTGCCATATCTCCGGAGGCAATGCGATCGCGAAGTGACTTGATGGCCTGTGCGAGACCCGCGAGGTCGGTTTCGTGTACGGCACCGGCTGCGATCAGATCGACCAGAGGCGGTGTGCGTGTAGCGATTACTGGAACGCCCAGCGAGAGTGCGTCAGACACCTTTGCAGGAATCTGGAACTGACTGATGGGGTGATTGAGGTCTTGAATCAGCGGAACCAGATCGGCTCCGGAGAGCAGCTTGGGTAGCTCGTCAAAAGGACAATTCGGGTGGAGCACAACACGCGCCTTGCGATTATCGAGTGCTTCTCGTAGCTTGCGATCACCGATGTCACCCACGATGTGGAAAACGATCGACGCGTCGTCCAGCTCTTCAAGTGCACGGGCCACCTCGAGCACGCCCTTGTGCGGGCGAGGAGTACCGATGAACATGAGCGCAAATTCGCCTGCCTTGATACCCAGGCGTTCGCGAGCTTCCTGGCGGCGTTCCTGACTATTGATAAACTCACCTTCGTCACGAGCATGACGGACGATGTGTCCCCCGAATTTCTCACGCAGGGCAACGTTGGATACCGTCACAGCATCCGCAGCAGGAATTAGTGATTGCGCATATCGGGTGCCGAGCTCCTCGAAAGGCTCATGCAGTGCGGCTTCCATGTCCTTCTTGATGTCATCGAATGACGCTGTGCTCTCATCCTTGAAGAACGACAACTCGAAGTCGTCAACATCGAGCACCATCGGGCAGTTGCTACTGTCCTTGATCAGCGCCCCGAGGTACAGGGAAGGCAAACGTGGCTTGCACACGTACACGATGTCGTAGACCTTGCTGGACGCGAGCACTTCGGCCTTGGGCACGAACTCGGTGAGATCGGAGCACGTGAAACTGCGAATATTCAGATCAAGGTCTCGCAAGGGCTCCCAGATATCCGCACCATAGCGAGTCCAGAGCGGTCCGATCAGGTCAACATCCCAGTCCTTCTGCAGCAGACAATACAGAACGTAGGCACGCCCTACGGGATTGTGCCCAAGATCCCATGCCACCACGGCAGCACGACCGCGCTTGGGCGTTCGACCACGGATGTCCTCCTTTGCCGACGCACGAGTAGTTGCTCGTGCCTCTGCGACCAACTGCTTGGTGCGCGCCGACTCCGCATGATTGAACGCCGAGGCCTCCTCCGCCAGATGTCGCAGATTTCGTTCGAGGCGCGCAAGCTTGATGTCTTTGAAATCCATCACTGTTCGTGGCGTAGCAGTTTTAGGCGTCGAATATGGGTAGCAACCGTCGTCACAGATCAGGCTGCCTGGAGCGTCTCACCGGCAAGCACGAATCCGAGCCTGCGAGGATCGCGCTCGCCATCAACGGGCTCCGGATCGCACTCGAGTCTGAGTACCACCTTGCCGCGCTCTCCGTTCGTCAACAAGGGGATGACGTTGTTCTTGTCTCGCTGTAGCCACACCTCGTTGGATGTGCCCGTGGTGTCGTTGTGTACGAGCAAGGACTTTCCTTCCGAGTCTGCCGAAGCCGGCAAGTAGGCCTGCAGTTCCAGCTGGCGTACGTTGTCGAGAACCAGCGACGTACTTGCTGCAAGCCACCCGTCCTTGAAAGGATGGGTCAACCATTCGATGCTCGACAAGGTGCTGGAATCCAGGGAGACCAGTTCCTCAGCGACGGGTGTACCGTCCGGCTCGGTGAGCGTGACGCGAACAGCGCCGACGTCGCGACCTGTGCGAAACAGCTTCGCCTCGCGTCGCGGTGACTCCGAAGTCAGACGGGCAACACCCGCAAGATGCGGCTGCGCAACCAGTTGCTGCGAATCGACGACGACCAGCGGCAAGGCACTTGCCGCAATAGAGATCTGCGCGTCGTCCGGGATGCAATACCAGCTCAGTTCATGCTCGATGAACCACGCGTTCTTTTGCAACAGGAATTTCAGTTTCATCAAGCGAATACCGGGGAGATTGCCCATGAAGTCGAACGCTTCGTTACCGGTACTGGATGCATGGGTGATGCCAAAGCTCGACCCAGTCACAACTTCGTTAGACCACGCCTCCAGCGGCCCTGATGGATGTTTTCCAGGACACGCGCGGCTGGGAATCGGGTCGCGTCAGACCTCGGCCTCGCGTCCTGTCAGCTGCTTGACGCGGGACCCAATCCGAACGAGGAAAATCCGGCACCCACAATGCGATCCGAGAGAATCTGTCGAAAGTCCTCTGCCAAGGTGTTGCTATCAGGCGCCATCGGCAATGCATCAAAATCCACGCGGCCATGACTGCCGAAGCGCGATTCCAGAAATCGCTGATCGTCACGATCGACCTTGGCAATCGCTGCGCGGTCGGTATCTGGTACGTACCAACGCCCCCGCCAACGCGGCTCTGACGCTGCCAGCGCCGAGAGGGCTTCAAAGGTACCGTGAAGATCAGGCGCGCCTGCTCTGGCAACGTTCATGACATGCCGCAGGTGCAGCAAGTTCCCACCCAGTGACGGCAGACCATCGTCACGCGGAAAACGATCCATCTGCTGCGCCAGTTCGTTGCGACCGATTCTGGAAAGAAAGTCCGCAACCACATCACCACCCGTCAAGCGATTACGCTCGAAAAGCGCGAGATCAAGCTCGGAAGACCAACGCTTCCACTGCGTGACAAACGGTCGGTACTGCATTCTTGCCCGAAGCGCATAGTCAAGAAATCGAGCACTCTGCCCGGTAGCGTGCACCGCCTGGGCCCAGGAACTCTGCTTGGCGGCAAGACACTCACGCAGGTAACACACCACCTGCAAGCGTGCGCCACCGAAGAACGTCTGCAATCTCTCCGGGCTCCTCAAACGTTGAAACGCTTCGCTACTGAACACGATGAGATCGTGTTGACTCGCCTCCAATTCCCGTTGGAAGCTCTGTTGCAAGGACAGAAGCTCATCGCCTGTGGATTCCGTACTGTTCAGCGCCACGGCAAGTTCGTGATGAGCGCTATGGCTGCCCCGCTTGCGGCCCGTTGTCGGGTACAGAACTCCATGCTCAGCCAGTACCTCACTGTTCGCTGCGAAAAACCGCTGTATTGAGGTCGTCCCGGTTTTCTGTCGACCGATATGCAGCACGATCTGCGGTGCCGACTTCCTCATGTCGAGTACTCCCCGGCTGCTAGTCGCGGCGCACACGCAAGCTCGACCATCGCAGCGATCGCATCTGACGGAATCGAAAACCCTTCGGTTCGACGCGTCACCAACGAACGTGCACGATCGTCCATATCCTCCTCGCTGGTGCGGTCAAGACAATAGTGCGCGTGGTAGTCAAGACCCGACAGAGCTGATATCGCCCGATAGCATGGCGCAAGATGCGCCCCATAGAACTCGATCACTCGAGTGCCGGGCGCGCAAAATACGATGTTAGTCAAACCCGCTCCATGAGGACCAGCAACCACGGCAGATTCCGCGAACAATGCGGCCTGCTCCATCACGTCCAGTGTTTCCGGGAAGACGATCTCGAACCCGAGATCCATGAACGCTCGCTCGACTTCGGCAAGATTCTCGATGCCACGGCCCTGCGCTCGACCGGTATCGCGCGAAACGAATATCCGACGCTCCGGAGGGTCAGATGGACCATCGGGCAAGAAGCTTCGCTTCAGAAAGTCGGGAAGCCACGCGCCCATGGTCGTTCCCATGGCATTTCTCAGGTGGGGCACGATCAGCTCATCAGCAGTAACCCATGGAGACGACACATTGGCGACATGGACCTGTCGCTCCTCAATGCCAAAGCGCTGCAACGACTGCAGCTGAAACGAGGACCGTCTGGTGGGAACAATCACGTGATCGTCCGGACCAACGACCCAACCCGCTTGATGACATAGCTCGAGCTTGGGGAGGATATCGGTCATCCAGTGGTAGTAGTTGCCCGAGCCACGAGCACCCAGGACGAAGGCTCTGCCGTGGAAGTGCATCGGCTCGTACTGCTCTGACAAGTGGCGGACCACATGTGGGTTGCCGGTGACGTGCTCTGCCACACTGGCACCCGAGGCATCCATGATCAGGGTGTTGTGAGAGTCCTGCCAAACACTACCGTTGCTCACGCGATCAACAAAGCACGGTGCGGTGAGTATGTCGTCCTGGTTGAACACGTCGGGGCCCGGCTCTGCAATTTGAGCGGGTTCCGGCATGGCGACACGCCCTGCCTCAAACACACTCACGCGCTCAAAGTGAGCTGCTGCCGAGGGGCTGAACTCGGCTTCTGTTACGTGCTTGCACCATAGGGCTTCCGGGATACGTCCGCGGTGGCACTCCAACGCGTCGTTGGTACTTCCCGCAGCGTCGAGCACGCGCCCCAGCAAATACAAGCTCTCCTGCGAGGCAGGCGCTACCAACAGGACACTGACCGCGAAGGACTCGGCGTCCTCAAGCGTGCCCGCGGCTAGACTACGCTCGGCCAGAGCCATCAGGCGCCTCGCCTCCGGGCGGTTCTCGAGAAACACACCCGACGGAGCCGCGCGCGTGATGCGTTGCCGGTAGGTCCGGATCCCGTGCAGGAGTCGGTGGCTCAGCGGTGTCGCTGACAAATTCACTATCTCAACAGTCCAGGTACGGATCGGTACAGGCACGACCCAGCACCAGACTCGACAAGCGTCGGTGTGTTGACAGCGTCATTGAATCTCAGGCTCCTGGATCTCCCCAAGGGTCGGGAGCACTTTCTGTTCCACCAGAGCGTGTCTGGTTCACGCCACAAACGCCCACTCGATCAGTTTTCGGGAGATTGAAGCTGCACTTTACTTCCATCCGACGGGGAAACCGCCGATACCCGCCTTGTACGTGAGCGGCAGTTTTCTTCGCGACACGCTCGCACCCACGCTTGGAACGGCACCGCATGTCATCTTCTGTCCGAACTCTCGGTCTCTCCATCACTCTTCTGATAGGCACCTCGACAGTCGCCTTCGCTCAGGACGGGTACCGATACCTCGAATCGAATGGCGCGATCGCATTCGAAATGGAATCTGCCACGCTGGTTGACGGCTGGGTGCTGGAAACCGAAATCGGCGACTACTCCGGCGATGGATATCTACGCTGGGATGGTGATAACTACTACCACAAGCGCGACGCGGGCAATGGCGCCTTGAGCTTCCGATTCACCGTCGAAGAAGCAGGAAACTATCAACTCTTCTGGCGCAGCCGTATCACATTCGGAGAGCTCGACACCGAACACAATGACTCGTGGGCGCGCCTGATCGGTGGCAGCGATATTGTCGACGAAGAACCGCTCGACGGCTGGACAAAGGCCTACATGAACGATGTCGACACCTGGTCCTGGGCAACCAAGACGGTCGACGGCGTGGGAAGGCCACTGCGGCAGTTCTTTGAAGCGGGCACACACACCGTTGAGGTGAGCGGTCGCTCGTTCGGACACGCGATCGACCGTGTCGCGATCGTTCGCTACGAAGATCGCGGCACAGGCACCAACATGCTGGAGTCCCTGCCGATATCGGAAGCCGTTCCTGACGACGGTGACGACGGCACAACGGGCGGCAGTACCGACGGTACCGCTGACGGCACAACCGACGCAGATACTGGCGGGACGGCTGATGGTTCGACCGACGGCACTACTGACGGAGCCGACGATGGCGCGACCGATGGCACTGCTGACGGAGCCGACGACGGCGCGACCGATGGCACTGCTGACGGAGCCGACGACGGCGCAACGGACGGCAGCACCGATGGCACCACTGATGGAACTGACGACGGTGCGAGCGATGGCACTACCGACGGCACTACCGATGGCACTACCGACGGGTCAAGCGACGGGTCAAGCGACGGCAGCGATATCGGAGGCGAACCCCCGATAGAACCGGTCAACGCATTCCTCGTCGACGACGAAGGCGAATCCGGCGAGCGCGGTGCGGGTGAGTGTGTGGCCAACAGCGTGGAGCTGGCCCCGCTGGACGACATCCATGAAACCGACATCAGCTTTGCAAACAGCAGCGAACTGCAGATTGCGGGCTACGGGCGACGCGCCCTGCTCAAGTTCGACCTGTCTGACGTTCCTACTCCCGTATACACGAGTCTCGTTTACTCAACCACCTCGGGCGGTAATGGCGAGTTTGACATGCAGCTTGGCTCGCACAGCGACTGGGCGTCGTACAGCCTCGACGACAACCCTCCCTACTCGGTCGTCAGCCTCGGCACCGCGCTTGCCGACTGGGAAGAGGACACCCGTTACGAGAGCTTCATCGATGCGGGTTCCTTGCAGAACGAAATCTTCACGCTGGTGCTGCAGAACGAGCCGGGCAACGGACTCACCCTGGCGTCTTCCGAGAGCAAGGGCCAAGGCCCACGACTTCGCCTGACCGGGGACTCAACGTTTTGTGATCAATACGCAGCACTGCAGACTCCTGAACCAGAAGTACCACCCGTGGATCCCGTGGTGGTGACCCCCGAGCCGAACGATGAGGAACCCAGTGCCAAGTCTTCTGACTCGGGTGCTGCGTCGTTCTGGTTGCTGCTACCACTGACCGTGCTGGGATGGCGTCGACGCAAAGCGCGACGCTAGCTCGAACGCCGGTGTCAGCTACCCGCTGATAGAAATAGACCGCATACTTCACCAAGCCGCTCGCCCGGATCGCACTCACCCTTGACGAGTTCAACCTCCGGCATCTCCGGTCTTTGTGTGATGGTGATCGATGGCGTCGTACAGGCTGGCACCGTCCATGTCGAATAACGGCGGTAGTACGAGTGTTGATCGAAGGCATGCACCCGCCGAGTGCCTTGCTCGCCGAGATCAACTTCCATCAGCCCGGCCTGCGGCGTTCGCAGATAGATCAATCCTTCCAGTGCATAGCCTGCCGGGATGTCGATCGACAGGCTCTCACCGCCTGGGATCGTGCACACCGGCATGACCAGATTGCCGCGCTTGAAGCTGGAAAAGTCGTGTCCACCAACCAGCTTGTCGATCGGCACAAGTGCGCGCGATGGAGCTGGATCAGGCTCACCAGGCTGTCTCACATCACGACCGTCGTCGAGGAGCAGGTCCAGAAACGGCAGTACCGCTTGCGCATAGTGTGCAGCACCCTCTTCGGTGGAATGAATGCCATCACGCAAGAATCGATAGAGCAGACCAGCCCGCTCGAACTCGACCATCTGCGGTACCAGATTCAGGTACCGGACATCGCGTTCCGCACAGATGGCCGCTGCTGAATCCAACATGTGGTCGTGCGAATAGTCGACGCCCTTTCGAAACAGATGTATGAAGGACGGTTCTGCACCCCTCGCCCTTACCTGATCAATGATCTCTTTCAAGGGATCACCATAAACACCAGGGTTGTCTTCGGCGTAACGACGACAGGTTGTTACTTCAAACACCACATGGTCGTAGCACTCGTATTCGAGGACCGAGTGCATGTACGGAAGGCTGCAGAGGTTGATCCCACCAATGGCTCGACTTTCGATCTCGATCTCACGCTCACCGAGCATTCCTTTCAATGCGGGTACGTATCCGGGTTGCTCGGTTACGCTGAAACCAAAGAACAGTACGCGCTTCGCACGCTGCTCGAACACAGCACCCTCCGCGCTGGTGTACTCACTTGAGTTCCGTGCAGTGTCCGGCATACCCATTGACCTAGTGACACCCTGCCTCAGCCAGCAGTTCGTCAAGCTCCTTCATGTCAACCGAGAATCCGGTTTGCATCAGCTGATGCAGGTTCTCGTGGCTGCGGTCGTAGTAGTCCACCATCTCTTCACTACGTCCACAGTAATGGTTGTAGTAATCGAGCTCACAAAGATCACTGACTACCCAGTAGCAGGGCTGCATGAAGTCTCCGTAAAGCTCGATAACACGGGTCCCGGGTGCGCAAAACGTGATGTTGGTAAGACCAGCGCCATGCGCGGCCAGTACGACCTTGGCTTGGGAAAAGAGTGCTGCCTGCTCGAAAACGGAATAGTCTTCCGGATACACCGTCGTGAATCCACGCTGCTCCAGATGACGAATCAGTTCGGCTTCGTTACCAATGGAACGTCCATTTCTGGCGGTGGAAGTCCGTGACAAGTACAGTTTATCTGCTGACGGTACCTTGTCCCCTACTCCTGCAGGGGCCTGATCGATGAACAAGGATTTAAGGAAACGCGGCACCCACTCGCCCATCGCCATGGCCATCGAATTGGCGTAGTAGGGAACCACCATTTCGTCGGCCTCGATCCACGGCGTGGTACCGCCAAGCTCGACTACCCGCTCCTCGGGAAACCCCAGGTGCCGAAGCGCTGCTTTCTGAAAGCGGCTCGCACTGGTATAGACGGCAATGTGATCGTTCTCGTTGAAGGTATATCCCGCATTGCGAAACAGATCAATCGACGGCAGGATGTCAAACATCCAGTGGTAGTAGTTGCTGTAACCGCGGTTGCCGACAAAAAATACGCGCCCGGGCACGTGCATCGGCTGAGCAGTTTGCATCACATGACGAACCACAGCAGGGTTACCACGCGTATGCCGATCGAGTGACTTTCCATCCCGATCAAGCACCACTCGATTGAATCCATCAAACCAGAGCGAGCCACCCGGTGCGCTATCAACCAGCGCTTCGGTTGCTGTCATTCGTGCCGGTCTGAACATTCGGTCCGTGGGCGGCACGATGCCTCCGGGCTTACGCAGCGGCCGCGGGCACGGCTCATGTACGCGCACGCGGATGGCCTCTTTCGACCAGACGGTGTTCTTGTCGCTCGAGCTTGTCTCTGCGCCGCGCTGACGCGGCTCCGCGCAATCGAAGTCCCCTCCGAACCAGTCTGTCGCTACGGACTCTGGCAACACGCCTCGGAAACAATGCTCTGCCCAGGATGTCAGACCCAATCCGGACAGACAGGATCCGATTTCCCGATACACACTCATTTGTCCAGGGTGGGCCTCCAGAGCAGCGATGAACGCAGCTTTCGCTGAGTCCAGGTCGCCTTTGGACAAGGCTTCGCGCGCGTCACTCAGCGCGGCATCAGCGACCTTCTTGCGCAAGGCAACAAAACCATCGTCAGTTCGCAACTGGTCTGACGCCGAGCCGCGAGACGTGGCATCGGGTGCCGCAGCCAGTGAATTGGCCGTTTGTTCGACAGAAGCAGCGTGTGCGCCCATGGCAATCGGATTCATACAACGGATACCTGGTGGGAAGCACTCCTTGTGCCAGCGCCGCGGGCTATTGACGCGCATGGCCACTGGTCTGCCCACATGGTTGTGGACCGACCACTAAAGCGCCAAGGCAACCGATGCCGCGATCGCCACCTTGTAGAGAATATCCACGATCGTCGCCGCGATCTGCAGGTTCTTGACCGGTACCTTCGGCAGGACGATAATTTCGTCTCCGGCCCGTACTCGCGGGTTTTCACCACTTTCTACCTCACCATTGGCGTGAACCACGACCACGCGCTTCTCTAGGGCCTGCTCCGCAAAGCCACCGGCTGCTGCTATGTAGTCCCGTGCACGCAAGCCGGGTTGAGCAAGAATCGCCTGCGAGACCAGCACTTCACCGCTGAGCAGCACAGACTCACTATGGCGCGGAATCGTGATCACATCTCCCGCTTGCAACTGCACGTTGGCAACTCCTTCGCCCTGTGCGACAACAAGCCGACCACTCGGCTCGACGCTCTTGGCACTGGCAACAAAGCGACCGATCAGCTCCGCTTCCTGTGCTCGAATCGCGGCCTCTCCATCGGTCTGTGAATTGGCTGTGAGGTATCGCGCCTCAAGCCGTTGCAGGCTTTCGCGCAAAGCCTCTTTCTGGCGCGCAGCGATACTTGGACGGCGAATGGAGATCGAACTGATATCCGCGAGTACCGGATCGACCTCAATGAGATCGAGTAGCTCCTGCAAGCGCGCATCTTGTGGCAGTGCGTAACGCGAAGGCCCAATGTAGGAACCCTCGACTTCCACCACGATCACACGCTCGCGTTGATCGCTTCGAAAGCTGACCGTGTCACCGTTGGACAGTGCCTGCTGCATGAACTCCTCAACCGGCAGATACACCGACCACATCTCACCTGCGCGGGTACCGGACAAACCCGCATGGGTCACGCCAGGCTGCAAACGCGCAAGCGCCGCGATGTCCGCGCCGGTAAACCCACCGGGTGTCAGTTCGAACCTGGCTGCATTACCTACCTCTCCGGTGACCTCGACAGAGGGACCACGAGGGGCGACCAGAACGGTGTCACCGTCCTGAAACTGAACCTGCTTGAGCTGCCCGTTCTGCAGAAAATCATAGAGATCGACAGTGGCAAGCACACTGCCTGCTCGCAGGATGCGAATGTCACGATAGCTGCCTCGATCTGCATCGATCCCACCAGCGCGGTCGATGAAGTGCAACACCGAATTGGATGGAATGCCGGCAAACCGCCCCGGCTGTTCGACCGCACCGGTCACGAAGACAGCTACCGGCTGTGATCCGTCCAGACTGGTGTACACCCGTACATTGTCGGTAAAGACTGTCGACACGGCCTGTCGCACCCGCTCGTTGAGATTGCGGTTCTGGGTACCTGCCAGGGCAATCGGGCCGACTGACGGCAGGAAGATATTGCCCTGAGGATCGAGCACGAGACTCTCGTTGAACTCTATTGCACCCCAGATGCGCACGCTGACGCGATCTCCTGGTTGCAACACGTAGTCGGGATTCAGTCCATCTTCCCGATCGTTGCTGAAGCCACCACTGAACAGATTGGCGCCGTAAGGCAAGACAGAGCCGTCAGCACTCCTGCGCTGCGAGGACTGCTCGAACACAGCAGTCGCCGCCGGATCTTCCATCACAGGTGCGGCATTGGACGGGTCCAAGGTCTGCGCCATGGCTGGAAAACACGCCATCAGAATCGCCGACAGCGCCACGCGCGTCAGCATCATGTGCAGGCGCCTGGTCAACGCGTCAACGGGAGACATGAGCGATACCTTGTTCATCATCGACCGATATGATCCTTGAGTGCCGACCACATCAGCCCACCTACCAGATAGATCAGGAAGGAGAACAGCGCAACGGTCATGATGCGATTGAAGCGTCGCGGCTCCAATGCCTGATCCGGGAGGCTTGGTCGAATGAAGGTCACGACGTACTGCTTCTTGCGCTGTGCCTCGATGCGCGCAAGCTCCAAGGAACTCAGCGCCGACGCATACTGCTGTTGGGCAATTTCCTGTTCCAGCACCAATGGCTGGTAGCTTTCAATGAGGCCGCTTAGCGCCGTGCCCGAATCGGTGCCGCTCAACCTGCCCTTCTCGATGGAAAGCTGTCGTTCCAGCGCGTTTATCCGATTGCGCAGCACAACCACTTCCGGTGCGCTCGGGCGCATGTAGGACAGTTTTTCCGACAGGGTTGCGCGAGTCTCGACCAGTTGCATTTCAAGACCCGAGACGATATTGAGTAGCGCATTCGACTCCGCTGCGGGATTGATCGACACATTATCGTCACGGAATTCGGTCAGCACATCGCTGGCAGCGCGCACTTTTGCTGCCGCACGTTCCACTTCCGAGCGAGCGGTAGCCAAGGCATCCTCTTCCATGCGGGCTGACATCTGGTTGACCAGACGTTCGCTCAGATCAATGATCAGGGATCCGAGCTGCTGAGCCACTTCCGGCTCATAGGCGCGCGTCTTCAGTGTCACCACGCCACTGGCACTGTCGGAGATCAGGCTCACATGCTGATTGAAGTGCTCGAGCAGTTCTTCCTCCGAGGCATTCTCGTCAAGTCGTGAAAGCCAGTCGACGTCTGGCTGCGAGAAGTGCGCGCGCACGTCAAGTTCGCTGGAAACACTCTTGAGCATGTCCTGTGAACGCGCATAGTCGATCACCACCATGGACTCGCTGCTGGAACTGGACACGATGGGTGACGACAGGATGGCCGCAAGGCCGCTTACCGCCGCACCGGACTTGGCGGAGCGAATGGCAAAGCGGGACTCGGACACGTACACGTCCGAGGCGAGCAGCCCGAAATAGATGACGGCAAGCAGCGTCGGTACACCAACGACCACGCCGAGACTCCCGAAGATGTGGCGCATTGTTCAGGCGGCCTTGGTCTGCAGGAACTTGTACTGATGCATGGCTTCCTTGAGATCTTCGTACAAATCGAGCTTTCCTTCGTGCAGGATTGCGGCCATATCGCAATTCCGTCGCACCGTCTGCTCGTTGTGCGACACCAGAATGACCGAGGCATTCTCCCGACGCTCGTCAAAAGCCCGGCGAAATTTCTCCTTGTAACGGGCATCACCGGTCTCCAGCGCCTCATCAACCAGGTAGTACTCGAAGTCGCAGGCCAGGCTCACCGAAAAGGCAAAACGCCCACGCATACCCGCCGAATAGTTCTTCAGCGGCACATCGAAGTAGCTCCCAAGCTCGGAGAACTCCTCGGCAAAGGCCTCGACATAGCGAGGGCTCTCACCGTAGATTCGCGCCACGAAGCGAGCGTTTTCACGCCCTGTGAGCTGCACCTGGAACCCCCCCGTGTAACCCAGTGGCCATGACACACGACCCTGACGCACCACGCGCCCGGAATCCGGCGGCTCGGCGTCACCGATGATGCGGACCAACGTCGACTTGCCGGCACCGTTCAAACCAAGAATACCGACACTATGGCCCTTGGGAAAGTCGAGGTTGACGCTATCGAGAACCGTGCGCACGCCTGCCCCGGTCTTGTAGCGTTTGGTGACGTTTTCCAGACGAATCACGGCAGTGACCTCAGAGCCCGACGATGGCGCGTCGGCGCAGGGCCTGATGCACGAGCATGCCAAAGGCCAGTGCGCCTACCGCCCATACCGTCGCGTAGTGCCAACTTGCATGAGTGGATTCGAACTCGTAAAAGAACGCGGAACGCAGCAATTCGAGCATGTGCAGGATCGGGTTCCACAACAGCCATTCGCGTATCGTCGGTGGCAAGGATTCCGCGGTAAAGAACAGACCGGACGAGAAAAACAATGGCCGCCCCAACAACGCGGTTGATACCTGTCGGGACGACGGCATGACCGGCGCCAGCGCAGCAAACAGAAATCCGATTCCGGTGCCGAGTGTCATCAACAGCGCACAGGCTGCGAGCACACCCAGGGGATTCTCCACGCGTATCGAGTGACCGAGCACCACTTGCGCGAGGATCAGGATGACGGGAAACACCATCGACAGAATCGCGCATTCCAACACGCTACGAGCCACGATCACATCGAAGGTCGTGACCTGAGGAAAACCGATGAGTGATCGGTTGGACACGATGGCTCCCTGCATCTGGTTCATGGGATCACGGAACATCATGAACGGCACGAACCCCGTGATCATGAACAACACGATCGGGATACCGCCAGGGTCTCCTCCCCGTATCGCGCCCATGACCGAGGCAAACACGCCGACCATCACGATCGGCTCTACCAACGCCCACAGAAAGCCGAGCTTGTGCTGCCCGTATCGGCTGAGAGTTTCACGAAGCACGAGTGCCATGACGACACGCGATTGCGTGGACAGACCCTGACACACATCAGCGAACGTTCCGGCTGGTGATCTGGTCAGTGTCGGCTCGGTGCTGGCGACATCCTGAGTCACGTCAATTGACAGTGGAAGTCGAGCGGATGGCGAGCTGGCGCATGGCAGTACTTGCCGCACTCAGGGGTTGAATCATCGAGGAGTCGACGATCGTGGGCGTCGTACTTTCCAACGACCGACCCTGGCTCCAGTTTCCCTTCTCATCGCGGCAGATGGCCTGCAGCATCAAGGATCCATCGGCAGCGAGGGTACGGCGACACTGTCGTCCGCTGGCCGAGGTATAGACTGGGCCACCATTGGCTTCAAGATCAGCCTGAGAGCGTGCGATCGATTCCGGGGTGTCAACGCTCAGAGCAACGAGCACAGGAGCGTCGCCCGACGTGGATGCGCAACCTGTCAACACCAGCAACAGGCAAGGCAACACGCATCGTGCGGTGCACACTGCATTGAAGATTGACGATTTCATTGCAAATCCATCAATTGCGGCAGTCAGCAAAAATCTCCAGCAGGCCACTGACAACGTCTCGCTCGTCTGTCACGACCAGTGCGCGAATCTTGTACTTTCGCATCAGGATCTCCGCATCGGAGACCATCGCATCCTGGTTGATGGTGACCGGTACCGGTGTCATGAAGTTGCGCACTTCCTTCTCCATCATGGTCGGATCCATGATCAACGCGCGCCGCAAGTCACCATCGGTGAGGATACCGAGCAGTCGGCCAGCACTTGCAATGATCGCCAGACCCAAGCGACCGGAAGTCATGCAGAACACAGCTTCTCGTACGCTCTCATCCGGGCCGATGATGGGCAGATCTTCACTGATCATTACATCGGACACCTTCGATAGCAGACGTCGGCCCAGCATCCCACCCGGGTGGAACTGTGCAAAGTCGGTCGGTTTGAAATCTCTCGCCTTGATAAGACAGACAGCGAGCGCATCGCCAAGCGCCATGACGGCAAGTGCGGAGGTCGTCGGTGCGAGGTTATTCGGGCAGACCTCGCGCTCGATATCGACACGTAGCGTGACATCAGCCTGGTTGCCTACGCTGGTATCCGCAGCCCCGACCATGCCGATGATGCGATTACCGAAGTAACGCAAGGACGGCATCATCCGGAGGATTTCGTCGGTCTCGCCGCTGTGCGAGATCAACAGGATGAGATCGTCCGCGGTGATCATGCCGAGGTCACCGTGAATTGCCTCACCGGGATGCACGTAAAAACTCGGCGTACCCGTGGATGCAAGTGTGGCGGCGATCTTTTTTCCAACGATGCCTGACTTGCCCATACCGGACACGATCACCCGCCCTTTGCAGCCGAGTATCAGTCGTACCGCCTGATCGAACTCGGGTCCCAATCGGTCAGCGATTCGCTCAAGCGCCTGACTCTGCATCGCAAGAGACTCGACAGCAGCGGGCAGGAAACTTGACTCACCATCCGTGAGGGAAGCATTTGTTTGGGCAAGGCTCATGTGGTCGCAGACAAGATAAAGGCTGTGCGCTACGGGATCTAGCTACCGGGGGTGTAGCTAATTCCGTACCACTGCTCTTGTCGGCGCGACTTTTCTCGCGCGTGATGCGTCAATAACTGCGAGTCGAATCAACGCTCGGCGCCAATGCACCGACGCGCGACCTCAGCAGCCCGCACTACCGCGTCTCGTTGTGGAGCCATACAGTTGACGTGCCCCATCTTTCGACCCGCTCGCGGCTCGCTTTTTCCATACAGATGCAAGGCCGTTCCTTCATGGCCAAGCAGACCCTTCCAGTCAGGTTCACCGCCAATCCAGGCATCACCGAGCACATTCAGCATGCAAACACCGCCGAGCAACATCGGATCTGTCAATGGCAAGGCGCATACCGCACGCAGTTGTTGTTCGAACTGCGAACAATCCGTCGCGTCGAGCGTGTAGTGACCGCTGTTGTGCGGTCGCGGGGCCATTTCGTTGAACCACAAGGCACCGTCGGTATCGACAAAGAACTCCACACCCAGCACACCGACGTAGTCGAGGCCTGCGACAAGGGCATACGCCTGCTCAACCGCACGACTCTCGATGTTTGCGTCAAGTCCACTCGGGACGGTGGAGGTGTCGAGGATGCCGTTGACGTGCACATTGCAAGCGACGGGAAAATGCCGAATTTGCCCATCAAAGCCACGCGCCAACACCACCGAACACTCGGCGGCGAGCTCTATACGTTGCTCGAGAACGCAGGCAACACCTGCGAGCGCGTTTACCGCGTGGCGTAGCTCGTCCTCGGTGTGACACACGTGCTGGCCCTTGCCGTCGTAGCCCAGCGTGGCGGTCTTCAGAATGGCCGGCAAGCTAATGGTATCGAGAGCGGTATCCACGTCGGCGCTACCACTGATCGCCATCCAGGGCACCGGCTGCAGGCCGAGTTCAGCAGCGCGTGTCTTTTCGAGGCGTCGATCCTGCGCGATACGCACAGCATCTGCCGAGGGCGCCACCTGACTCAGCGAGGCGAGCTGCTCGATACTGCTTGCGGGGATGTTTTCAAATTCGATGGTGATGGCATCACATGCCTCACCGATCTGTTGCAAGGCTGACGCATCGTCATACGCCGCGACCACAGGATGCGCGGCGATCTGCATCGCTGGCGCATGGGCGTCCGGGTCCAACACCCAGGTGTCGTATCCCATGCGGCGCGCCTCCAGAACAAAGTAGCGTCCCAGTTGACCTCCGCCGATCACACCGACGGAAGCCCCCGGAAGCAACGTACGCATCATGACTCTACTGGCGGCAATTGCATGGCCATCGCATGTTGACGCTGGCTTTCGTTGAATTGCACGAGCTTCTCGCGCAAGCCGGCATCGGTTGTGGCAAGCATGCGAATCGCAAAGAGCGCTGCATTGGCAGCCCCCGCGTCACCGATCGCGAACGTCGCCACCGGAAAACCCTTCGGCATCTGCACGATCGAGTACAAGGAATCCTGACCCGACAGATGCTTAGTTGCGATCGGTACCCCCAACACAGGCAGTGTTGTCTTCGACGCGAGCATGCCCGGCAAGTGGGCTGCCCCACCCGCCCCGGCGATCAGACACTTGAGGCCTCGCTCAGCGGCCGACTCGGCGTAACTGAACATCTCGTCCGGCATGCGGTGAGCCGACACCACGCGGTACTCGTGAGCGACGCCAAACTCCTCGAGCACGTCGACCGCACATCGCATCTGCGGCCAATCGCTGCTGCTGCCCATGAGGACCCCGACGGATACGCCTGGGCCGGGAGTGTTGTCGCTGGGCCGGGATTCCACGTTGATTTACCTGATCTGCACACTGGACGGGTGAAACGCCAACCGAGGCCTGGCGCGGCCGCACAGTATACTGGAGCGCGCCGGGCCGGCCCTTGGGGGCCTTTTCTTGACCCTGCCATCCACTGACCGTCACTCATGAGCAACGCCCTAGGTAGCCCGCCTGAGACCCCCGACCCGGACGCCCTGCACTCCACCGTCATCACGTCGCTGCCGCTGATGTACCGCGGCAAGGTGCGCGACATCTATCAGATAGACGACCACCACTGGCTGATCATCGCGACCGATCGCGTGTCTGCCTTCGATGTCATCCTGCCCAACGTGATTCCCGGCAAGGGCAAGCTCTTGACGCAGCTCGCCGTGTTCTGGTTCGACCGCATGCGTTCGGTGGTACCCAATCACCTCGCAGACCTTGCGCTGAGCGATGTGCTCCCCGACCCGGTTGAGCGCGCTCAGGCCGAAGGCCGCTGCATGATCGTGAAGAGACTGGATGCCCTGCCGGTCGAGGCGGTGGTACGCGGCTATCTGATCGGATCAGGCTGGAAGGAGTACCAGGCTGGGGGCCAGATTTGCGGTATTGATCTGCCTGCGGGGCTGCGACAGGGCGAGCGTTTGCCCGCACCGATCTTTACTCCGTCTACCAAGGCAGACGCCGGCGACCATGACGAGAACATCTCGTTCGACGAAGTCGTGCGGCTGATAGGTGCTGAGCGTGCTGCCGAGGTGCGGGACGTGAGCATGGCCTTGTACTCGCAAGCGGCAGCGTATGCAGAAGCCCGTGGTCTGATCATCGCCGACACCAAGTTCGAGTTCGGCACCGATGCCGATGGCAAGCTCGTATTGATGGACGAGATCCTGACACCGGACTCATCCCGCTTCTGGGAGGCGGCAACCTGGTCGCTCGATACCAGCCCGCCAAGCTACGACAAGCAGTATGTACGTGATTGGCTGGAAACCCTCGACTGGGACAAGACGTCCCCGGGACCCGAGGTCCCGCAACACATCATCGAGGGCACGTTGTTGCGGTATCGCGAGGCCGTCGCACGGATTACCTCATAGCGGTCGCGCGACTGACCTTCGGGAAGTGCTACTCGGGCGAGCCCGTACAGGCTCGCCTGGATTAGTCGCCCGATCAGGCGATGGTGACGCGTTCGTCGAGGTAAGCGTCCTGAATCGCGTTGAGCAGCTCGACACCTTCCTTCATCGGCTTCTGGAATGCCTTGCGTCCGCTGATCAGGCCCATGCCACCAGCGCGCTTGTTGATGACTGCGGTGCGTACTGCCTGCGCAAGATCATCACCGCCCGACCCACCACCAGAATTGATCAGACCGGCACGGCCCATATAGCAGTTGGCGACCTGATAGCGCACAAGATCAACCGGGTGGTCGGTGGTGAGATCGCTGTAGACCTTCTCGTGGGTGTTGCCAAAACCCACCGCGTTGTAGCCACCGTTGTTCTCGGCCTGCTTCTGCTTGACGATATCGGCCTGGATAGTCGCCGCAAGGTGGTTGGCCTGGCCGGTGAGGTCTGCAGAGACGTGGTAGTCCGTGCCGTCCTTCTTGAACTCGGAATTACGCAAGTAGGCCCAGAGCACGGTCACCATGCCGAGCTGGTGCGCGCGGTGGAACGCTTCCGAAATTTCAGTGATCTGCTGGCGTGAGCCTTCCGAACCGAAATAGATCGTGGCCCCGACGCACATGGCGCCAAGGTCGAAGGCCTGCTCGACCTGTGCAAACAGCGTCTGTTCGTACATGGCGGGCAGAGTCAGCGTTTCATTGTGATTGAGCTTCACCATGAACGGTATGCGGTGTGCGTAACGGCGTGACACCGCACCCAGCACCCCCAATGTCGAGGCAACGCAGTTGCACCCGCCTTCTATCGCCAGCTCCACGATGGCAGCCGGGTCAAAGTAGATCGGGTTGGGCGCAAACGAAGCGCCACCGGAGTGCTCGATGCCCTGGTCGACCGGCAACATGGACACGTAGCCCGTACCCGCGAGGCGGCCGGTATTGAAAATTTGCTGCATGGCACGCATGGTGCCGGGCCCGCGATCACTGACGCCAATCACTCGCTCGACGTAATCGTCGCCTGGCAGGTGAAGAAGATCCTTGGATATTCCCTCGCAGCGATGCTCTAGAAGATATTCCGCCTGGTCACCCAGAAGATCAATGGTATCGCTCATCCGTAATGCCCTCTACATCGGGCTCACGGCCCGAATGCCTCGTGGAACTGAATCGAACTGCCTCCGTATTGGCGGCAGGGTCATGAAAACACGGGTCTTGCAAGAATCATGTCGAAGCGTCGCAACGCTCCCGCAGCATGACCACTGCCGGTAGCGGCTTTCCCTCGATGAACTCGAGGAATGCACCACCACCGGTGGATATATAGGAGACCTGCTCGGCGATTCCATAAGTATCGACCGCCGCCAGCGTATCGCCACCGCCCGCGATGGAGAAACCATCCGACGCTGCAATTGCCTCGGCCAGACTCCGAGTGCCGCCACTGAACGACTCGAACTCGAACACACCGACCGGTCCATTCCAGAGAATGGTGCCGGCCTTCTCGAGCATGCGCGCGTACTCGGTCGATGTATCAGGGCCTATGTCCAGCACCATTTCCCCATCCTGTACTTCACTCACGGCGCGCACGGTGGCATCGGCGTCGGCAGAAAATTCCGAGGCGCACACAACATCGGTGGGTATCGGAATGGCGGCACCGCGTGCCTCCGCTGCCCGCATCAGACGTTGAGCATCAGAGACCAGATCAGCCTCGTGCAGCGATGCACCTACGGGGTGACCCGCCGCTGCGATGAACGTGTTGGCGATACCGCCGCCAACGATCAGCTGGTCTACCTTGTCGACCAGTGAATCGAGCACCTTCAGCTTTGTTGACACCTTGGAACCACCCACGATCGCCACCAACGGCCGCTCCGGGTTTTCCAGCGCCTTGCCAAGCGCGTCGAGCTCAGCTGCAAGCAGAGGACCGGCGCAGGCGACCGGTGCAAAACGTCCCACGCCATGTGTGGATGCCTGTGCACGGTGTGCGGTACCAAAGGCATCCATCGCATACACGTCGCACAGGGACGCATAACGCTTGGCAAGATCTTCCGCGTCCGCTTTCTCACCGACATTGAAGCGTACGTTTTCCAACAGCACGACTTCCCCATCGGCGATGTCTACCGGAGCGTCGAGGTAGTCCGTGACCAGGCGTACGGACTGCCCGAGGATGGACGTCAGTCGATCAGCCACCGGTGCCAGTGATGACGCCGCATCAGGCTCGCCCTCGGTGGGACGGCCCAAATGGGACATGACCATGATCCGAGCACCCGCCTCAATCGCATATTGCAAGGTTGGCACAGATGCCCGAATGCGCTTGTCGGAAGTGATGTTGCCATCATCATCCAGCGGTACGTTGAGATCCTGCCGGATCAGCAAACGCTGGCCCGCTAGCGGGAGCTCGTTCATGAGCACCATGCCCATGAATCAGCGTGCCTCCATGGCCGCGATCGCCGTGTCCAACATGCGATTGGAGAACCCCCATTCGTTGTCGTACCACGAACACACCTTTACCAGGCGCCCGTCGAGCACGCGCGTGAGGTCGGCGTCTACAGTGGAGGAAGCAGACGTGTGGTTGTAGTCGCTCGATACCAGCGGCTTGTCGCTGTAGTCGAGAATGGCGCCGTCCGCAGCCGCCTTCAGGATCTCGTTGATCTCGGTATCGGTGGTGTCTCTGCCAGCGGTAAACGTCAGATCGACAATGGAGACGTTGATGGTCGGCACACGCATGGCAAAACCATCGAGCTTGCCGGCGAGCGCCGGTAGCACCAGGCCCACGGCTTTTGCCGCGCCGGTGGTCGTCGGGATCATTGACTGCGTAGCCGAGCGCGCGCGTCTCAGATCGCTGTGGTACACGTCGGTCAGTACCTGGTCGTTGGTGTAGGCATGGATGGTAGTCATCAGGCCTTTCTCGATACCGACTGCTTCGTGCAAGGCCTTGGCCATGGGAGCCAGGCAATTGGTCGTACAGGACGCATTGGAGATGATGCGGTCCGATGCCTTCAAGGTATCGTGGTTGACGCCGTACACGACGGTCGCATCGACATCCGACTTGCCGGGTGCGCTGATCAACACCTTGCCAGCACCCGCGTCCAGGTGCATGCCCGCTTTCGCCTTGTCCTTGAACAGGCCGGTGCATTCCATGACCACATCAACACCCAGCTCCTTCCACGGCAACTTGGAGGGATCGCGCTCGGCGAACACCTTGAAACGATCGTCACCAACGACCAGGTGATCGCCGTCCACGGACACCGCGTGTGCAAAACGACCATGAGCCGTGTCGTACTGAGTCAAGTGAGCGTTGGTATTCGGATCACCGAGATCGTTGATGGCAACGATATCGAACTCGTCCGTACGACCTTGCTCGAAGATCGCGCGAAGAACGTTACGCCCGATACGTCCGTAACCGTTTATCGCTACTCGGATGGCCATGCGTCTCTACCCCTGATTTGGATTGTTATGAAAATGGTTGCGGCGATGGCTTCAAGCCAGGCCGGCATGCGTCTGGCGCGCAAGCTCGACCAGCGCATCTGCAGTAATGCCGAAGTGCTCGAACACTTCGTTGGCAGGACCGGATTCACCAAAGGTGTCCAGCCCGAGCACACCACCATCAAGACCCACATACTTGCGCCATAGATCGGTTTTACCCGCCTCAACAGCGACACGTGCCCTGACCGCCTTCGGCAATACCGACTCGCGCCAGGCTTCGTCCTGCTCGTCGAAGCGGTCGGTACTCGGCATCGAGACCACACGAACCGCGAGCCCGTCGCCTCGCAACGTCTGCGCTGCCGACATGGCAAGGGCGACTTCGGAGCCGGTTGCAATGAGTACGATGTCCGGCGTGCCGTCAGAGTCGCTCAACACATAGCCACCGCGAGAGACCGCGGACAACTGGTCGGCCGTGCGCGTCTGTGGCTCCAGCCCCTGGCGGGTGAGTATCAAGCTGGTCGGGCCATCCCCGCGCTCGATGGCTTCACGCCAGGCGATGGCCGTCTCTACCGCGTCGCAAGGGCGCCACACCGACATGCGCGGCATCATGCGCAAGGTTGCCGTTTGCTCGACCGGCTGGTGAGTCGGGCCGTCTTCGCCAAGACCGATCGAATCGTGTGTGAACACGTTGATCACCGGCAGTTTCATGAGTGCAGCCATGCGCAAGGCGTTGCGCGCATATTCCGAGAACATCAGGAAGGTCGCGACGTACGGCGTGAACCCGCCATGCAGTGACACGCCGCTAGCGATCGCTGTCATCGCGAATTCTCGAACACCGTAGTACACGTAATTTCCGGCTGCATTGCTTTGAATGCCGACCGAACCTGACCACAGCGTGTTGTTGGAGCCAGCCAGGTCCGCCGAACCGCCGAGCAACTCCGGCAACAGAGGCGCATAGGCTTCAATGGCGTTTTGCGATGACTTGCGCGTGGCCAGTTTTTCGGCTGCGGCATCCGTCGCTGCAATATAGGCGTCGGCACCTGCCGCCCAACCGTCCGGCAGCTTGCCCGCCAGCCGTCGATCGAGCTCCGCAGCCAGTTCGGGATGAGCAGCCCGGTAGGCCTGCATGCGTTCATGCCACGCCGCCTCTCTGGCCGCACCCGCACTGCGCGCGTCCCAAGCCTCTTTCAGGTTGGCAGGAATGTCGAACGGACCATGCTCCCAACCGAGCGCTTCGCGAGCGAGCTTGATTTCCTCATCACCCAGCGGCGAGCCATGGCTGGACTCCTTGCCACCCTTGTTAGGGGAGCCGAATCCGATGGTGGTGCGCGCGCAAATCAGCGTCGGGCGATCGGCATCCGTAATCGCACTGTCGATGGCCTTGCGCAAGGCCACCGCATCATGACCATCCACATCGGCAATCACCTGCCATCCGTAGGCCTCGAAGCGTGCCGGGGTGTTGTCGGTAAACCAGCCTTCGACCTCGCCATCGATGGAGATGCCGTTGTCGTCGTAGAACAGGACGAGCTTGCCGAGGCCAAGCGTGCCCGCCAGCGAGCATGCCTCGTGCGAAATGCCTTCCATCAGACAGCCATCGCCCAGAAATGCCCAGGTACGGTGATCAACAATGTCGTGACCCGGTCGGTTGAACTGAGCAGCAAGGGTCTTTTCGGCAATCGCAAAGCCGACGGCATTGGCCACGCCCTGCCCGAGCGGCCCGGTGGTGGTCTCCACACCCGGTGCATAGCCGTACTCGGGGTGACCCGGTGTCTTCGAATGCAGCTGTCGGAAGTCCTTCAGCTCCTCGATGGGCAGGTCGTAACCCGACAGGTGCAGCAGCGCATACAGCAACATCGAAGCGTGGCCGTTTGAAAGCACGAAACGGTCACGACCGGCCCAATCAGGGTTGGCCGGATTGTGGGCGAGATAGTCGTTCCACAACACATCGGCCATGTCTGCCATGCCCATGGGTGCCCCGGGGTGACCGGAATTGGCTCGCTGTACGGCGTCCATCGCGAGCGCGCGAATGGCATTGGCCCTGGCACGTGATTCGGGATCGGTGGCCTGACTGGGAGAGGCATCCAGAACGCGAGACGGGTCAACCATACGATTTCCTGAGTGAAAGGCGAGCGACAGTGGCCGCTAGCGGGGGTGTCAGCTTACATTTGCCGGGTGGCAGGCAGCCCGATACGAATGGCCGCTGCCCTCGGGCAATCGCGCATTATAGGCGAGGCACTGTTTCAATCCGGCCGCTTGCCCCTACGCTCCAAGAGTTGTCCCGATGTGGCAAAAGTCACTGTGGACAGCAGCGAGCCACAAATTGGCTATACAGGAAGGCCCGCCGCCGGTAAACTAGAGAGTTCGGCGCACAACAGAGATCGCTCAAGCCTGATGACCACGCGCATGGCCATGGACAAGACCCAACAGTCCAACCTCAAGGAGCTTATCGCTAAAGGCAAGGAGCAGGGTTACCTGACCTACGCCGAGGTGAATGACCACCTGCCCGAGGGTATCGTAGATCCCGAACAGGTGGAAGAGATCATTGCGATGATCGCCGACATGGGAATCAGCGTCGGCGAAACGCCCCCTGAGGCCGATTCGCTGATCCTCTCCGATGACAGCAACAAGACCGACGAAGACGCTGCGGACGAAGCCGCGGCCGTACTCGCCACTGTCGATGGGGAGTTCGGACGCACCACGGATCCCGTGCGCATGTACATGCGCGAGATGGGCACGGTAGAGCTCTTGACCCGCGAAGGCGAGATCGAGATCGCCAAGCGAATCGAGGAAGGCTTGCTGCAGGTGCTCACCGCCCTCGGCACCTACCCCGAATCCATCAACCTGCTGCTCGAGCGCTGGCAGACCTACGTCGAGGAGAAGATGCGGTTGTCCGACCTCATCGTCAACTTCCGCGAGCTCACCGACGAGATCAACGTCGCGAAGACGCCGGCCGACAAGGCCGACGACGAGGAAGAGGAAAAAGGCCCGACCGGACCCGACGTCGAGGAGGTCAAGAAGCGCATGGCGGCCCTGCAAAAGGCCTACGCCAAGGCGCTCAAGGCCATCGATACCGCCGGTGGCATCCAGGACGAGGCCGCCAAGGCCGAGATGGCCAAGGTCGACGCGATCTTCCTCGAGTTCAAGTACCACCCGAACTTCGTGGCATTGCTCATGACCGGCCTGCGTGGCCAGGTGGAGCGCATCCGCTCGCTCGAGCGTCAGATTCGGGACATCTGCATCAAGAACTGCAAGATGCCGCGTGATGTGTTCATCAAGAGCTTCCCGGGCAACGAGACCAGCGAAGAGTGGCTCGAGTCCATGTGCCGTCAGCGCAAGCCCTGGGTGGCCAAGCTGAAGGAACATCGCACCGAGGTGGAGATGCTGCAAAAGCGCATCCAGCAGATCTGCGTGTCCAGCCAGCTGACGATCACCGACATCAAGGAGATCAACCGCAAGATGAACATCGGCGAGGTGTCAGCCCGCCGTGCCAAGAAGGAAATGGTGGAAGCCAACCTTCGTCTGGTCATCTCGATCGCCAAGAAGTACACCAACCGTGGACTGCAGTTCCTGGACCTCATCCAGGAGGGCAACATCGGCCTGATGAAGGCGGTAGACAAGTTCGAATACCGACGCGGCTACAAGTTCTCGACCTATGCCACGTGGTGGATCAGGCAGGCCATCACCCGCTCCATCGCCGACCAGGCGCGCACCATCCGTATTCCGGTGCACATGATCGAGACCATCAACAAGCTGAATCGCATCAGCCGACAGATGCTGCAGGTCATGGGTCGCGAAGCTACTCCCGAGGAGCTGGCCGAGAAGATGGAGATGCCTGAGGACAAGATCCGCAAGGTCCTCAAGATCGCCAAGGAGCCCATTTCGATGGAAACTCCCATCGGTGACGACGAAGACAGCCACCTCGGCGACTTCATCGAAGATCAGAACATCCTCTCTCCGGTGGAAACCGCGACGGGCCTCGGACTCGGTGAAACCACACACGAAGTTCTTGCAAGCCTGACCCCACGAGAGGCCAAGGTCCTGCGTATGCGCTTCGGTATCGACATGAATACCGACCATACGCTCGAGGAAGTCGGCAAGCAGTTTGACGTGACTCGCGAGCGCATTCGCCAGATCGAAGCCAAGGCACTGCGCAAGCTGCGCCACCCCACGCGCAGCGAGCAGCTTCGCAGTTTCCTGGACAACCAGGAGTAAGCACGACGCGGCAGAGAGTCGGTATCGCTGGCTCTCTGCCCTACCCCTCAATGGGCCTGTAGCTCAGTTGGTTAGAGCAGGGGACTCATAATCCCTTGGTCGCAGGTTCGAGTCCTGCCGGGCCCATACCCTACCCCACCCGCACATGGCGGTTCAACGCGCAGCGAACGCGGGATACCCAGGACTGATTGTTCGCCCGTTATCGTCTGAAAGGCTAGGATTTCACCGCAAGGCACAGGCGTTGCATCCGCCCCCCCCATGCGGTACTCAAGTGACAACCTCGCGCGGCGACTCCCGGCTGACGAGACAGCGCCTCCATCATCAACAAAGACACCGTCGTGTACGCACCCGGTTCGCCTGGTCTGCCGTGACGACAGGGTACCGGGCGCGTCGACGGGGCTCGACCCCACCGACTTCCCGAAGGAGCGCGAAGACGCCACACGAGCACGGCATGCCACCGAAGAATGGGGCACTCGGCAGGCCGAGCCGATCCAACATGACGACTACACCCTGGACGGAAGCTTTGGGCCCTATGAGTCCACTCGAGGACGGCAAGACACGTTCTCCGACGAATACGAAGACCTGCCCGTCTTCGTCACGCGCATGGAACACGGCCTGCTCTTCGGTCAGGAATTCCTCGTCAGCAGCCTGGATGAACCCACGGTATCGAACGAGCGGCTCTACCTTGCGAACCTGTCGAACATCACCGAAAAGCTTGATCAACTGACGCAACGTGAAGTACCTGCCGACACCGTGTATCTGGTCGGCGCAAACGCGCCTCATGTGGCGTTCTACCACTGGTGCTTCCAGTGCCTGCCGGCGATCGCCCTGCTTCGGTTCAAGGCGAGGACCCAGGGCTTGAAGTACAAGATCGTGCTCCCTCCGCTGGGTGGTGCTCGCGAGCGATCGTTGCAAGCGCTGGGAGTCCGTCAAGAGGAGTGCATTGAACTGGATAGCAACCAATATCTTGCAGGCGTTCCGTTGATGTACACCAACGTCACCTGTGCCGACTTCACATTCCAGCCGTCGAATCGACTCATCAGGCTGCTTGATGATCTGAAGCACACCTGCTTGAGCACAGTCACCGAAGACACACCAAGAAAGATATTCATCTCGCGAAAGGACGCCCCGCGCAAACGCGCCCTCGTCAACGAGCAGGACCTCTCAACTCAACTTCAGCAACGCGGCTTCAGTGAAATCGTGATGTCGGATCAGAGCTTGGATCGTCAGATCGCCTTGTTCGCCAACGCTGATGTCATTGTGGCATCTCACGGTGCGGCACTGGTCAATCTGATGTTCTGCAGGGAAGGCACTCGCGTTGTCGAGGTCATGGCAGACCACTACCGGCACGCCTGCTTCTTTCGCATCGCTCAAGCGCGCAAACTACAGTACCGTCAGGTGGTGGCCGACATGCACACCGAAGACGAGCGTGAGCGGCGTCATGGCAGCAAGATCAGCGTCGATGTCGCAAAACTGATCGAGGGGCTGGAACAGGACGAGCTCCGTTAACGCCCGAAGGCACTGCCTTGCAAGCCGCTCTCGTTGGCCATGATGCCCCGAGTTGATTCCAGACGCGACAGAGGCACTGTCAGCACGTGCGCATCACGATCGTATGAACCGACCTGACCGGTGCGCTCGTTGAGAGTCTCGGTCAGGATGATCGACAAGTATCCGTGCCGTTGCGCTGTCCAGTCCTGACGTACCCAATACAGCGAGCTGCTCAATCCGTCCACGATGGTTCGCGGCGAACTCCAGGTACTGTCGTCCGGGTCGAGGGATGCGTACATGACGCGGTCCGACTGTGACAAGACGGCACCCACATTCCCTCCCCAGGTCACTAGAGTCTGGCTACCGGCTGCCCAGGGCAACTGGGTGACTACCCATCGGTTACCGGTGTACCGCGCATGGTAGTTCCGACCGGAGTTGCGCGCGCGAAGCAATGCGTGGGTGACGCCTTGAGCATCCACAACAACGCTACCGGTGTCGTTGGCAGGGAGCGGGTCCCCCCTCGAGGTATCCCAGATGTTGTCCGGGACCAGGCTACCTCGATCACTGAGACCGTTGCTGTACCACAGCGGCAGATCCACCGTACCTTCGCCATACTGCTGCCAGTTGCTGCCGTTTTCGCTGTACAGATGAAAGGCATCCCGGTTGTTCGTCACTTGCGAGCGACTCGCCCCCGTCGAGCTGTCGTCTCGCCACACACCGAGCAAATGCGCACGTTGTCCGTCTGGCGACACGAACACCTTGGACACATACAAACGGAGGTTTTCGCCACTGTTCAATACCGATGCGGTTTCCCAGCGATCGTTCTCGTGCAGGTACCGCTTCACGATGTAGCGAAAATTGGCTCTACCGCCACCGACTTCCTGCTCCCGGTAGATGAAATACAGCCGCCCTCGCAGCGTGAAGAAATCCGGGTAGGTCACCCGATCAGTGTCGCTCGAACCCATCCGCGAACGCGGCATCGATTCCAGCGAGGACCAGTCCCATGCGCGCGTCGACGTTGCCATCTGCAAGGGGTCCACATGCATGTTGCCAGCGGCAAACAAGGCACCGTTCGGTGCAACACCAATGCTCAGCCAGTTGTGCGCGTCGTACTCCAGCGAGCGACCGGTCACGGCGTTGTGGATATCAATAGGCAACGACCACTGCCCATCAGGGAAATCCCGAGTGACCACAGTGGCGCGTCGGTCGTCAGACCAGTAGGCCCACGCCTGCTTCAGTTGACCACTGCCATCGGTGTACGTTGTTCCCGCGGACACAGCCTTGAGATTCATCCGCTGGTGATTGTCCAACTGGTCGGGTATGCGGGCCAACGATGCGGACTCGGCGACCGAGCCGACATCGGCGGGTGTGCTGCTTACGACCTCCGGCTCGTCTTCAGCCGGCTCTTCGTCAATGCCCGCTGACTCAACGGGCTCCGACTCAGTCGGCTCAGATTCAGCGGGTTCCGATTCTGCTGGCGTATCGACGCGCACCGGGTCCGCGTCTGCCAGATCAGTCGGTTGCACCGACGCGCCCGAGCCGCCGGCAACCGCCGGGGCAGAACCGCCCAATACACCCGAGCTGCAGGTCCAGCCTGAGCCAATCGGGTCGCAGTCACGGAGGGTGTAACCGCTGCATTGAGACCGAAAGGCCTCGCGCGCCTGGCCGACCGTTGCCTCGCGAGAGGAGTAACAAAGTCCTGACTCGACCGCAGGGGTGGCCTCGGTGCTTCCGGTGTCCGGCGTACTCGCCCGGTCCTGCACACCGGAGTAGCTTTCATCGGCACCCTGAATGCCGGGCGCCGAGCTGCCAAGGACCGCGGTGGAGCATTGCCAACGACCGCCGATCTGGTCGCAGTCGCGGCGTACCCGCCCCGGACAATTGGCGGCGAACAGAGCGCCTGCCTCACTGAGCGTGGCACCGGCCGGCGCGGAGATGGTGCAAGTGTCGCTGTTCCCGCTCTGGGCGAGAGCGGATGTCGGCGAGACCGCGAGCAGCGTGAGTGCGCCGATGAACACGGGTGTGCAAGCGAACAACGCGCGTGCACACCGCAGAAGCCAGGTGTTTGGACTGACGAGAATGGGGGCTTTCACGAGGGCTTCCGCAGTAACGTGCGACCGCAGGCTAGGGAGGCACGCAATGAGTGTCAATATAACGGCACTGACTATATCCTCTTTGAAACCTTATCTCGCCAAATGCAGCCCGCTACGCCCGCGAAACGCTCTGATCAGCCCTCAATCCATGTTTAGTGTGCGCTGCGTCTCACCTTGATCGGCAACCGGGCTACCGGGCACCGCAGCAAGCTCAGGCGGACGCGTCCTCCGGTCCCGTAACGTAGGCGAGCACATCGACGACTTGCTCCGGCGTCTGCGCCCAGCCCATCGCCTGGCCATCGACTTCCTTCAACGGATGGATGATGCTCTCGTCGTGCAAGGTGATGTAGGGCCTGCCCAGCGCAGCACACTGACCCGCGTCAAACGCCGCGTTCCACTGCTTGTACTCACTACCAAAACGGATGACGGCCAGATCGCATTTGCGGATGAGCGTGGTGGTGCGCATGGCATTGACGCCGGAAGAGGTGTGGTCCCGCCAGAAGCCGGACTCTTCCCTGCCGAGGCAATCACCGGCGGCATCCGATGCCGGGTGATTGGTTACCGCCGACACGAAACGCACCGGCAGCTTGCGCGCGGCACAGGCTGTCATGATGCGCTCGCGCCAATCGGTGTGGATTTCACCGGAGAGATATACGGTCCAGATGTCCTGCACGTCGAGGTCCTCAAACAAGGGGGACAGGCGCAGCCCGCCGATGGGTGACAAGCATGCCTTGATCAGGCAAAACTGATCTGAGCTTTCATGGCCTGCGAACGATCGCCTGCGAGCTTGAAAGCGGTTTCCGCTTCATCCAGCGGTAGGGTGTGAGTGATGAAGGGTTTGAGATCGACCAGACCCGCCTGCATCAATTGAACAGCTGTCGCGAACTCCTCGTGAAATCGGAAGGATCCACACAATCGCAATTCCTTGGCCGTGAGTTGCATCATCGGTAGGGACATGTCGCCACCAAGCCCGAGTTGCAGTATGTATGCACTGGGGCGTAGCGCGCCAATACCCGCCGTCAGCGCAGGCGCCGCGCCAGAACACTCGTACAGCACGTCAAAGTAGCCCTTGTCTGCCGAGTAGGCAGCGAGCGCATCGGGCTCATTGCGCATGTTGATCGTTCGATCCGCACTCGCGATACGCGCGAAATTCAGTGCACTATCTTCAAGGTCTGTTGCCACGATCTCGACAGCGCCCGCTCGACGGGCGGAGATGATGGACAGTACACCGATGGGACCGCATCCGGTGACCAGCACGCGCTTGCCCAACAGGGGACCGGCATGCCCCGTCGCATGCAGGGTCACAGCAAAGGGTTCTGCCATGGCAGCCTCCCCGCTTGTCAGACCATTGGCCAATACACATTGCGATGCATCGGCGTTGAGCACCTGACGAAACGCACCGTCGATATGTGGCCACGGCATCGCAGAGCCATAAAAGCGCATATTCAGGCAATGGTTACGACTGCCTTCATCACAGTACTTGCAGCTGCCACACGGGCGCGATGGAGAGACGGCAACAAGATCGCCTTCACTGAAACCTTCAACACCTTCACCGAGCGCCACGACATGACCTGCCACTTCATGTCCGAGCACCATGGGGCCCTTGAGCTTTACAGGACCAAAGCCGCCATGCTGATAATAATGCAAGTCCGACCCGCAAACACCACCCGTTGCAATGCGTACCTGCACTTCCCCCGGCGCTGGCGAGTCGACAGATTGTTCTTCGATTCGTAGGTCCAGTGCATCATGGATAACCAAAGCGCGCATCGTCATTTTTCCTGTGTCGAGGTATGCTGGAGAGCCCATTCTCAGCAGCAGAGCATACCAATAGTGTTTAAGGCCACCGAACTTTTCGACTTATCATCACGTACCGCGCTCGTTACTGGCTCTTCTCAAGGTATTGGCGAAGCCTTGGCACACGGCCTTGCAAAGGCAGGCGCGGCGATCGTTCTCAATGGACGCGACGCCACCAAACTTGAGAACGCAGCAGCAAGGCTACGTGACACAGGGGCACAAGTTCATACACTCGCGTTCGACGTGACCGACGCCGCTGCCGCGGCAGCCGCCATCAACGAATTTGAAACCGCGACGGGCGCAATCGACATCCTCGTGAACAACGCGGGCATGCAACATCGCACCCCATTGGAAGACTTCGATCCGGAGATGTTTGATCGATTGCTCAAGACCAACATCTCGTCGGTGTTCATTGCCGGGCAAGCATGCGCAAGACACATGATCAAACGCGGCGCTGGCAAGATCATCAATATCGCCTCGGTACAAACGGCGCTGGCACGCCCGGGTATCGCTCCCTATACGGCCACCAAGGGCGCTGTTGCCAACCTAACCAAAGGCATGGCAACTGACTGGGGCCCGCATGGCTTGCAGTGCAACGCCATTGCGCCCGGTTACTTCGATACACCATTGAATGCCGCACTGGTGGCAGACCCCGAATTCAGTGCATGGCTTGAAAAGCGAACACCGGCACGTCGGTGGGGGCAGTTGCCCGAATTGGTAGGTGCATGCATTTTCCTGTCTTCGGACTCGGCAAGTTTTGTTAACGGTCACACGCTGTTTGTCGATGGCGGAATTTCCGCCTGTCTTTGATTGACCGTTAGTTCCAGAGACTGAAGCGCTCGATGTCATGGTGCCAAGCTGGGTATTGATCAGTGTTGCAGCGGCGTTCCTGCAGAACGTACGCTCTGGTACTCAGCGGCACCTCACCGCTCAGCTATCCACTACCGGCGCATCGGCTACCCGCTTCATCTACGGTTTACCATTTGCGCTCGTGTATCTCATCGTCCTCGTGTCATCGAGTGACGATGCCATTCCTCACGCGACGGCTCGCTTCGCAAGCCTGGTAACGCTTGGTGCGTGCGCGCAGATCATCGCTACCGCATTGCTGCTTGCGTGTTTCTCTTCGCGCAGCTTTGCAGCTGGCACGACCTACAGCAAGACCGAAGGGATACAAGCCGCACTGTTCGGGTTTCTGGTGCTCGGTGATCGTGTGAGCCCCGGCGGACTGTTGGGGATTCTCGCAAGCATGCTCGGGGTAATGCTGGTGTCACTGGCGCCCGGCAAAAAGGCATCTGCGTCAACTGTAACGAGCACGCCGATCGGTGAAACCAAACGCCTGGGCGTCGTGGGGGTGCTGATGACACGAGGCGCTGTCATGGGACTTTCATCCGGCGCGCTGTTCGCCCTTTCCGCGGTGTGCTATCGCGGCGCAGCGCTGGAACTTGGTAGTGCGCACTTCACGATGCAAGCGGCGTACACACTGGTCGCGTCCCTTGGCCTGCAGTGCCTGATACTGGTTAGCTATCTGAGCGTGCGCGAGCGCGGTGAGCTGACGCGTATCGCAACCTTCTGGCGTCGGGGTCTGCTTGCCGGAGCCACCGGCGCGGCTGCATCCGCCTGTTGGTTCACGGCATTCACTCTGAGTTCGGCGGCCTACGTAAAAGCGGTAGGCTCGGTCGAACTGATCTTTGCGATGCTGACTTCGTGGTTGATGTTCCGCGAGACACCCTCAGGTTATGAGACTGCCGGCGCACTGCTGGTCATGCTCGGTGTTGTGCTCACGATGCTCGCTACGCTCTAGCTCACTACCCTCTGGACAATGACCCGCTTACTGCTGACATCCGGTGCCGTGCTTGGTGCTCTTGCCGTTCTCAGCGGCGCCTTCGGTGCGCACGCGCTGCAGGGCATGCTCGGCGAACGGGCACTCGGCTGGTACGACACCGCAGTGACCTACCATGCAAGACATTCGCTCGCCCTGCTCGCCTGCGGCATTCTGGGCACGCTCGGTTACCACGGGCGGTCACTCTCGGTCGCCGGTCTGTGTCTGCTAGCGGGCACTCTGGTGTTTGCAGGCTCCCTGTACACCATGGCATTTACCGGCTTGACCTGGCTGGGTGCGATCACCCCGATTGGCGGTGTACTGCTCATCGTCGGATGGAGTGCCCTGGTCATTTCAGTCTGGCGCGGACCTCCGTTCGGTGCCCGGCGCACACACAGGGAGCCTTAGTCGTGGTCCTCGTCATTGCCGGCGTGCTGTTTCTTGCGCTCGCGTTCGCACCCAGTCTCTGGATAAAGCATGTGATGCGGCGGCACGGAACCGAGCGTAGCGATCTCCCCGGCACCGGCAGCGAGCTCGCCGTACACCTTCTGGCGCGCTTCGATCTGAGCGACGTCAAGGTCGAGAAAACCGAGCCGGGGCGCGACCGCTACGACCCGACAGCAAAGGCGGTACGACTCTCCCCAGCGCATTTCGACGGACGCTCGCTGGCCGCGGTCGCTGTTGCTGCCCATGAGGTCGGACACGCGATTCAATTTGGTCGTGACGAGACAGTCTCGCGTTTGCGAAAACGCTGGATACCACTGGCCATGCAGTTCAAACGTGCTGGCATCCTGTTGATGCCGCTCGTGCCCATCATCGGATTGGTGGCTCGCTCACCCGGTGCGATCGGAGCCGTTATCGGTCTCAGTCTGGTGCTGCAACTGGTCGGTGTGCTCGCCTACGCCATCGTGCTTCCAGAGGAATGGGATGCGAGTTTTGCCAAAGCCCTGCCCCTGCTGGCCGAGGGTGAATATGTCGCCGATGAGGACTTGCCAGCGATTCATCAGGTACTCAAGGCAGCAGCCCTGACATACGTGGCATCGGCGCTGGCAGAAGTCGTCAACATCGGGCGATGGGCACTGATACTCAGACGCTGAACCCCTGGGCGCGGTATTCTTCGCGCCTTGATGAGGGCTCGCCCTTGGTTATCGCGAGCTAGTTATGAACGACACATCTGCGAACTTCACTGATCTCGGTGTCCCTGACACCTTGGCGGCCGAGGTTGAGGCGCGCGGTTACACCGCCCCCACCCCGATCCAGACAGCGTCCATACCGGTACTGCTTGATGGCCACGATCTCGTTGGCCACGCACCCACAGGTACCGGCAAGACGGCCGCGTTCGGCCTTGCCATGCTCGCCCGAATCGACCCGGCGGAGCGCAGCGTCCAGGGCATCATCCTCACACCCACGCGGGAACTCGCCATCCAGGTAGCCGAGGCGCTCTCGAACTTTGCCACTCGTCTGCATGGCGCGCAGGTCCTCGCGGTCTACGGTGGTCAGGAATACGGTCGGCAGATCCGCGCGCTGCAGCGCGGTGCTCAGATCGTGGTCGGCACACCCGGACGTGTCATGGATCACCTCAAACGCGGCAACCTGAAACTCGATGCACTGCGCATGCTGGTGCTCGACGAGGCCGACGAGATGCTGCGCATGGGGTTCATTGACGATGTCGAGTGGATTCTTGACCAGACACCAGGCACGCGCCAGACCGCTCTGTTCTCGGCCACCATGCCGTCGGTCATCCGCCGTATCGCGAGCAAGCACCTCAAGCAGCCACAAGAAATCACGATCAAGCGCGAAGCCGAACGCGCCAAGGACATCCGGCAGCGTGTCTGGGTGGTCCAGGGCATGTCCAAGCTCGAAGCGCTCTCCCGCCTGCTGGAAGTCGAAGAAAGCGATGGCGTATTGGTGTTTGTCCGCACACGTAGCGCCACCCAGGAAACCGCGGACGCGCTCACCGCTCGTGGTCTTGCCGCTGCCGCGATCAGTGGCGACATGGCACAGACAGAGCGCGAGCGTACCGTCGAGAAGTTGAAGCGCGGATCGGTCAAGGTTCTGGTTGCCACTGACGTCGTGGCGCGCGGACTCGACGTGGACCGCATCACGCACGTCATCAACTACGACGTGCCCTTCGATGCCGAAGCCTATGTTCACCGTATCGGACGTACCGGCCGCGCCGGGCGTCGCGGCGAAGCCATCCTCTTCATAACGCCTCGCGAGCGTCGCCTCGTCAGCAATATCGAACGCACCACGCGCACGAGCATTGAGCCGATGACATTGCCCGACATCGATGTCGTCAATCGTCATCGCGTGGCGCGCTTTCTAGCAGCTGTCGATGCGACCATCGACAGCAGTAACCTCAGCCGACTCGAAACCGTTCTGGAGAACCACGCAGCAAGCACCGGAACACCCATTGCACGTATTGCCGCAGCGCTTGCACAACAAGCACTGGGCGATCGACCCTTGTTCCTGAAGCCCGACGCGCGCAGCAAGAAGCACGAGAAGTTCGACAAGCGCGAAAAGTTCGATCGCAACGCCAACGGTGCAAGCCCGTCCGGCAAGTCGTTCGACAGAGAACGCAAGCCGGCGGCATTCGACAACAAGCGTAGCGCGCAACCAAAGCACTTCGACAAGGGTGAGCGCAAGCCTCGACCGCCCCGTGGCGATGTCGAACGCTTTCGTGTCGAGGTGGGCAGTGACCACGGCGTGCAGGCATCGCATATCGTCGGTGCTATCGCCAACGAAGCGAACATGGACTCGGCCTACATCGGCAAGATCAAGATCAACGCTGACCACAGTACCGTCGAGCTGCCAGCGGGCATGCCCAAACCGGTACTGCGTGATCTGCGCAAGGCATGGGTACTCGGACGCCGCCTGGGCATGTCGATCGAAGGCGGTAGCAATGCGGAACATCATGAGGCTGCCGGATCACGTCCGCCCAGGCGTGCCAGCTCACCTCAGCACGCCGAACCACACGCGGCGGGCGCGTCGAAGCCCGGTGCCCGATCATTTGGCCACACCTCAGGCAATCCGTCGGGCAAGTCGAAGGGGAAGTCGTTCGGCAAATCGTCCACCAGCAAGCCATCGACCAAGAAGCGAGCCGACAAGTCAAAGCCGCGCAACCACAAGCGGGCCGCCACGTCCTGAGTCTGAGCTGACGTTGCACCGGTAGATATCGGTGATGCTTATCCGCGATTAGACAGGCGGTATAGTGCGGGAACGCCTTGCCTTCAACGGATGCCGCTCATGCTTGATCACACCCGCCACACGACCCCGGTGTGGCTCGACGATTTGAGCTGCGAGCTCGACGCCTTTCTGCGACACATCGATCAGGACACCGTCGCCGACGACTACCCGTTTGCGGCCTCCATAGACAGCCAGGTGCCGGTGTATGACGGCGCTGCGATGCTCGCTGCCATGCAGCAGGAGGGGCAGGCCCGTGAGGTCATGGCCGAGTGGAACCGGGCGTTCAGCACAGGACCTGGCATTGTCGTTATCCGCCAGGGCTACAGTGACCTCGCATTGATCGATGCGGTGACTGACGAGCTCAGCGCGATCATCGCGGAGGAGGAAGCGAGCGGTACCAGCACCGGCGACCACTTTGCAGCGGCCGGCGCGAACAGCCGCATCTGGAACTCGCACGAGAAACTCTGCGTGCGAGCCCCGGCACTCTACGCCCGCTACAACGCCAACGAGCTGACCCGTCGAATCAGCGAGAGCTGGTTGGGCTCGGGCTACCAGGTCACCTTTCAAGTCAATGTGGTGCGCCCGGGTGGCAAGGCACAAACCGCACATCGTGACTACCACATGGGGTTTCAGGATGTCGCCACACTCAAGCAGTTCCCCGCATCGCAACATGCCTTGTCAGCCGCATTGACCTTGCAAGGCGCCGTGGCACATAGCGATATGCCGCTTGCCAGTGGCCCGACCAAGTTGCTCCCCTACTCGCAGAGTTACCTGCCGGGCTACATCGCGGTATTGCTACCGGAGTTTCGGGAAGCCTTCGAGCAGCGCTACGTGCAGTTGCCGCTTGCCAAGGGGGATCTGTTGTTCTTCAACCCTGCAACCTTTCACGCAGCAGGCGATAACAACACCAGCGACCTGCAGCGTATGGCCAATCTGATGCAGGTGGGGTCGACCTACGGCCGATCCATCGAAATCGTGGACCGCAGCCGCATCACACTCGCCGTGTTCGACGATCTAAAGCAGCTGTTGGGCTCAGGCACCCTGACCGCACGCGAGGCCGACAACGTCATTGCCGCCACGGCCGAGGGCTACCCCTTTCCTGCCAATCTGGATACGGACTCGCCACTGTCGGGAATGGCGCCGCCGAGTCAACAGGATGTTCTGCGGCAGGCATTGGCGGAAGGGTGGTCCAAGGATGCACTCGCACAAGCGATCGCTGCGCAGAATGATCGCAAGCGCTCGCACTGAGTCAGTCGTTCGAGAGTATTGCAGGCCATGAACTATTGGTTGTTCAAGTCAGAACCTGAGGCCTTCTCCATCAGTGACCTTGCCGCCTGCCCGAGGAAGACAGACCACTGGGATGGTATTCGCAACTACCAGGCACGCAACCTGATGCGCGACCAGATGAAGAAAGGCGATCTCGGCTTCTTCTACCACTCGAGCTGTGCGGTACCGGGAGTGGTCGGCACCGTGGAAGTGGTACGTGAAGCCTACCCCGACCACACCGCCCTCGATTCAAACGCCAAGTACTACGACCCCAAGGCCACCGTCGACGATCCACGCTGGGTCATGGTGGATCTTCGACTGAGGCGCACGTTCAAGCGCGTGATCTCGCTGCAGGCGCTCAAGGCCAACGATGCGCTCGCCGAGATGAAGCTGTTGAAGCGTGGCAACCGACTGTCCATCCAGCCGGTCACCGAACACGAGTGGCAGGTGATCATGGCCATGGCCTGACGTCGAAAAGCCGTGAGGAGTCCCTGTCGATCGGGCACGAACCTCGCATCGTCAGGGATCTACCCTGGTTGCGGTATCCGACACACGATGCAAGATCTGAAACGCCACGCACCCACCGCGGGCCGCCTTGCGATCACATTGTGCGCAAGCCTGCTGCTTGGCGCCTGCGCCAGCACGTCGTCGCCGGATGCGCCACTCGATGCCCCGCAGCCGACGACGGCACCGCCGTCCAGCCCCTTTGTGACCACTCACGGCTCGCGCTTGTTCGCGGACGAGCGGGAATTCGAATTCCGCGCTGTCAACTTCAGCAACGGTTACCTCGAACGCGGCCACGAAGTGGCTGCCGGCAGTCACCACACTCATGAGGACTTCAACCGAGTCCGCCAGCTCGGCTTCAATACCGTGCGATTCGGCTTCAACGGTTACTGGTTTGAACGTGACCGGGGCGGTTTTCTCGCCTGGCTGGACGCCAACGTGGAAGCTGCACGACAGCAGGAGCTGAAACTGATTCTCGACCTGCACACACCGATCGGCGGCTTCTGGCTTGACCCAGACAGCCCGGAAAAGGACTTCTCGCTGTGGACCGACGTGGCGCTCCAGTCTCGCAACATCGAACTCTGGCAGACCCTCGCGGAACGTTACAAGGACGAGCCGGTCATCGCCGCCTACGATCTGCTTAACGAGCCTGTCACCATCGACGAGGACGGTAGTCAGTGGCGCGCACTCGCAGGCCACATGGTTGCAGCAATACGCAAGATTGACCCCCACCATCTGATCGTGGTGGAGCGTCTGTACGGCGTACGCGGCCGATACGGTACGCGCGGCCAGGATCCGCTGTTCCTCGTTGATGACGCCAACGTTCTGTATGACTCGCACTTCTACGAGCCTGTCGCCTTCACTCACGAAGGCAGTGAATGGAATGCCACACAGGTACTCGACGGTGGCGTCTATCCGGACGAGAACGCACTCATACCGACCGGAGCGCAAATACTGGATGACGACGCCACCATCAGCACGCGACGCGTCGATGACGGCACCACCGAGTGGCAACGCTACAGCAGCGAGTGGACAGTGGCAGAAGACAAGAAGCTGGTAGCAGCGTCACCGGGTATCGCCATCCACGGCGCGCTGAGCGGCATTGTCTACTTCGATGACCTGCGCGTGTTCGAGCGCGACACCCAGGGCGTCGAGCGCGAAGTGCTCAGCGACGCGATCGATGCGAACACGATCGGACACTGGTACGACTGGCAACGGGACACGGCCGGAAGCACGCTTACCGCGCGCCGCGTCGACGACGATGGCGCGACCGACCAGCAGAGCCTGGCCTTGCAACTGCGCGGCACCGGCCTCAACACAACGGCGGGATGGAGCAACAATGACCGCTGGTTTCGCGTCACACCGGGGCATGCCTACCGCATCGAGGGTGCCATGCGCGGCAAGGACCTGCGCTACATCAGCGGAGCGTCAACCAATCGTGCCGGGTTTGAAATCAACTTCTACAAGCCGGACAAGAAAAGCGAACTACCCGTGTTCCATGCGCGCAACCGTGACTACCTTGCGCACGCACTCGAGCCGTTGGCGGCGTTCGCACGTCAGCACGCGGTTCCCGTATCGGTGCTCTCTACCGGTATCACAGGGTCCGCCTTCGGTCCGAACGGGCGTGGCGGCGAGCTCTGGCTGCAGGATCTCGTCTCGGTACTGGACGAGTACGGCATCGGCTACGGGCTATGGAACTATCACGACGAGCGCATGGGCATCTACACCACGAGTTACCTCGCCGGTATAGGCAAGCCCAACCGCCCGCTGATCAATACCCTGCTGCAGCTGCACACCGGTCGCAGCCTGCAAGCAAGCATGCACTGAACGCTCAGTGCAAGGTATCGGAGTGCACCGAGCCTTCACGAAACGCGGTCATCACCGCGACGTACTCACGCCGATCAAACTCGAAGGGACCGACACCCTGTAGCCAGAACACGTCCTGCCCAACGAGTTCAGGCAGGTCTTCCTCGGGCGTGTCATCAATACCGATACGACGCCATTCCACCTTGTCGCCGAGCACCCGAACCTCGGCGACCACCGTGGTGCACATGAGATCGCGGTGCTCAGGACACATCAGCACCGGCACGCGGATGCGCGTCTCGTCGTGGGGCAGAAACCGGCTCCAGACGATGGCGCGGTCAGTGTCGTCCTCCATCCAGCCGAGCAAGGTGGGCACCAGGCCTTCCAATTGATCTTCCGGGCTGGCGTCCGACAGGATCACGTCCAACGGCTTGCCGTCGACCTGGATCATCAGGTAGTCCTCGCCCTCGTAGGCGTCCGACTCGAGCACTACCCGGATGGAATTCATGCCTAGCTGTCCAACGTAAAAGGGCGGCGAGAATAGCACGCAAGCACCCATCGGCTACGTGCCACTTGCACAGGGCGCGAACGCTGTTGCACCATTGGTGCGATCAAACCCTCGCGCCGCCTCTCAGGTTCCGCTGCGACCTACACTTGAGCCATGGACACACGTCTTCTCGGATTGGCTGCAATGGCATTGGCGCTCATCCCCCTGGGGCTGGGCGCACGTCTCTCGCTGGAGCGCCAAGGGTTCATCAGCGAGTCCCGCAGCGCCCATGCCACGGTGGTAGACGTGGTCCAGAAGGATGGGCGCAACCCCGACCGTGGCCCGGTGATGTACCCGATGCTGCAGTGGAGTGATCCCGACGGGCTGGTGCACGTCAGCCAATCGAACGTTGGGGGATTCCCCGCTCCGCTCGCGGTCGGGGACGATGTCGCGGTCCTGTATGTCCAATCCCGACCCGACGATGTCCGCATAGACTCGGTGGTCAGCTTGTGGCTGGAACCTGCGATCTATCTGGTGACCAGTCTTGTGACCCTGATGCTCGGCCTGTGGCTGTGGAGGCGTACACCCCGGAAGAAGCGCACGTGAGCGAGGCTCCGCACACGCTTGATGCCCGTCTGGCCAATGACACCCTCCCCCTTGGGCAAACCGCCCTCAGCCATGTGCTGCTGGCGCGTGATGGCCGCTGGCCATGGATCATCCTGGTGCCCAGACGGCAAGACGTTGCCGAACTACACGAGCTATCTCCGCAGGACCTGAGCACGCTGATGCAGGAGGTCGCCACCACTTCCCGGTCACTGCAGCAGGCCACGGGCTGCCACAAGGTCAATGTGGCCGCGATCGGCAACATCGTGCGGCAGCTGCACGTTCATGTGGTCGCTCGCCACAAGACGGACGCCGCCTGGCCGGGCCCCATCTGGGGCGTCGGCGTGCCAGAGTCGCGCCTCTCGGCCCCGCTGCCGGATTTTGCCGAGGTCGTCAAGACGGCGTTGATGACTCGCCAACTGAGCTGAACCAGGCTGAACCGGACAGGTCTTGCGTCGCGGCTCGTAACAAATGCTGACCCTCTTGTGCGCGACAGATTACTCAAAGAGAGTTACGATCCAGTCAGTAAGATCTCAACGACGGATTTCGCAGCATCATGCTCGCCCTGCATTCACCACTGCCTGCCGCCAGCCTCGCACTCGGCCTTGCCGTGTCCGCAGCGTCGGCAACAGTCCTGGCCGGCGATGTCGTGCGATCTGCAGTCGCGGACACCGCAGCGGTCAACGGGCAGGCCTCCGCCGTCTGGTATGCCGACAACTCCTGCCGACTTCGCGTGGATGGGCTGGAGGAGATTGGCGTCACATCGATAGATGCAGACATGAACGAGTCGGTCGCTCGCACCATGATCAATTGCGACGCCGAGAGTGGCCACCGTCTTACCTTGATGCTTCAGGGCAGTGGACTTGCCCTTGGCGAGCGCAAGGTGCTCGCCGCGCCCGATGAGCTCGGCACGGATGTCGATGCCAGTGTCGCTTGGGTCACTCGCGTGCGCCGCTCCGAAGATCAGGTCGCTCCGGATGAGGTTGCGGCCCGCCGCTACTTCGCTGATGGCACTGTCATGATCCGCGAGACACCCGGGGTTGATGCCAGCGACAGCACCCTGCACGCTGACCGTCAGGCCTTCGCCGAAATCAACGGATCGTTGGTGGTTCCCTACAAGACTGACAATGCGCCAACGGGATCCGCGGCCGCTGATCAGCCAGCCACCGACACCGAAGAGGCACCACGCATCGTCAGGCGATGGTTGGCCATCGGTGGTGATGGCACCGAAGCGCTGAAGCTCACCTACTAGGCGAGCGCGCCTCCGGGCAACGCGTCAACATCCACCGGCGCTCTCCTACACGCCCAGGACCTTGCGGATCTCGTTGCGAGTCTGTTCGGTTTTAGCGAGGGTTACAAAGCCACTGCGCTCACGCGCGTAAGCCTCATCCTCATTGATGACGCGCTCGGCACCGTCCTCGCTGGACAACACCCCGCCGATAACCATCGCAACGGTGCGGTTGTGCGAACTAAAGTCGCCTCGCTCGACACCGGCGTCCATGAATGCCTGCATGCGCTCGCGGATGTTTCCACCGGCAAGCGTCACACGATCCGCGTCCGGCGCCTGGTAGTTCACACCTAGCTCACGAAGCTTGGCCACTCCCAGCTGAAACAGGCGATCGCGGTTGATGACCTGGGTATCCCTTTCGGGGAGAAAATACCGGAAGCGCTCCGCTCTCGCCGGACTCGTACCGGTGGCACCGTAGCCGATGTTCATCCAGGTATTCCAGACCGCGTTGTCAACATCACCGTCAGGCTTCATCCAGCGCAAATACGTTTCCTTGATACCGCCGCCGGAAGGTAAAAGACCCACACCCGACTCCACCAGTCCCAGTACGGAGTTGACATGCACCACGAGCGAGTCACAGTGCATCAGCACCTCAAAGCCGCCTCCCAAGGCCAGACCTGAAGGCGCACCCACAACAGGGACAGGGCTGTATTTAAGTGCCTTGACTGCCATCTGGAAGCGTTCCAGAAACGCATCCATGCCGTCGAAGTCCTGCGCCTCGATGAAGCCGAGAAACGCATTGAGGTCTACCCCTGCGGAATAGTGCTGCGCATCGTTGTGAACAAGGATCCCCTTGCCATGATCGGATGCAGCAGCAGCGACCACCGCCATCGACTCATCGTTCAGTGCATTGGCCTTGGAGTGAAATTC
>CALLMF010000021.1 GCA_938006335.1 uncultured Granulosicoccaceae bacterium | reverse complement strand
TGGCGTTCGGCGTGTATCGCCGGCATGGGCGGCGCGGACTCGCCCACTGAGCCACTGAAGGCAGCACGCAACGAAATCAAGCGACTCAAACGCAAGGTTGAGCGCAAGGACAAGGCGTTGGCTGAAAGTGCCGCCTTGCTGGTGCTCTCAAAAAAGTTCCAGGCGCTGTGGGAGGACGAGGATCAATGAGTTCTCTTGCACAGCGCCACGACATCCTGACGATGATCGACGAAGCGGTTACCAGCGGGGCTCGACTCACCGCTGCGTGTGACGTCGTCGGCATCGCCCCCAGCACGCTCCGTCGTTGGCGCCCAGCGGGTATTGACGTCAAGCAGGACAAGCGACCAAAGGCGAAAAAGCCCGTACAGCCGAAACAGTTGAGCGGTGAGGAAAAGCAGCGTCTGATCGATATCTGCAACAGCCCCGAGTTTGCCCACCTTCCGCCGTCTCAAATCGTACCGGCCCTGGCAGACCAGGGGGTGTACTACGGGTCAGAATCCACGATCTATCGCGTACTGCGTGAACACGGCATGCTCCACCACCGTGGACGTGCCAAGGCTCGGCAGAAGCGACGGCCACCGACGACCCACGTCGCCAACGGCGTCAATCAGGTGTGGATGATGGATGTGACCTGGCTACCAAGCCGGGTCAAAGGTCAGTTCTACTACCTGTACATGGTGGAGGATCTGTACAGCCGCTACGGCGTGCACTGGGAGGTCTTTACTGAAGAGAACAGCGAACATACCTGCCAAGTGATCGAACAGTCGATGTGGCGTGAGAAAGCGGTGCTGAATCCACCGATATTGCATCGTGACAACGGCAGTGTATTGAAGTCACAGACGGTGAGACAGAAGCTGCACGACATGGGCATCGGTTCAAGTCACTCGCGGCCACGCGTCAGCAACGACAATGCGTTCGTGGAGTCGCTGTTCCGTACGCTCAAATATAGCCCTCGCTGGCCGTCTGAAGGCTTTGACAGTCTGAAGGCTGCACAAGAGTGGGCCAATGACTTCATGCAGTGGTACAACCACGAGCACCGGCACAGCGCGCTGAAGTTCGTGACACCGGCACAACGACATCAAGGCAAAGATAAGGATCTCCTGGCCAAACGAGACGAGGTCTATCAGCAGGCGAAAGCAGAGAACCCGATGCGCTGGAGCGGAGAGACCCGTGACTGGAGCCATATACCAACCATGACACTCAATCCGGATAGGGTTGCCACTGTGACCTGATTTATAGTGCAACTAGGTTGACAAACACCGACTGCCATTTCCGATAGTCAAGGCTTATCTAACTTTTTCCTACCAGCGTTCTCGAGATACGAGTAGAGACTATTTCTGCGATTGTCGATCTCCACGGCGTGCGCAACCCAAGAGTGTGTCGCACTGTTGCCGCGAACACCCCGACTAACGCCCCCACTGTGCGACGTACTTGCAACGTCCAAAGTAGGGCACAGCGTGCCCCAGACGTCAGAGCGAGCGTCAATTTGTTTTTGTATTCGTCTGTTGGTACGCACTTCTCCGAATGCAATCGATAAGCACATCCGACGTCGTTGCCTCTAGGGTCTTATCTGCCTCGATGTATTTGGTTACGAATCCAACTACCGTGCCGGCCCGCTTACCTGTGTGTGACAGCGATTTCTCTACGACAATTGGTCCGCCGCTAAGGCCACTTGGTATTGGTGCGGTGTGCCCCACTGCGGCGAACGAACTCCGGCTCCAACCCTTTGCTCCTTTCCGGTCAAAGTAAAGCTTCATTTTTCCCTCATACTGCGCGCGGGCGTAAGGCGGCTTTATTGACGGTCTTACGCCAGGGTGCCGCATTTGAAAGAACGACGGAATGATTCTGTTGCGTATCTGACGTTTTCTCGCCGTGTTCTGTTTATTCAAGTAACCGAACGCAACAACGTTGAACGGCGAACTAAATTCTGTTGCGCGGCCCAAGCGACACACAAAAGCAGGATTAAGCGATTCGACTTGTGCGTCATCGAGTTTTCGCCACACCAAGTCGTAAGTGCCATCGCCAAAATTAGCTGAATCTGATACCGACAATATGTGAAACCAATCATCAGAATTGATTTGGACGACACCACAGTGCCGTTCGACCGGTGCAAGCAATGGCTTGTCCTCGAATCTTCTCAACACGTGATTAGCGGTAACGAAGTAGTAGCATCCGTCCATGTTGACAACACTGAGGGTACCTACGCTATCAAAGCGCTTGACGGAGGGAGGACATGGTTCCCCGCAGACTATCGGGACCCCAAGAGCAGGCGGGTCGTTGAGAAGCCTGATCAGGTTAAGCATTCAACCACCTACAATCGGCACAGCCTGAAGCAATGAACTCACCATCAACTTGCTTGCACTTAGAACAACCTTTCGTCCGATGAATGAGCACGTATTCTTGCCCACACTCGTCAACGCGAACCCGAAAGTCTGCATGCTCGCAATGCTGCCCTCGCAGCCACTCTGACCAGCCCGTTTGGTCAACCAACTGACTGCGTGAGCGGCCTTGTTTGATCAAAGCAGCCGTATTGCCCTTCGGAAAAGCTGCAACGATGTCATCTAGGAATACCCTTCTGTCACTTGCTTTTTGGTCGGGAAGTGTTCTGAGAATTCTGTCGATGGGTGTGTCACACATATCGTTCGATCTCGTGCAACTAATCACTCATTCATTCTGTTAGAGAGACACGTCAACAGCTCATTCCCAACTGCACATCGCGCACCCGGCGACGAGATAATATGGTCACGTAACTCAACTTAAACCCTTGCATACAAAAGTACGCCGTCAACACCGAATAGCTATGGGGCCCCCTTCTTTACCATCACCTCGATCCAAGTTGTTTCGGACCCGCACCGAAGCCCCTCGAAGATCCGCACTTTTATGGGCGGTGGGTAGCCAACCTTCATCTGGACAGCACGCCAAGTTCAAAACTCCGCGAATCCATTCGTCGCCGAGTCGCAACGGCAAGGATGGCGTGGCCTTGACGTCTTCCATCACAAAGCTCGCCGAGATGCCCGCCTCGTCGAGTTGCTCGATGCGCCTCCCGCAGACGTTGCGCGACAGGCCAACGTGTTGACCGATCTATTCCACGCTTGCGCTGACGTCAATCTGCAACTGCGCCAGAATCACGCGATCAAACCCGTCTAGGTTAACGTCATTTTGCGATCTCGGCGCTGACTTCCAAGGTCGACACACGTAGAAGTCTTGACCTGCCCATGACTAGTTCGCGTCTGCGCCGAACAAGCCGCTACCACTGACGTATACAGTTGACTCGAGAAACGAGTTTGCACGCGCAGGAAATCGTATTCCGATCCCGATCGAGTCTCTGTTTGCCGAAAAGTGCAGCGCACGATAGCCAAATTGAATGCTGTTTGACGTCGAAACGTAGCCAATATACATCCCGCGAGCAAACTGAAAACCGAGATCTACTCCCACTAGTACGTCTTCTTCGTCAGCTCGCTGTCCAATCGACAGACCGAAGTAGGGAACCGGAGATGCGCCGTCGAAGGAGTATCGATACCCGAGATTTAAGTCCCAAGCATCAACTCCGTCTATTCCTGAGCTGGAGTCCGACACATCTGAGGTCGCGGTATTGTTGCTGTGACAGTGGTAGGGCTGACTCCCAGCGTGGCAACCGTTGCTATCAGTTCCGCCAGAGTGCGCCAGCACGATTGCTGGGGTGGCTAACCCAACCAGTACTGCAGACAGCGACATTATTCTCGTCATTCTATCATCGCTCCATTCACCAGAGGCCAAAACAGAGACGTAGCGAAAACAAACTCGCTTCACAGCATCGATATGGCGATATTCGAGTAGCGTCTTTGCAGTTTTGACGTTATCCGCAGATTCATTGAGCCTTAGGCCGATGGACCTGAGGCGAAGATCCTATCAAAACTCGGGCCTCTGAGAAAACAAATGGATTGCTGCGGAAACTTTTTCAATGGCGTGCAGGTTTATCCGGACAGAGCCAACTCAACAACGCTGGAGACTGTCCCAATAAACGCGCACACGCCATCGGATCTGGCACAGCCCAATCCCGCCCTCTTCAACTTCCGTGGGACGTTGGATCTGAGCTCCAAACAGAGCGGTCAAGCGCCCCATACTGATTATGGCTCAAGGCGCGTCAGTCGCGCACACCCAGCCAGCCACTATCAATTCGCCTTCTACCGTTTCGAGAACCGTCAAAACCGAATCATGATATTCATTCTCTGTCCGCGTGTGCGCGGAGCGATATTGCCCTCGTCCAGATCGCCAGGAGAAGTGGCACGCTCCCAGAGAACGAACTCGAAGCCGACAAAACCGAGACTCAAGCTGGCAATTGCGGACAGCTCAAGCGTGGCATGTCCCGCGACGTCAAAGAATGAACGCGAGCGCGTCACGCCCAGCATGCCCCCGACCCCGAAACCCACGGATCCAGCATAGGGGCCTCGGGTGCGGTACAGCAGTTCCCCACCCGCACCGAGGGTTTGGAGAAGCAGTCCATCGAAGTCGACGTAGTCGTACGTCACCTTCCATCGGAGCGTGTTGATTGGCGAGCCTTGCAAGCCTGTCGGCAACGGTCGCAGCACGCGTAGCGAGAGGTCTAATCCATCTATCAACGTCCGGAATGTGTCGCCCTCACCCTCGTCCGGATCAATGTCGACGTCAAAACGGTTTACGACCTTGGTACGTGTATGTCGTACCGCGACAGAACCATCGAACGGATCAGCAAAGGCGGTACCCGTGTGCAGCAACAGCAGAGCCAATGCGAGCCCAACAACGGTGAACGAGTAATTACTCATCGGAGTCACTATCGCCCTCATGACGCGTCCGATGCCTGGCCGAACCGAACATCGATTTCTACCGGGTCGAACTGGAGTGCCTGAAAGCCACTCTGAATGTTGATGCTGTCGATGGTCTCTCCATTGCCATTGTCGATCGGTCGGCCGCTGACTGACGCATCGGTCCTGACAGCGAGACCCACCGCGTAGCGACACACCGTACCGCTCGGTGGTGGTGTGGTAAGTAGATCCGCCGGCACGACAACAAGCTGCTCGCCGATGAACTCTCGGTCGAGAGCGCGGCCCCGTTGGCGTCTTCGCAGCGCAGCGGTCTGGCCTCGATGAGCGTCTCGAATCTCTCGTCATTCGGCACGAGACGCCAACTCAGCGTGACCGGGTTGCTCGCATCGATGCCGGGCTCCAATCGCGTCACACTGAAGTCCTCGATCCGCGGGACAGAAACACTAAGCGTGACAGTGTCGCCGCCGTTGCCACGTGTGACGTCGAAGTGGACACTCTCCACTGGGTCTTCAGTATCAGGGAGACGTGCGGTGTAGCGGTAGTCTGCTTCGCGCCGGTACAGGGTCTGCGAAAAATTCGCATAACGAATGGCGACTCGATCACCTTCGGTCAGTCGACCGACATCTGCGCTAGCCACTGCATAGCGCCGCCCCTGAACATCATCGGTGACAGCAACCGTGACGTCCAGCGTGCGGTAATCAGACGAACGCTCTGAAAAGTCGCAGGCGGCAAGACCAGCGACGGCTGCGCTACTCAGGATAAGCGTGCGAACAGAGTGTCGAAACGTGGCCATGGCAGCTGGGTCCGCCGACTGTACGGCGCGGGTAGTGGTTTCCGAGGGGAAAATGTATCCGATCTGGGTACTCAAGGCACACCTTTGCCATGTTCCTCGTTGCCACTTATAGATTCAAATCAAACGCGAAGCAATGTGGCCACGTTGGCGCACCAAGCAACACGCTGTACTGATCAACTGATAAAGCGGGTATTTCTTGCCGGCGATCAGTAGGAACCCGTTATCCAGACAGCCGCCCAAGCTCAAAACACCACACATTCGCAGGTAGAGAAATCCGCACTTCACGCACAGAATGCTCGGCTGTCTCCTCAGTGCCTGTAAAATCAGATAGTGCTGTCGCTCTTCAGTCAGGGTCTTCGAGCGTCTTGGGGTAAGTGGTGATCGTCGTCGCCGCTTGCGGTTGACACAACGATGTGCCTTCCAGCACTGCGCCGACCAGATCACTGCTGCCCAGCCAGGTATCGCAATAGGTGCCCGAATAGCCGCCGGAAACACCGTCACATCACACCATCCGCTGAAACACCCCATCCTTCTTTACCAGCCCATGAAACAGCGCCGCACCAATGTGCATTGCGACCAGCACCAGGATGGCCCTGCCCATGTAATGGTGGACCTCAAACAGCCGTTCTGACAACGCGCGATCCGCGCCGATCAACGCCGGGACCTCGAACAGACCGTAGAACGGAAGCGGTGCCGGAAATGCACTCGTTGCGGCCCAACCGACCAGCGGCATGAGCACGAGCAGCGCGTACAGCAGGAAGTGCGTGGCCCCGGATACCGTGCGCTGCCAGCCGGGAATTTCCGCAGGCAACCCAGGCGCGCCATAGGTCAGCCGTGCCACCACGCGGGCCGCCATGAGCGCGAGAATCAGCATACCCGTCGACTTGTGTACGAAGTAGATCTGGTCTTTCAGCGATCCGTTGTCCAGCCAATGGATCAGCTCGCCACCCGCAAGCGCCCCGATGACCGCGAGCGCGATCAACCAGTGCAGGATTTTCTGTACCAACGTGTAGCGAACTGCGGTCATGACGACACCTTGATTGCTCTTGCAAGGGGTTACGTCAAGTTAGCATCATTGTCGCCAGAAAAAAATGCATTCAGCGACCGCACGGCACTAGTCAATAAGCCAACTCCTTCGCAGGCCCTCGGAAAACGCGGTAACTGAAGATGCTGTAGCCAATGATCATGGGCAAGGTAACGCAGGTGCCTACGAGAATGATCGCAAGCGATCCACGCGCCGACGCGGCATCGAACACCGTGAGTTGATCCGGCACGATCCACGGCACAAAGCTCCAGGCCAGGCCAAAAAACGCCAGTGCAAAGACCAGTACCGTCAGTGTGAATGGCACCCAGCGCCATCGTCGCCTTTCGTGCCCCTTCATCCCTGACAGCGACAGGTACAGCGCCACCAGCGCCGCTATCGTCATCAGTGGTATCGGTGCCAACAGCACAACGTCCGGGAACGAAAACCACGTGTCGCGGATGCGCTCGCTGACCAAGGGAGTCGTAATCGACACAAGTGAAAGTCCAATCGCCGTCAGCACCAGCGAGCGCTGGGCAAAGTCTATCGAACGTTGCCGCAGCTCCCCTTCGGTCTTGGCAACAAGCCATACCGCGCCGATCAGTGAATAGGCTCCCGCCACGCACACGGCAGAGAGCGCCGCGAACGCCAGCGGCCACAGCCCATCCTGGAAGCCCAGCACGTACCGCCCAAGCATCCACCCTTGTGCGAGCGATGCGAGCAAGGAACCGATGAAGAACGCCCGATCCCAGCGTGGCCGCTTGGCCCGCGTGACCTTCGCCCGGAAGTCGAAGGCCACTCCGCGCAAGGTCAGACCAACGAGCAACACGACCACTGCCCCGTACAACTCGGTTAGCACGATGCCGTGAGCCGCCGGAAACGCAACCAGCAGCAAGCCCACGGCCAGCACAAGCCAGGTCTCATTCGCGTCCCAGAACGGGCCGATCGAGGAGATCATCAACGTGCGTGACTCATCGTCCACATCACGGCTGAGGATGCCTACACCAAGATCAAACCCGTCGAGCACCACGTAGGTGAACACCGAGATGGCCATCAGCGCACCGAACACCACAGGCAAGGGGTCAGCGAGAACCAGAGAAAGATCGAGTTCCATGTCAGCTTCCTCGCGCGCGGCTGGCGGCAATGACCCCCGGACCACCACGATGGTTGGCGACAAGACTGCCGGTGCCCACCGTACGTTCGGGCCGCGGCGGTTGTGGTGCCTCCAAGCCCGACGCTCGTCGCGCAAGATGCCAGAGCGTTCCAATGTAGGCAGCCAAAAGCACAACATACATGCTCAGGTACAAGCTCAGCGAACCGAGCAGCACCGGCACCGGATGTTCGGCCACCGCACTGCTCGTATCGAGAACACCGGTGACCAACCAGGGCTGACGCCCGATTTCGGTGACGTACCAGCCAGCGATCGTTGCCACCCAGCCAGAGAACGTCATGGCGACCATGACGCGCGCCAAGGGCTTTCCCGGTTCACCATGCTTGCGCAAGCGCCACACCGCAAACCAGCTCACCGCGAGCATCAGAAGCCCGGTACCGACCATGATCCGGAACCCGAAGAACAAGGGCGCGACCGGTGGGTGCAGTACCTCGCCGTCGGCGGTTACAAAGTCGTTCAGTCCGGGCACTTCTCCGTTGATATCGTGGGTCAACACGAAGCTTGCGAGCCCGGGAATACCGATCTCGGCGTCGTTCTGTCGCGTCTCTTCATTGGGAAAACCAAACAAGACGAGCGGCACGCGCGTACCCGTTTCCCAGTTGGCTTCCATGGCAGCGACCTTTGCCGGCTGATGTTCGAGTGTGTTGAGCCCATGCATGTCACCTGCAAATATCTGTACCGGGATCGTGATGGCGGCGAGCATCGTGGCCACACGCATCGTCCGCGCAACCGCCTCGGAGCGATCCCCCCATAGCCAGCGCAGCGCACTGATACCTGCCACCAGAAACGACATCGTCAGCACCGACGCGAGCAGCATGTGCACCAGCCGGTACGGCATCGACGGGTTGAAGATGATTGCCATCCAGTCGGTCGGGTGCGCGACCCCATCGATCATCTCGAAGCCTGCAGGCGTGTGCATCCAGGAATTGAGTACAAGTATCCAGAAGGCGGACAGCGTGGTGCCGCCGGCAACCAGCACGGTGGCCAGAGTGTGCACGCCACGACTGACGCGGCTGGTACCAAACAACATGATGCCGAGAAACCCCGCCTCGAGAAAAAACGCGGTAAGCACCTCATAAGCCAATAGTGGCCCCGCGATGTTACCAACCACCTCCATGTAGCCCGGCCAGTTGGTCCCGAACTGAAAGCTCATCGTGATGCCGGACACGACGCCGAGGCCAAAGGTCAGCGCAAAGATCTTCACCCAGAAGCGGTACATCTCCAACCAGACGCCATCGCCGGTGCGGTTCGCTCGCACCCTCAAGTAGACCAGCAACCACGCCAGCGCGATGTTGATCGTTGGAAACAGAATGTGGAACGTGATGTTGGCCGCGAACTGGATGCGCGACAGAATCAGATCATCCATGCCCTCAGCCCCTCTTGCTTGCGTTACGTTGAGACCCACGCCGCATGGCGTGGCCAAAGTCCAGCACCTTTCTTGTCGCGCCACCGACCTTCAGCAGTCGCTCGATTTGCGCCCTGTCCAGCGTCACGAGTTGCTCATAGCCCTCGACCGCTGCCTCTATGACCTCACGTGTCTGCTCCATACGAACGCTTGCATAGGTCTCCGGATCGTCGCCATGCTCGAGCTGCATCTCACGCAGCAGCGTCAGTGTCGGATCGACTTCCCGCTGCTTACGCTGTTCAAGCAGCGTCTGCACAATCTCCCAGACGTCATCCGGGGTGGAGAAGAAATCGCGCCGATCATCCGGCTGGTGCACGAGGCGCACGAGTTTCCACGACTTGAGTTCCTTGAGACCCATCGACACGTTGGACCGGGATATCCCGAGCCGGTCGACCAGGTCGTCCGCACACAGGGGCTCCTCGCTGAGGTACAGCACGGCGTAAATCTGCCCGACGGTCCGGTTCATCCCCCATCGGGCGCCCATCTCACCGAAGTGCAGGACAAACTCACGGGTGGGTGAAGACAAGTTCATGGAGTGGAGCTCCGAATGGCGGCTTTTTGAATTTTCAGATATTTCTGAAATATCTTACGCAAAAGAAAGCCTCTGGATCTGTGAATCTTCAGCAGCTGTGACATGACGCCATCGTCCCCGGCCGAAGCCTCGTCCACGGTTCAACTGGTACTGAGTGCCTCGGTCTTCTCCTTCGTCAGCGTGGCAATGTTCACCGGAGCGCTTCTGACCGTGGAATCGAATCATATACTGTATATATTTACTGCTCTGTAATCGCTGTTCGCCCCATATCAGCCCGAATTGACGTAGCCTGAATAAAGGCAGTCAAGGAGGTCAAAGCCATGGGTTGTGCACTAAGCAGTCGTAATCCGATCCGCGATTCGCACGCCTTGTGGCGTGTTGCAGAAGATGCACCGCCCTACGCGACCAAGGCGAACGCCGTGCACCAGCAAGGCGAAGTACTTCGCCTGGCAATGTCACTGGTCGAAGGCGTGCGTGTAGCCGCTAGCGACCGCAAGGCTGCCATCGCCAAGCTCAAGCGCCTGTGCCATCCCTCCTCCACACAGCCTGCCAACGAAGACCTCGGACGGGAGCTGATGGCGGCCGCCCGCAAATCGGACCGCTACTTGTCCGAAAAGCTGGACCTGCTGGTGCGCTTTGATGATACCGAGTTGTACCTGCGTGATGGTTGTCGATGCATGACGCAGTGGATGGACGTGCACCTCGGCATGGCGCGCGTCAGCGCCTACGAGCATCTTCGTGTGGGTCGTGCGCTGCGCGACCTTCCGATGTGTGCAGCACTGTTTGCACTTGGCAAGCTCTCGTATACAAAGGCACGCATCATCACGCGACATGCAACGCCGGCAACTGACGAGTCCTTTGCTACCGCAACCCTGGACCTTTCGGCATCGGAGACAGAAAGATGGTGTGAGCACTACCGCCATGACCAGGATGCCGCCGCAATGGCTGCAGCCGAAGACGCCGAGGCGCAGGGCCTGTTGACCGCGTTTGAGAGGCGTGCCTTGCGTACTCGCGACGTGGATGCCTTCAGTACGCGTATCACCATCGATCTTCCCAAAGATATGGCCGCCGAATTCCTGCGCAGCCTCGAGCACTGCGACGACGAGGTCACGAGCGAGGTACATGATCGCGCAGCCGAGGACGAAATAACACCACGGCAACGTCGCGCCGACGCTGCCGTCATGATGAGCCGGCGATCGCTCGCGCACGCCGGGGAGGCCGTTGCGACGGCAGACCGCTTTCGCGTGCACGTCACGGTGGATGCCGCGACGCTCGCCGCAGCGTGTTCAGGCGCCGATCAAACGGCGGGACCAACGCCCAAACCGTTGATGGATGGCAAGACGCCCCTCCCCGTTGCCACGGTACGTCGTCTGGCAGCACAAGCCGGCTACACCAGTTACGTGGTTGACGACGCAGGCAACCCGTTTGCCTCACGACGCGAAGCAGCGCCGTTTACGCGACGACAGCTACGAGCCCTGCGCGCCAGAGACGGGTGTTGCCAGATGCCGGGCTGCGGCAACACGCGGCATCTGGACGGGCATCACGTTGTGCCACGTGCTGAGGGAGGGCGCTCGACGCTCGACAATGCGGTCCTGCTGTGCGGCGGCTGTCACCGATTACTGCACGAGGGTGGCTTTCAGCTGAAGCGCACGGTGGCAACATATCCCACTGACGTCGTTCGACGCTATCGACTGTTCGATGCCAACGGCCGCGAGCACGGCAGCCGCGGTGCAGCGCTCAAACGCACAACGGGCGGCGCGTTTACTCGCGTAAACGCTCTCTGCAAGCACGCACCGCCCGTCAACGGATGTTCATCACCCAGCGCTGGGACTCGGCAGCGGTTGTGATGGCGCGACCATGCGTCGGATACCGATCCCCGCAATAACAGAGACCACAAACAAGGCGACTTCCCAGCGACCGGTGCCGAGCGCGGGTATCGCCGCACCCGGACAAAACCCGGCGATACCCCAGCCGATGCCGAAGATGGCCGAGCCGCCGACAAGGCGTCTATCAATGACTGTGAATGTCGGCACCTGAAAACGACTGTCGAACAAGGGTGCATTACGTCGCCACACCAGCCGGTAGCCGATGGCCGTGACAAGCAAGGCGCCACCCATGACAAACGCAAGGCTCGGATCCCAGGTTCCGGCCACATCAAAGAAGTTGAGTACTTTCGCGGGATCGATCATGCCGGACAGGCTGATACCGATGCCAAAGACCACGCCTGCCAGCAAGGCATAAATGAGTTTCATGATGTCAGGCTCCAATAACGTGGCGGATGATGAATACGGTAATTCCAGCGGTCAGCATGAACACCGGTACCGCCACCAGAGACCTCACGGACAAACGCGACAACCCGCATACGCCGTGCCCGGATGGGCAGCCTGAGCCGAGGCTGGCACCGAAGCCGACAATGATCCCTCCAATGACAATCATCATCGAGCTCACCGGCACAGCAATCTGTGGCATGGCGCCCGTGACGAGGTAGATGAGTACTGGCGCCAGGATCATTCCGAGCACCATGGCTCCGCGCCACAGCCCTTCGCTCGCGTTCTCGGCGAAGACCAGCCCGGACAGAATGCCGGTCCCGCCCAGTATGCGACCGAGACCCAGCATCAACAGCACCGCAGCGAGGCCAATGATCATCCCGCCCGAGAACGACGCGATAGGTGTGAAAACCGTTTCCATTACAGCATCCCCCGCGCTTCAAGCACCTTGCGTGCGGACCGGAAGCACTCCAGCGATTGAGGTACGCCGCAATAGATTCCGACGACATGGATGATCGAGCGAATCTCCTCCATGCTGACCCCATTGGTGATGGCGCCATCGCAGTGCAGCTCCCACTCGTGCATCTTGCCAAGTGCCGCCAGCATCGTCAGGTTCAACATCGAGCGGGTTTTGTGATCGATGGTGTCGTCATCCCAGCCAAAGCCCCAGCACCACGACGTCATTGCTTCCTGGAACGGCAATGTGAAGTCGTCGGCCGCTGCAAGGTTGCTTTCGACGTACTCGGCTCCGAGTACAGCCTTGCGGTTGGCAAGGCCCTTCTCGAACAGATCGTTGTTCATGAGGCGTGTCGTATCAGTTGGGTTGAAGAGATTGCGGGATTCGCATGCGGCATAATAAGAGAACACCGCAATGGATTCAGACCATGAATGAGCCCGTCGTGCAGTCAGGACCGTCTGCCACACCCGCGAAGGTCGTCTACTTCCTGTATCTCGCCAGTATCATCGTCGGAATTTCCGGCATTGTCGCAGTCATCGTGGCGTACATCTACAAGTCCGACGCCGAGCCATGTGTGCAAACCCACTACCGCTTCCAGATCCGGACATTCTGGATTGGTTTGCTGTTCATCCCTCTGCTGATCATCGGTGCCATGCTGGGACCCGTGTTTTTCATCGTAGGCGTGTTCTCGTTCGTCTGGTTCATCGTCCGTTGCGCCAAGGGGCTCAAATACCTGAGCCAGAACGCCGCCATGCCCAATCCCGCCACCTGGTTGTTTTGAGCCAGCTGTTCTCACCTTCGGTCGCACGCAACAAGGATGCGGTCAGGGAGGCCTTTTTGCGTGTGGTTCAAGACGGTGCTCGGGTACTTGAGGTGGCTTCGGGCTCGGGTGAGCATGGCGCGCATATCGTCGATGCGACCCAGTCGCTCACATGGACCTACTCGGATATTGATGACGCAAGTCTTGCCAGCCAGGTGGCGTGGCAGAGACTGGCGCTATCGGAGCGGCTGTTGGGGCCGCTGCGTCTCGATGTAACCCAACCGGTCGCCGATACCGATTCGTTTGATGCCGTGTTTGCGTCAAACCTGGTGCACATCTCACCTATCGAGGTTACCGCAGGGTTGTTTGCAACCGCCGGGGCACTCACGCACGAGCACGGCATCGTGTGTCTGTACGGACCTTTCGGAGAAGACGGCGAAATGATCTCGTCGAACGCAAGGTTCAGCGAGGATCTCAAGCAACGCAATGGCGCATGGGGTGTCCGGGACCTGCAACACGATATCGTGCCGTTGGCCACGGCGCAGGGTTTCACGCTGGAGCAGATCCTCGCGATGCCGGCGAACAATCGCTTCGTGGTGTTCTCGAAGGCGCGCTAGGGCGCGCTCGACATCATGCGCCAGTGGGCGTCAGCTTCTGCCAGGGTCATCGTGCTGTGCAGCGCCATGTACTGCCGCGTCATGTGCATGAATTCTTCGTGACCCGTGGATTGCCAACGCGCATATGACCACTCGCGCCCCGTGTCCTGATAGGCGCCCGTGTCGCGAAACCAGCAAGCCTCGACGCGCTTGTCGCCGGCGATGACCTCAAGCGTATCCAGTTCGTATTCCTCGCCTTCAAAGAAGCGGATGCGATCCATGGCAGTCGCCGTCAGGCCGTAGACAAGACGACCCTTTGCACTGGCGCCTGGCACTGGTACCAGAATGGGATAGGACTCCTCGACGACTTCGCGTTGCGCGTAGTCATCGACGATGGCGTCTGCAATGGTCAACTCATGTATCGCGCAGGCGCTGACTTCGGTCAACACCTCGGGATCCATGAGGGTGCCAAAGCAGAACAAGGGTAACGAGGGATACATGGGATGTAAGCTACTGCAACAGTGTCTCCCATGCTAACGCAAGACACGTCAATGACACGCTCCCGACGCTTCCTGCAACTCCACGTTTTCACCGCTACCGCCATGCGCGGAAATCCGCTGGCTGTGGTCGTGGACGGCGATGGCCTTATGGATCGAGAGGGCCGCGTGTACTTCCACGTGTCAGCAGACGATCCAAAGCGCCTGCTGATCGGTGGCGACGTGCAACAGGTGATCGAGGGTATGGTAACCGCCGAAGACTAACGCGCCTTGTAGCCCAGCAAGCCGCGTTCGGTAATCAGCTTGGCGACCGTGTCCGGGACGGTCGCTTCCCACTCTCCGCCTTCGGCGATCGCTTGCAGTACATCACGCGAGTAGACGTGCAACAACTCGGGGTCCCCTGCTTCGATATCGCGGACATAGCCATTGGCAATCAGGTGCTCGTAGAGGTGCTGTAGGCGATCGTCGAACTCGAGTGTGGACACGTCGCAGATGTCGCCGGCTTCGTTGAGTTCCGGGTAGACATACAAGCGCGTGTTGTCAGGAAACAGCTTGCCGAAACCTTCCAGAATGCCTCCTTCAACGCCCTCATACCGGTCTGCATCGAAGATCTGACGCATGTTGATCATGCCGAGCACGATTCCGATCTGTCTGTTGGTGTACTGACGGAAATAGGCGCGCAAGGAAAAGTAGCGCGTGTAATCCGACACCATCACGTGGTAACCGAGCGCATTGAGCAGCGTGATGCGTACCACCAGATCCTCTTCGGGAACGTTGAGGTCGTTGCCGAGATGATCGTTCAGTGAGATCTCGGCAAGTACCAGTACGCTATCCAGCTCCACATCACCCTTCTTTGCAAAGGTCTTCAGCCCCTGCTCGATCATGTCGACGTTGAGTCGGGTCACCGGCTTGAAGGAGCCACGGATGGTCAACACGTTTTTCTTGTAAAGCATTTCCGATGGCACCCCGACGGTACCGTCGGGGTGGAACATGACCGCGCGGGTTTTCCAACTGCGGATCAGGTGCAGGTTGATGGCGCATTGGTCCAGGTCCTCGAAGTAAGGGCCTGTGAGCTCGATGGAATCAATCTCGATACGGTCTTGCGCGACGTTGTCGGTCAGCGAGTCCACGAGCTTCTTCGCGTCCTCGAAGTGGTAGTAGGCCCCGTGGATCAGGTTGACACCGAGTATGCCGAGCGCATCCTGTTGCTCTTCGGCTTCGCCGTCACGCATTCGTACGTGCACAATGATGTCTGAAGGCGCGGCCCCCGGATACATCTGTACCCGCACGCCGCACCAGGCATGGCATTCGTTGTCCCGATTGAAACTCTTGGCCGACACTGTCGCTGCGTAGGCAAAAAAGCGCGACGAGCGAGGTCGGGATTCACTGACACGCTCCACGACCAGATCGTACTCGGTGCCGAGCATCGCCTTTACCCGTGCTTCGGAGACATATCGGCCCCCTTGCTGTACGCCGTAAATTGCATCGGAAAACTGCATGTCATAAGCCGACATGGTCTTGGCGATGGTGCCCGCCGCAGCCCCGGCCAGAAAGAACTGGCGTGCCACTTCCTGGCCCGCACCAATCTCGGCAATCGAGCCGTATTTCTTCTCGTCGAGGTTGATTCGCAACGCCTTGTCGAGCGTCGACGGCTTGCTGACCTTGTCACGCATGGCGGTGTCTCTGGGAGCCTCTGGATGGATCGAAGTCATTGTGGTGCGGAGATGATAGACAGTACTTTCCGCCTCGGGTGGTCATCACGCGGTCAGGTCCCAGACGCGATTGTCACAGTTTGATTGCAGCAGCTGCCAGAGATCGTCGGCAAGGCTCGTCTGCTCACGGCTGAGCCTCAGCAGCTTTATATCCAACGCAAAGCTCGGGAGGGTATCGGCCAGGTTCACCAGCTCCCCGCTGCGAAGATCCGAAGCAATCAGGGACACGGGCAACCAACCGACGCCGATCCCGCGACGGACAAACTCCGCCACCGCAAGGCCGAGCCCGCTCTCCACGACCGTGGAAAACACGAACTCCGGATCACCATGACGCGCGATAGCGCGGTGTTGGGCCTGGCCCAGGAATATTGATCGCGGGTAGGCGATGATCGGGAAATGCTGGTCGGCGATCTGTGCAGCCAGCGCTTCATTGGCGGACGTATTGACCACGGGAACGAACTCTTCCTGCCCCAGTTGCAGGCTCTCGCAAAACTGATCGTCGATTCCCGGTGGCTCGTCGATCGATTCGTACACCAGAGCGAGATCGACCTGCTGCTTGATCAGTTCCAACTGACACTCGTTCTTGGTGCCGGAGCGGATACGCATGTTGTTCTGGACGTGTTTGGAAATGAACTCCACCAGCGTGGGCGCGAGCGAAGCGGTCAGCGTGTGCTGACACATCATCGTGATGCGCTGAGTACGATCGGCGCCCGGGTCCGATAGCAGACGCTTGATGTCCTGCAAGGTGGCCACGGCATCGCGCACCTGCGGAAGATTGTCGCGCGCATGGCGATTGAGCACGATCGGTTTTCGGCTTCGATCAAACAGCTCGCAACCGAGCCTCTGCTCGATCAATCGGATCCGCCGCGTAAACGCGGACGGGGTCAGAAACCGAACCTCCGCCGCCGAATGGAACGAGCCGGTATCCACCACCGCCAGAATATCTTCCAACCACTCCAATCGCATCTCAGTTTCTTGCCCTAAATTGCGTAAATTGCACTATTGAGTCAGCAATCTGAACTTGACCAGATATTTAACACCCTCAAAATACGACAATTGCAACAAGGACTCAACCATGCATCTTGCCCGCTTCCCTCGCCGCTTTCTGGCTCATCTGCCCACACCGCTGGAAAAGCTGGATCGATTGAGCGCCGAGCTGGGCGGCCCGGAGATCTGGATAAAGCGCGACGATTGCACCGGTCTTTCAACGGGAGGCAACAAGACGCGCAAGCTCGAGTTCCTGATGGCCGAGGCCGAGCTGCAGGGCGCGGACATGGTGATGACCCAGGGCGCCACGCAGTCCAACCATGCGCGCCAGACGGCAGCCTTTGCGGCAAAGATCGGCATGGCTTGTCACATCCTGCTCGAGGACAGGACGCAATCGAAGGACCCCAACTACAACCACAACGGCAACGTACTGCTCGATCATCTGCACGGCGCCACCACCGAAATGCGCGAGCCGGGCCTGGACATGAACGCCGAGCTCGAAAAGACCGCCGAGCTGCACCGCAAGCAAGGCCGCAAGGTGTACACGATCCCTGGTGGTGGCTCGAACGCAACCGGCGCGCTCGGCTATGTGAACTGCGCATTGGAGTTGCTCGGCCAGGTCAATGAGCGCGCATTGAAGGTAGACCACCTGGTGCACGCCACCGGTAGTGCCGGTACCCAGGCAGGACTGGTCGTTGGGCTCAAGGCCACCAATGCTCAGATTCCGCTGCTCGGCATCGGTGTGCGCGCTCCTCGCGACAAGCAGGAAGAGAACGTCTACAAGCTGGCCTGCCTCACCGCGGAAAAGCTCGGCTGCGCCGGGGTGGTCGCTCGCGAGGATGTCGTCGCGAACACCGACTATGTTGGTGACGGCTATGGCATACCTACCGAATCGGGCCTCGATGCCATTCGCATGTTTGCCGAGCTCGAAGGCATCCTGCTCGACCCCGTGTACTCCGCCAAGGGTGCAGCAGGCTTCATCGATCTGATTCGCAAGGGTCGCTTCACCAAGGATGAGCGCGTGGTATTTCTCCACACCGGTGGATCTGCTGCCTTGTTTGGTTATGACGCGGCGTTTGATCACACGGGTCGCTGGACGAGCGCTTCTTGAACCCAAGCGCTTCGGGTGCGTTCAGGCGCGTCGGTATTCTCGGGGGCATGGGCCCCGAGGCTACCGTGCACCTGCAGAGCCGGTTGATCGACAAGGTGGATGCCCGCGGGGATGCTGATCACATCCCCCTCCTGGTCGACATGAATCCGCAGGTGCCCTCACGCATCGACTGGCTGATCAACCAGACCGGTGAAGATCCCGGACCGGTGCTGGCGTCGATGGCAAGGACATTGGAAACCGCCGGTGCCGAGGCGCTGGCGATGCCGTGCAATACCGCCCATCACTTTGCGGCCGATATCATCGCGGCCGTCGATATCCCGTTTCTCGACATGACCCGCCTGTCGGTGGCCGCGGCTGCGCAACGCGCCGTTGGCAGCAAGGCGGTGGGTGTGCTGGCATCGAAGGCAGCGCAAGACACGGGCTTGTTCCAGGACATCCTGGAAACCGCCGGTTGCGCCTGCGTGTTTCCCGACAACACCGACGATCTGCTGCGCTCGATCATCGAGATCAAGTCGATCGGCCCGGAACGGGCGAGTATCGATGCGCTACAGGGCGGTGCCCGTCAGCTGGAAGAACGCGGCGTCGATACCGTGTTGATTGCCTGCTCGGAGTTCTCGATGATCGCGCAGCGACTCAGTACCACGGTCGCGGCTATCGATACCGTGGAAATTCTTGCCGATCATATCGTCTCATTCGCCCGCGGTATCGAGCTATCTTAGGGGACTAGCCCGCTCCCCCAGACAGCGCATGCCCTCCACCGCCAGCCCTGCTCCGTCCCAAGCCCGCAGTGATGTCATCCACGCGCTGGGCGAGATTCTCGATCCTGCCGATCTGCTCGAAGGGGATGCAGTCACTGCACGTAACGCTCACGTGTGGGACCCTGCTCCGCTGAATGCCATGGTGGTGGCAAGGCCCCGTTCGGTAGACGGGGTCTCAGCTGTATTAAAGGCTTGCCACCAGCGTCATCAATGCGTGGTCACCCACGGAGGGCTCACCGGCCTGGTGCGTGCCACGCATAGCGACGCCAGTGATGTAGTGCTGTCTCTGGAGCGGCTCGACGCCATCGAAGCGATCGATCCGGTTGCAGGCACGGTCACCGTGCAAGCGGGCGTCGTGCTGGAGAAAGTTCAGGACGCATTGGCAGAGCAC
>CALLMF010000020.1 GCA_938006335.1 uncultured Granulosicoccaceae bacterium | reverse complement strand
GCCGATGGCACGCGAGCCAGATCACACCAAAGTTCACGGTAGCGTGACCTGGCGCCAGACAAGCGGCCGATGAACGGCCTTATACTCCAGCCCCTGCACGGCAGCCTGTGCGCTGCCGAATCGCTCGACCGCCTGACTCGGGAACACCTCCATGTACACCATCGCGCCTGACGCGCGCATCGCAATCATCGGTCTCGGATACGTGGGCCTGCCGCTCGCCGTGGAGTTCGGCAAGTCGATGCCAGTCACAGGTTTTGACATCTCTTCAGCACGAATCAGCGAGCTGCGTACGGGTATGGACCGGACGCTTGAAGTGAGCAAGGACGAACTCGCCGAGGCCAGTCATCTCGATTTCTCGGACGACATCAAGGAACTTGCCGAGTGCCAGGTGTTCATCGTCACCGTTCCGACGCCGATCAATCAGCACAAGCAGCCGGACCTCACTCCTCTGATTCTGGCTTCCAAGGCGATCGGCAGCGTCATGCGCGAAGGCAGCCTCGTGATCTATGAGTCGACGGTGTATCCGGGCGCCACAGAAGAAGTCTGCGTTCCCTTGCTCGAGGAGGCCTCGGGTCTCACCTATACCGAAGGGTTTCATTGCGGCTACAGCCCGGAACGCATCAACCCCGGTGACAAGGAGCATCGCGTCAGCACGATAATGAAAGTGACCGCAGGTTCGACACCCGATGTCGGCAAGGCAGTGGATGAGCTGTATGCCCGCGTGATCACCGCGGGAACTCACCTCGCAAGCTCCATCCGTGTGGCAGAAGCCGCCAAGGTCATCGAGAACACACAGCGCGACCTCAACATCGCACTGATCAACGAACTTGCACTCATTTTCGACCGGCTCGGCATCGATACCCTGGAAGTGCTCGAGGCTGCTGGCACCAAATGGAACTTCTTGCCATTCCGACCCGGTCTTGTCGGCGGTCACTGCATCAGCGTTGATCCGTATTACCTGACCCACAAGGCACAGGAAATCGGGTACCACCCGCAGGTCATCTTGTCTGGCCGGCAGATCAATGACGGCATGGGCAGTTACGTCGCCGAACAGGTGATCAAGATGCTGACCCGACGACGCATACACGTCGCTGGCGCCAACGTCTTGATACTCGGCCTTGCCTTCAAGGAAAACTGCCCCGACCTGCGCAATACCCGAGTGGTCGACATCATCGCCGAGCTGGAGACCTACCACGCCAATGTCGACGTGCATGATCCCTGGGTAGACGCTGCCGAAGCGCAGCATGAGTACGGCATCACGCCGACCGAAAATCTTGAGCCAGGCCGTTACGACGCCATCATTCTGGCGGTAGCGCACGAGCAGTTTCGTGAACTTGGAAGCACGGGAATACGCAAGCTCGGCAAGCCTGAGCACGTGCTGTACGACATCAAGAGTGTACTGCCCAAGGACGACGTCGACGCGAGGCTGTAACGCCACGACGATCGATTCTCCATTGACATCGCCCCATAGCTTTCACGGACACTTTCCTGCATGAAGGTTCTAGTTACCGGCACCGCCGGATTCATCGGCTCCACGCTGGCACTCAGGTTGTTGGCTCGTGGCGACGAAGTCATTGGCATTGACAACATCAACGACTACTACGACGTTGATCTGAAGCTGGCGCGCCTCGCGCGTGTGAAGGCGCAGCCGGGGTTCACCGACGTCCGCGGTGACATCGAAGATGCCGATCTGATGAAGAAGACATTTGCCGCCCATCGACCGGACAAGGTCGTGAATCTGGCAGCGCAGGCGGGCGTTCGCTATTCCCTTGAAAACCCGCGCGCCTACGTGGATGCCAATGTCGTCGGCTTCCTGAACGTGATCGAGAATTGCCGTCACCACGATGTTCAGCACCTTGTATACGCGTCAACCAGTTCGGTCTACGGCAATCACACCAACATGCCATTCAGCGTGCATGAGTCCGTTGATCACCCGGTGAGTCTCTATGCCGCCACCAAGAAGTGCAACGAGCTGATGGCCCACACCTACAGCCACCTGTTCCAGCTTCCAACCACCGGACTGCGCTTCTTCACCGTCTACGGACCCTGGGGTCGCCCGGACATGGCGCTATTCCTGTTTACCCGCAAGATCCTTGCGGGTGAGCCGATCGACGTATTCAACTACGGACGGCACAAGCGGGACTTCACCTTCGTCGACGATATCGTCGAAGGCGTCATTCGCACGCTCGACAATGTCGCGGCCCCCAATCCGGAGTGGGATTCCAACAAGCCCGATCCGGCATCTAGCTCGGCTCCTTTCAGGGTCTACAACATCGGCAACAACGCGCCAGTAGAACTCGAGCACTACATTCGCGTACTCGAAGGCTGCTTGAACAAGACTGCAGAAAAGAACCTGCTGCCGCTGCAAGCTGGCGATGTACCCGACACTTTTGCCGACGTCAGCGATCTGGTTCGGGATGTGGACTACAAGCCTGACACCAGCGTGGAAGACGGCGTAGCGCGATTTGTCGATTGGTACCGCGAGTACTACGATATCTGACAGACCACTAGTGGTCTGTCCACTAAATATCCCCCGGCAAAGCCGGGGGGATTAAGTTGTGAGCCGCTCAAAGCGGCTGCGGGGTCGCTTCGCGGCCCCTAGTCAGGTGCCACCAAAGGTGGCGATTTACCTCAACAGTTCGAGCTGGTCCAGTCGCGCGTCTTCACGCTCCTGGTTCCGTATGTACTCCCTAACGATCTCTTCGTCTCTTCCCACCGTTGAAACGAAATAGCCTCGGGCCCAAAAGTGCTGCCCTACAAAATTCCGCTTCCTCCCCGCGTAAACCCTCGCTATGTGGATCGCGCTCTTGCCCTTGATATACCCGATCACCTGCGATACCGCGTACTTCGGCGGTATCGAGATCATCATGTGTACGTGATCCGGCATCAGGTGCCCTTCCTCAATCATGCACTCCCTACGCCGAGCCAGCTCTCGAAACACCTCTCCAAGGTGCTGCCTCAACGGGCCGTACAGTGACTTTCGACGTTTCTTCGGTATGAAAACAACGTGGTACTTGCAGTCCCACTTCGAGTGATTTAGCGTCTTCGATTCGTCCATCAAGTTCTCCTTTGCTGTGTGCTTGGCGGCTCACAGCAGGGAGTTTCTTGATGGACTCCAGCATCTGTCAAATCCCGGAAACGTCAAACTTTGGATGCCTCCCCGGCACAGCCGGGGGGACTCCCGCTGACGCTAGGAGCTAGGACGGATGTCGCCGCGCCAGCGATAGAGCTGCAAGGCGATGGTCTCGTGCAACCACTTGTCGAACTTCACCATTGCGGTTGTCTGCGGCCACAGCGCCCACCATGGCACGTCAGCAAGGGCCAGATGATCGACCGGATACGGACATACCTCAAAACCGCTGGCCCGGAACACGCCGGCCGCACGTGCCATATGTGCCGCTGATGTCACCAGGCGTATTGATTCCTCGCCTGGGCCACCGTCGCTGCCGAGCAGCTCGCGCACACGTGTGGCGTTTTCTGCGGTGTTCGACGAAGTGCGCTCACGCTGTACGCGTGCCGGATCGATCCCGAACTGCTCGATGAGTTCTGCCATCAGATCGGCCTCTGTCACTGCACCCAGCCCACCACCGACGGTGACAACAGATGCTGTCGGATCGGCCATCGCAAGCTCGATCGCACCCTGCGTGCGCGCGAGGGTTGCCGACGACATGGCAGAGAATTCCGAGACATCCTGGGCAAGGGCACTCGCGCCCCCACCGAGCACCACGATGCGGGTCGACGCCGCGCACTCGGTGGCAGGCTCCTGATGCTCCAGCGAAGCGAGTACCGGATTGACGATGGCCGGACCTGCAACCACCGCGAAACCCGCCAGGCCGAGCACGGCGAACACGCCGCGCCGAAGCCACCGACCGGCACTGGAGCTTGCCGCAACCCGTCGCGAGCGCCGTCGACGCTTGAGTATCAGCGCCATCAGGCTCAGGCCGAGCAGCCACAGCAACAGCAGGCCGAGCGGGTCGACAACCCAATCTTTGACAAGCGAAATCATGCAAGCAGCATAGCGCCTGAATCTCGGCTGCAGTGTCTGGCCATGACCGATATGCTAGCGAGCACCCGCCACAGTCCCTGGTTTCTGGTCAGCACATGAACGCTTCGCTTTTGCCGCCCCCCGGGGCACATGTCATCGTCGGCATGAGCGGTGGCGTGGACTCTTCCGTGACTGCCCTGTTGCTGCTCGAGGCTGGCTTTCGTGTCAGCGGCGTGTTCATGCAGAACTGGGAGGACGACGACGAGGCCTGTACCGCACGTCAGGATTACCGGGATGCAGCTGGCGTTGCCACGATGCTGGGCATCGAACTGCAGACGGTCAACTTTGCCGAAGAATACTGGGCTGGCGTGTTCGAACATTTTCTTGCTGAGTATCGTGCCGGCAGAACGCCTAACCCGGATGTGCTCTGCAATCGCGAAATCAAGTTCAAGGCCTTTCTCGACTTTGCCGAGCAACACGGTGCCGATGCGATCGCCACGGGGCATTACGTTCGGCGCGGCTACAATGACACCTCTGGCTGGCAACTGTTGCGCGGACTCGATGCCAACAAGGACCAGAGCTACTTCCTGCACCAGCTCGGTCAGGCGCAGATCGCACCCAGTCTTTTCCCTGTCGGTGAACTCGACAAGGCGGACGTGCGTGCGCGTGCCAGGGACGCGGGTCTTCACGTCCACACCAAAAAGGACAGCACCGGCATCTGCTTTATTGGCGAGCGCAAGTTCTCGGCGTTTCTCGCGGACTACCTGCCTAACCAGCCGGGCGAGATCGTCGACGACAGTGGCAAGGTCATCGGCCAGCACACAGGACTGATGTACCACACCCTCGGCCAACGACAGGGGCTGGGCATCGGTGGGCTGGACGGCGCGAGCGATGCGCCCTGGTACGTGCTCGACAAGGACCTGGAGCGCAACCGCTTGATCGTCGGCCAGGGCCACGAGCATGCCGGACTGATGCGTACCACGCTCGAGGCGGTCGACATGCATTGGGTTGCGGGCGTGCCACCTGCCACGACATTCCGCTGTACCGCCCGCGTGCGTTACCGACAACAGGATCTGGACGCAGAAGTACGATGCAACGATGACGCACGCATTTCCGTGCAGTTCGACGCGCCGGTACGTGCGATGACGCCGGGCCAATCAGTGGTGCTGTATCACAATGAGACCTGTCTTGGCGGTGGGGTGATCGACCGCCTGGGTCCAACAATAGAACAAGCATCCATCTGAACCGTTGTACGCCTTTATACTGCGCCCATGAGCCAACTCGATTCGCCCGGCAACCAGACCCTTGCACTGGCTGGCGTGTTCCAATCCGTGCACCTGTGCAAGGCGCTTGCAACCACCGGTCGCTGCAACGACGATGAGCTTGCAGCAACCCTGCGTTCGATACTCACGCTCAACACCGATCGCGTGATCGACGCTTACGGCGGCAGCGCAACGCACCTCAAGCCCGGACTGCGTGTGTTACGTAACCAGCTTGGCGGGCGTGGGGAGGCCCACGATCTGGACATCGCCCGCTATGCGCTGTCGCTGATTCAGCTCGGAGGCAACGTCCTCAAGGATGACAGCACGATCGAGCAATTGCGCATTGGTATCAGCCGTGCCCAATCCCTGGATTTCGACGTCACCGATCCCACGCTGATCTCGAATCTGGCAAATCTCTATCGCACCGCCATCAGCCACTTGTCACCACGCATCATGGTGTCCGGCGACCCGGCACACCTCAATAACAGCGACACCGCATCGACAATCCGCGCGGTGCTACTCGGTGGCCTGCGATCGGTGGTGCTGTGGCGCCAATGCGGCGGCTCCCGGATAAATCTGCTGTTGGGGCGTGGCAAATACCTGCGCACCGCCGAGGAAATTCTGGACGCCTGACGGCCCGGCCGGTCGGCTCCGGAATTGCCCCCGGGGCGCAAGCCCCGGGAGCACTGCAGCCTCAGGCCGCGACGATAGACACCGGAATGTCCTTGAACTTGACCTTGGCATCGTCGGCCGAATTCTGGAATTCGGCAATCTCGTTGAAGTTGAGATAGCGGTACAGCTCGCCACTCATCGCGTTGAGTCCTGCCACGTACTTCTGGTACTCCTCCGGGGTAGGCAGTCGTCCCAACAAGGCAGCCACTGCCGCGAGCTCTGCCGACGACAGGTACACGAACGCACCCTTGCCGAGCCGGTTCGGGAAGTTGCGTGTTGACGTCGAAACCACGGTAGCGCCCGGCTTGACGCGTGCCTGGTTACCCATGCACAAGGAACAACCGGGTATTTCCAGGCGCGCTCCCGCCGCGCCGAAGATGTTGTACCAGCCCTCTTCCTTCAACTGGTGCTCGTCCATGCGTGTTGGCGGCGCAATCCACAGCACGGTATCGATGTACTCCCCCGCCTCCTTGAGAAGCTGACCGGCGGCGCGGTAGTGGCCGATGTTGGTCATGCAGGAGCCGATGAACACTTCATCGATATCGGTGTTCTGCACTTCGGATAGCGGCTTCACGTCGTCGGGGTCGTTCGGGCAGGCCAGCAGAGGCTCGGTGATGGTCGCCAGATCGATCTCGATGGTCTCGAAGTATTCTGCGTCGGCATCTGCCTCCAGCAGCGATGGGTTTTCCAGCCACTCCTCCATCTTGCGAGCGCGGCGCTCGAGGGTCTTGGCATCCTCGTAGCCCTGGTCGATCATCCATCGGAGCAGCGTGATGTTGGACGTGATGTACTCCTTCAGGGGCTCGATATCGAGCTTGATCGTGCAGCCACCGGCGGAACGCTCGGCCGTCGCATCCGCAAGCTCGAAGGCCTGCTCGAGCTTGAGATCCTTGAGCCCTTCGATCTCGATGCAACGTCCCGAGAAGACGTTCTTCTTGCCCTTCTTCTCCACGGTCAGCAGGCCACGCTGCAGCGCCGCATAGGGAATCGCGTTGACGAGATCGCGCAAGGTGATACCCGGCTGCATCTCACCCTTGAAGCGCACCAGTACCGACTCGGGCATGTTCAACGGCATGACGCCGACCGCTGCGGCAAAGGCCACAAGACCGGATCCGGCAGGAAAGCTGATTCCCATCGGGAAACGCGTGTGGGAGTCGCCGCCGGTGCCGACCGTGTCGGGCAGCAACATGCGATTGAGCCAGGAGTGGATGATGCCGTCTCCTGGACGCAGACTGACACCGCCTCGGTTGGTCATGAAGTCCGGCAGGCTATGGTGGGTGTCCACATCGACCGGCTTCGGATAGGCCGCGGTGTGGCAGAAGCTCTGCATCACCAGATCGGCCGAAAAGCCGAGACAGGCAAGGTCCTTGAGCTCGTCGCGCGTCATCGGGCCAGTGGTGTCCTGGCTGCCGACCGTCGTCATGCGCGGCTCGCAAAATTCTCCGGGGCGAATACCGTCCACACCACAGGCTTTGCCGACCATCTTTTGCGCCAGGGTATAGCCCTTGGAGGACGTGTCACTGTGGCCGGGACGTACAAACACCGGGCTCGGGTCGCGGCCCAGCGCTTCACAGGCCTTGTCGGTCAGCGCGCGGCCGATGATGAGCGGAATACGCCCGCCCGCGCGCACTTCGTCGAGCAGCACCGGGCTCGACAAGGTGAATTCAGAGAGCAGCTCGCCGCTGCCGTGCCGCGTGACCTTGCCATCGTGCGGATGGATCTCGATGACGTCGCCCATCTCCATGCCATCAACGTCGCATTCGATAGGCAATGCACCCGCATCCTCGAGCGTGTTGAAGAATATCGGTGCGATCTTGCCACCCAACACGAAGCCGCCATCGCGACGGTTCGGGATGTGCGGGATATCGTCGCCCATGTACCAGAGGACCGAATTCGTCGCGGACTTGCGCGAAGAGCCCGTACCCACGACATCACCGACGTAGGCGACCGGATGAGGGCCGTCACTCAGCTTGGCAAGATCTCCCAGCGGGTCCTTGGTGAAACCTTCTCTTTCGAACTTGAGCATGGCCTTGGCATGCAAGGGGATATCGGGACGCGACCAGGCATCGACGGCGGGTGAAAGGTCATCGGTGTTGGTCTCTCCCGGTACCTTGAACACGCTCAGTGTGACGACCTTGGGTACTTCGTCCCTGGAGGTGAACCATTCGGCGTCTGCCCAGGATTTCATGACACGCTTGGCGTGCGCGTTGCCATCGTCAGCCTTTTTCTGGACATCGTTGAACGCATCGAACACCAGCAGCGTGTGCGACAAGGCCGCCGCGGCGCTATCGGCAAGCTCGTCATCATCAAGCGCTGCGACCAGGTACTCGACGTTGTACCCGCCGAGCATCGTGCCGAGAATCTCGACCGCCCTGACGCGCGAGATCAGGGAACAAGCGACCTCACCCTTGGCGACCGCGGCGAGAAAGCCCGCCTTGACGTACGCCGCCTCGTCCACGCCTGCGGGTACGCGGTTCGTCAACAGATCGAGCAGAAATTCTTCTTCTCCGGCCGGGGGAGCCTTGAGCAACTCCACGAGGCCAGCCGCTTGCTCGGCATCAAGCGGTTTCGGGACAATGCCTTCTGCGGCGCGTTCCGCGACATGTTGACGATAGGCTTCGAGCATATTGGTTTCCTTGGTTGGATCCCGCGAGGACTGAACGCGAGGTCATGGGATTGATCGCTTGTATTATGGGGCCGAATCCTCGAGATGACGAACGTCGGGCCTGGGTTTCACACCGGATACAGCGGCGTTCAGCTTTGCGGTCTGAACATCCTGCCCTGCAGCACCGCCAAAGAGGGAGGCGCGTAGCGTCTCCAACTCGTCTCTGAGGGTGGCGGCACGCTCGAATTCCAGATTGCGGGCGGCATCGTACATGTCTTTCTCGAGCGCTTTCATGCGCTTGGCAGCTGCTGCCGGCGACAGCGCCTCCAGCGGCTTCTCCCCACTGGTCTTGCCACGCTTGTCGCCCCGACGCCCGCGCTTGCCGCCACTGCCTCCACCTGCCTCCATGACGTCAGCCACGGGCTTGCTGATCCCCTTCGGGACGATACCGTGCTCGTCATTGAACGCGACCTGAAGCAAGCGCCGGCGGTCGGTTTCCTCGATCGCCCGCTTCATCGAGCGGGTCATGGTGTCGCCATAGAGGATGGCCTTGCCATTGAGGTTTCTGGCCGCGCGTCCGATGGTCTGGATGAGCGAGCGCTCCGCTCGCAGAAAGCCTTCCTTGTCCGCATCGAGTATGGCCACCAGCGAGACCTCCGGCATGTCGAGACCCTCACGCAACAGGTTGATACCCACCAGCACATCAAAGACGCCCAGGCGCAGATCCCGGATGATCTCGCTGCGCTCCACGGTGTCGATATCGGAATGCAGGTAGCGCACCTTGATGTCGTGGTCCGACAGATAGTCGGTGAGATCCTCGGACATGCGCTTGGTCAGCGTCGTGATCAACACGCGCTCGTTGACCGCCACGCGAGCGGAGATTTCGGACATCACATCGTCCACCTGTGTGCGCGCGGGACGAACCTCCACCTGCGGATCGACCAGCCCGGTCGGCCGCACGATCTGTTCGACCACCTGATCCGCGTGCGCGGCTTCGTAGTCGCCCGGCGTCGCAGAGACAAACACCGTTTGCGGCGCTAGTAGTTCCCACTCCTCGAACTTGAGCGGACGGTTGTCCAGGGCGGAGAGCAGTCGAAAACCGAAATTCACGAGGTTTTCCTTGCGCGCCCGATCGCCTTTGTACATGGCGCCGAGCTGCGGCACGGTCACGTGACTTTCGTCGATGAAGATCAGACTGTTTTCGGGGAGGTAGTCAAACAGACACGGTGGCGGCTCACCGGGGGCACGCCCGGAGAGATAGCGCGAATAGTTTTCGATACCCGAGCAGTAACCGAGCTCGTGGATCATTTCCAGATCAAACTGGGTGCGTTGCTGGAGACGCTGCGCTTCCACGAGTTTGCCTGCATCACGCAACTGCGCGAGCCGCTCGACAAGCTCTTCCTTGATCAGATCCGTGGCATCCAGCAAGCGCTGACGCGGTGTGACGTAGTGCGTCTTCGGATAGACCGTCAGCCGCGGCACCTTGCGCAGTACTTCACCGGTCAGGGGATCGAAATGGCTCAGCGACTCGATCTCGTCATCGAACAACTCGATGCGAATGGCCTCGCGGTCGGAATCCGCAGGGTGTATGTCGATGATCTCGCCACGCACCCGGTAGGTACCGCGCTTGAGATCCATGTCGTTGCGGGTGTACTGCAATTCCGCGAGACGCCTCAACACGGCGCGCTGATCGATGGTTTCCCCGCGAGAGAGATGCAGGACCATCTTGTGATACTGCTGCGGATCCCCGAGGCCGTAGATGGATGACACGGTGGCAACGATCAGTACATCGGGGCGCTCGAACAAGGCCTTGGTGGCGGACAGGCGCATCTGCTCGATGTGCTCGTTGATCGATGCGTCCTTTTCGATGAACAGGTCCGAGGCCGGCACATACGCCTCCGGCTGGTAGTAGTCGTAGTAGGAGACGAAATATTCGACCGCATTGTTCGGGAAAAACTCCCGGAATTCGCCGTAGAGCTGGGCTGCGAGCGTCTTGTTGGGCGCGAGCACAATGGCCGGGCGCTGGTGCCGGGCGATGACATTGGCGATGGTGAAGGTCTTGCCGGACCCGGTAACCCCCAGCAGGGTCTGGCTCGCGAGCCCGTCGGAGATGCCTTCTGCCAGCGCATTGATCGCGTCCGGCTGGTGCCCCGCCGGCGAGTAGTCGGTCACAAGATCAAATGACTTGGTCATCAATGAGGCGGTGGCTGGCAACTAAACGCAATTGTACCGTGACTACTCGTTGACCTTGGGCGGTGACGGCACTACACTTCGCGCGGCTGCTCCTCGATAGCTCAGTTGGTAGAGCAAATGACTGTTAATCATTGGGTCGCAGGTTCGAGTCCTGCTCGAGGAGCCAATCCAAGTCCCTGCTAGCCAAGGATTTTTTGTTCTTGGATATGCGCCGTGGGTTCCGCCCCCTCCGCGCGCGGGATACCACTTACGCCAATCTCCGGACGGACTCGCCTTCGTGACCGGACTGTGTCAGGTGAAGTGGGAGTCAGTCGCAGCTAATTGCGGGTGTTGTTAACAATTGCTTGCCGACCCCCGCGGAAGGGTGTCAGTCGAAGTCCGTCATCGAGAACTGAGTTTGTGGTCGCCCCTCACGGGAGCGACGTTGTTTCATTAGCAGTAGTTCTCGGGCCACATCAACGTCAACAGCCAGGCGTTCGTCTAATCGCCATCGACCGCCGGATATACCCCACGTGACTGTGGCGCCGGCGTCCAGAGCTCCCGCACATCTGCGGGCTCATTCGAGGACGTGTTGTTTAGGGGTTTTGCAGGCGACACGCTTGTATCGACCTGAACTGATTCCTTTTTAGGCGGGATTGTCGTGCTTTCGTCGCTACATCCCTGAAAGGTAGTCAACAGAAATATCCCACACAGGACCGTTTGTCGAGTTGAAACCAACTTTCGCCTCGTTACACTCATTTGCCGATTCGTCAATAAAGTTCGTCAAGCCGACGGCTGCAACCATCAAGCACTCTTGAGACCGAAACGTCACGCCGTGCGGTCGGAGATGTGAGTAAGTCGGGTTCGCAAAGAGGTACGCCAAGGTACACACGGATTTGCTTCTACCTTCCGCCCAATCGACTCACGATAATTTCCGAAACGGTCGGAAATTGGATTGCAAAACGACGCTCCCACCAAGAGTTAAAGGACCCGCCAAGTTCATATTCAATCCCGCTCAGTTAGAAACTACAGTAGAGCGCCAATTCATCCAATCCGGCAGCATGTCTAGCCCACTGCCGCGCCAATTGACTTCACAGGTAGAAACCAGCGCAGACACTGTCAACGGTTGCGGGTGCCAAGTCATCACTACCGCCAAGCTGGCGAAAAATGGTGCTTGAGTTCCAAGCGAGGGTTTGCGATATCGTTGATCCATTTGATATAACGATCAAATCAAACGTATCGACCTCACCGTTCCCAGCGTTCAGCGTGAGTGAACTGCCGTCACTACCCGTTGCCTGCAGGACACCAGTCTCGAAGCAACTGTCGTGTGAGAGTGTGCGAAAAGGCTGCAAGGTCGTGACAGTAATAGCCTTGTTGCCGGTGTCCTGAGACTGCACTTCGAAATCAGCCGCCAGCGTTCGCTCCCAGATCGTTGCGTCAGGCTCAAGCAAACGGCCGGAAGTGCGAGCAAGGCTGTTCATATTGATAAAGGTTGAGCCTCCGAAAGCGGTTGCGACGTAATTCGTTTGCGCTCCACCGAACGTCGTGCCGTTCCACGCACGGGTGCTTCTCGCTCCCGCTTGCCCTTCAAGCCCCATCGAAAGCTGTGTCAACTGACCAGTGTGGAGCGTCGCGGACATGTTTTCAAAAGTGGCAGTGTATATAGAACCCGGATTTACTACCGCCCGAACGAGGGTCCATGAATCGCTGACGCGCCCCGAGGCAACGGCGTTGGCGGTAATGGGCGTGAAGGGCGCAACACAAGAATCCGCTTCCACGAAACCCCTCCAGTCTTGGAGACTAGGCGTCCTTCCCACCTCAAGAGCTCCTCCATTATTAGAGCAACCGAAAGAGTGAATGAAGTAGTTTGTCGAGAAATCCGAAGTCAAGTACTCCAATCCCACCGAGGCCGATTCGTCTGTGTTTGTATCGTTGAAGTCTTTTGCACCGAGCCACAGCGATAAATACGGTTGCATCGGCTCTTCATTGACGACGCTTGCAACCTGCGAAACGATGTCCAGCGCATTGCGTGGGTTGATCGCCTGATACGCCTCGCGGGTGGTTAGGAACCGGGAGATCGGCTCGCTTTCACCACCGCTTGAGTCAACCGCAACAACGGAATACTCGTACGTCGTACCCGGCTGCAGATTGTTCTGATAAAAACTCAGTGCGTCGCGTGTGTCGAGCTTAAGTCCATCGCGGTAAATCTGATAGCTGACGATATTCGCCGAGGGATCAGCCCGGTCCCAAAATATTTCGATTTCGGTATCTGTGTACACAATTCCGCGCACGTTGATTGGTGACGGTGTGCTCGGTAACTGTGGTTGCGCCTCTTCGTCTGTTGCTGATTCATCGGGCGAGCCAGATGCTGGACTGTCAGATTCCGGAGATTCCGGCGGCAGATCGGTGTCTGCGGTTGACGGTGTATCCGTGTCTGGTTGTTGATTCTCATCCAGCCCGGGATCGCTGCCAGTCTGTGGAGGCTCGACCGTCGGCTCGTCATCGCTCGTATCGACGGTGTCGCCCGCCACAGGAGTGATTGGCTGCTCGTCACTAGCAGCGGTAGACCCACCACCGCCGCCACCACAACCGCTCATCAGTATCGCAAGGGCCGCCACCGCGCCTTTTGATCGCATAGGCTTTGAAGTCCATTGATTGCCTGCCAGCGACAGTAGCCGAGAAGGTTAACGCCTGTCAGCTGGATCAGCCTGAATGGGTCCAGTTACCGCCCGGCACGTCGGCCTGCTTACAGAGGTCTCGCTGTCCCTGCTTGAGGAGCCAATTAGCCCTGCGATCGCCCCGCCTGCGTATCCGCACCTTTGGCGGCCTGAGTCTCCGCGCTGTCGTTCTTGTTGAGCAATCCGCCGAGTACCGCCAGGACCACCAGCGACGGATCGAGCTGATTGCTCGCACGTCGTGGTCTTCTACTGGCTTGGACTTTCATCGCTATTGCCACGGCGCCAAGCAGAAGATAGCCAGCGGCCATGACGAACGCCGCGGCGGTAGCGCCCACATGCGATACCAGCCACAGGTACAAGCCGAGGGTCAGAAACACGAAAGCGATGACAGCGCAAAAGACTGCGACCGCCATCAGGCCGGCGCGTAGGCGCAATGACCCTTTGCTGGATTTCTTGTTGATGGCCTCGACGATGGCTTGCTCAGCCAACGTCTTCCATACTGACACGTCGCTAACGCCGGAGCAGGCTGGCGAGAATGAATCCAGCACCCGCAGCAATGCCCAGCGTCATCAGGGGGTTCTTGCGCACGTGATCTTCGACTGCGCCACGCCACTGCTGACCTTCCAATCGCGCCTGCTCAAGCAGTTCGCGCGCCTCGTCAGAGAGCTCGGCAGTCACCTCTTCGATGCGGGACTCGGCATCGGCGATGGCCCCTTGGGTACGCTCGCCGGCCATGGCAGCAAGCGCCTCGACATCCTTGCGAGCCGACGCCAGTTGCTGCTCGAGTTCTTCCTTGGTGGGCATGTACGCGAACCTGCTTGAGGATGGTAAGTCTAGGGTGTCGACGCTAAACCTACTCGCGTAGGAAATCAGCCGAAATGAAAATTCTCCCGCTCGTGTCAAGATTGGGTCGGCGCATCTTGCACACCGAGTACTGGGAGCTAACCCTTCGTGCGCCTCTTGCCGAGCGCTTGCAGCAACTCGTCGACAGCATCCTTTCGAAGGGAATCGCGTTGGCTCGACTCGGCAGCGTCGAAATGCGGATGCTGGAAGTCCCCGTCATTCATGATCTGGCCGTTGGCGGCATTGCCCGAGATCCCCGTTGACTGCGCTGCGGGCGGCGAGGTCTGTTGCATGGCTTCTCGCTCCTGCAGATAGCGGTTGTAGTGATCCACCGCGCTGCCGTTAGCCGCGTCCGCGCCGGCTGCGCCATTCAATGTCGCGTCCGCTTGTGGGGTAGTAAGCATGGGCGTATCGAGATCGTCGTCGGGATAGCCTGCTGATGGCACGGCAACAACAGCATTGCTCCTTGGCACAGGCGTGGACCGAGCCGGAGGTGTCGCGCCGTTGCTTGATGGCTTGCCTGTAGTCACAAGCGATACGCCGCTTTCCAGTGCAAGCATCGCCCCCTGGTACATCGTCTCGGTAATGTCCTTGAGATCCGTAGGCGTGAAGGAACCCAACGACGCAAGCGTCTGCAGGTCCTCGAACACCGGCAAGGAGGCGATGATGTCATCGAGGTCGAGATCTTCGGAGTCATCAAACGCTGCGATGGCGTCTGGAATGGACTGCAGTACCGCGGTTGCAGCAGCGGTCGCGTCCTTGTCACCGGTAAAGTGGATATCGCGAGTCTCGTCGCCAGAAATACCTTCAAGCCGCAGATCTATCGCAGGCTTTCGGGCAATGCTTGCGCAGGCGCTGTAGAGCATGTCTACGCCATCGATCGAGCGGGCGACCCGATCAGGATCCGTGGCTCGCTCTCCCGCATCGGCCAGGCGCACGATCAGTCGACCCTCGGTCGGCGCCTGCGCGTAGTGCTGCTGGGCGCCTGACTCGGACTCGTCGAGCAAGGCGATGAGACCTGGCAAGTGACTGCTGGCGTACATCACGCGACTAGCGAGGCGCACGATCTCGCCATCGACCGGCCCGGGCTTGCCAGCGCTGGCGATCAGCGAATCCCAGTAGCTCGGCGAGGCAAGGGAATCCAGATGCAGATGCTTGACCACCCGACGTTCCGCAGGCGTGAGCTGCTCGAAGCGCTCCATGATGATCGCGCCGGCATGTCCCAGTCGCGCTGCCGCAACGGTACGTTCGTCACCTCGGGCAGACCGAAAGCGATCGACTGCCGAACGCACATCAGCCTTGTCCAGTATCAGGGTGATTCTGTTAACGGCCGTACGCAGCTCGTCCGCGCGCATACAGAGCTCCAAAACAATTTAGGTTTACGTTATGTACATCGGCAGCCGAACTGCATAACTGAACCGGTACGCGAGGTGGATATCGTAGACCCGCGACGCGAGGGTAAACACCAAAGAGTCGAAAACGTGACCTTGTAAACACGTGAAATGCGAACCTGCGCACCCGACGGGTCTTGTCGCCACGTCGGACAGTCGCAGGTCTGGTCGGGGCGAGAGGATTCGAACCTCCGACCCCCACAACCCCATTGTGGTGCGCTACCAGCCTGCGCCACGCCCCGCCAGAGTGTGAAGCATAACCGAGGCGGGCCCGTTTCGGGGGCTCTTGCTGACAGGTTCTGTCGCTCTCGATGTCCGTTCGGTTGGCAGATCAGGCTGTGCGCAGAATTCTCAGCACATCCTCAAGTTCGGAGCGCAGCTGCCGCATCAGCTGTTGCGACTGGGTATTGTCGTCCTTGGCGGTCTCACCGGCGAGGTACTGCCGTGCACCTCCGATGGTGTAGCCCTCGGCATAGAGCAGACTACGAATCTGCCGGATCAGCATGACGTCATGGCGCTGGTAGTAACGCCGGTTGCCACGTCGCTTGACCGGTGCGAGGTCCGGGAACTCCTGCTCCCAATAACGCAACACGTGCGGCTTTACCTGACACAGGTCGCTGACCTCACCAATGGTGAAGTAGCGCTTGTTCGGTATCGTCGGGAGCTCGTTGTTATTGCTGATTTCCAGCATAGGCCTCTACCCGTGTTTTCAGTTTTTGCCCCGGACGAAACGTCACCACCCGGCGTGCAGAAATGGGGATTTCTTCGCCGGTTTTCGGGTTGCGGCCCGGTCGCTGGCTCTTGTCGCGAAGCTGGAAGTTGCCAAAGCCCGACAACTTGACGTCGTGGCCCTGCTCGAGCGCCACCTTGACCTGCTCGAAGAACTGTTCGACGAACTCCTTGGCCTCACGCTTGTTGAGACCGAGCTCCTCGAACAGCATCTCTGCCATTGCTGCCTTGGTCAGTGCCATGAACGTCGTATGTGCATTGCTTCAACCACGTATGTGCGCGTTAAGGTCGGCCGCAAGGCCCTGCAGTACGCTCGCCATGGCCTCATCGGCCTCGGCGTCCACAAGGGTGCGCGAAACGTCCTGCAGAATCAAGCTCAGAGCGATACTCTTGTGACCATCCGGCAGCCCGTCGCCACGGTAAAGATCAAATAGCCGGGTGTCCTTGAGTATCGCAGGCGCTGCTCGACGCACACACGCCAGAATATCGTCGTGCGTGACGGCCTCCTCGAGTACCACAGCCACATCACGCCGAACGTGCGGGAATCGGGACAGCTCCTCGGCTACCGGCAGGCAAGCCTTGCGCAAGGCGGCCATCGACAACTCGAACACGTAGGCCTGACCGGGTAGATCCAGCGGTGCTTGCAACATCGGGTTCAGCGCGCCCAGGTAGCCCACCTTTTCGTCGTGCAACATCACCGTCGCCGCCTGCCCCGGGTGCAGCATCGGATGCTCGGCCACGACAAAACTCACCTCGGCACCACTGGCCTGTGCGAACAAGGCTTCGACGTCACTCTTGAGATCGAAGAATCCGACGTCATCGGCGCTGGAGTTCCAGTGCTCGGCTGTGCGTCGGCCTGTGATGAGACCGGCGATCAAACTCTGCTGGCGGACGCTGTCGTCAATCTGGATGTCATCTCCATGAGTGACCGACAGCTGCGCGTCTTCTGCGGTGGGCATGAAGCGCAGACCGGTTTCGAACAGTCGCAGGGAATCCTGCTGACGGCTGGCGTTGATCCGCCAGGTGTCGATAAGTCCGAGCACCAGGGTGGTGCGCATGACCCCGAGTTCGCTGGAAATCGGGTTGGGCAAGGTCAGGCTGTCGAGGTCGGCACGTAGCAGTGCCTGGCGCTCGCCATCCACAAAGCTGTACGTCACCACTTCCTGGTATCCACGGCTGGCGAGCAATCGCTTGCTGGCAAGTTCGTGCAGACGGCTCTCCGGTTGTGCACGAAAGCTCGGCTGTAGTGCAGGCAATGTGCGCGGAAGAGAATCAAAACCGCGGACCCGACCGACTTCCTCGATGTAGTCCTCCTCGATGGCAAGGTCCCAGCGGTGACTCGGCGGCGTGACCTTCCAGCCCCCGTCCGTCGCCTCGCAGCGGATACCGAGGCGTTCAAGAATCCGACTCACGTCATTGTCGTCAACAGGAACACCAAGGATGCGTGCCAGCCGCGATGAGCGCAGCAGCACGGTTTGCTTGACCGGCAAACGTGACTCGATGACCGCTTCGGTGATCGGGCCTGCCTGCCCGCCAGCGATGTCTTGCAACAAGGCAGTGGCCGCCTCGAGCGCTTCATGCTGTCCCTCTGGATCTACGCCGCGCTCAAAACGATGCGATGACTCGGTGTGGCATCCGTAGCGGCGTGGCTTGCCGATGATTTCAGCAGGCAGGAACAAGGCCGATTCGAGAAACACGTTGGTGGTGTTGTCATCGATGGCCGTGCTCGCTCCACCCATCACACCGGCAATGGCGATCGCGCCTGAATCATCGGCGATTACCGTGGTTTGCGCATCCAACTCCACCTCTCGCCCGTCGAGCAACACGAGCGGCTCTCCAGCCTTTGCAAGGCGCACGCGAATACCGCCGCGAAGCTTGTCGAGATCAAAGGCATGCATCGGCTGACCGAGCTCGAGCATCACGTGGTTGGTGACATCGACGCCGGGACTGATGGCACGCACACCCGCGCGGCGCAGTCGCTCGACGATATCGGTGCTGACCGGTGCACGCATGTCCACGCCACGCACGATACGACCGGTAAAACGGGCACAGGCAGAGTGCTCATCGATCTCGACGGCCAAGACGTCATCGATGGTCGTCGTAACCGGCCTGATGTCCGGAGTGCTGACCGGCAGGTCATGAAGTGCTGAAAGATCACGCGCAAGTCCACGCACCGACAGGCAATCCGCGCGGTCGGGTGTGAGATCGACGTCGATGATCGCGTCGTCGAGCGAAAGCCATTCGGCAAGATCGGTACCCACGGGCGCATCTGATGCAAGCTCCATGATGCCGCTGTGATCGGTCGCGAGCTCAAGCTCGGAGGCCGAGCACAACATGCCAAAGGATTGCACGCCACGCAGTTTCGCCTTCTTGATCTTCATGCCGTTGGGCATGCGCCCGCCGACGCACGCAAGCGCTGTCACCAGACCTTCACGTGCGTTCGGCGCACCACACACCACTTGTGCGGGTTCCGCCTCGCCGTACTCCACCTGGCACACGCGCAGCCGATCGGCATCAGGGTGTTGGGCACAACTGGCGATCCGTGCGACCACGATCTTCTCGAAGGCGGGCTTCGCCGACTCGACATCGTCGACTTCGAGACCGAGGGCAGTGAGATTGTCGGCAAGCGTTGCGGTATCGACCGCAGGGTCGATCCAGCGACGCAACCATCGTTCACTGACCTTCATGCGCCGACTCCACTGACATGAAACTGCTTGAGAAAGCGCACATCGTTCTCGAAGAACTGACGAAGATCCTTGACGCCGTAACGGAGCATGGCAAGGCGCTCGACACCCAGACCAAAGGCGTAACCGCTCCACTCCTCGTTGTCGATACCGACCGACTTGAACACATTGGGATGCACGATGCCCGAGCCGAGCACTTCCATCCATGAACCGCCGCCGATGCGAATATCCACTTCGGCCGAAGGTTCAGTAAACGGGAAATAGGAAGGACGAAAACGAATGTCGCAATCGTCCTGATCAAAAAAGCGCTTGAGAAAACCCTCGAGGTGGCCCATCAGATCGGTCAGTCCCACATTGCGATCCACCAAGAGCCCTTCGACCTGATGAAACATCGGCGAATGCGTCATGTCCGAATCACAGCGGTAGACGCGGCCTGGCGCAATGATACGCAGCGGCGGCGTGTGACTGCGCATGTGACGAATCTGTACCGACGAGGTGTGCGTGCGCAGCAGACGGTTGGCGTCGAACCAGAAGGTGTCGTGCATCTGTCTCGCCGGGTGATCAGGCGGAAAGTTGAGCGCTTCGAAATTATGGTGATCGTCCTCGATCTCCGGACCTACGACGCTCTCAAAGCCGATCTGCTCGAACAGGGAGGCGATGCGCTCGATGGTCAGTGTGATCGGGTGTAAGCCGCCGGCGGGCGGTGGCGCCCCTGGCAGCGTCACATCGACAGCGTCGCTGGCGAGCTTTTCTGCCAGTCGCGCATTGTCGAGAACAAGGTGCCGATCGTCGAGCAAGCCCTGCACGGTCTGCTTGGCACGATTGACCGCCTGACCCGCGGCGGGTTTTTCCTCTTTCGACAGCGTGCCGACCTGCTTGAGCGCGGCGGTCAGGCTGCCCTTTTTTCCGAGCAGGGCGACACGCGCATCTTCCAGCGCATCCAGCGACTGCGCGTCGGTTATGCGGGTGCGCGCGTCGGCAACGAGCGCATCGAGATTGAGTGGGTCTGACATGGGCGTGACACGCAAAGACAGTAGGCGAAAAAAAGGGAAGACCGCGCGAGCGTGGCCTTCCCCTGATGGACGCTCCCGGCGAAACACCGGGCAAGCGTCAGGACATCGAACCCCGGAGGGGTCCTAGGCGGGCAAGGCGCCCTTGGCCTGCTTGACGATTTCGCTGAACGCGGCCTCGTCTGCAATGGCGATGTCAGCGAGCATCTTGCGGTCGATGTCGATTTCGGCCGCCTTGAGCCCCTGAATCAGACGGCTGTAGGTGATGTCGTTGGCACGCGCCGCAGCGTTGATGCGGGCAATCCACAAACGGCGGAAAACGCGCTTCTTGGCCTTGCGGTCACGGTAGGCGTACTGGCCGGCTTTCGTGACGGCCTGCTTGGCAACACGAAAGACGCGACTGCGGGCACCGCGGTAGCCCTTGGCCTGCTTGAGGACCTTCTTGTGGGCGGCACGCGCGGTGACGCCTCTCTTTACTCGTGGCATGGCTCAGTTCCTCAACGATTGTGGGGCAGCATTCGCTTGATCAGCACGACATCTGACTCGTGCACCATGTCGCCACCGCGCAGGTGACGCTTACGCTTGCTGCTCTTCTTGGTGAGAATGTGGCGCAAGTGCGAATTCTTGCGCTTGTAGCCACCCGAACCTGTCCGCTTGAAGCGCTTGGCGGCGCCGCTCACGGTCTTCTGCTTGTTGGACACTGTTTGACTCCGATAGTAATGCCGGGCTGCCCCGGCGAGTGAATGGCCTCTGGATCAGAGACCTGACCGGCGACGTCGTAGTGTCTTTACGTCGGTGCGGCCGTGGGATGGGGGCCGCAAAAGCGTCCCCCGGATGTGAGAGTTTACTTGGTCTGTATCTACTGGGTCTTCTTTGGTGCCATGACCATGACCATCTGCCGCCCTTCGAGCTTCGGAAACTGCTCCACGTTGGCAAGCTCGGTCAGATCCGCTTCCACTCGCTTGAGCAACTTGGCCCCCAGCTCGCGGTGAGCCATCTCCCGCCCCCGGAAACGCAGGGTGATCTTGGTCTTGTCGCCGTTTTCGAGAAACTTGACCAGGTTGCGCATCTTGACCTGGTAGTCGCCCTCCTCGGTGCCCGGACGAAACTTGATCTCCTTGAGTTGCGCGGTCTTCTGCTTCTTGCGCCCGGCGTTCTGCTTCTTGTTCGCCTCGAACTTGAAGCGCCCATGGTCCATGATCTTGCAGACCGGCGGGCTCACATTGGGCGAGATCTCAACGAGATCCAGCCCCGCGGCAACAGCGGTCGCCATGGCCTTTTCGAGCGGCACAACCCCTACCTGCCCGCCGTCTGCGTCTATCAGACGGACTTCGGGTACGTCGATCTCGTCGTTCTTTCGATTGACCTTCTTGGCTGCGATGCGTCAGTCCTCCGGTACGTCACGGCCGCGGCGCGCGACCTCGTCATTAAGTCTGTTGATGAGAGCGTCCATGGAGATCGCTCCCAGATCCTTGCCGGAGCGTGAACGCACGGCAAGGGTTCCTTCCTCGGCTTCCCGATCCCCGGCCACTAGCAAGTAGTTTGCCCGCTGCAGGGTCCATTCCCGAATCTTGAAGCCGATCTTCTCGTTTCTCAAGTCCGCCTCGGCGCGGAACCCGGCATCTTGCAACACTTTCGCCGCTTCGGCAACGTACCCGGCCTGCCGATCGGTGATATTCAGCACCGCGACCTGCACCGGAGATAGCCAGAGAGGCAATTTCCCTTCGTGCTGCTCGATCAGAATGCCGATGAAGCGCTCGAAGCTGCCAAGGATCGCCCGGTGCAGCATCACCGGGACCCGGCGCTCACCGGATTCGTCCACATAGCTGGCGTCGAGCCTTCCGGGCATGGAAAAGTCCACCTGAACTGTCCCGCACTGCCACACCCGACCGATGCAATCGCGCAGGCTGAATTCGACTTTCGGTCCATAGAATGCGCCCTCGCCAGGTAGCAGCTCCCAGGGCAGCCCCTTGGCATCGAGTGCATCAGCCAATGCCTTCTCGGAGCGATCCCAGTCCTCATCAGAGCCCACGCGCTTGGGCGGACGAGTCGACAAGCGGTAGATCACATCACTGAATCCGAAATCCTCGTAGATCTCGTGCAGGAAATCGATGAACGTGGCGACCTCGGCCTGGATGTCGTCCTCGGCACAAAAGATGTGCCCGTCGTCCTGCACGAATCCCCGGACGCGCATGATGCCGTGCAAGGCACCCGACATCTCGTTGCGGTGACAGCACCCGAATTCGGCCAGCCTGAGCGGCAGGTCACGATAGCTCTTCAGACCCTGATTGAACACCTGTACATGGCAGGGGCAGTTCATCGGCTTGACGGCGTATTCGCGATCATCGGTGCTGACGCTGAACATGTCGTCACCAAACTTGTCAGCGTGACCACTGCGCTCCCACAACGACATGTCCACGATTTGTGGCGTGCGAATTTCCTGATATCCGCGTCGACGTTGCGACTCGCGCATATGCGACTCGACGGCGCGGTAGATGGCCCACCCGCGGGAGTGCCAGAACACCATGCCCGGCGCCTCTTCCTGCAGATGAAAAAGATCCAGCTGGCGACCGATACGTCGGTGGTCGCGCTTTTCGGCTTCGGCCAGATTGTGAAGGTGTGTCTTGAGCGCCTTGGGCTCGGCAAAGGCCGTGCCGTAGATCCGCTGCAACATCGCGTTGTTCGAATCGCCGCGCCAGTAGGCACCCGCAAGCTTTGTGAGCTTGAAGGCCTTGAGGTGTTTGGTGTTGGGAACATGCGGGCCACGGCAGAGATCGATGAAGTCGCCCTGGCGATACAAGGACAGCTCCTCATTGGCTGGAATGCTGTCGATGATCTCCGCCTTGTACTCCTCGCCGAGCCCGCGAAAGAACTCCACTGCCTCGTCGCGAGACAGTACCGAGCGCTCGACCGGGTCACCGGTCTTGGCGAGCTCCTTCATGCGCGTCTCGATGCGCTCGAGGTCTTCCGGAGTGAACGCGGTGTCGCGTGCAAAGTCGTAGTAGAAGCCGTCCTCTATGACAGGACCGATCGTGACTTGCGTGTCCGGGTAGAGCTGCTTCACCGCTTGCGCCATCAGGTGCGCACACGAATGGCGGATCAGTGGCACGGCCTCTTCGCTCTTGCCGGTCACGATGGACAGGCTGGCGTCTTCGGTAATCGAATGACTGGCGTCTACCAGGGTGCCGTCTACAACACCTGCGAGGGTGGCCTTGGCAAGCCCGGGGCCGATATCGGCGGCGACGTCCATCACGGTGACGGCGTCGGGGTAGGTACGGACACTATCGTCCGGAAGGGTAATGCGTGGCATATGAATGTCTCTGCAGTGGTGACCCTTACGAGAGGCCACATAGGCTGGGTTTCCGGCCGATACGAGAGGCCGTTGACGACAGTGTAGAGCAGCCTGTGCAGTTTGATGCGCCGAGCCGACGAAAATTCAAGACGATGGCGAAGGCAAGACAGTCAATGCAATTGCCGGGCGTGCAAAGGCGCACGCCCGGCAACATCAGCTGGGCTCGAGAGCCCTCAACCGTTTAGTGGTTGTCGAGCGGACGGTTTGGATCAATCAGTGCGCGGAAGATCAGTGCGCCGATGATGGCTCCGGCAATCGGTGCTGCCCAGAACAACCAGAGTTGTTCCATCGGCAAGGTGACGCCATCGCCGAACACACTCGCGATGAGTGCCTGGCCGGTGGATCGTGCCGGGTTAACGCTGGTGTTGGTAACCGGAATACTGATGAAGTGAATGAGTGCCAGTGCCAGACCGATGGCAAGACCGCCCATGGCAGGTGCCGCACGGTGCGCGGTAGCGCCCATGATCACGATGAGGAACATCGCTGTCAGTACCACTTCAATAACCAGCGCCGCCATCATCGAGTAGCCACCCGGTGAACCGTCAGCACCGAAGCCGTTGGTCGCGAACGCGCCGGCTCCCGGAGTAATCGCAAAATCTGCGTTACCTGAAGCGATCGTGTAGATGGTGAATGCGCCGAGTACCGCACCAATGGTTTGCGCGATGATGTATCCCGGCACCTGTGCAATCGAAAATCGACCGCCAGCCATCAGACCCAAAGTGACTGCAGGGTTGAAGTGACCGCCCGATACATGGCCGAAGGCATAGGCCCCGGTTACAACAGTTAGACCAAAGGCGAGAGACACGCCGACGAACCCGAGTCCCAGACTGGTGCCGTTACCGCCTGTTCCAAAATCGGCAGCCAGCACAGCAGCGCCGCAACCCCCCAATACCAACCAGAAAGTCCCGATGACTTCTGCGACCAACGCTCGTGCAATCATAATTCACCTCGATTAATTGATAAAAAAGCAGGCGCCCAAGAGGTAAATCACCATTAATCTCGTTGACACCGCCATTACCATTGCACAAGTCGCGAGGGACAATGTTTTCTTATTGTAAATAGTGGTGATTATTTGATGACGACAACTGCGCAATGCCAGTGCTTGTGAGACTGCCGGAGGTTGCACATCGACGCCTAGATGCTTTTGCTGACGGGCCGGCAGGGTGTGGTCAACATTCTGGCGAATGACGGACACAGATCCGGACAATGGGGCCAACACGTCAAGAGCGGTTGACGGCGGCAAGGCCGCTCGCCTACACTTCGCCCCGCAACGGCAGGCGCGTAGCTCAGTTGGTTAGAGCATCACCTTGACATGGTGGGGGTCGTTGGTTCGAATCCAATCGCGCCTACCACTTCTTCCCAGCCACGGTGCGGCCGCCCGACCAGCTACCTGGCAGCGTGTCGCACCGCGGTTGACCCCGCTGCCCCGTGGGGTCGCCACTCGTTGCAGGGGTGCGGTCCGAGTCACACCTGATTGACCGCCACGGTGTCACAGCAGCCCTCCCCCCTTCCTGCCTCGGCCCTCACGGCCGTGTCGCCCATCGACGGACGATACGCCGACAAGACCGCCGACCTGCGCCAGCACTTCAGCGAATTCGCCCTCATTCGCGAGCGAGTTCGCGTCGAGATCGCCTGGTTGATTCACCTGGCCGCCGAGCCGGGCGTGGATGGCATCGATCCTCTGGACGACGCCACGCGCGACCGCCTGGTCCAGATCGGAGAGCAGTTCTCGGTACACGATGGCGAAGCGATCAAGACCATTGAACGGACCACCAACCATGACGTCAAGGCCGTCGAGTACTTTCTGAAGGAACGGCTGCCAGAGAACTTGCTGTCCAAGCGCGAGTTCGTGCACTTTGCCTGTACCAGCGAGGACATCAACAACCTCTCGTGGACGAGTTTGCTTGCGCGCTGGCGCGATACGCACTGGCTTCCCGGCATCGACGCGCTGATCAGCACACTGCAAACGTTCGCTCAAACTCACGCAGCCCAACCGATGCTGGCGCGTACCCATGGGCAAACGGCCAGCCCCACGACGCTCGGCAAGGAGTTCGTCAATGTCGTTGCTCGCTTGCAACGGCAACGAGACGGCGCAGCGGCGGTCGCCCTGTCGGGCAAGATCAACGGCGCTGTAGGTAACTACAATGCGCATGTGTCGGCCTACCCGGATGTCGATTGGCCCGAGGTGTCGCGTCGCTTTGTCACGTCGCTTGGTCTCGACTTCAATCCCTTGACCACCCAGATCGAGCCGCACGATGCGATTGCCGAACTCTTTGACGCAGTGGCACGTTGCAACATCATCCTGATCGATCTGAGTCGCGATATCTGGGGTTATATCTCGCTCGGTTACCTCACGCAGAAACCGGTGGCTGGAGAAATCGGATCTTCGACGATGCCTCACAAGATCAACCCGATCGATTTCGAGAACGCGGAAGGCAATCTGGGTCTCGCCAACGCCGTCATGGACCATCTGTCGCGCAAGCTACCGATTTCTCGCTGGCAGCGGGATCTCACTGATTCAACGGCATTGCGCAATCTCGGTGTCGGCGCGGGATACACCGATATCGCGCTCGCCTCACTGCGCAAGGGTATTGGCAAGTTGGGCGTAGGCGCTGCCGCGCTCGACGCGGACCTGGAGGCGGCCTGGGAAGTGTTGGCAGAGCCGATACAGACCGTGATGCGACGCCACGACGTGCCCGACGCCTATGAAAAACTCAAGGCCCTGACGCGTGGGCAGGCCATGACCGCGGAATCGATCCGCGCGTTCATTGCTGGTCTGGAGATCCCGGAGTCCGATCGCCTGCGGCTCATGGAGATGACACCGGCTGCATATACCGGCCTTGCCGAGCGCTTGACGCGCGAGGCAGTCAGTCCGGCATCGTCAGACCGTTGAACGACGGCCCCCGTATGCACCACGAAAACCTGGTCTGGCCAGACGGCCTGACCGCCGACACCTTTCTGCAAGAGTATTGGCAGAACAGAGCGCTGTGGATGCCACAGGCCTTGCCGAATTTCGTCACGCCGCTGTCGCCCGACGAACTTGCAGGCCTTGCGCTCGAGGAAGACATCGCGTCGCGGCTACTGGTCGAGCAGGACAACGGAGATCTTGCGCTCGAACATGGACCGTTTGCCGCCGAACGGTTCAGCGAGATTCACGGCACGCGGTTTTCACTACTGGTGCCGGATGTGGACAAGCATCTACCGCCGCTTGCCAACACCCTCAAGCCGTTCGACTTCATCCCCAGTTGGCGCATGGACGACCTGATGGTGAGCTATGCACCTGACGGCGGCTCCGTTGGCGCGCATGTCGATGCCTACGATGTCTTTCTGCTGCAGGCGAGCGGATCGCGTGAATGGTTGATCGATACGCGCCCTGTCAGCAACACCGCAACCCGCCCGACAAGCGACGCTGGTCAACTCGCCGAGTTCACGCCAAACGATTCGCGCGTACTCGAACCCGGCGACATTCTCTACCTGCCACCCGGAGTGCCGCATCACGGCATCGCCCGCGGTGATGGGTGTACCACCTGGTCGATCGGCTTCCGAGCGCCAAGCAGTGCACAGCTGGTGCTCGCTCTGGCAGAACAGCTTGCCAGCCGCATGCTCGCCAATACGCCGCTTGATGATGTGAACATGCAACGAGGTCAGTCAGGGCAACTGACACCCAGTAGCGTGGCGACCTACAAGGACGCGTGGCGTCGCGCGGTGGATCTTGATGATTCGCAATTCACGGATGTGCTTGGACGGATACTCACCGCCCACGGCGATCCGGATCAATCCGACACTGGCGCTACCGATCTGCCCGCGCGCGTACGCAGCGCGCCGTGGACGCGCCTGGCATGGGCCAGTGACACCACTGAAGACAGCACCGATGGCAACGATGAAGTCGCCTTGTTTGCCAATGGCGAGCCGCTGAGGTGCTCACGCGCACTGGCCATCGCATTGTGTTCACGCGCCAGCACCGATGCCTCGAACTGGATGGGAAAGGATGTCGAGGTCCTGGTGGGCTTGTTCGAAAGCGGCGTTCTGGTTGACGATGCCGTCTACGAGACCGACGAGTAGGCAAACGGCGTCTACGCGGCGTAGGCGCCAAGTCGCTGCAGGCGCAACCACTGCAAGGCAATGATCGACAAGCCATTGCAGATGCGCCCTGAATCCACATAGGCGAACGCGGTATCCACAGGCACGACATGTACGCGGATATCTTCGCCCTCGTCAGCCAGACCATGCAGACCACCCGTGTTTTCCAGCGATGTTTCGGCATGAAAGACCGAGACTTCCTCGTTACTGCAACCGGGGCTCGTCAAGTAGTGATGCACACGTGTGACCGTCTGCAGCTCCAGCCCGGCCTCTTCCCTGGCTTCGCGAATGGCGACCTGCTCCGGCGTCTCGTCGGTATCGATCATGCCGGCGATGATTTCAACAAGCCAGGGGTCGGGTTTGCGTTCCAGTGCGCCGTAGCGGAACTGCTCCACCAGTGCGATCGTGTCATTGACAGGATCCACGGCCAGAACGCCCACCACGTTGCCGCGCACAAACAGTTCGCGTTCGACCGGACCTAGCGTCTGGCCACTGTGACTACTGTGCGAGAAGCGCAATTGCTCCAGACGATTGTATCCCTCGTACAGCGGAACCCTGTCGTGCACGTTCCAACGGCGTTGCTTGTTGTTGTCTGTCATGTGTGCTGCGTGCCTCGGTCATGCAGTGCTCGAAGTGCCTGCTCCGCGTCAGCAAGGTCATCCGGATGGTCCACCCCCTGCGACTGACCACGAACCATTCCGACATGTATGCGCCGTCCTTCATACAGGGCGCGAAGCTGCTCGAGCTTTTCTTCCTGTTCCAGCTGTGCCGAAGGCATCGACTCGTAGTCGCTCAGAAAGCTCCGCCGATAGGCATATAGCCCAACGTGCAACAACGCCTCGGGAACATCACTGTCATCCGATGCATCGCGTCGCCACGGAATCGGCGCGCGACTGAAATACAAGGCCATGCCACGACGATCTGTCACGAGCTTTACGCGATTGGGGTCGTGGTAGTCATTGCTATTGTCGATGGCAACTGCCAGTGTCGCCATGTCCGCATCAGGATGGCTGGCAAGGTTTGTTGCCAACACGTCGAGCCACTCCGGTGGCGTCGCTGGCTCATCTCCCTGCAGACCGACGATCACCTGGGAGGTGTCCCAAGCTCGGCGCGTCGCGACTTCCGCGATTCGATCAGTACCGCTGGGGTGCGCAGCATCCGTCATCTCCACCTCAGCGCCAGCATCGGCGCAGACGCTGGCGATGCGCCCGTCATCGGTGGCGATGATGACCTGAGACGCGGCTGACTCGCAGGCCCGCTGCCAGGCATGCAGTACCAGCGGCGTGCCGTCGAGCACGGGCGCGAGCATCTTGCCCGGAAAGCGGCTGGAGCCGAATCGAGCAGGAATCACGATGGCGTAGGAAGGTATCGACATCAAGGCGTCCGCTCCTGTTGCATTTGCATCCGCAGTTGATCCACGAGTTGATCACAGGCGTCTCTCAACTGCGTGGACGGCTGCAATCGAGTTTCTACGGTGTACACCTTGTCCAACGGCGAGTGAATGGACTGCAATTTGATGGCATCCTTTTGCGTGACGAGTACCGGCATTGGGTCATCAAACGCCACGTCCTCGGGCGTGATTGGATGATGGTCTGGCAGGGGGTGTTCTATCACGTCGATACCGACACTCCGCAAGGCATCAAAGAACCGGGCTGGGCGACCAATGGCCGCGACCGCGTGAACGCGCTGACCGGCAAAGCGTGTCACGCGCTCGGACGTTCCGGACGTCAGTGAACGGCAGTTCGTCAGCGCGAGCTCGAAGCTCGCTCGCGATGTCGGCGCATCCATACCCGCACCGCACTGGTAGACCACAAGATCGACCGAGTCCAAGCGGTCTGTAGATTCTCGCAGGGGCCCCGCCGGTAGTAACCAACCATTGCCGAAGCCGGTTACCGCATCGACAACGACGATCTCGATGTCACGTGCCATGGCGTGATGCTGCAGACCGTCGTCGGACACGACGACATCCACCTCTCCACTCGAGGCGAGCTGCTCCACCGCCTCGGCCCGTCGACGGCACACGCTCACAGGAACGCCGGTCATGTGTGCAAGCATCAAGGGCTCGTCTCCGACCACACTGGCCTCGTCGTGATCGCTGACCCGGTGGGCAGCGCCGGCGTGTGAGCCGCCGTAGCCACGCGATACGATGCCAGGGCGCAAGCCGGCTGCCGCAAGCTGCTCGCATAGCCACGCGGTCAATGGCGACTTGCCCGTACCGCCGACGCCGATGTTGCCCACGACCAGCACCGGCAGGCGCGACGGTTCAACACGTCGAACACCCATGCGATAGAGCGCGCGATCAAGTGCCGCGAGTGAGCGGTAGAGCTGCGAAACCGGCCACAGCAGGCAGGCCATCGGCCCTCGGCTACTCCAGATCGACTGCCAGCCCGCAGCCGTCATGCAAACTGGGAGCTGTGGAGACGTGCATAGTGGCCGCCACGCGAGAGCAATTGCTCGTGCGACCCCACTTCGACGATACGACCACGCTCCATCACCACGATTCGGTCAGCCGACTCGATCGTACTCAGACGGTGAGCGACCACCAGCGTGGTGCGCCCCTGCATCAGGGTTTCCAGTCCTTGCTGGACCTTGCGCTCGCTTTCAGAATCCAATGCCGACGTGGCCTCATCCAGAATCAGGATGGGCGCATCGCGCAGTAACGCGCGAGCGATGGCAACACGCTGGCGCTGGCCACCGGAGAGCATCGTCCCGTCCTCACCAACAATGGTGTTGTAGCCATCAGCCAGACCCAGTATGAAGTCGTGTGCATGTGCAGCACGGCAGGCCGCCTCCAGACGCTCGCGCGTGACAGGCTCGCGACTACCGTAAGCAATATTGGCGGCGATACTGTCATTGAAGAGTGTGACGTCCTGGCTGACATAGGCAATGCGGCTGCGCAAGGACTGCAGCGAGTAGTCCTCGAGGGGACACCCGTTGATCAGTACCCTGCCCTGATCTACCTCATAAAGCCGTGGCAAGAGATTCACCAACGACGTCTTGCCGCTGCCGGACTCACCAACAAAGGCCACCTGCTCGCCAGCAGCGATGTTCAGGCTCACTCCCACGAGTGCGCTCGGCTTGCCGGGCTCGTAGGTCAGCCCGACGTCTTCGAAGCTGATGGTATCGATCTGATTCGACAGAATTTCAGTGCCGGTGTCGCGTTCGGACTCGAGATCCAATGTGGCAAACAAGGATTCTCCAGCGGCCACGCCACGTTGAATCTCGTTGTTGATGGACGTGACGCGTCGCAGCGGCTGGAACAACATCATCATCGCGGTGATGAAGGCGACAAACGACCCCGGGCTGATCCGCTCGATAAAGGCGCCACTCGATGCCACGTACACGATGGCAGCGAGCGCGACGGCCACGACAAACTGCACCACGGGTGTGTTGGCGGCCTTCAAGGCGGTTTCTTTCATGTTGAACTGGCGATTGCGCTGGTTGATCCGCTCAAAGGACTCAACCTCCAGCGCCTGGCTGCCAAACATCTTGACCTCGCGGCTCGCGTCCACCACCTCCTGGATCGCTGCGCTCACCTCGCCCATGGTGCCCTGGATGTTGCGACTGATCGAACGGAAACGTCGGCTGACGCGTGAAACAAGCAAGCCGACAATCGGGCCCACCACCAGAAACGCGAGCGATAACTGCCAGCTCAACCAGAACATCAGCCCAAGCAAACTGATCACGCTGATCGAATCGCGCACGATCAGGGTGAGCGTATTACTCGATGCGTTTGCGACCTGCTGACTGTTGAAGGTGATGCGCGAGATCAGCTCACCCGAGGAGGCGTGGTCATAGAACGAGGTAGGCAGGCTCAGATATTTTGCGAATACCTCGCGGCGTAGCTGCGTGATGACCTCCCAACCAATCCAGGCCATGAACCAGGTACTGACAAAGCCTGCGACACCACGGATCAGGAAGACAACGATGATGGCGATCGGCACCAGCAGGATCGAGTCGGTATCGCGCTCGATGAAGCTGACATCGAGCAGCGGCTTCATCAATGCGGCGAAACCGGTCTCGCACAGCGCATAGACCACCATGCCAGCGATCGCAAAACCGAACTGCATCTTGTGAGGCCACACATACTGGAGCAGGCGCCTGTACGTCTCGCGAGCGGACGGCTCGTCGTCTGGTGCCTTGTCGTCCATGGTCAGCTCGCGAGCCTGCAAGCGATCAACTCGCGGCGGCTTCTCAATTGCTCCGTGAGGTCGCAATGGACATCCGCAACATGCCGAGCTTTGCGGCCGCATCCATCGCAATGACGACGGATTGGTGCGGCGTCTGGGCGTCAGCGCGGATCGACAGTGGCAGCTCACGATTGCCACCCGACAACTCGCGCAGTGCCGTCTGCAGCGACGTGACATCGTTCTTGAGCAGCTCCTGATCGTTCACGTAGAACTGCCCCTGTGCGTTGATGACGACTTCGATCTTGTCGGCCACCGTGGCATTGGGATTGTCTGACGCGCGTGGCAACTGCAGTGAGATCTCGGATTCCTTCTGAAAGGTGGTCGACACCATGAAGAAGATCAGCAACAAGAACACCACGTCGATCAGAGGAGTGAGATTGAGCTCCAGTTCCTCGCGGGCCTCACGCTTGAATTTCATCGTCGTAACGCCCTAGGTCGCAACGCGGGCCTGAGACTGCCGCTTCTGCAGCACATCGACCAACTTCAACGATTCCTTTTCCATACCGATCACCAGACCATCGACACGCGCGCGAAAGTAGCGATGGAACATCAGCGACGGGATGGCAACGCACAAGCCACCAGCAGTGGTGATCAGCGCTTGAGAGATACCGCCCGCCAGCTGGGCCGGGTTTCCGACGCCTACGGTCGTGATGTTGGTGAACACGCTGATCATGCCGACGACGGTACCGAGCAGACCCAGCAGCGGCGTCACCGCGGCAATGGTACCCAGCGCATTCAGATAGCGGCCGAGCTCGTGGGCGACGTGCCCGCCGACCTCTTCGATCGAGACTTTCATCGCCTCGCGCTCCTGACTGCGGTTGAGCAGACCGGCGGATATCACGCGGCCAAGCGGAGAGCCCTTCTGAATTTCCCGGACCTTCTCTTCGGTCAGTTGTCGACTACTGGCCATGCGCCAGACATCAGCTACCAGGTTGTTGGGTAGCACGCGCTCCTCGCGCAAGGTCATGAAGCGCTCGATCACGATCGCGAGTGCGACGATCGAACAAGCGATGATGGGCAACATCAACCAGCCGCCCGCTGTCACGATTTCCCACACAGTGAAGGTCCCAGATCAATTGTCATCATTCGTCGCGCTGACGACGAACTCGTGAGGCGCCTGTGTTCGGCGAAGAGGCGCGCGCCACAGGCGTTGCGATTCCCGGCCCAGTGACATCACCTTCGGAGCGTGTACGTCGTCGCCAAACCGGAACACTAGCGCGCCAGCGTCTCCAGGGTGATGAAGCGCTGCGCCTGACAATGTATAGCGCATTTGCACGGACACGTGCGGAAAGCTCCACCGGCTGCGCCGCGCTGCCGGGAATACCACATGACGCGCCGGGAAGGCATCCACGAATCGCAGCGTTGACGAACTGTTGCTGCCGTGGTGCGGTGCCAGCAGCACATCCACCGGCAGAAAACCGGCGCGCTCGACCAGATTCCGCTCTCCTGCAGCCTCGATATCACCGGGCAGCAACACCCGAAATCCGGCGCCGTGGACAAGCACCACGCAGGATCGATCATTGTCACTGCCCCGATCGTGAGCCGCCGGGTGCAGGAAGTCGATTCGGACCGGCCCCGCATCAAAACCGCTGCCCGCCTCGCACCCCCGCATTTGATCCGGGGGCACATCAAGGCCGGCCTCGTCGACCACCCTCTGCGCAGCAAGCAGATCGCCGGCATACACGGGCAGACCGGGCTGCCACGCCAGCAGCGGCAAGAGGCCTGCGGCATGATCCTGGTCAGGGTGGGACACGATCAGATGGCTCAGGCTGCGCCGACCCAGCGCCAGAAGGTGCGGAATGACGTCCGTTTGCACCCGCGTATACGGTGCACGACCGCCACCGGTATCCACCAGCACGGCGTGATCATCGGCGAGGATCAGGGCAGCGACTCCATGTCCGACATCCAGCACGTGCAATTCGATGGGTCCCTGCTTGCCCGCATGCAGGACGTGTTGCACGGCCGGTAGCAAAAAGAATGGCATGAAGCCCAGCCAGGGCCGCCGCCACGGGGCGGTGAGTAGTGCAACAGTCGCGGCGGCCGTCACCAGGCCGAATACGCCTGGCAGAGACGCAGGCCAGTGTGCGCCTTCGATAGCGGCGACGGTGAGCAAGGCCCACAGCAGTCCATTGATCGAGATTCCGAGCAGCGCTGCCGGCCACTCTGCAAGCGCTGGAGCCATTGCGCTGAGCGCAGTGACGAGCAGTGCCGACGGCACCACCACCATCGTCGTCCATGGAATGGCGAAGAGATTGGCCAGTGGCGAGACCACGGAGATTTCCTGAAACCACCAGGCACCGGGGATCAGCATTGCAAGACTGATGAAGAGCTGGCCACCCACCATCATCGATACCACTCCGCGCCGCATGCGGCCTGCCTGCAACCACACGATGAACGCCACGCTTCCAGCGCTGAGCCAGAAACCAGCGCCCAGCAAGGTCAGCGGATCGAACAGCACAACCGTGATCACGGCGAGCGACAGCGCGGTCGATGACAAGCTGAAGCGCCGGCGCAAGAGCACCAGCGAAGCGACGAGCAACATCATCAAAGCTCGCCTCACCGGCAGGTCGAATCCCGCGAGCGCCGCATAAACCGCAGTGAACACCACGGCCGCTATCAACGCACCATCCCGCCAAGCGGTGATGCGGGTAAATGTCACCCGCAACAGCCACCAGAGCACGCCGAACACGACCGTGACGTGCAGCCCGGATATCGCGAGCAAATGACTCGTGCCGGTTGCACGCAGGGCGTCATGGACCCGCGCCGGCACCTGGTCCCCAATGCCGAGCGTCAGCGCACTGACCAGGGACTTCTGCGTGTCATCCAGAGCGTTCAGAGCGAACACGCGATCGCGCAGCCACTCTCGCCAGCACCCGAGTCGCGCCGACGGCTGATTCGACCGGCGGACGAGCACTGGCGCCGGGCCATCGCCGGTAGCGAGCGCGGCCACAGCATGAACGCGCTCTTCGATCAACCACGCCCGTCGGTCAAAACCTCCGCGATTGACGCGCCCATTAGGCGGCTGCAAGCGTAAACGCCAGCTCCACTCGTCCCCGCTACTGACCGCAGGCCCTCCCTCACGCAAGCTGACACGAATGCGCAAAGGCAGATTTCGTGGTGCCTGCAGCCCGTCGATCGGATTGATCGATGTCACGCGCAGGTCAACGCGCTGGTAGCCATCGCCACGCACCGGTGGCCCCGACACCACGCCCTGCACCTGCCACTCGGTACCGGCCAGCGGCTCAGGCCAATGGCGAGAGAGATCCTGCCCAAGCGTGGTAAATCCCAGCGCCGCGCCGGCAATGAGAATGAGCGCAGTCCCAAGAGAGTCAGCAGCGGGACCGCGCAGGGAGAGACCAAGGACAATGACGATCCAGGCCAACAGACGCAGCAATCGCCACGCCCCAGGCGACCAGCCGCCGAGCACAGACCAGTCTGCCAACGGCGGCAAAGGCAACACGAGTACCGCCGTCACGCCAACGACCAAGGCAAGAGCACGCGCTTGCGGCACAGCGCACACTAATCCGACAGGCCGCTGTGAAACGTACCGGCTGTGCGTAACGCGAGCGGTGTCGTCTCGGCGAAAACCGACCCCGAAGCTTCAATAAACGGATGCTCGCGTCGCCATATACAGACAACCTTTGGCACCTGAATGCACTTCCATTCTCCCCGATGACCAGCTGGCTCAAGAATCGACTGCCAAAAGCCGCTCAATGCCGGGAACGACTCGGCATCCATCGCTGGGGTATCGACGAGGACATCCGGGGCCGCCAGCCAGGATGGGGCAGGCGCATTGTGCGAGGGATGCGGCGTCGTTTTGATGATCCCCGAATCTGGCATCTGAACCGCCGCAGCGTGGCCGGAGCCGTCGCCATTGGGCTGTTCATCGGCTGGTTGCCAATGCCAGGTCAGATGATTGTGGCGGCCTGTTGTGCCGCCCTGCTGCGCGTCCATGTGCCTCTCTCCGTGGTCATGGTGTGGTTCACCAATCCGTTGACCGTGGCCCCGTTAGGTTATGTCGCCTGGCGCTCGGGGTCAATGTTGCTGAACTCGCCCGCGCCGACGTTCGATACGGAACTCGTCAGCTTGCGCGCGCTCGCACACATGTTTCAGCACGCGTGGCCCGAAATTCTCACCGGCTGCCTCTTTGCCGCTGCCCTCAGCGCGGTAGTGGGCTATCTGATTACGCTCGGTGCATGGCGAATATGCACGATACGTCGCTGGCGCGGACGCCGACGCCTCTCGCCAGGCTGACAGGCTAGCCCGTCACGCGGCGTGCGTAATGTCCGCGTGCAGCCGGCCGTCGAGTCGATCGTCGATGTCGACGAATCCGTCGCGGAGCAGTTGCTGCAGGTCATGTTCTGTCGGGTGCATCTGCAGGTATTCCTCGCGCAACTCGCCGGCCAGATAGCGCTCGTACCAATAGCGAAGATGGCGGCTGACGCGCGGACCGAATCGAGTGTTTTGTTCGAGGCTTTCTCCGTAGTTGCGCACCTTGCTTTCAAACTGCGCAAACGAACGCACCGGGTAGTGATGAATATGGATGCTATCCGCCTGCACTGACCCGAGCGAATGCTCAGCACCGTGATTACCCATGTCAATCGACTTCAGGCCCTGCAGACGCGTGATCACCTTGCCGGGTAGTGTTCGCAAAAGTATGTGCGCATCGTTATCGTGCCAGCGCCTTGCATCGGGCGGTAGCTTCACGGTTTGCCGGACGCGATGAATCGCGGTATCAAAGCCGGCTTGAGAGCGGCTTGCCGATTCACGCGAGGCGACCAGATTGCTTCGTGCAACCTGTACGACTCCAATGGCATCGGCATCGACGCCGATATCCTGACTGATCGCACTGCGCAGATCCCCGGTTGCCGGCCACCAGAATTCATCCGCATCGTTGTTGATCAGCCAGTCGATGTCGCCGTGAGCACGGACGCGCTCTGCCATGCGTGTGACCCAGAGATCCTGGTCTATGGTGCGAGAGGGCTCGTCAATGATGTCGATGTCGAACTCGCGACAGAGCGCACGCAAACATTCACGCGTACCGTCAACTGACCCGTTATCCGTAACGACAAAACGCTCGACCCCTACCGATGCGTGATATCGAATGTTTGCTTCGATGACGTCACGCTCATCACGCGCCAGTATCGACATCCCGAGACGAATATCAGCGGGTGAACGGATCGAGCAACGCTCTGTATCAGGGACAACCGCGACAACCGGAACATCAGGTTTGCGCAGCGGCTGCTGCATGGCTTCAAGCTCTGCGGCAACGGCCTGCATCAAGGCCGCTTGTCGATGTGGTGTGTCGATCGCGTCGATCGCTTCGTGAATGCGCGCTCCGACATTGGCAATGCCCGGCAAGCGCAAGGCCAGTGCGCGCAGTCGCAATGCCTGTGTCTGACGCTCATGTCCATTTGCGCTCGCCAGAGCAATGCGATAGCGCCATTGAGCCAGCTGCCAGTCGCCTGGATCATGCGTCTGCGCACGTTGCACGATGTCAGTGACCGAAGCCGGATCACCAGACTCCATAGCCGCGTCAAGCACGATATTCAGCAGCTGAGACTGCGCAGGTTCGTGTTCCAGCCCGGCACGAGCTAGCGCGATGCCTCGCTGCACCTCGCCCTTGCGAATCAGTATGTGCGCGATGTGCGCATGCAGACCGCCATGGGTTGGCACTCGCTCAAGTGCGGCCAGGAAGTGTCCCAGCGCCGTATCATCATCGCCGGCATCACGAGCCAGTACGCCCAGGTGCAAGTCTGCGGTATGGTCCGGCGCGCCCGACCGTACCGCCCGCGAAAAACAGCGCCTTGCCGCGTCGAGATCGCCCACCGCCAGCCACGCGCTGCCGGCAACCGTCGCAAGACCGGCATAAGCAGGATCGGCGTTGCTTTTTGCGTCAAGCGCGAGGGCACGGGCACGTTTTTGCTCGGTATCATCTGCGGTGACATCTGCTGACGCGCCCGTCGTCTGTGATGCGGGCCACACGGCGCGCGTCGTATCAGAGACCACACCGGGCCGAGCCACACCAAGCGCATCGAGCGCTCGCACCAGCGTGTCCCGCGCAGGCGCATGCGTCGCCGTGCCATCTGCACTCGGATACTCGCCGAGACTCTCGGCCGGTCCATCGAAGCAGGCATTCAATTCATCGAGTAGATCCGCTGCTCGAGCACGCACCGATGCCGACATATCTTCAATGGCAACGATTGACTGCGCCACGGTCGGCGGTGTCCCGTGAACGTCCGGGCAGACCGCCGTATCGAGACCGATATCCGTATGTTGATTCACCAGCGCCGATGGCGAAGTACCAGTGACAAGCGCTGTGAACGACATGATCAGCGAGCGCTCCGGTGCGCGTTTGTGCTCACGCAACAACGCCTCGTTGTAATCGCACCAGAGCGTGATCGCTCGATTCGGATCACACCACAAGGCGATGCTGTCAGCATCCGCCTGCGTCTGATGCGCAAGCGCCTGTGCTTCGCGACGCAGCAACGAGTTCATGCACGCGACCGGGTCGCGATACACGATCAGTTTGAGGGGATCATCGAGAACCTCGTTCCACAGCGGCAGAAAGAGACACACACGGGGATCCTTGAAACCCCAGGGGCCGGCTTCCGAACAGGCGAGCGGCTCAACAAGACTGCGGGCCTCCTGCTTTTCTTCCGCGGTGAAAGTGTCACAACCTGCTGCAGGAATATCCCAACTGCGGCCACGCGCCACTAGCAGGCGATCATGAAACCGGACAATACCCTCGTGTTCAAAGTGCCCGTCGGGGTTGGAAGGACCTGCCTCGATCAGACCATCGCCCAGACGCAACCCCGCCGCATGCAGTGAGCGTGCGGTGAGTGACGTACCCGATCGATGAAAGCCCGCAATGACGAGCGGTGGGGAGCTGGAGAGCATGAAAATCCGTCAACAGGAGCTGATGCCCTAGAAAACTCCGTGCCAGAACCAGTGGTCTGTCTACTAGCTCTGTTCGACCAGGCGTCCTTCTGTCAGCCGCAACACCCGCTGCATGCGGCCCGCCAGGCGAGTATCGTGCGTCACCACCAACATGCTGGTGCCAAGCTCCTGATTCAGCTCCAGCAGCAGTTGATAGACACGGTCTGCCGTCGCCTCATCGAGGTTGCCGGTAGGCTCGTCGGCCAGAATCAGTTGGGGTCGATTGATCAGCGCGCGTGCGATGGCCGCGCGCTGGCGCTCGCCGCCGGAGAGTTCGCCGGGCTTGTGCCCAAGACGCGCACCAAGACCGACACGTTCCAGCAACGCATCAGCCCGCTTGCGCGCCTCGCTTGGGTTGACGCGGCCGATCATCAGCGGCATGGCGACGTTTTCGCTGGCCGTGAATTCGGGCAGCAGGTGATGAAACTGATACACGAAACCAAGACTGCGATTGCGCAATTTGCCGCGTGCAGCGGGTGCCATCGAGGACAGGGGCTCACCGGCCAGTGTCACGCTGCCTTTTGTCGGGGTGTCCAGGCCGCCCAGCAAATGCAGCAAGGTGCTCTTGCCGCTACCCGAGGAGCCAATGATCGCGACACGTTCGCCCTTGGCGATCGACAGGTCCACCCCACCCAGAACCTCGACAGAGAGATCCCCTTGTGAGTAGATACGACCCAGCGATTTCGCGTTGAGCACAACTTCTGACTCGGAAGACATCATTCGTAGGCCAGTGCCGCTGCGGGATCAGTACGCGATGCGCGCCACGCCGGGTAGAGGGTTGCGAGAATCGACAGCACGAAGGCCATGACACCGACCTTGACGACATCCGGCATGCGCAGGTCCGACGGCATCTCGTCGATGTAGTACACCTCCGGATTGAGTACCGGACCGGTGAATCGTTCGATGAACGGCACCACGACATCGATGTTGCTGGCGAGTGCGATACCGCCTGCGAGTCCCAACACGGTCCCCAGTACACCGATGAGCGTGCCCTGCACGATGAATATGCCCAGCACGCTGGCAGGCGATGCCCCTTGAGTACGCAATATCGCAATGTCAGCCTGCTTGTCCTGGACCAGCATCACCAAGGTGGACACGATGTTGAACGCAGCAACAGCAACGATCATCGACAGGATGATGAACATCATGGTCTTTTCCATCTTCACGGCCATGAAATAGTTGGCGTTCTGTTGGGTCCAGTCACTGATGTAGTACTCGTAGCCGATGCTCTCGCGCAGATCGCGAGCGATGAACGGTGCGCGCCCGGTATCGGAGAGTTTCAATCTGACGCCGGAGAAGTCTCCGGGCTTCATGCGCAACAACCTGGCGGAGTCATCCGCATGCATCACCGCCATGTTGCGGTCGTACTGATACATGCCAAAGCGGAAGATCGCGGTTACGGTAAAGCGCTTGACACGCGGCACAAAACCCACCGGAGTGATACTTGCCTCCGGTGTAATCACCATGATGCGATCCCCGGGGATCGCGCCCAGATAAGTGGCAAGATCCGCCCCCAGCACAATGCCGAACTCGCCCGGCACGAGCGCACGCTCCAGCGTCTCGCCCGCCTCGATACTACCCGGCAGTTCGGACACGTCGCCCTCACTGTCGGGCACGATGCCCCGAATCAGGGAACCGGTGGACCGCGATCCAAAGGCGAGCATCACCTGGCCTTCGACGTAGGGGGCTGCCCCGAGTACCTCGGGATTCTGCACGGCTGTATCGCGTAGTGACTCCCAGTCGCGCACGGGCTCACCGAGGCCCGTGATGGTGGCGTGGGAGGCGGCACCCACGATACGTTCGCGCATCTCCTGCTCGAATCCGTTCATCACCGATGTCACGGTAATCAGCGCCGTCACTCCCAAGGCGATTCCCGCGATGGAAATCAGCGAGATAAAGGAAATGAAGTGATTGCGGCGCTTGGCGCGCGTGTAGCGCAGGCCAACGGACAGCTCGTATGGCTGAAACATGCGAAAGAGGTGGGAACCTGGGCTGAGGGATGGTTCGCTATGACATCCGAAGGCGAATTTCGTGCCCGGCAGGGACGGCCACCGGATGCGAGTACCGCAAGACGACTGGGGGAGTATAGGAAATATGGGACACTGCGCCCGCCCTCTGTACAGCAATCGAATCAGGCGATGACCACTGACGCCCCTGCCAGGCGCCCCGATACCAAACCGGACTCCAGCGCCCTGCCCGTCGACGAGTCAGCCGCTGATTCTGTTGTGCCCGGCTACGACGCGCCAGTGTCCCGGGCCGCATCCGGATGCCTGCTGAGACCGACCAAGGCAGATCGGGCCCTTCGCTGGGGGCGCCTGTACGGTTCGTCCGATGCGCTCGCGATCGTTGAACACGCTCGTGCGGTCGACTCGCTTGTCGTCTTCATCGCGTCGAACACCAGTGAGCTGCGCCAGTACGAGGCCGAGTTCCGTTTTTTTGCCGACGAAGGCATGAGCGTATCGGTACTGCCTGACTGGGAAACCCTGACCTACGATCGCGTCTCCCCGCATCAGGACATCGTGTCCGAACGCTTGCGCACCTTGTCATCCTTGACACGCACCGGCACCGGCATCTTGTTGATAACGGCCCCCGTCGCGATGCAGCGTCTTCCACCGAGGGCCTTTCTGGATCGACATACTCTGATTGTGCGTACCGGCGATCGCTGCCCGATCGACGATTTCCGTGAGCGTCTGGTAGACGCGGGCTATCGCAACGTCGCTCAGGTGGAGGAACATGGCGAGTTCGCGCTGCGCGGCTCCATCCTCGACCTCTTTCCGATGTCCAGTGATCGGCCCTACCGCATCGAGTTTTTTGACGACGATATCGAGACGATCCGCAGCTTCGACCCGGACACGCAGCGCGGGATGGACAAGTCAGATTCGATCGAACTGCTGCCGGCACACGAATTCCCTCTGAACGAGGAAGGTATCCAGACATTTCGTCGGGAGTTCCGTACGCGCTTTGATAGCGCGTCGCGCTCGTCGCCAATCTATCGAGACGTCAGCGAAGGCCGTGCGCCATCGGGTATCGAGTACTACCTACCTCTGTTCTTCGACTCGACGTCCAACTTGTTCGAGTATTTGCCGGAGGGCACGCGGTTTATCCAGGCCCAGGGCGCTTCAGCGGCAATGAAGCAGTTCCAGCAGACGACAGACGAACGCTACGAGCAGCGTCGGCACGACGTCGAGCGCCCGATTCTCGAACCTGGCGCTCTCTACGACCCACCAGACGACGTCGAGGCGCATTTGGCGTCTGCGGCGGTGGTCACGTTGCAAAGTGCCGAAATCGAATCGGTGTCTGCCAAGGCCATCAATTTCGACACCCGAGCTCCCGGGCTCTACCCGGTGCAGGCGCGCAACGAGAGGCCGATAGGCGCGCTCGAGTCCTTCCTGAGCAACTTCAAGGGCCGTGTGCTGATCGTTGCCGAATCCACCGGCCGTCGCGAAGCCCTGCTCGACCAACTGGTGGGCAACCGACTCGCAACAGAGACCGTCGACGACTGGCACGCGTTTCTTGCAAGCTCACGCCCCTTGTGCGTGACAGCAGCGCCGATTGATCGAGGCATGCATCTCGAGCGCGCCGGCCTCTCCGTCATCACCGAAGCGCAACTCGGTGGCGGTCGTGTCAAACGACGCGAAAGACGGCGTGCTACACGCGACTCCGACGCGATCATCGCCAACCTCACCGATCTCGCCGAAGGCGCCCCGGTCGTCCACATCGACCATGGCGTGGGGCGCTACGTTGGCCTGACCACCATCGATGTGGGCGGCGTCGCCAACGAGTACCTGACCATCCGGTATGCCGGTGATGACACGCTGTATGTACCGGTCAGTGCTCTGCACCTGATCAGTCGATACGCGGGTGCGAGTGAAGAGACCGCACCGCTGCATCGCCTCGGTAGCGAAAGCTGGCAGAAAGCAAAGCGCCGGGCCGCACAAAAAGCCCACGACGTCGCCGCAGAGCTGCTCGAAATTCATGCGCGCCGTGCCGCTCGCGTCGGCTTTGCCTTCGAGGCTGATGCCAACCACTACGCGGACTTTGCCGACGCATTTCCGTTTGAGGAGACGCCGGATCAACTGTCTGCGATCAACGCGGTAGTCGAAGACTTGAAGTCGTCACAGCCGATGGATCGGGTGGTGTGCGGAGACGTGGGTTTCGGCAAGACCGAGGTGGCGATGCGTGCCGCCTTTGTGGCTGTGGATGCGGGCAAGCAGGTGGTCGTACTCGTGCCCACCACCCTCCTCGCGCGCCAGCATTACCAGAACTTTCTGGATCGCTTTGCCGAATGGCCGATCAAGATCGAATCGCTATCGAGGTTCGAGAGCACGAAGGATCAGAAAGCGATCATTCAACAGCTCAGTAGCGGCGCTCTGGACATCGTCATCGGTACGCACAAGTTGCTCTCGCGTGATATCGAATACAAGAACCTCGGTCTCGTCATCATCGATGAGGAACACCGCTTTGGCGTACGTCACAAGGAGCACATGAAGGCACTACGCGCTGAGGTCGACATCCTGACGCTCACGGCAACACCGATTCCGCGGACGCTCAACATGGGTCTTGCCGGCATGCGCGACCTGTCCATCATCGCGACACCGCCACAACACCGACACGCGATCAAGACTTTCGTGGGCGAATGGGACGACGGGCAGATACGCGAAGCCTGCGAACGCGAACTGGCCCGCGGTGGACAGATCTACGTGCTGCATAACGAAGTCAAGACCATCCAGAAGATCACCGAGGATCTGCAGCGCATCATCCCTGCGGCAGACGTACGCTTTGCACACGGGCAAATGCGCGAGTCGGAACTCGAGCAGGTCATGGTCGACTTTGCCCGTCAACGATTCAACATCCTGGTGGCGACCACGATCATCGAGTCCGGTATCGATATCCCGAACGCCAACACCATCCTGATCAACCGTGCGGACAAGCTCGGTCTTGCTCAACTGCACCAGCTACGCGGTCGTGTCGGACGCTCCCACCACCGCGCCTATGCCTATCTCATCACTCCGGGACGCGAGTCCATTACTGCCGACGCCGTAAAACGACTCGAGGCCATCGAATCACTCGAAGACCTCGGCGTCGGTTTTACCTTGGCCACACACGATCTCGAAATTCGCGGCGCCGGCGAGCTCCTTGGCGAAGGGCAATCCGGACAAATTCAGGAGATCGGTTTCACCTTGTATTCGGAGCTGCTGGCACGGGCGGTCAAGGCACTCAAGGACGGCGAGATCCCCGACGTGGACCAACCGCTTGCCCGCGCCACGGAAGTCGATCTTGGCACGCCCGCCTTGCTACCCGACGACTTCGTGCCGGACGTACATCAACGGCTGATCCTGTACAAGCGCATCGCCAACGCAACAGACAGTGAGCACCTGCGCGAACTCAAGGTCGAACTGATCGATCGCTTTGGCCTGCTGCCGGAGCCTGCCGAACGGCTGTTTGACGTGACGCGCTTGCGTCAGCGTTGCGAGCAGCTCGGTATCCGCAAGCTCGAAGTCAATGCCGGCGGTGGTCGCTTGCTGTTTACGGCCAAACCGAATATCGACCTGGGCGCTCTGATTCTTCTCGTACAGAAAGAACCAACCACCTACCGCTTTGATGGCGGTGACGTGTTGCGGATTACCGCGGACCTGGATGACGAGACCGATCGAGCCGCATTTCTGGATCAGCTGCTCGACCGGCTGTCAGCCGAGTGACGCTCGCGTGCGTGGTTCAGTGAACAAGACGCAACAGGTACCATTGCGAGTGCCATAGCCACATCTCATGCCGATGCCTCTACCTCTGATCACTGCCTGTTCCTTGGCTCGCCACCGGCGCGCAGGCCTGTTGCTGTTCACCGTGCTGGCACTCACTGCCATTGCGACGCCGGCTGCAGCACGCGACTACCGCATCGAGGCGATCGTGTTCGAACATCTGGGCGGTAGCCCGCCCGGTGCTTCCGGGTATTGGTACCCCTCACCGCGACGTGCCATTTCATTGGATACCGACGCCGCCACGGCAGCCGGCTTCGTCAGCTACGACAGCGAGCTGGATCTCGCTGAAGAAGCAGCCGCCATGGCGTCCAGCAGTCGCTACCGGGTGTTGCGCCACTATGCCTGGCAACAGCCCGGTCTCGACGACGACAATGCCATTCGGGTACGCGTGTCTATCGGATCGCGTGTGCCGCTCTACATTCCGGACGAGCCCAACAATCGCGACACCTTCCAGGCGGCCAGCGCCAATCCCCAACCCGGGCGCAGCGAGCCTGTCACCTCGTTTACCGTCAATGGAACACTGCGCGTGCGACTGGGTCGTTTTCTGCACCTGGAGTCCAGGCTTGTGTACACCGACCTCGATGAAGGGCGCAGCTATCGACTCTACGAGAGTCGCAAGATGCGCAGTCGCGAGTTGCATTACGTCGACAACCCCCGCTTTGGCATACTGACCCGAATCGTTCCTGTCGAGGAGACCGAGCCTGCCTCAGCGCCCGAAACATCCGAGCCGGTGGAACAGGACGTGATTGATTCGATTGTTGATGACGTCGACGAAGCCCTGCCAGGCTAAGCGGTAGTTGTTGGAGTACAGAAGCTCGTTTCGTGTGCCAGCTCTCGCTACTGGCACGCGCTGCTTCGATCGTAATCGAGGTTCAGGCAGGGTTCAGTGGTAGCCGTCAAACATGGGCACAACGCGACCGATGCTGTCGCCTAACCCCTCGAGGCTCGCTTACATGGACTCAGCAAATCGCAGTTCCCGCCGCCGCACATCGTTCCGGATGCACGTATCACTTGTCAGCGCACTGATGTTCGGTGCCATCGCGCTCGTTCCGTTGGCTCAGGCCCATGACCGTACGCACCACAGCGGCCATGGGAGTCACGGCGGCCACGGCAGCAGTCACGGACGCGAGCGCTACGGCCGCGTGATCAGCGTTCGTCCGGTGTACTCCTATGTGACGGTACGTGAGCCTCGACAAGTGTGCAGCTCGCGTGGACACCGCCGTTCACATAATCATGCCGCTCCGATCGTCGGAAGCATTGTTGGCGGGGTCATCGGCAACGCGATCAGTGGCTCTCGAGAATCCAGAAGTCCGGGTTCGAGTCACAACAGCCGCCACGACAATGTCGGTACCCTTGGGGCTACCGCCGCTGGTGCCCTCATTGGCGCTGCCATCGGCAGTGAACTCGCTCAGAGTAACCGCCATCGACGACCGCATGGGCATGGACAGTCGTGTTACGAGGTGGTGGAAACACACACTGAGCGCCGATTCGATCACTTTGACGTGACCTATGTCTATCAGGGCCGCAGATACACGACTCAACGACGCAGGGACCCCGGTCGCCGCATCGAAGTCCACGGTCACCACCGCCCTCACCGGCGCTGAGCCGATGCGACGCGCCGTCCTTGTCGTGTGCATGCTCGCAGGCCTCGTGGGTGGCCTTGTATCCGCTGATCTGTTGGCGGCAACTCGCCAGCAGGCAGTGGCGCAAGCACTCGCCAACGACGGCAACACCGGCAAGGTTCTCAGCGTGCGCAAGGAAGACCGCGACGGTCGCAGCGTGTGGGCCGTCAAGGTACTTACCGACGGGCGAGTGCGTGTTCATCGCATACCGGCGGATTGACACCATGCAAACCCGTCCTGATTGTTAGGGGAGACACCACATGAGAGCGTTGGTGGTCGAAGATGAAGACACCTTGCGCGAGCAGATCGTGGTTGCCCTGCGCGCCGAGGGTTTTGCCATCGATTCCAGTGGCGACGGACGCGAGGGTCTGTACCTTGCCTGCGAGATGCCTATCGATGTTGCCGTCGTGGACATCGGTCTGCCGGAAATCGACGGACTGCAGCTGGTGCGAGAAGCACGCAATGCCGGCGTTACCGTACCTGTGTTGCTGCTCACCGCTAGAGACACCTGGCAAGACAAGGTCGAGGGTCTCGAGGCCGGAGCGGACGACTACCTTGCAAAGCCTTTCCACATGCCGGAACTGCTCGCTCGCTTGCGCGCCCTGCTACGCCGCGCCGGCGGCTGGGCCGAGCCCACGATGCGATTCGGGGAACTCGAGATCGATACCCGCGCCCAGTCAGTCTCGGTGCGTGGCGAGGCAGTGTCCTTGACCGCATACGAGTACCGGGTGCTGGCCTACCTGGCGACCAACGGTGGCGAAGTCATCAGCAAGGCACGTTTGCTGGACCACCTGTACGACGAGGATGAGATGCGCGACCCGAATGTGCTCGAGGTGTTCATTCGCCGCCTGCGTCAGAAGCTCGACCCCGACAAGACGCTCTCCCCGATCGAGACCTTGCGCGGTCGTGGTTACCGACTGGCGCTGGAGCGAAGCACCGACACGTGATGTCCTTGTCCGCGCGCCTCGTCGCAGGTAGCGTTATGGTACTGGCCGTGTTTCTTGGCCTGACCGGAATCGCGATTTCCTACTCGGTGCATCAACGCGCTGACGCTGCATCCCAGGATCGGCTGCAGGGGCTCGTGTTCGGCATCCTTGGTGCTACGAACGTCAGTGACTCAGGCGAGCTGTCGGTGAGCATGGGCGAGCTACCTGAACGGACGCTCGCACTGGAAGGCGCCGGGCTATATGCCGAAATCGTGGACAGCGACGGGATGCGCTTGTGGCGCTCACGCTCCATCATCGAAAGCGTCCCGCCGGTGCGCGCGTCAGCAATCGGTGATTGGCAGCAGGAGCTCGTCAAGCTGGCCAATGGAGACCATGCGCGACGTATCCAGCTGCAGACCGTATGGGAACAGGACAACGGTGCGGAGCTCCCCTTCATCGTGCATGTCGTGGATGCGCGCGGCGACGATGTGCGGGCGATGGCTCGATTCAACCGTAGCCTCTGGGCCACCCTGCTGGGTGTCGCGGCTGTATTGCTGGTGCTGCAACTTGCCGTGCTTCGCGCAGCGCTCGGACCGCTACGCAAGCTGGGCCGTGACATCGATGCGATGACCCAGGGCAACAAGGAGGTACTCGAGGAGGACTTCCCGAAGGAGCTCAGCCCGCTTGCAACGAGCGTCAATGCCTTGCACGCGCGAGAACGCGGACGCCATGAAAGCTACCGTCATCTTCTGGATGACCTTGCGCACAACCTCAAGACGCCGTTGGCCATACTGCATAACCTTGACGATTCGACGGTCAGCACTCAGGCCAATTCCATGCAGCGCAGCATAGACAGATACCTGCAACGGGCAGCAACAGAAACAACGACAACGCTGACCCCTTCGGTGCTGCTCCTGCCGGTGCTGGAGCGAGTCGCCGAATCCATGCGCAAGCTCCACCAAAACCCGGCTCTGCAATTCGAACACGATATCTCGCCCACAGCAGCACTGCGGGCTCCGGAAGCGGACGTGTACGAGGTCATCGGCAACCTCTACGACAACGCCTGCAAGTACGGCGCGCATCACATACGCACGCGCTTGCATGACGGCGTTCTCTCGATCGAAGACGACGGCCCGGGCTTTGACGCAGACAATCCTCAGGACCTGCTCACCCGAGGCGCGCGGGCAGACGCCTTCACCGAGGGCAAGGGCATCGGTCTCGCGACGGTCAAGCAGTTCGTGGTCGCCTGGGGTGGCGAGGTTCAATTGGCCCGCTCGGACCTGGGCGGTGCGCGTTGCAGCTTGACACTGCGCAGCATGATTGGCTGATTCGGCACGGCTCATGCAGCCACTGCAGGTTTACCTGCCAAATCGCTGACAACGTGCCACATTCAATCATTGCAACACCCGCGACCAGGCGGCCTGCGCTCCGTGCCACTCGTCTCTGTCTGCTTGGCACCACGGTGGCGCTGTTTTGCCCGCTTGCCCTTGCTGACGCTATCGAGCTTGAGGCGATCGTCGACTTTCCGGTGATCGACGCGGGAGAAGTGCCCTACTACGTCGACAACGCCCGCAACGCCTTGGCGATCAATGCAGCCATTGTCGACTACCGCTACCGCTTTGCGCGCGCCGAACACCTGTTCAGCAGCACCTCCGCCAATTACGATCTGACGTTGACCACGCTCGGCGAGTTTGATGGCGAGGGTCAGTACCGTATCTGGGTCGACGGGGTGCTGGTGGGCCAGGCAGTCAATGCGTACACGGACCAGAGCTTCGATACACAGCAGTTCATGTTCGAGGATGTGCCCGTGGCCAGCGGCTCGACATTGGCAGTAGAGTCCATGGCCACCAGCAACGGCCTAGTACCGGAGAACGGTGAGTTTGCCTTTGCACGTGGGCGATGGGTATCGCTGACACTTGACGAGACCGGTGAGTTCACTGGCGCGCTGCCCGCAGCAGGCAACGTTGACCTGTCTATCGACCTGCCCACTGCGTTCGCCGGACCCGCTGAGCGCGTACTGCCGGTTTCCATGACGCTCTACAACGCCAGCGAAGACACCGTTGCCACGGGTGTGAGCATCGATATCAGCCTGCCCGACTCCTTGCTTGCCAGCAGCAGCGACTGCTACGAGATCGATAACGAGGCCGGTATCACTACCTTGCGATGTCCCACCGAGGAAATCGCGCCAGGGGCTACTGCGACGCACTCCCTCGGTGTGCTTGGCAACGTACCGGGCCTTCACACCCTGACGGCGATCATCAGTTCCGATCAGCAGGACAGCGCACCCGAAAACAATCGGGCAGCAACCTCGCTGTCGTTCAGTAGCTCGGTAGAGGATACCGCCTTCCCGTCAATCGACAACGAGGCTGAAGACACGGACGAGGAGACGTCGGCGATCAAGATCAGCAGCGGTGGCGCGATGTTCTGGCTATTGCCGGTGCTGTGCGTGATGCTCGCGCGTCGTCAATTGTGCGTGACTCGGGTCGCGTGACTCATACTCAGGGTCGCGCGACGATGTAACCGAGCCAGCACGCGTAGTCCTCGGCATCATCGGTCGCGATGTACTCATCGAGCGCTTCGTCCGTCTTGGCATCGAACTTCTGGCGATACACGATCGCCTCGGAAAAGCCCGCTTCTTGAAGAATCTCGCGTAATTCACGCGCACCCCACACACGCCATGTGTAGCTGAACGCCTTCTTCAGCTTGGACTTGTCCGGGAAATGGAAGTGGATATGGCACTTGAGTTCATTGGTGATGGCATTGAACTCCGCCTGCTCCCAGATGTACTTGAAGCCATCCAGCTTGCGCTTCTCCTTCTGGGTCTGATAGCACTCCGAACCGCCGAACACGTCCAGAAACAACAGCCCGTCCTCTATAAGGGCTTCGCGCACACGCCGAAAGTAGTTCAGCATGGTCGCGCGCTCCTGGAAGAACCAGTAGCTGAAATTGTAGGCCTGCACCACATCGACTTTTTCTGTCTCCACGTCGAGCACATCAGCGCGGATAAGCGTGAGGCGTTCGCGCTGATCCGGGGCAAGCATCGACACGTTGTTGTCATTGCCCCAGGCAAGCACTTCAGGGTCTATGTCAACTGCGATCGCGGTATTGGCGTCACGCCGGCGTACCCAGTCGACCGAGGACAGCGCGGTACCGCAGAAGTCTTCGCGCATGGATGCAGCCTTGCGCCCGACCAGCTCCTCGAAGGTCTCGTCGATGAAGTCCAGTTCGAACTCGGGATTCTGCACCGCCTCCTGGTAGAGCTGATGCCGGTCGGCCAGCTCGGCCATCGGTGCCACTTGTCGGGTCTTTGCGCGACGTGCTGAAGTTGCCATTGTTCTGGGATTACCTGTTGTGTTGATCCAGTCGGGTCAACTCTTGATACCGATACCGCGGTGCAGGAGTGTCATCGCGACACCTGCAAAGACGAGGTTGAAAACGAGTACAACTCCAAAGCTGTGCATGACGGGAATATCGCTAGCACCGAGTATGCCGTAGCGAAATCCATTGACCATGTACAACACGGGATTGAAAGCCGACAGGGTCTGCCATGGTTGTGGCAACAGCGATATCGAATAGAAGACTCCCCCCAGGTACGTCAAGGGCGTAAGCACGAAATTCGGCACGATCGAGATATCGTCGAAGGATTTGGCAAACACCGCGTTGATCAGACCGGCAAGCGCGAACATCGTGGAGGTCAGCACCGCCATGGAAAATGTGATGAACAGGTTCACCGGCACAATGTCGCTGAAGAACAGGGCAACAAAGCTCACCAGCAGACCCACAGTCAGTCCGCGCGCCACACCTCCGATCACAAAGCCCGCAAGGATAGTGACGTTGGACACTGGCGCTACCAGCAGCTCCTCGATGAAGTGCTGCATCTTGGCCGCAAAAAACGAGCTCGATACGTTCGTGTAGGAGTTGATGATGATCGCCATCATGATCAGGCCCGGGACGATGTAGTCCATGTATCTGAAGCCATCCATGTCGCTGATACGCGAGCCGATCAGGCCGCCGAATATCAGCATGTACAGACAAGCACTCACCGCTGGGGGCACGATGGTCTGTACCCAGATCCGCATGAAACGACGGATTTCCTTGCGAACGATCGTGAAGAACGCCACCGCATTGCTCGGTCGTGCGGCTTGCGCTGTCATGGTATCGGCCTGTGTGCTCATCTCTGCCCTTGTGCGTCGACGTCTTCACGATGCACCAGTTTGAGGAAGAACTCCTCAAGACGGTTCGACTTGTTACGCATGCTGGTCACTTCGACGCCTGCACCTTGCAACACGGCAAACAGGCCATTCAGGGTGTGCCCCTGCGGTACTGCGGCTTCGAGCTTGCCATCCTCACGCGCGCGCAGGGTGAACGGGGCGGCATCGATATCGACGCAACGGGCCGCGTCCGCCACATCCAGCACGAAGGTCTCGACACGAGCGCGCGACAGCAGTTCTGCCACCGCACCACGCTCGACGATTTCGCCATGATCGATGATCGCGACATTGCGGCAGAGTTCCTCGGCCTCTTCGAGGTAGTGCGTGGTCAGAATGATGGTCGTGCCCTGCTGCTCGTTGAGCTCGGCAAGAAACTCCCACATCGAACGACGTATCTCGATATCGACCCCTGCTGTGGGCTCATCAAGGATCAGCAGTCGAGGCTCATGGACCAGCGCGCGCGCAATCATCAGACGCCGCCGCATGCCGCCAGAGAGGTTACGTGCCGGGGTGCGTCGTTTTTCCCATAGATCCAGCCGCTTGAGGTACTGCTCGGTCCGCTTCAGCGCAACACTGCGGCGGATGCCGTTGTAGCCAGCGACGTTGAGCAAGGTGTCTTCAACCGGCTCGAACACATTGAAGTTGAATTCCTGCGGGACCAGACCGATGAGCGCCTTGGCTGCCTCGCGGGACACATCAATGTCGTGACCGAGCACGGTTACCGAGCCTGCGGTCTTGTTCACCAGCGAGGTGATGATGCCGATGGCGGTGGATTTGCCGGCCCCATTGGGACCAAGCAATGCAAAGAAGTCGCCCTGCTGTACGTCGAGATCGATGCCCTTGAGGGCGTGCGTCTGGTCGCCGTAGGTCTTGGCAACCCCGCGAAGGGACAAAGCGTTCACTCAGCAACAACACACCGGGTCTGGGAAGCGCTGAAGTCTATCAGCGACAACCGGCTTACATGGCGCTGGCGTGCGGTTTGTACGTGGCAATATCCGGGCGGCCGTGAGCGTGCATGCGTGTGGCCACCACGTAGCGACGATAGTTGGCCATCACACGCTGGATGTACGTCTGTGTCTCGGGGTACGGCGGTACGCCACCGCGGCGGCGCACGGTCCCGGGCCCCGCGTTGTACGCCGCCAGCGCAAGCTCGATCCCGCCGAACTCATCGATCAGGCTGGCCAGATACCGCGCCCCGCCTTCCAGGTTTTGCAGCGGGTCGTGAGGATCTCGCACGCGCAGCCACGCCGCCGTTTCCGGCATCAGTTGCATCAGGCCGATGGCGCCGACGGTGGAGCGTGCATGGTGGTTGAAGCAGGATTCCTGGGTCGCGACTGCCTTCAGCAAGCTGGCGCTGATCTTGTGCTCGAAGGCGAGTTTCAGAATCTCCAGCTCGTAGTCGTCAGCGCGCGCGGCAACCGTTTGAGAGGAGAGCCCCATGCAACGCACTGCGGCGATCGGTTGGCGTGATTTTCCACGGGGTGTCTCGCGCCACTCGAGCATCGGCGACCAGCGATCGGACAATGCCTCCGATATGGCCGGAAACCCGATGCCGGCGAGTCCGTGGCCCGAGTCATGGCGCGCCGTCTTGACCATGAAGCCGCTCGGGTCGACGGATAGCGGCTTCACACCATAGCGTGTCGCGACGAGCGAGCCTGTCGCCTGGTGAGACAGTCGCTGCCCAAAAGGCAGTTGGGGTGCAGTGACTCGACGCACGGGCGTCCTGACAATAGGCTGGGGGCCCGACGACAAGGCGGCTTGAACCGGTCGCGACGAGGGGATCGGGCCCGACGCCATCAGGCGCGCGTGCGGTACCGCCGTCGCTGCGAGCAGGAACGGAACCGCCGTACCCACGGCAACGACCCGCAACAGACTTCTGCTCAGCGGCTCGAGCAACAATGGACGTAGAGAGGTGCTGAACGGCATGCCTTGTCGTGTTCTCTTCGGATTGGGAACCTAGCGCATCAACGGCCCCATGGCCTGCCGAAATTCCTCCGGCACGGACACAGGACGCTCGTCAGCGGCTGACACGAACACGTCGACAACAAATCCGGTTGCGACGCAGCTCTCGTCGATGAAGATCGCCAGGGCATAACGCACGCTGGATGTGCCCAGCCTGTCGATCCTCAAGCCGCAACGCATCGTAGCCGGATGCTTGAGTGGCGCGTGATAACAGCATCCGTTTTCCACTGTGAAACAGCGCACACTTCCACTGGCCGTGTCGAGACCGTGCTCGATTTCAAGCCACCGCATGATGGTGGTTTCAAACACGCTGTAGTGGACGGCGTTGTTCACGTGACCATAAGCATCATGATCACCCCAGCGTGTCGGGATATCGAGATGCCAGGGAAAATCCCGCAAGGGCGGCAAGGGTTCTCGAGCCATGTCAGCTCACGTCCGGATCGATCGGCGGGCGCTCCTTCTGCCAGAGCACTTCGCTGCCACCATCGGCGCGCGAGATCACTCGGGCCAGCACAAACAGAAGATCGGAGAGCCGGTTGAGGTAGGTCAAGCTGTGAGGCGGGATGGCTTCGTCACGCTGCAGCGTGACCACGTGACGCTCGGCACGACGACACACGGTCCGCGCAAGGTGGCAGGTGGCGGCGGCCTGGCTGCCGCCGGGAAGGATGAAATCCTCGAGCGCCGGCAGCGCCTCGTTGAATCGGTCGAGCATGCGCTCGAGCCAGTCAACGTGCATCTGCTGCAGACACTGAAAACCCGGTATGCACAGCTCACCGCCCAGATCGAACAGGTGGTGCTGAACCTCGTTGAGGACCGCGGCCACATCGTCGGGAACTCCTTGCGCGAGCAGCATGCCGACCACGCTGTTGAGCTCATCGGTGGTGCCGTAGGCAGCCACGCGCTCGCTGTCTTTTTGTGTACGTGAGCCATCGCCCAGCCCGGTGCTGCCATCATCCCCGGTACGCGTGTATATCTTTGACAGGCGTTTGCCCATGTGCTCATTTCTCGGTTGCACTAGTTTCGGCAGCGAGCATACTTCAAGCCTCTGCCCTTCACGGACCTAGTCATGATTGAAGAAACGATCTTCAGCAAGATCATCCGCCGCGAGCTGCCCGCCGACATCGTCTACCAGGACGAGCTGGTGACCGCCTTTCGCGACATCCAGCCCCGCCGACCCACCCATGTGTTGATCATCCCCAACACGCATATTCCCACGATGGACGATGTGACCACGGCCGACGAGCCGGTGCTGGGCAGGATGCTGAGCGTGGCCGCCAGTATTGCCCGCGACGAGGGGATCGCCGACGACGGTTACCGGCTGATGATCAACTGCCGTGAGCACGGCCGGCAGGAAGTCATGCACATACATATGCACCTGGTCGGCGGCGCCGACGTCGGACCGATGATTTCAGGCTGATTGATGAGTACTTACGTCACCAGCGAGTCCTTGCAACAGGCCGTAGACGCGGCACTGACACTCGAGCGCCCGCTGCTCGTCAAGGGAGAGCCCGGTACCGGCAAGACCGAACTCGCTCACGAGATCTCGCGCCGGCTCGATGCTCCGCTGCACACCTGGCATGTGAAATCCACCACGCGAGCGCAGCACGGCCTGTACGAGTACGACGCCGTGTCCCGACTGCGTGATTCACAGCTCGGCGATGCCAAGGTGCAGAACATCAGCAACTACATCATCCCGGGGGTGCTCTGGGACGCGTTCAAGGCAGAACAACGTGTGGTCGTTCTGATCGATGAGATAGACAAGGCTGATATCGAGTTCCCCAACGATCTGTTGCAGGAACTCGACAAGATGAGTTTTCACGTACACGAAACGCGCGAAACGATCACCGCCAGGATACGTCCGCTGGTCATCATCACGAGCAACAACGAAAAGGAGTTACCGGATGCCTTCCTGCGACGTTGCTTCTTCCACTACATCGACTTTCCGGACAAGCACACCCTCACCCGAATCGTCGATGCGCACTTCCCCGATCTGAAACCGTCACTGTTGACTGCCGCCCTCGAGGTGTTCTTCGATCTGCGCGAGGTACCGGGCTTGAAGAAAAAGCCGTCCACCTCGGAGCTGCTCGACTGGCTGAAGCTGCTCGTGGCAGACGAGCTACCAGCTGAAGCCTTGAAGGCCGGTGATCTTCGGTCTGCCCTGCCGCACATGCACGGTGCTTTGCTGAAGAACGAGCAGGACGTACACCTGTTCGAGCGGCTTGTGTTCCTGCACCGACGCCGCGAGGCAGACACCCTCCGCGGTCGTTGACCCATGCTCGCGGGACTGCTGGACATGTTGCGACGCGCTGGCCTGAAGACCGGCCTCGGCGAGTGGTTGTTGCTGCTCGACGGGTTGTCGCGCGGGATCGGAACCCTCGACATTGATCGTTTCCATGCCTTCGCGCGTCTGTGCCTGGTCAAGGACGAAACGCTCTACGATCGTTTCGACCGTGCCTTTGGTCTGTGGTGGGAGGGCCAGGAAAGTAGTTTCGATACGCTGATGGATCAGTTTGGTACATCCATACCCGATGAGTGGATGACTGCACCCGATATGAACACGCTGACCGAAGAGCAACGTGCCGCAGTCGAGGCAGCAGGCGGCTGGGACGCACTGATGAAACAGCTGCAAGAGCGACTGGCAAAACAATCAGAGGCCCACCACGGGGGATCAAAATGGATCGGCACCGGTGGCACATCGCCGTTCGGGCATTCCGGTTTCAACCCCGAGGGCATTCGCATCGGTGAGTCGAACACGCGCCAGGGCCGTGCCGTCAAGGTATGGCAGGAGCGTCGCTATCGCGACCTCGATGGCGATATCGAGATCGATACGCGTAACTTCCGGGTTGCGCTGCGCAAGCTGCGTCGACTCGCTCGAGAGGGTCAACCGGACTCTCTGGATCTGGAGAACACGGTGAGATCCACCGCTGAAAGCGGCGGCTTGCTGGACGTGCGCATGCAGGCCGAACGCCGCAACACCATGAAGGTCCTGTTGCTGATCGATGTCGGTGGCAGCATGGACATCCACGCGCGCCTGTGTGAGCGATTGTTCTCGGCTGCCCGTTCGGAATTCCGGCGCCTGGAAATGTTCTACTTCCACAACATGACCTACGAGCGCGTGTGGCCGAGTGCGGCAAGGCGGCAGGTCGGGAGCCTCGACACCAACGAGCTGCTGCGACGCTACGGCGCCGAACATCGCCTGCTGATCGTTGGCGACGCGACCATGAGCCCCTACGAAGTGACGGTGGCCGGTGGCAGCGTCGAGCACTGGAACGAGGAAGCGGGAGCGGTGTGGCTGCAGAGGCTCCAACGCGGGTTTCCACATTGCGTCTGGCTCAACCCGGAGCATCCATCGCACTGGGATCACGTTGCATCGCTGCGACTGGTGCGCGAGCTGATGCAGGGCCGCATGCACGCCTTGACGCCACGCGGCATCGATCAAGCGATCGATACCCTCAAGACCCCGATGATGCTGCCTGCCGAAGTCATCGACAGCGACTGAGCCCCATCTGGCGGCGCGGGCCCTCTGCAGGCGCGCGAATTGCTGGTGAGAGTTCGTCGCGCCGGTACATTTCGGACAACCACTACAGACGGCTTGAACCGAATACCAGGAACAGCCGAAAACACCGGCGCGACACTACCGCCGACGACAATCCACCCGACTAATCGCCGGCAGGGTTTTCCGGGTATACGGCGAGCATGCGCCGCGGGTCGACCAGCAAGGCCTTGTCCGACCACCGCGCATCCACGTAATCCAGCGCATCCAGCGTACGTGCAAGACACTGAGCTGCGCCGAGCACTTCGTCATCAATGCGCTTGAGACTCGCGGTGCTTGCCAGGCGAGGCTCGTCCCCGTTACTCAGTGAGTCGTTGGCAAGCTGCATGATTTTGCGGGTGACCAACCATGACTGAGGCGCATCTACATGGCGGATCAAAAAACCGAAACGGCCATCGCCGAGCGCTGCAACGTGATCCTTTCGCTTGTACAGGGCAAGCAAGGCCGGAGTAAGCCGCGTTTCGATATCCGGATGATCGCCGATGGGAACAGTGCCGTCGGCCTCATCGCGTAACCATAACCGCAGGACCAGAAGACTTGCCTGCTGTTGCACAGGCTCACGCCCGTCGACTATCCGCGCAAGCAGCGACAGAAACGACGCCGCTTGAGGGGGGATGGGCCCACGTGCTCGTCGTGGCGGTGGTGTTGACTGATCGGTGTCCGACGCGGCAGCCGCGGAGGGGCTCGCTGGCGCCGTGGAGGCACCGGGTCGCTCGCCCGCGTCGGCAAGCTTGAATTGCAGTACCGATCCGAGCTCCTCACCGAGCGAACGACGTGCAACGCTCACATCGGTCGTCGCACCATCCGCGCGCCGGAAAATCGCGTCACGAGAGCCGCGGTCGAGACCCACATGCCCGTCTCCCGTGATAACGCTCAGGTGACGTCCAATGAGCACCCTGGCGTCGTCGTGGCCAAGCGCGCTCAAGGCTTCCGTGCTGACATGACGAATGGCCTCTTCACGATCTATAACGACAGCCGCCCCACCGACCATGTCGACAACACGGTTGAGCATCTGGCGTTCTTCGGCCAAACGGCGACGTTGGCGCACGAATCGCGACAAGGCATCGACCCGGTTCAGCAACAACTCGCTGGACTCGTACTTGAACAGGCATTCCAGCGCACCTGCTCGCAAGCTGCGACGGATGATGTGGTCCGAATAGGTACCGGTGAGTACCGCGCAGACGATATCGCCGGTGTCCGGATCCGCCACCAGTTCACGACACACGCGGTCTCCGGTGTCATCTCCAAGGTAGAAATCGACGATGGCAACATCCACCCTCTCCTCGCGTGCGATGTCGAGTGCAGCTTCGGCACCCGACGCCAGCAGAGTGACGTATCCCTGCTGCGAGAACAGGTCACGCAATGATCGACGGATCGTCGCCGAGTCATCAATGATCAGCAGTCGTATGTCCTTGTTGTCGAACTTGACGGCCGCAGGCGAGGTGCCCTCTTCCGGCGCGACAAGACGATCGAGCACCGAGTCGACATCCCGGTATTGTTTCCAGGCGACCATGGCTGTGCGCGGCCGCGCGGCAACCCAGGCACGGGTCTCTGCCCTCAGGTCGGTCGACATGACCGTAACCGGAAGATCAGCAACGTCGCTCTGCTCCAGACGCACCGACAGCGCGTCCGCCTGTGGGTCTGCCACCGCTGGCCAGCCGAAGACGACGCCCGCGTAGTCCTGATCGAACTTGCGCAGACGCTCGTCGAGCCGTTCGATAGCCTCGGAGTGGCTCTCGACGTCGTCCACCTCAAAGCCGAGCGCCCGCAGGTGCTCGCCGAGAACGCGCCGCATCGTGGTCGAGGACTCGACCAGCAACAGAGCTCTCACGTGGAGAACTCGGACACTTCGTGACAAGTTGTGACGATTGCTGTCATCAATGATGTCTTGCAAGATACGCACATGATCCGCGACCTGGGCACCGCTGTCGCGACTTACAAGGCTCTGACCGCGTGACCGTGATCACAGAATCGACCGCCAACCGCCTGCCAGCTACCGTGGCGACTCCGGAACAGACTCTGGTGCAGGATCCGGCGTCGCCGCAATTCTATGAAAACCCTGCAGCCCACTACCGGGAATGGCACCAACGCGGAGGCCCCTTGTGGTGGGATCAGCTCGGGGTGTGGTGTCTGACGAGCTACGACGACGTCAATGCCGCGTTGCGGGATCGCAAGCTGAAACGTCTGGCACCCGGCGACGGGGACAACTGCCGGATACCCGAGTGGCCTCTGCGACTGAAGGCCTTTGCTCGTACCGAGCGCTACTCGCTACTCGCCCTCGAGGGGCCGGCTCATGCACGCCTGCGCCGATGCGCGGCGAAGGCCTTTGGCAGTCACCGCATCGCGGCCCTCGAAGCGGATATCCGCGCCATCGCCCACACCGCCGTGGATGCGGTCGAGACTGCGCATGCTGACAGCTCAGGCGAGAACATCGACCTGCTTGCGCTGTGGGCCAGCCCGATTCCGGTCACCGTCATCGCGCGACTATTGGGCGTGCCAGAAGATGAAGGCCCCCAGCTGGTTGCCTGGTCAAACGACATGGTGCGGATGTACACCTTGGCCCCAAGGCCTGCAGACATGGCTGTCGCGGAAAACGCAGCGGCTGCGTTTGAAACGCGCTTGACGGCGCTGGTGCGTGATCGCCGCCGACAGCCCAGATCGGATCTGATCTCGGACTTGTGCGCACCAACGAGCGATGGCGAGTATCTCGAAGACGAGGAAATCGTATCGCTGGTCATTCTGTTGTTGAATGCTGGCCACGAAGCCACCGTGCACCAACTCGGCAACGCGGTCGTGACCTTGCTCCAGCATCCCACTCTCGATAGGCAGGCATTGTTTGAGGATCCCGCCAGCCGCGATCGCGTCGTTGAGGAGCTCGGGCGCTATCGCACGCCCTTGCACTTGTTCTATCGCTACGCGCAACAGGACATGACCCTCTCGACCGGAGTCAAACTGCACCGCGGAGAACGCCTTGGATTGCTGTTGGGCGCGGCCAATCATGACCCCGCACGCTTCGACGCGCCGTGGCGGTTTGATCCATACAGACGCGACGTGGCAACGCTGGGCTTCGGTGCGGGTGTGCACTACTGCCTCGGTGTGCATCTTGCGCGGCTGGAGATGGGTATCGCACTCGAGGTGCTGTTCAGTCGGCTGCCGCAGTTAGCGCTGGCCGGCACGCCAGAGGTCTCCAACACCTGGCACTTTCATGGACTGAAGCAGCTGCAGGTGTATGCCCATCAAGGTAATAAACCGTGAAGCGGTTGCACGTGCACCGTGTCTCCTGGCTGCACGGTCTCGACATCGGCCGCGATAACGATCAGACAGTTGGCCGCGGCCATGGAGCTCAGGCGACCTGCACCCTGCATCCCGGTCGATGCGACGACCACGCGCCCACTGTCATCAACGCTCATCACGCCACGCTGAAATTCGGTACGTCCCGGAGACTTGCGCAGCTTCGACACACTGATGGCAGGAATTTCCAGCGTACGCATGAAGTCTTTGGACGTGCTCCCGGCGTCGCCCGGCAAGCGTTCGCCGGACAAGCGTCGCAAGGCGGGCAACACGAACTGCAGGAAGGTGACCATTACAGCCACCGGATTGCCGGGCAAACCGAAGAACGCGGCCTCGCCCACATACCCGAACGCCAATGGACGTCCGGGGCGCATGGCCAGACGCCAGAACGCAACGTCGCCGAGTTCGTGAAATACCTGTCGAACGAAATCAGCGTCTCCGGTCGAGACTCCGCCTGAACTGATGATCAGGTCGGCGCGCGCTGCAGCATCCTCAAAGGCACCGCGAGTTGCCTCCAGGGTGTCAGCGACGACACCCAGATCAATGCATTCGACGTTACACGCGCCGAGCAAGGCACCCAAGGTATGACGGTTGCTGTCATACAACAAGCCTGACCCTGGCACACCGATACTCAACGGCTCGTCCACTGGCATCGCACGCGCCGACGCCGCTTGCTCGGCAAATGCTTGTGCCGCTTGATCCAGGGACACGAGCTCATCTCCAGTGGTGAACCACGCCACACGCAACCGCCGCCTGACAGGCACCGCTGCAAACCCTAGCGAAGCGAGCACACCAATATCCGCCGCGGCAAGGCAGCGACCGGCGTCAAACACGCGGTCTCCGATAGCGACGTCCTCGCCGGCGGCGCGCACATTGCGCCCCGGCACGACACGATGGTCGATGGTGACCGTCTGCGTGTCAGCCTGCACGTGTTCCTGAATCACGACGGTATCGGCCGCGTCCGGCATGACCGCGCCCGTGAATATCCGTACCGCACTGCCCGCGGGTAGTGGCTGCGAGTGCGGCCTCCCGGCCCACGACGTGCCGACTACCGGCAAGCACGCAGTCCCGTCATCAGGTATGTCCGAGGCCGCCAATGCATAACCATCCATCGCGGCATTCGCTTCTATCGGCACGTTGAACGGTGCGTCGACCGGCGAAGCCAGAACCCGCCCTGCCGCCTCGCCGAGTGGCACCCGATCAACACCGGTGATGCGCTCGGGTCTGAGCTTGTCCAGCAGTCGCCGACGCGCCTCATCAACCGGCATCAGGTGATCGAACGGATCCTCACAGGAGGGTTGTTGCTCAATGGTGCTCATGTGCCTGGTTTGCTATCGGAGCGGCTGATGATCCCTTCGGCGCGTTGAAGTTCTTCGGCGGTGTTGATGTTTGCAAACGCGCCACGCTCAGCGACTGCCTCGACCGCAACAAATCGTTCGGACTCGTACCAGCGATCGATCTTTCGCTCGCCTGAGTCCAGAAATTCGAGCAAGGAGTCGAGACGGCAACGTCGCAGCAATGCGAAGACCGGTTGCAGTCGTTCGCCGTCATGGGGTGCCGCGATATCGGCATCGCCCAAACCTTCAGCCAGACGCGCGACCAGTGAAGCGGTCACGAACGGCGAGTCACATGGGCACATGAACACCAGCGGTGTATCCAGCACAGTCATTCCCGCAGCCAGCCCGGCCAGTGGCCCGGGGTGACCGACATGACGGTCACCCACCACCTGATGACTCCACGCGCCATAGCGCTGTTGATTGCGGTTGGCATTGATGACCAACGCATCCACCGCATCCTGTATCGACTCGATGACATGCTGCACCATGGGTTTGCCAGCCAGCACGACGAGGCCCTTGTCGATGCCATCCATGCGGCGCGCCAGGCCGCCGGCCAGCACAACGGCGCCGATGCGTGGCTCGTTCATCAGGACCGCGCGGTCGAGGTGCCCGTTGCCACACCCGACCCCGACCGTTGTGCATCGAGCTGGCTGAACCAGTCCGCAAGGCGTGTTTCAAAGTCGTCATCGCTGGATTCACGCTCCAGCTGATCGCGCATGCGCAGCGATTGCTCGACCGCTTCGTCCAGCTCGCGTGCGTGATCCGATCGTGGCGGCTCGGCCAGCAGGTGGTCATGGTGGCGGCGCGACAGCTCTGCACCGAAACTGGAAAAACAGCCTGACGCTTGCACGCCCTCGAGCACGCGTGCCGACGGCAGCGTATCGGGCGCACTGATGCGAGAAAGTTGCAACTCAAGTGTGTGCTGATAGCGCGTATCGTCTGTTGCGTCGTCCAACCACTCGGCGAGCGGTTGTAGCGACGCTACGATCGATTCTGCCCACACATCCAACGGCAGCGAACCGTCGGGGCCCTCAAGCGTCAATTCCGGCTGACGTCCCCTGTGTGCGACGCGTTCGAAGTTGGACTTGACGCGCTGCATGTCCACATCATCCAACGGTAGCGGATCGGCAAGCCAGGCGAAGAGCATCAGCAGCTCGAGCATCGCGACCGTGTCTGCTGACAGGCCCGTGGGTTCGAACATGTCGATGTCGAGAGAGCGCAATTCCAGATAGCGGATGCCCCGGTCGGCGAGCGCCAGGATCGGCATCTCTCCGGCTCGCGGAATCTGCTTGGGTCTGACCGTGCCGTAGTACTCGTTTTCGATCTGCAGGCGATTGACGTTCAGTTGCTGGCGCTGCCCATCAGCGTCAAACTCGCCGAGCGTTGCGTACGCCGGGTGCTCATGAGTGACATGCGCGAGCACGTCGGCAATCCAGGCGTCCAGACAGCGGTGGTCAACCGTCAGATCGATCTTGCGGTCCTCGCGATACCGATAGCCGATGTTGCCCATGCGCAAGGACGTGCCAAAGGGCTCGACCAGCGTGGAGTCCCCCAGCGCCTGAAGGTCGGTGATGGCGCCGTCGTCGAGAAAGCTGCGGCAAATGGCCGACGACGCACCAAACAGATACGGCACGATCCAACCGATCCCCATGAGGTTCTGCATCATCGAGAAATACGCTGAATTGCTTGATTCGGGCGCACCTGCCTGCGCCAGCCGCCAGTCCCACGCCGAGTCCGGTAACGAGAAGTTGAAATGTATACCCGCAATCGCTTGCATTCTGCGGCCATAACGCAAGCCAAGCCCCCGTCGGTAGATGTGCTTCATGCGACCGCTGAAGGACGAGCCGTACTGACCGATACGAATGCTCTCGTCATCATCGATGATGCACGGCATCGATGCATTCCAGAGTGTCTCGCCTGCGGGAAGGCGCGCGGCGACGTAGCGGTGAGTGGACTCCAGGTGATCAAGCGCCTCGGCGGCAGTGGCCATTGGCGGTGTTACCATCTCGACCAGGGCCTCGGAAAAATCCGTGGTGATCGATGGGTGACACAAGGCCGCACCCAGGGCTTCAGGATGGTCCGTCGCCGCTATCGCACCTTGCGCATCGACCCGCAGTGATTCTTTCTCAAGACCGACACGACGACCCTCGAGTACTGTGGGCGTTGCATCTTCGACAAGCCTCGCCATGCGGCGGTTCATCTCGGCGTACACGGCGTGGCTGATTCCGTAAGAGGTGGCGCGAGTGTACCGCTGCCATGGGTCATGCTGCACGGGCTGTTTGGCGACAAGGACAATCTCCGATCGCTTGCGCTGCACCTCGAGCGCTCGCGCCCGGTCGTTCGGCTGAACCTGGCGGGCCACGGTGACGAGCCGGCACCCGACAGGCTTACATTGGACTCCCTTGCCGATCACACCGCCAGCGCCCTCGCCGAGGCTGGCATAGACAACTGCCATCTGCTGGGACACTCGCTGGGAGGCAAGGTCGCGATGACACTCGAAGGCCGCGCCCGTGCGAACAGTGACGCCCGCATGAACATCGCAAGCCTCACGGTGCTGGACATCGCACCCAAACACTACGCCCCACATCACCGTCCTCTGTTGCAGGCGCTCGATCAGCTTGACATCACGACGCTCAAATCGCGTTCAGACGCGGACGCCGCCTTGCGTGCGTCAATCCCGCACGCCGGTACGCGTGCCTTTCTCTTGAAGAGTCTGGTGCGCGACGGAGATAGCTGGCGCTGGGCGTTTGCTCTTGATCGACTCGTGGAAGACTACGACGCGCTGAGCGTGCCCCCACCCTTCGTCGATCCGGGCAATGGCTCGACACAGCCGCCCGTGCTGTTTGTTCGTGGCACGCAAAGCGACTACCTGGACGACGATGACGTGCCCTTGCTGCGTCGCTACTACCCGCGCGCGCAGTTGCAGGCGGTCAATGCCGGCCATTGGCTACACGCCGAAAAACCGGCCCAGATCGCCGAGCTCTGCGAAGCGTTTCTTGGCGGTCCGCCTGCGTGAGCAGCCCTGCCTCGTTCTACTGGTTTGACTACGAAACCTTTGGACGCTCGCCGGTCTGGGACCACCCCTCACAGTTTGCCGGGCGACGCACCGATCTCGACCTCAACCCGGTCGGCGAGCCCGCTGTTTTCTACTGCCGACTGCCGGGCGACTACCTGCCGGACCCCGGTGCCTGTCGCATTACCGGTATCACGCCGGATCACGTCAACGAGCACGGACTCGCCGAGAACGAGTTCATCTCGCGCGCGGTGAGCGAACTCGGGGCGCCGGGTACGGTGTCGGTTGGCTTCAACAGCATTCGCTTCGACGACGAATTCACGCGACACACCTTGTTCAGGAACCTGGCTGACCCCTACGCGCACGAGTGGCGCGACGGCAGTTCACGATGGGACCTGATCGACGTCGTGCGTCTGACCCGCGCACTGCGACCGGATGGCATCAACTGGCCTACTGACGCGACCGGTCGCGCGGTCAACAAACTGGAGAGTCTGACGGCCGCCAACGGCATCACGCACGAGGCAGCTCACGATGCGATGTCGGATGTCGATGCCACCATCGGCATGGCACAGTTGCTCAAGCGCGCGCAGCCACGCCTGTTCGACTACATGTTCAACCACCGCAGCAAGACGGCCGCCGCTACGCTACTCAACGTGCGTGATCGGCTGACCGTGCTGTACTCGGGACCGGGCGTGCCGCCCGAGAGGCACCACCTTGCCGCCATCGTGCCGCTGTGCCGCCATCCCACTCGCAGCAACGTGGTCATCGCCCTTGACCTGCACACGCCGCCGGAGATTCTGCAGGAGCTTGATAGCGAGGAACTCTCGCGCCGTGTGTTCTCCCGCCAGGACGAGCTCGGCGACACCCCGCGCGTCGGCGTCCTGCCCATCAAGCTCAATGCCTGTCCGGTACTGGCACCTCTGGCAACGCTCCGCGCGACCGATGCCGAGCGTCTCGATATGTCACTGGACACCCTGTACCGACGCCGTGAGGTCTTGCTCGGCATCCTCGACGGTGCGCTCATTGCCAAACTCGAATCGGTCGTGCAGCGAGAGTATGACGAGAGCGGTTCCGACCCGGATGGCAGCCTCTATGGCGGGGGTTTTCTGTCGGATGCGGATCGCCGTCGGTTGACGACGATCAGATCGACATCACCGGCCCAGCTCGGCTTGAGCCAACACGTGTTTGACGACGGGCGACTGCCCGAGATGGTGTGGCGCTACCGGGCGCGAAACTGGCCGGAGACCCTCAACGAGGAGGAACGCGAGCGGTGGAATGCACACACCCTCGCAAGGCTTGACCAGGATGACGCGCCGTGGCTCAGCTGGGAGCGCTTCGAGTCAGCCATGGAGGCCGAAGACTGGACCGCAGAAGACGCCGGTTTACGGGAATCCCTGTATGCCTACCGGGATGTACTCAGTTGCCGCGTCGGCCGCCGCCGTCCATGAAATCGGTGCCGCTGGTCAGCGAGCGGACGGTATTGGTCACGAAAAAGCCGAAGAACAGAAAGAAGAAGACAAACTTGGCCGTCAGGTAGGCTGGCTCGACCACCCACAGCGTCGCGACAAACGCGACGACTGACAGCACGAAGCCATACGACGAGTGCACATACATGTTGGTGATGCAATTGCGTATTTCCTTGCGGTACACGCCGCTGGCCACATTGCAGGCCATGATCACGAACACGACCGGGACCATGGGTGACAGCAGTACACCGATGCCTTCACCGAGGCTCACGTAACCCGCGGACAAGAACACCAATGCAACGACTGCCGTCTCGATCACGCCCTGAGCGATCGTCGGAAAACGGATCTGCCGCACCAGGCACTCACCGACCGACTGTGCGGACGACGCTAGTTCAGAAGAGTTGACGTTCAAGATTCATTCCCCCGTCGCCGACGCGGTGCCGGCTGGTTCTGCGGAGCGGAAGATAGCATTCGCTTGCGGCAAGATCGTGAACAAGTCGCTCAACTCGCGGCGATATCGCCATGCTGTCACCTTTGTTCACGCAGAACATAGCGTAATCGCGCAATCGAGTGGCGGATTCGCTCTGGTACCATCCTCGGTATGGGGCAGCAGCGCATAAAGCTCTATCAGGGATCTGTAAACGAGTGCAGTTACCTTGAGGGACGTGAGGCAATCAATATCTATGCGGATCCTCACCACCCGCATCCCCGGCAGGTCTATAACCAGCTGATCAAGCGGGGTTTTCGACGCTCCGGCGAGTATGTCTACCGCCCGGGATGCACCCACTGCCAGGCGTGTGTCCCCGTGCGCATTCGCTGCGCCGAATTCGAGTCGCGACGCGTCGACCGCCGAAATCTCAAACGTAACAGTGATCTGCTGGTCGATTTCGCACCCGCACGCTACTCGGACACGTATTTCGATCTCTATCAACGCTATCTGGCAGCGCGGCACCCGGACGGCGGCATGGACGAGCCAGCGCCAGACGACTTCGAACGATTCTTGCTCAATCCCTGGGGCGAGACGTTATTCGTGGAAGTCAGACGCGGCGATACATTGATCGCCGTCGCGGTGACCGACGCCGTCTCGGACGGCCTGTCGGCCGTGTACACCTTTTTTGACCCTGACGAGTCGCGCCGTGGCCTCGGGCGCTACTGCATTTTGCAGCAGATCGAGCTGTGTCGACGGTTGTCCTACCCTCATTTGTATCTCGGTTACTGGGTCGACGATTGCCGCAAGATGCAGTACAAGACCGACTTCCGGCCACAACAGCATTTTGATGGCAAGAGCTGGGTGCTACACCAACCGACCTCAGCTCAAGTCTGCCCGGATGCCTGATCGATACCTCTGAGGTACAGCTCGTACATTGGCGCAGGTCCCCAATTGTCGCGCAGTGATTCGAACAGCTCACGTGCGCGATGCCAGTCACCCCGCTTGCTCGCAAGCATCGCTTCGCGATGCTTGGTCAGTGCGGACTTGGTCAGCTCATCAAGCTCGATGGACAGTCCCAATGGCTGCCACATGGTGACCGGCTTTGCGCGGCCCTTGACCACGACGGTATCAAGCTCACGAAACAGAACGTCCGGAAGGGCTTCGGCGGTCTTGTCCGATACGATCAGAGGCACGTGATACTTGCGTGTCTGCGTTTCCATGCGGCGCGCCACGTTGACCGTGTCGCCAACGACCGTGTAGTCCATGCGGTATTCCGAACCCAGCGGGCCAACGTTGGCAGGCCCTGTCGACACACCGATACCGAGCGTGATAGCCGGCAGTCCGATATCACTGTGGTGAGCGTTGAGTGCGTTCAGTTCGCGGTCGATGTCCATGGCCGCCGACAGCGCATCGAAGGCGTGAGTCTGGCTGCGCGCGGGCGCACCCCACACCGCCATCACAGCGTCCCCCATGAGCTTGTCTATCGTGCCCCGGTGACGCACCACAACGCGACTGACGAGGCCGAAAAAGCCATTGAGCCACTCGGCGACCTGGTCTGGTTCGAGGGTTTCGGCGACCGCAGAGAATCCAACGATATCGCAGAACAACACGCTCACCTCACGCTGCTCCCCCGACAAGCCCATCGACTCCGGGTTGCGACTGTAGGCGGCCGCGAGCTGCGGCGGCACGTACTGGCTCAGCAGGCTGGAAAATCGTTTGCGGTCACGCGTTTCAGCCGCGTAGGACATGAGCATATAGATGGCATAGAGCACACCGACGATCAGCAACTCGAACTCCACAGGAATGCGCGGCACCGCTTCGCCTGCCTGAAAATGGATGCCGACAATGGCCAGGCCGACCAACAGGGCAAGGGCTGATGCTGGCAACACTCGCAGCCATGGCAATGCAAGGGCCAACAGCACGGTCAGCACCCGACACACCCAGAACACCTGGCCAAATGGCTCGGCATGATGAAAATCAAAGGTGCGCCCGCCCGTGATGGCCAGTGAGAACAACTGGCCCGACGCATCGCGCCCCGCGGTCCACGCCGCATCCACATGCAGCCGAAACACGCCGAGACCCGTGACCACGAGAACGATCAGCGTGACGAGCAGCACCAGTGCAAAGACCACCAGGCGTCGCCGCGAGCGTGTATGGGGAATCGTTACCACCTGATCTGGCGATTTGTCACTGTTGCGTCGCGGTGTCGACGGGACAGGCCGCATGCTACCGTCAATGGGATGCAAAAGCCCGCCCCGGACACGACCTACCGACTCGACACGTTTCGTATCGGCCCGATGGATAATTTTGGCTACCTCGTAGTCGACCAGGCCACCGGAGAGGCTGCCACCGTCGATCCGGCCTGGGATGCATCAGTGATTCGTGAGCGCGCCGCAGCCCTTGGCGCGCGCATCTCGCAGGTGTGGCTGACCCACAGCCACTATGACCACGTCAATGCGCTGGATGAATTTCGCGACCTGCCGATCTCACTCTCAGCCGAGGAGCTCGCCTTCTGGAAGCGCCAGTTTGCGACCGGTGCGATGGACTGCACCACTGCTCCGCCCGAGGTGCCGCAGCTGATCAGCGACGGCGATTCCTTGACGCTGGGGACCACCAGCGCCACCTGGTGGCTTACGCCGGGCCACTCGCCCGGCTCGTCTTGTATCGTGCTTTCGCACGATGCGTTGGTGGCCGACACCTTGTTCGTCTATGGCTGTGGCCGTTGCGATCTGGATGAGAGTGATCCTGTCGCGATGCACGCGTCGCTAAATCGCCTCAAGCGACAGATTCCAGCCGAGGTGTTCATTCACCCCGGACACGACTATGGCGTGGCCGCGAGCACCACCATGGCCGAACAAGTCGCTGGCAATCCCTTTCTGATGTTCGACGATGCGGCGACCTTCAGCCAGTACCGCATGGTGGACCACGGACAGTTGCGAAGTCAGCCCTTCGGCCCGGAAACAGCGCCCTACCCGGGCTGAACGTCGCCTCATTTACCGTGCAGGACAGCCAGCGCCTCTGCGTGCAGCTCGGCGGTACAGGCGGCCAGTACCGAACGCGTGTCTCGCGTGATCGGCCCCCCATTCAGAGTGGTGATCACACCACCCGCCTCGCGCACACCGACGGTTAGTGCGGCGATGTCCAGGATGTTCAGATCCGACTCGACGACAAGATCGGTCTGGCCGCAGCACAGCTGATGGTAGTGCCGGAAGTCACCGTAGCCGCGCACGCGCACCACGCGCGAGACGAGAGTTGCGTATCGCTGCCAGGCGTCGGGGTCGCTGGCGAGGCTCTTGAGGTTTCCAGATGACAAGAACGCGTCGTCGATACGTGTCACCCGGCTCGCGGCGACTGTGACGCCATCGATGGTGACACCACCGCCTCGAACAGCCACAAGACGCTCCTCGAAGGCCGGTGCATGCGATACGCCAACCACCAGCTCGCCCGCGAGCTCCAAGGCAACCTGGGTGCTGTAGTACGGCATGCCGCGCACGAAGCTCTTGGTGCCGTCGATCGGATCGACCAGCCACACCGCATCCTCGAGATCACCGGGGTTGGCAGCGCCTGACGCCGCATCACTGTGGCCCGTTTCCTCGCCGTAGAAGGCGGCTGACGGAAGCGCTTCACTCAGTACGGCGTGAATCGCCTTCTCGGAGGCGACGTCCACCTCGGTGACCGGCGACGCATCTTCCTTGTGTGTCACCTTCCAGTCACCACGGCTGCAGTAGCCGGCAATCACTTCTGCCGCAGCATCAGCAGCAGAACAGGCAGCGGAGCGTACAGTTTCCAGATCAGGCGCCATCGTGGATCAGCTGAACTCAAAGAGTAAGTGAGCGCGCAAGTATGAACGAGCGGCGCAAGACTTCGTGCTCGGATAGACTCGGCGCCCCCGACCAATGACGTCACCCCAGCGGAGTCGATGCGCCTCAATCCTCAACAACGTGCCGCGGTCGTGCACTTCGAGACTCCGCTTCTGGTACTCGCAGGCGCAGGCAGCGGCAAGACCGGGGTGATCACCCAGAAGATCGCGTGGCTGATTCGCGAGAAGGCCTACGCACCCGAGTCCATCGTGGCGGTCACCTTTACCAACAAGGCTGCCGCGGAGATGCGCGATCGGGTGACCTCGTTGATGCAGGCAGGCGGCAAGCGATCTCGTAACAACGCGACCCGCGGCCTGACCGTATCCACCTTTCATCGGCTCGGCATGAACCTGCTCAGCCGCGAGGGCGACAGTATCGGGATCAAGCGCGGGTTCACGATTCTGGATCAGTCCGACTCGATGACGGCCCTGCGCGAACTCGTGCGCGAAGCCAATGCAGCGATCGAAGAACGCCCCTTGCAGGCGACCATCTCCAACTGGAAAAACGATTTCGTGTCACCCGCGGCAGCGCTCGAACAGGCGACCGACGATCGCGACCGCTCGGCGGCTTTGCTCTACGCCAAGTACGACCAGCTGCTGCGCGCCTGCAACTCGGTGGACTTCGATGATCTGATCGGCCTGCCGGTCAAGATCCTGCAGGAGAACGACGCGATACGCGAGCGCTGGCGCGCCAAGGTGCGTCATCTTCTGGTGGACGAGTACCAGGACACCAACGCGGCCCAGTACGCGCTGGTGCGCGCGCTTGTCGATCGCTTTGGTGCGTTGACGGCGGTTGGAGATGATGACCAATCCATCTATTCGTGGCGTGGCGCGCGACCCGAGAACCTCAACGCACTGCAGGTCGACTATCCCAACCTCAAGGTCGTGAAGCTGGAGCAGAACTACCGATCGAGCCGGCGCATCCTGAGGGTCGCCAACACGCTGATCAGCAACAATCCGCACGTGTTCGAAAAACGCCTGTGGTCGGACCTCGGTCTCGGCGAGGAGCTGCGTGTCGCGGCGTGCAGCCATGGGCAGGACGAAGCCGATTGGGTGGCCGCAGATCTGATGACACGGCATTACTCGCGCGGCGTCGAGTACGGCGACTTTGCGATCCTGTATCGCAGCAACTTTCAGGCGCGGCTGTTTGAAAAGGCCCTGCGCGAAAAGCAGATCCCCTACACCCTGTCTGGTGGCAGCTCGTTTTTCGACAAGACCGAGATCAAGGATCTGCTGGCCTATTTCCGCCTGCTGGTCAACCCCGATGACGACACCGCGTTTCTGCGCGTGATCAACACGCCGCGACGAGAGATCGGTCCCAGCACGCTTCAGGCACTGGGGGAATACGCTCGTCAACGTGGCGGCACGCTCTTTTCCAGCTGCCACGACCTCGGACTGGAATCCACCCTGCCGGCGCGAGCCGCAACCCGCCTGAGGCGCTTCGCCGACTTCATCACCCTGGCGGCAGACAATGCCACGCGCGGAGATCTTATGACGGTGCTGCGTGGCCTGGTGGACGACATCGATTATGACGCGTGGCTGGAAGCCCAGGCCGAGTCACCCGCACGACTGGAACGCTCACGCCAGGATGTACAGGAGCTCTTCGACTGGATCGAGCGCTTGTCGGTGGACGATGAGCAGCGTGAGCGCGAGCTCTCCGACATCATCGGCCAGCTGTCGCTGCACGACATGCTCTCGCGCCAGGACGACGACAGTGAAAGCCGCGATGTGCAGATGATGACCTTGCATGCGGCCAAGGGCCTCGAATTTCCGCACGTCTACATGGTGGGCATGGAAGAGGAACTCCTGCCCCACCACAACAGCGCCGACGACGATGGCATCGAAGAAGAACGTCGCCTGGCCTATGTTGGCATCACGCGCGCTCGCCGCACGCTGACGTTTACGCGAACCCGGGCGCGCTCTCGTTTCGGGGAGACGTCAGCGGTCGATCCCAGTCGATTTCTCGACGAACTGCCCGAGGAAGATCTGGAGCACATCGGTGCGATCGACGGCGTCTGCCCGGAGCGGCGCAAGGAAAGAGGCAAGGCAGCGCTCGAAGGGCTGATGAACATCTTGTCCGACGATTGAAAAGAAGCCCTGGGCGCGCTTGAATTCGACCGCGACTGGCATACTTTGTCTTATCAGGCGCAAAGCGCCACTGACGCACCCACCGCAGCATGGATCAAGACGCCAACGGCAAGGACGATGACCTGGTCATCGACGCGAACGCCTCTCCGGGTTCGGAACTCATCGTTCCCGAACAAAGCCTGCCCGGCAAACTGCTGCTGTTACCCATATTCGAGCGACCCTTCTTTCCGGCGCAAGTACAGCCGCTGATCATCGATGAAGAGCCGTGGCAGTCGACCTTCGAGAGACTCGCAGAGCTCGAGCAACACCTGGTAGGCCTTTGCTACGCCGGAGAGCACGAGGATGCCAGTGCCGCAGGTCCCGACGACTTTGCCCGCATCGGCTGCGCGGTGCGTCTGCATAATGTGGTGTCTGGAAACGGCAAGATCCAGTTCATCGCCCAGGGCATGCAGCGTTTCCGGATCGAAAACTGGACGCGCCGCGAGACGCCATTTGCCGCGGAAGTCAGCTACCCGTCGAACAACTCTGGCAAGACCGCAGAGATCAAGGCCTACGCGATGGCCCTCATCCAGGCGATCAAGGAGCTGATTCCTCTGAATCCGCTCTATAACGAAGAGCTCAAGAACTTCCTCAACCACTTCAACCTGAACGATCCGTCACCACTGGCAGACTTTGCCGCGGCCATCACCACTGCCTCCGGCCCCGATCTTCAGGACATACTCGACACCATACCGCTGCAAAAACGCATGCAGCGTGTGCTGGTGTTGTTGCACAAGGAGCTTGAAGTGGCCCGCCTGCAGGCGGAAATCCGCTCCGAGGTCGAGCAGAAAATGTCCAAGCACCAGCGCGAGTTCTTTCTGCGTGAGGAGCTCAAGGTCATCCAGCGCGAGCTGGGTCTGGCCAAGGACGACAAGACCGCCGATGTCGAGAGCTTCCGCGTGCGCATGAAGACGCATCAGCCGCCGGAGCACGTGCACAAGCGCTTCGACGAAGAGATCCAGAAGCTCTCCATTCTGGAGCCGGGCTCACCGGAATACGGCGTCACACGCAACTACCTCGACTGGCTGACCGCGGTGCCGTGGGGCACCTACTCGGAAGACAAGATGAACCTCCCGCGGGCCCGCCGCACGCTCAACCGCGATCACGCCGGCCTGTCCGACATCAAGGATCGCATCCTCGAATTCATCGCGATGGGTGCTTTTCGTGGTGAAGTGTCGGGGTCAATCCTGTTGTTTGTGGGGCCGCCCGGTGTCGGCAAGACATCCATCGGCAAATCCATTGCCGAGTGCCTCGGGCGCACGTTCTACCGCTTCAGCGTCGGCGGCATGCGCGACGAAGCGGAGATCAAGGGGCACCGGCGCACCTACATCGGTGCCATGCCCGGCAAGCTCGTCCAAGCGCTCAAGGACGTCGAGGTACAGAATCCCGTGATCATGCTCGACGAGATCGACAAGATGGGCACGTCCTTTCAAGGTGATCCGGCGTCGGCATTGCTTGAGGTACTCGATCCGGAACAGAATGCCGAGTTCCTGGACCACTACCTCGACCTGCGTCTGGACCTGTCGAAGGTATTGTTCGTGTGCACGGCCAACCAGCTGGACACCATTCCGAGGCCACTGCTCGATCGCATGGATGTCATTCGACTCGGCGGATACATCACGTCCGAGAAACTCGAGATTGCGACCCTGCATCTATGGCCACGACTGCTCGAACGCAACGGCATCAAACCTAGCCAGGTCAAGATCAGTGAGGCCGCTCTGAAGACCTTGATCGAGGGTTACGCTCGCGAGGCGGGGGTCCGCAGTCTGGAAAAACTGCTTCACAAGATCTTGAGAAAGAGCGCCGTCAAACTGCTAGGCAAGACCAAATCGATCAGCATCAGCGGCCGAAACCTTGTCGAATTCGTCGGCGAACCTCCGTTCAAGACCGAAAAACAACTCGGGGGCGTTGGTGTCATTACCGGACTCGCGTGGACGTCGATGGGCGGCGCCACGCTACCGATCGAGGCGACCACGGTGCACAGCCGGGATCGGGGTCTGAAGCTCACCGGTCAGCTCGGCAAGGTCATGAACGAGTCCGCACAGATCGCCCACAGTTTCGTGACCACCAATAGCGAGCGCTACGGAGTGGATTCGGACTGGTTCATGAAGCACTCGTTGCACTTGCACGTACCGGAGGGCGCGACACCGAAGGACGGACCCAGCGCTGGTATCAGCATGACCAGCGCGTTGTTGTCACTCGCCTTGCGCAAGGCGGTGACCAAACGCATCGCGATGACTGGCGAAATCACGCTTACCGGAGAAGTCCTGCCCGTAGGCGGTGTCCGTGAAAAACTCATTGCTGCACGACGGATCGGCGTCAAGACCGTGATTCTGCCATCGGGCAATACGCGTGATGTGTCCGAGCTACCGAAGCATATTCTTGCGGGTCTGAAGATTCATCACGCATCGCATTACGACGATGTGTTCGACATTCTTTTCGCGTAGCACGTCGTCCGAACCGCGGTTCAGAGCGCGCTGATAATGGCGATACGCAGGGCAATGTCGCTGGCGGTGTCGATGAACACATCCTCTGTGATCTGCAGATCGATCTGAGTGGCACGACCCACCCGCGCCCGCACGCCAGTGGTGAGCTGCGCGGCGGTTTCACCCAGCTCGGTCAAGCGACTATCGAAGAGTGAACTGTTCCAATCGATGCTTGCGTGCGCCGCGAGGCGTGGGGTCAGCTTGATCTGCATACCGAATGCACCGAATGCCGCGGCGGAGGCGAGTGTCGGCAGGGCCGAGGCATTACCCGGAACCAGCACTCCGACACTGGCCGCTGCACGCACGCGTTCGTGCGGGGTATAGACCGGCGACTGAATGTCCGCCCATACGTCCGTGCCACCGCTACCCAGCCATTGATCCGGATCTCCTGTCGGCAGTTTCACGCCGGCTCGCCACGGCATCAGCTTGTCGCCATACGCACTGCCACCCGGTGCAGCGCAGCCGATGCGCCCACCGATCCACAGCGATACATCGCCGAGTCCGCCGGCAGCCGAGTCGAGCTCGTAGACACCTGTGTCGGTGGAGTATCTGAACAGCAGTTGCTCGCGCGCGACGTCCTCGCGCCCGGCGTTGGGCAGCCCGAACCAGCTGTGCCAGGTTTCGATCGCGGAGTCAAAACGCCCACCATCGTGAGTGACGAACGGCAGGCGTGCCGACACGGCGGAACAGCGTGAGATTGCATGGCGCCAACCCACCTGCAACAGGCTGGTTTCACCATCGAGAATCAACGACTCTCCAGCGGCACTCCCGCCCATGAACGCATTGCCATGCAAGAGTTCTACGGTCAGCAGATTGTCTGTTGAGCGCGTTGCCGCATTGGGAATGCCGACCAGGGCCGTCAGCGGGTGACGCGCGCGTTCGCCGACCAGGACATCATTGGCGAAAGCTGAGCTTGCAGCAAGCAGCAGGTACGCGAGCAGCACTCGCGCTCTGAACTGCGCCGTAGTAACGGCACGGGGCGCCACACATCCACACATCAGAAGCGCAACTCAGATATCGGACTCGAGTTCGCGGCGGAGGCGCTCGGCGCTGCTGCGTGCCTGCTGCGATGCAGGACTGATCTCAAGCACCTGCTCGAAGGCCGCGAGGGCCGCGGACTTGTCGCCCTGTCGCAAAAATATGAGAGCCAGCCCGGAGATCGCACCAAAGTGGCGAGGCTCCAGGGAAAGCGTGCGGCGAATATCGGCGACCGACCCATCGTTGTCGCCGACCAGAAACCTCACCGTAGCGCGCTTGTTCCAACCCTCGGCAAAATCCGGAGCAGCCTCTACCAACGCATCCGCCTGGTCCAGCGCGGTATCCAGCTCGCCACCGCGCATGGACATTTCCACCTCCGCCAGCAACTGCTGCGAGACTTCGTCGGGTGCCATCAACCATCTATGCCAGATGCGACCCTCTAGCCGCGCGGCCTCCGGTGGGGCTTCGGCAACGGCCAGATCGTCAAACAATCGGTCGAGTTCGGGGTGGTTCTGGTCCGCGCTGGCGAAATCACCCGGGACCGTGACAGCGAGGAAAGCGCAGAAGAGTGCTGTCGACAACAACACTGCACAGCGGCGGATGCGCGGCACGGCGTGACGATTGAACGACGTTATCAACTGGACAGACCACTATTGAGCGGCGAAAGGCTCGGAGGACTCGATCATGGTGACCAGATCACCGGCTTCACGGTAGCCTGGAATACGCTCACCACTGTCGGTATAGATCAGAGGCGTGCCGCGCAGACCCACCTGCTCGGCAAGCGCCACGTGACTCTCGATCGGATTGGTGCACGTGGCGTCTTCCACGCGACCACCGGCCTTGGCCGTCGTCATGGCCTCGAGCGGATCCTCATTGCACCACACGCTTTCGAGCGCAGCATGCCCGCCGGAACCCAGGCCAGCTCGAGGAAACAGTAGGTAATTGACGGCAATGCCGGCATCGAGCAGCGTGTCGATTTCCGCGTGCAGACGACGACAGTAACCACAGCTGATGTCGGTGAAGACGGTGATCGAGCGCCCGCTCGGATTTTCAGGGGTGTAGACCAGCATCTGGTCGTCACCCACGGCATTGAGGATGTCCATGTGCAGAGTACCGAGCCGCGCCTCAGTCAAGTTGCTACGCGACTCGAGCTCGATCAAGCTGCCCTCGAGCAGGAACTTGCCGGACGCATCGACGTAATAGATCGTGCCGTCGATCACCAGTTCGTAGAGTCCGTCTACCGGCGTGTCGGCAACGCTGCTGAGCGTGATGCCCGGCAGTGATTCCGATACCCGTTGGCGCAGCTCGTCAAGGCTTGGCACGTCGTCGGCCGCCTGCGCAATCAGACCTGCCAGTAGCAGGCCGGCACCAACGAGTATCGCAAGGGGCGCGCACAGCGCGGAGCTCAGGGAGTACCGGTTGACTCGAGTCATGTGGGTTGTCTCGTTGGATACTGACAAGGTACCAGACCATCGCTGAGCGACAAGGTTCGCCGGATACTTTGTCAAAAGTATGAATTTTCGATCTCAGCCACGCGGATGATGCGTCGAGTGCAACTGTTTGAGCCGCTCCCGCGCAACGTGGGTGTAGATCTGGGTGGTTGAAAGGTCACTGTGACCAAGCAACAGTTGCACCACCCGCAAATCCGCATCGTTGTTGACCAGATGAGTCGCGAAGGCATGCCGCAGGGAATGCGGTGACAAATCGCTGGACACCGCCGCGCGCTGCGCATGTGCCTTGACCCGATACCAGAAGGACTGCCGCGTCATCGCAGCACCTCGACGCGAAAGAAACAAAGTGTCAGATGTTCCTGACAGCAACACGGGGCGCGCATCGCGGCTGTAGTCCTCGACCCAGCGCAAGGCATGCTCTCCGAGTGGGACCAGCCGCTCCTTGTTGCCTTTGCCGAACAAGCGGATGACACCTTGCCGAGCGTTGATCTGATCGACAGTGATCGAGACGAGTTCGGACACCCGCAGTCCACATCCGTACACCAGTTCCAGCATGGCGCGATCACGAAGTCCGATATCGGTTGTCGTATCGGGTGCGTGGAGCAACTTGCGCACTTCGGTCTCGGTCATGGTCACCGGTAGCGGCCTGCCGAGGATCGGAGCTGCGACCAGCGCAGTTGGATCCTCGCTCATGCGCCGTTCGCGCAGACACCAGGCATAGAAGCGCCTGAGTGCGGACAAGAACCGGGCGGCACTGCGGGCGCTGCGCCCATCGGCGACGCGCGATGCAAGACAGGCGTGTACATCGTCGCGTGTGGCTCGCGTGAGCGGCTTGTCACGACCGCCAAGCCAGGCGGCAAAGCTGTTCAGATCCGATCGGTACGCCGACACGGTGTTCGCGCTCAGTCCACGCTCGATGAGCAGCATGTCCGAGAATTCCAGCAAAATGACGCGATCCGCCATGCAGGCATCCACCTCAGCCATGGTCGTGGCTCCGCAAGCAGCTTGGTTCATCAAGCACGACAACGAACATCCTCATTCCTTGTATAAGCTTCGAAGCTTTTGAAGGCAACAACGCCGACACAGGAGCATAGGGCAACAATGGCTGACCATCCGCAGGACCTGCTCAGCGATGCAGACCCCAACGCAATGCCGCTGGACACCGCGGTCGCCGCGATCGTGTCCTGCCTGGTCCCGGTAGACGGCAACGAAGAGGTGTCAACGACCGATGCGCTTGGCCGAGTCGCCTATTGCGATGTCGTCGCAGCCATCGATGTACCCCCGTTTCGAGCGTCTGCAATGGATGGCTACGCGTTCCGTCACGGCGATATTGAACAGGCTGCCGACAGCGTCCTGCATGTTGCCGGGCGGTCGCTGGCCGGTCACCCGGGAGTTGATGCACTGGCGCTCGGTCACTGTCAGCGAATAACCACCGGAGCACGTGTGCCGGATGATGCCGATACCGTCATTCAACAGGAGGACACAACCGAGCTTGCCGACCGCAGGATACGTCTTGATCAGCTACCACCTCGCGGTGAGTTTGTTCGTGACACGGGATCCGACAACCGCGCCGGCAGCCTTCTGGTTGCTGCCGGACAACCACTCCGCGGAGCTGATCTTGCCATCTGTGCCGCGCACGGCGTGGGCACCATAAACGTCAGGCGACGCGTCAAGGTCGGCATTCTCTCTACCGGCGACGAACTTGTAGAACCGACCGGCATCCGCGCACGCGGGCAAATTCACGACGCCAACAGAGTGCTATTGCACGCCCTGCTGGCCCGCCCATCCATGGAAATACATGACCTGGGCATCGTTGCAGACACACCGGAAGCCGTGGCGGCCTGCGCACAGTCGGCGCATGCGGAGCTGGCGCTTGACGCCCTTGTATCCAGCGGAGGAGTCTCCGTGGGCGATGCCGATCATGTTCGTGACGTATTGGGTGCCGACGGTCAGGTTCAACTGTGGAAGATCGCAATGAAACCGGGTCGACCACTTGCCTTTGGCCGTCTGGCGTCCGGTATCGCCTGGTTCGGACTACCAGGTAACCCGGTGTCAGCCGCAATCACCACACTCAAGGTATTGGAACCGGCCTTGGCAACCCTTTGCGGGTACACGTTCATACCGCCACGCCCACACACTGCACGCCTGACACAGGCAATCGCAAAACGACCTGGGCGTGTGGAGTTTCAGCGAGGTGTGATGACGCAGGCTGCGGACGGCAACTGGGAAGTCGAGAGCGTCGGAGCACAAGACTCACATCGCTTGCAATCGGTTCAGCGCGCGAACTGCCTGATCGAACTGCCGGTGGGGTGCGCTGGCCTCGAAGCGGGAACGCGTGTGCAGGTCACCTTGTTGGAGGACGAAGCCAACGGTCGTCTCTAGTCCTGACGTAACCCGGATATGAACTCCGAAACCGGGGGCAAGAGCCCCCGACTTCGGGGGCATATCAACTGCGGCGCGTAGAGCGCTTTTTCTTGCCTGAAGCCTTCTTCTTGGTAGAACGCTTTTTCTTGCCTGAAGCCTTCTTCTTCGTAGAACGCTTCTTCTTGCCTGAAGCCTTCTTCTTGGTAGAACGCTTCTTCTTGCCAGCGGCCTTCTTCTTCGTAGAACGCTTTTTCTTGCCGGCGGCCTTCTTCTTGGTGGAACGCTTCTTCTTGCTAGCCGACTTCTTCTTGCCAGCTGCCTTTTTCTTGGTGGAGCGTTTCTTCTTGCTGGCCGCCTTCTTCTTGCTGGCGCGCTTCTTGGTGGTGACCTTCTTCTTGGCCGCCTTCTTCTTGGCCGCCTTCTTCTTGCTTGCGCGCTTCTTGGAAGACGCCTTCTTGCGGCCGCTCGCCTTCTTTTTCGCCGCCTTGGCCGGCGCGGCTTTCGCCGGTTTGGTAATTCGAGCCATTGTTACTCCTGGTCTTGAGTGGTGGAACTACTTGGCGGGAGAGCGTTACCCCCGTTCTCCCTGGAGACCATCACGACGAATTCGCAACAATCCCCGTTGCTGATGCGCCGGAAAACCATCCGAAACATCGACCGCCTGATGTACATCACTCAAGCGGAAGGAACGACTTGACACACAAGCCCTTCCACATAACAAACGTGCGCATTGTCCACATAGTACAAACGTATTTCAACCGCAAGTTGTAAATACACTAATGTCCCTTTTTATGATCGTCATTCTCAGCATCAAAAAAGGCGCTTTTCGCATACACACCTACAGTCTGAAATTCGTAGCCCCATCGTACAAACAAGTCTGCCGACAGGTAAGTCCCAAACTCTCAATGCACACACTATTCCTGCTATTGCGACGAAGCGCGTCGTTTCTTTACGACTGTCTGCTGTTGATTGCATTGTTTTTCATCATCACGAGCGTGCTTGTTGTTCTGAATGATGGTGAACAAGTCGCTCATCCGCTGTACTACTTGTTGCTGTGGATAGTGGGCGGAATGTTCTTTGTCGGCTTTTGGTGCAAGGGTGGTCAAACGCTTGGTATGCGTGCCTGGCATCTACGCGTTGTCGCCAACGATGTATGGAAACAGCACAAATCAGTATCAGAAAATCAATCACTGATCACACAGACGCAAGCGTGGAAGCGCTACATCTTCGGTAGTGTGTTTTTTGGTGTCGGGTATTTATGGACGCTGGCTGATCGCGAAGGTCTCAGCGCAATGGACCGACTTTCGGGCTCAAAAATAATCAAGGATTCCAATCACTTGAGAAAAACTTCGTGAGTCAATTCGCAGTTTTGTTTTCAAGCGCCTTTATCCATTTCTGAAGCGCTCAAGACATTCGCCGAATACCCAGCAAGGCAACAAGAATGAAGAATGCGAGCGGTAGTGACGCGCTCAACCACGGTGCAAGACCACTCGTTATCGCCAGTTCGGTCAGCAAGCGATTGACCAGCACGTAAATGATCCCGAGCATGATACCGACAAAGATTTTCTGCCCGGCACCACCGCCACGTTGCGATGCAAATACGAACGGCAAGGAGAGCATCAACATGATCATCGATGCCATGGGACTCAGCAATTTGACCCAGAACGCGAGTTGCACCTCGCGACTGTCGAGACTGTTGGAACGCAGGTAGTCGATCTGCGCTGCCAGGGCACGAATGGGAAGATTCTCGGGCGATATCGACAGATTGGTCAATACACTGGCGTCAACCAGGGTGCTATCGGCTCCACCGATAACACTCCATCGGACAGTCTCGAATGAGGACACACGCAACTGCCCTTCGTCCATCTGGGTGATCTCGACGTCATTCAATACCCATTCGTTGCCGTCCAGGCTGGCTCTTGCCGCCATGATCGCGCGGTTCAAGGTCTCGCCGCCAAACTCGTAGATATCGATATCGAGCAGCGTGAAGTCCGGCATGACCGTGGCGATATTGATGAATCGCGGCCCACTACGCACCCACAAGCCATCATCACCTTCGAGCGACAAACGCTCCTCCAGTGCCGACAGGCGCAGGGACTCGGCACGTCGCTCGGCCCAGGGCATCAGCGTTTCGCCAATGAGTGCAACCAGGGCCATCAACAGCAATCCGGACATCAGGACCGAGCGCACAATGCGCCCGTTGGAGACCCCTGCTGCGCGCATCACCGTGAGTTCGCTATTGGACGCCATGGCGCCAAGGCCCAGCAAACTGCCCAGCAGTACCGACGGAGGAAACAGCAAGTAGGCCATTCCCGGCAAGGTCAAGGCGGTGTACTGTGCCGCGCGCAGCACGGAGTAGTCGCCCTTGCCGACATCCTCCAGTTCGCCCACCAATCCGAAAATGCCCGCGAGAGACACCAGCGTCAGCAGGACCAGACCGGTGGTCGTCAGGATGGCTCGCCCGATATAGCGATCAAGGACGCCGAACATCAGCGACGAGACTCGCTCAGTAACCATCGCCAACCGACGCGCCGAGCGAGCAGCCACAGGATCAGCAAGAGCATCGCGACGTGCACCGGCCACAAACCGATCCAGGGTGGTACCGCCCCTCCGGCAATCCACTTGCGAGTGAGCGACAAGAGATTTGCAAACGGGATGTACACCAGTATGGCGATACCGATCTTGCCAAAGCGGCCCTGTCGCGGGGAGGTATACGCAAGCGGTACGGCGAGCATGGCAAGCAGCAAGGCGCCGAGCGGCAGGGACACACGCCACTGCAGCTCCGCACGGTCGTCAAGCGCGTCACTTCCGAACAATTGCGCAAACGTCTTGCCCTTGGTGCGCAAACGGGGTGCTTCGGGGTCTTCATACGGCCTGAGAACGCTCTGACGCGCGAAGGTGGTCACGGTCCATTCGGTTTCGCCGGGGCTACCGATATTGGTTTGTCCATCCGCCAATTCGATGTATTCGTCACCGCTGATTTCATCGCGACGGTAACGAGCAGTCGCCGAGGTATCGACGCGATCCGGTTGCCCCTCAGCCTCGCGATGCAGGAACACATCGCTGAAAGTACCGGCTCGAGCATTCCTGGAGCGGACAAAGAACACGAGCTTCCCGTCGCTGGATTCGATGAATCGCCCGGGCGTCAGCAAGCTCACCGCTGAACGTTCGCGCATCGCCTGTTTCAACGACTGCTCGTAGCGGGCCGCCCAAGGTGCGGCAAATACGGTAAGAACCGCGATGAGTAACACCGCGATGAGGCCGATGACGATGGTGGGTCGAAGCAGATCCAGCCAACCCACGCCACAGGCCTGCATCACCGCCATCTCATTGTCCCGATAGAAGCGTCCGTGAGCCAGGAGGATGCCGAGATACAGGGCCAGCGGAATCAGGGTGACCAGTAGACCGATCGATTTCACACCGACAAACAGCAACAGGATGCTGCCGTCGATAGAGCCATCGCTGACACGCGACAAACTCCGGGCGAGCACATTGCCGGTCATGATGACAAGCAGCACGACCAGCACCGCTGACCAGGTCAGCAGCATCTCCTTGAACAGATAGCGGTCGAGTATGCGCACGTAGCACGGAAAAGCCAGTCTTCGCGAGGACTGTAGTATGTCCTGCGTACCTTCGTCGATGCCCCTTGACCCGCAACTGCACCGCGTCTCGGGGTTTCAACCGAATCTCCCATCGACCCTATCGCCCATGACTCGCATCGACTTCTACGTTCTCGACTCCGACGTGCCCGCCAGACGCCTCGATGTGGTGTGCAAATTGACCGAAAAAGCCGCGACGGCCAACGAGCGTGTCCTTATCCATGCCGACGACGAGGGGTTGCTCAAGATGCTGGACGAAAAGCTCTGGACGTTTCGGGCCAACAGCTTTGTCGGGCACGACATCGTCGAAGGCGAGACAGGGCACGACAACTGCCAACATCGAGGGGTTCAACTATCTACGGGCGCACCTGCCAACGACCGTAGCCTGCTGATCAATCTCGCCATGGAGGTGCCGCACTTCTTCAGTCGGTTTGAACGCACTCTCGAGATCGTTGACCAGACTGAGACAGTGCGGGACGCCGGCCGTGCCCGCTACCGCTTCTATCAAAGCCGCGGCTATCCACTGAAGCACTACCCCCTCGGCTGAACACGCGCCGGGCAGCGGAATCCATTTCGCGCGTAGACGTCGGCGCGAACAGCACCTGGATGTCGTCAGACTCTTGCCTATACTCCTGGCGTTGCGGGGAGCTCCAGAATGCACGACGACACCGACGTCCCGGTTCTCAACTCTGTTGTCAAAGCGGGCAACGAATCCATCATCGAGAGCACCCGGCTCGGCCGCGAGGTCCTCCAACGGCTGGAGGACATGAAAACCCTCGACACGCCGTCACTCGACCCTGGAGTCAACAGCACGGACACCGCACCGATCTTCAGACCCGGTCGTGGTGACGGTTCTGCAGTCCTGCTGAAGGCGGAGTCTCCAGCCACACAGGTACCCGAAGAATCGCACGACCCCGCCATCATCAACGCGGATGCACTCGATACAACAATGTCGCAGGCAATCCGGCTTGAGCCGACGGTCGGCAATCGGGCCGGCAACCCGAAACCTTTGATCCTGGGCCTGGCGCCACGCCCTGCTCCGATGTCCATGCCGCTCGAATCCGAAGAGCCGGATTCACGTGATGCTGAAGAATCGAGCGAGGACGAAGCGGTGTCCGGCACCGACGACATGCCCGACACCGACGAAGCGCTCGAGTTGATGATCGACGAGCTGGTTGACCGGCACGTCAGTGCCTTGCGGGACGATCTGCGTCGCCTGTTGCTCAAAGCACAGCAGAACTGACCAGAAAGCCGGTACTGGCTGCCCTCCACAAGGCGCCGGCACCCTACAATCGCTGCATGGAAAAGACTTACGACCCCGCCGCCATCGAGGCGCGTTGGTATCGCACCTGGGAAGACAAGGGCTGGTTTACGCCCAGCGGCACAGGCGACCCCTTCTGCATCATGATCCCGCCGCCGAACGTGACGGGCACCTTGCACATGGGGCATGCCTTCCAGGACACGATCATGGACACCCTCACCCGATATCAACGCATGCGCGGGCGCAACACCCTGTGGCAACCGGGCTGCGACCATGCGGGCATCGCGACGCAGATGCTGGTCGAACGCAAGCTCAATGCCGAGGGCAAGACGCGTCATGACATCGGTCGCGACGCGTTCGTCGAACGGGTCTGGGAGTGGAAGGAAGAATCCGGTGGCACGATCAACCGGCAGCTTCGCCGCCTGGGTGCATCACCCGACTGGTCGCGCGAACGCTTCACGATGGATGAGGGCCTGTCCGAAGCGGTAGCAGACACGTTCATTCGCTTGTACAAGGAAGGCCTGATCTATCGTGGCAAACGCCTCGTCAACTGGGATCCGGTGTTGCACACCGCGCTGTCGGACATCGAGGTGCTCTCCGAAGAGGAGCAAGGGTCCCTGTGGCATTTCAGCTACCCCTTGAGCGATGGCTCGGGCTCGTTGACGGTTGCCACCACGCGGCCCGAGACCATGCTCGGCGATACCGCGGTTGCCGTCCACCCCGACGACGAACGCTTCGGTGCTCTGGTCGGCAAGACGATCACCTTGCCACTGGTCGGCCGCGAAATACCGATCGTGGCGGACGATTACGTCGATCCGGAGTTCGGCTCCGGCTGCGTGAAGATCACTCCCGCACACGACTTCAATGACTACGCCCTCGGTCAGCGGCACGAACTGCCCATCATCAACGTGCTTACCGATGATGCGGCGATGAACGACGCGGTGCCCGAGCCGTATCGGGGCCTCGATCGCTACGATGCGCGCAAGCAGGTGGTCGCCGACCTCGAGGCTGCAGGGCATCTGGTCAAGGTGGACAAGCACACACTGATGGTGCCACGTGGCGACCGTTCAGGTGCGGTTGTAGAGCCTTACCTCACCGACCAATGGTACGTGGACCTCACACGCGAGACCTTGGAAGACGGCAGACCCGGTGGTCACCGCGCCATCATCCAGCCCGCCATCGACGTGGTCACGGACGGGCGCATCCGCTTCGTACCAGACAACTGGTCTCGCACCTATCTGCAGTGGCTGGATAACATTCAGGACTGGTGCATCAGCCGACAGATCTGGTGGGGCCATCGCATCCCGGCGTGGTACGACGAGGCGGGCACCATCTATGTCGGCACCGACGAAGCCCATGTCCGTGCTGAGCACAAACTGGCGGATGATGTTGTCCTGCGTCAGGACGAGGACGTACTGGACACGTGGTTCTCATCGGCATTGTGGCCATTCTCGACCCTTGGCTGGCCGAACAAGACTGAGGCCCTGGACACCTTCTATCCGACCTCGGTGCTGGTCACGGGCTTCGACATCATCTTTTTCTGGGTCGCGCGCATGGTGATGTTCGGGCTCAAGTTCATGGACGGGCAAGTCCCGTTTCACGAGGTGTACATGCACGGTCTGGTTCGTGACGCTGCCGGACAGAAGATGTCCAAGTCCAAGGGCAACGTTCTGGACCCGCTCGACATCATCGACGGCATCGATCTCGAAGCCCTGGTGACCAAGCGCACCAGCAATCTCATGCAGGCGCATGTGGCACCAAAGATCGAAAAACAGACACGTGCCGAGTTTCCTGACGGCATCCCCGGTTACGGCACTGACGCGCTGCGATTTACCTTTGCATCCCTCGCCTCGAATGGACGTGATCTACGCTTTGATCTGAAACGCGTGGAGGGTTACCGAAACTTCTGCAACAAGCTCTTCAATGCAACACGGTTCGTGTTGATGAACACCGAGGGTCTCGAGCCTGGCAACGCGCCTGCTGCCGAGTCACTTGGCCAGATCGATCGATGGATACTCTCGAGACTGCACCAGAGCGCCGAGGAAGTGAGCGCGCAGATCGACGCGTATCGCTTTGATCTTGCCGCGACCGCATTGTATGAATTCATCTGGAACGAGTACTGCGATTGGTACCTGGAGCTCGCCAAACCGATCCTCAATGGCGACGACGACGCCGCCGGTGCTGCGACCCGCCATACCCTGGTACGGGTGCTGGAAGCCACGTTGCGCCTCGCTCACCCGATGATGCCCTACATCACTGAAGAGCTCTGGCAACAAGTGGCTCCACGCGCGGGCGTACAGGGTGAAACGATTTCGCTTGCACCGTGGATGGAGGCGGATACCGCTGTCGTCGACACCGAGGCACTGGACGATGTCGCCTGGCTGAAGGAAGCTGTGATGGGCATTCGGCGTATCCGCTCCGAGATGAACGTGGGCCCTGGCAAGCGGATTCCCCTCGTCATTGCCGACGGCGCACGTTCATCGGATCAGGCTGCGGTAGAGCGTTATCGCACTGCCCTGACCAGCCTCGCACGTCTCGACTCCATCGATTTTCTGGACGCCACAGCCCCGCGCCCTGAAGCGGCCGTCGCACTGGTCGGAGAGCTTGAGCTGCTGATACCGCTCAGTGGGATCATCGACAAGGATGCCGAACTCGCTCGTCTCAAGCGCGAGATCGGCAAGCTCGAGCAGCTGGTCGACAGACTCGCCGCAAAACTTGCCAACCCGGGCTTTACCGACAAGGCACCGGCCGCCGTTGTCGCCGCCGAGCAGACCAAGCTGGATGAGGCGCGCGCCGCGCTCGCCCAACTGGGTGAGCAGCTCACGCGGATCGGCAAACTGTAGCGAGCCTCGGCGGCGGTACGTGACGTGTCACGCATCGTCGCCGCGAGTCTGAACCGCCAGTCAGCTGGTGGCGATCAGCACACGAACAAACAGATAGATAAGAAACAGGAACAGCACCGTTCCGACAATGCCGGCAACCACGAAGTGCCATGCCTTGCCATCACGAAAGTCGCGCTCGCGATTGGCGCTTGACTGGACACCGATGCCGGCGGCTGCAACGCTTTGCATGATGGCCAACAAGCCGGTGCCTCGCGGTGAGACTTCGGACGCTTGCGAGTCCGCGGCTGCTTGCTCCTGCTCGCTATTGTCGGTGATGCTCATGCCGGTTCAGGACGTCCCTTAAAATCGGATGCCGAGCTTGGCCGAGTACGTGACGTACTCGCCCGTCACATCGATTTCGGCGGCCATGTTGACGCCGAGGTTGACGTTGATACCCGCGAAGAGCTTCTCCTGCTGCAGGGACACGTCCTCCAGGCCTGCGTCTTCGCGAGCGCGAGCGCGCGTCATCACCACTCCGGCCCCGATGTAGGGTGTAAACGGCAGAAAGCCCTTGGACAAGGTGAGCTCAACCGCCGCATTGTCCATGTCGACATCGACGGTGCCTTGTATGCGACTGGCACTCGCGCGCAAGGCCAATGCCGGTGTCAATACACCGCCGTCGATCAGTGCATAGCGGAGTTCTACCCCAACAATGGTGAGGTCGGTGTCAGCCAGTGCACCGACGAAACCACCGATATCGAAACCAAACGGCAACCCCTTGTGCGCTCGCACACGCGGCACCAGTAGTGTTTCCGACAGATCAGCCGCATCTCCGCCCGCGCGCGCAAACAGATCCGCGTCGGCATCGGTCGAAGAGAGTTCCACGGCCACGTCGGCACCCAACAGGCCGAGACTTTCACCGGGGGCCACACTTTTGTAGTGCGTCGCAGCGGCGAGATTCTCCATCAGGATCTCGAATTCGCCCTGAGTCAGCTGGTCCAGCGACGAAAAGGTCGCGGCCTGCGATGAACCCGACGCAAGCGCCGCGATGCCGAGCAGCATTGCGGCGACGCGACCGACCTGTCCGGAGCAAATCCGTGAAGCACGACGGGAGTTTCGAATCATGAGTCGTGATGAATGCGACATTGATACCTCCAACGGGGCCGGATTATTCCGGCGAACAGCGCAGCGTGCTGGCGCACGGAAGCGCGAGACAGTTACTCCGCGTCTTCCAGGGCCTGCATGGCATCAAGCAAGGCTTCCTCGGCCTGCTCGACCTCTGCTCGCGCGGACGACTCCTCACGGAGCAACCCAGCCAGCTCCTCGCTGCGCGATTCAGTGTACAGCTCTGTATCAGCCAATCGTTCCCTGATTGCCTCGAGCGCCTTGTTGTTGGCGTCCAGTGCGCGCTCGGCTTTCTCCACGCCACGCTTCAGTGGCGCCAACTGCGCCCTTTGCCTGGCCTCGAGGCGTTTTCGCTCATCGCGACTCATAGCCGGTGGCGTAGCAGGGACGGATGCGTCGGTGGAAGACGCGAGTACTCGTACGCCGGGGCTGGAAGATCCACCCGCATCCGAACCCCGGCGGCTCAGCCACCGCGCATACCCGTCCAGATCATCGTCAAAGCCCTGTACCTGTCCGTCAGCAACCAACCAGAGTTGATCGACAACACCTCGTAGCAAGGTTCTATCGTGAGAGATGACAAGCAGGCCACCTTCAAAACCGTTCAAGGCCTCAGCGAGCGCTGCGCGCATGTCGATATCGAGGTGATTGGTCGGCTCGTCCAGCAGCAACAGGTTGGGACGCGCATGAACGATCAGCGAAAGCGCTAGCCGCGCGCGCTCTCCACCAGACAAGGTGCCAATCTCCTGGTGGACCTGATCGGCAACGAAACCGAAACTGCCGAGCCAGGTGCGAACCGTTGTTTCGTCGAGTGTCGGATCTTCAGCACGCAACACCTTGTAGGCTGTCGACTGCCCGTCCAGCTGATCGACCTGATGCTGAGCAAAGTAGCCAACCTTGAGGTGCTCGGCGGCCACGCGCTCGCCGCTGGTCGGCGCAAGATCTCCAACAAGCGCTTTGACCAGCGTCGACTTGCCTGCACCGTTGACGCCCAGCAAACCAATACGCTCACCACTGTCTATGGCAAAACGCACCTTGTTGAGCACGGGCGTTCCCCCATAGCCAAGTGTGACCCCATCAAGGGACACGAGTGGGCTGGGCAACTTTTCCGGGTTCCTGAATCGAAACTGGAACTGGCTATCCGCGCGCACCGCGGCAGTAGTCTCCAGGCGCTCAAGCATCTTGATGCGGCTTTGCGCCTGTTTCGCCTTGGTAGCCTTTGCACGAAACCGTGTAACAAACGCTTCGAGCTCTCGACGGCGTCGTTCGGTTTTCTCGTGGATGGCCTGATCGCTCGCTCGGCGAGCGGCGCGCCAACGTTCGAATGCACTGTAGTTTCCGGTGACCAGGGTGACCTTGCCCGCCTCGATGTGCAGGGTGTGTGATGTCACCGAGTCGAGGAACTCACGATCGTGAGACACCACAACCAGACTATCTGTGCGTCGCAACAACCATTGCTCGAGCCACAGCACGGCATCGAGATCGAGGTGATTGGTAGGCTCATCCAGTAGCAGCAGTTCAGCGGGACTCATCAAGGCCTGCGCCAGGTTCAAGCGCATGCGCCATCCGCCCGAAAAATCACTCACCGCCGACTGGTGCACGGCCGTGGGAAACCCCAGCCCTTCGAGCAAGGCGCCGGCACGCGCGGCCGCAGACCAACCATCCAGTTCTTCGAAGCGCGTGAGCAGTTCCGCGTGACGTTGTCCATCGCCCGCCGCTTCGGAGGCGGCGATACTCTCCTGCAGGGTCCGCATGCCCGTGTCACCGTCGAGCACGTAGTCGAGCGCGGTGGCGTCCGTGGCGGGGGTTTCCTGCGCCACGTGCGTGATATCCACATGGTTCTGCAGGCTGATCACTCCGGAATCGGCTTCCAGTGCACCGCGAATCATGCTGAACAAGCTGGACTTGCCCGTGCCGTTTGCACCGGTCAGTCCGACCTTCTGGCCTCGTTGAACAACGAAACTCGCATTTTCGAAAAGCACGCCGCCATCTCGACGACAGGCGACATCGGCAAAACTCAACATGACTGACAACGCCCGGGAGATACCCGATTTTACCCTGCTATAGTCCGCGACGAGTCGAGGCTGGCAAGCAGGTGTGCCGATTGAGAATTCCGGTAATGCACGCGCGCTACCCGTCAAGCAAAATCATCGCGATGGCGCCGTGGCGAATATCCCGTAGCGCCTGTGTGCTGGTGTTGGTCGTTGTCAGCGGCTGCGGCTGCGGCATCAGCAATATCCCGACCTACGATGAATCAGTAAGCGCCGCCTGGGCCGAACTACAGACAGCATTCCAGCAACGGGCGGACCTGGTCCCAGCGCTGCTCGATCAGCTGCCGACGGGAGAACAGACCGCACGTATCGCCCTTGCCGACGCAAGTGCGCGCGTGGACGTGTTCACGATCAGCCCCGCGATGTTGAACAACACGGACGCGTTTCGTCTGTACCAGTTGCAGCAGTCAGCACTTGGAGCAGCGCTGGCCCGGGCGACCGACATCATCGTTGCCGACCCCGTGCTGGCAGCGACTGCGCACGTGCAGACACTCACCCGGCAACTTCACGATCTCGAGCACCGCCTGTCTCGCGCACGCAGCGACTACACCGAGATCGCGCGGCGGTATAACGCAGAACTACGCACCGCACCAGGGGTGTGGTGGCATCGCTTTCTCTACAGCGAACGCAAGCCAAAGGCGACCCTCGATCCCACGGTCAACTGACGGTGTCTACTTGTGAGGCGTGAGTTCGCGAACCAGGTAAAAACTCAACACCGCACCCGGCACCAGTGCCAACAGGGCGATACGCAGTGACGTGGCGTCAGACAAGAAGCCGATGATCGGCGGTGCGAAAAAGAAGGCACTGAAGCTGATCATGTTGAGTGCGGCGACGTTGTCCGCTGATGTGCGTCCCGGCACAGTGCGCCGTGCCGCAGCGGACACCGCCAAAGGGAAAACGACCGCGACCCCGGCGCCGGCGAAGGCCGCAGCCAGAAACGCGATAGGTACATTGGGTGCGAGGGCAAAGCCTGCAATACCGACGATGGCGGTGACCGTGGAGACGCGGGCCAACATCACATCGCCAAAGCGATCGCCGAGGTAATCACCCGACAGGCGAGTCACAGCCATGACCGATGCAAAAGCCGCGTAGATGATCCCCACTACGAGCGGGCTTGCCGCCAAGATCTCCCGCGCGAACACCGCTGACCAGTCGATGAAGGCACCCTCCACCATCATCACCCCCAACGGCATTGCGCACAGCGGCAACATGGCGACCGTCGGCAACCGAAACAGCGTGGACGATTGAGCCTCGTCAGCGTGGCCGGCGTCGGCTTCCACCACCGGCAGGTACGTCGCGATCAACACACCAGCAGCCGCAACCAGCGGCATCAGTAGCAGCGTTTGCGCACCGGTCGATACCCCCGCCTCTCCGAGTGCACCTCCTAGCAATGCACCAGACATCGAGCCCAGGCTCCAGAAACCATGGCAGCGAGACATGAGCCGTCGCCCCCCCACGGTCTCCTGACGAGCCGCTTCGGTGTTCATCGCCGTCTCGACCATGCCGACGGCAAATCCTGCGAGCGCCAGACCGGCGCCGAGCATCGCGAACTCGGTCGCGACGGCGGGGATGATGAACAAGAGCGACCACACCGGCAGGAATACACGACAGGTGTTTCGCAGACCGAGACGATCGATGACACGCCCGGCGAGTGCCAGCCCAAGTAGCGTGCCTATCGGCATGCACAGCAAGGCAAGGCCAAGCGCGGAATCACTGAGGCCAAGCGCTTGCTTGATATCGGGAATGCGTGGGATCCACAAGCCGAGAGCCACCGACTCGATGAAGAACACGCCGAAAATCGAATACTCGACGCGACGTCGTGGGTGGCTCCCTGAATTCATCACGGGAGTATGCCTGCACTTTACGAGCGGCTGTCGTCGCGGAGTTGTCCTGACTTATTGACCGGCGGCCGAGGCGGCCGCAGCACACACGTCAGGGGTAGTGTTATCAGGCGTTCTTCTTCAACGGAACAACCTTTTCACGCCGCTCAGCGAGCTCTTCCAGAAAGTCGCTGAAATCCGCCCCGACCTCTTCATGCTCCAGCGCAAACTCGACCTGCGCCTTCAAGTAGCCGAGCTTGCTACCGCAATCGAAGCGACGTCCTTCAAAGTTGTATGACAGCACACGCTCTTCCTTCAAGAGCGCTGCGATCGCGTCAGTCAGCTGGTACTCGTTGCCAGCACCCCGAGGTGTGCTCTCGAGCAGATCGAATATGCGCGGCGTAAGGATGTAGCGTCCGACCACGGCACAGTTGCTCGGCGCATCTTCCTTCTTCGGTTTTTCAACGATACCGGACACTTCCATCAGGCCGGGGCGCACTTCGGAGCCTGCAACAACACCGTAAGCACTGACCTCGTCCATGGGTACGATTTCTGTGCCGAGTACGGAACAGTGCTGATATCGATACACATCAACCATCTGCGACAAACACGGCTTCTCGGCAAAGTTGATCAGATCGTCAGCCAGAATCACCGCAAACGGCTCATCGTTGACGACCGGCCGTGCGCACAGCACAGCATGGCCGAGCCCGAGCGCTTCTGACTGGCGGATGAATACGCATTTGACGTGGTCAGGCAGAATCCCCTTGAGCACCTCCAGCATCTTCTGCTTGCCCTTGGCCTCGAGCTCTCGCTCGAGCTCGTAGGCACCATCAAAGTGATCCTCGATGGCACGCTTGTGTCGTCCGGTCACGAAAATCAGCGTGTCGACACCAGCAGCAACCGCTTCGTTGGCCGCATACTGAATCAGCGGCTTGTCCACCACCGGCAGCATTTCCTTGGGATTGGCCTTGGTCGCGGGCAAGAATCGCGTGCCCATACCGGCAACGGGGAAAACGGCCTTCTTGATCGGTTTCATCATCGTATTACGCGCTGTGCGGATCGTGCGCCGCGTCGGTTATCTGTTGACTCGTGTTGACGGCGAGGTCGTGGTTATTTGCTACGCTAGCGGCCTCAGCCCAATCACTCGAGACTGACCCTGCCATGACCTTTGTGGTGACTGAAAATTGCATCAAATGCAAATACACCGATTGCGTCGAGGTGTGCCCTGTAGATTGCTTCCATGAGGGTCCCAATTTTCTGGTTATCGACCCTGAAGAATGCATTGACTGCTCCTTGTGCGAACCCGAATGCCCGATCAACGCCATCGTTGCCGAGGAAGATCTGAAACCCGAGGACGAACAGTTCCTGGCACTTAATGCTGAACTGTCGGCCATCTGGCCTGTGATTACCGTACAAAAAGACGGCCCGCCGGATGCCAAGGATTGGGAAGACAAACCAGACAAGTTGCAATACCTCGAACGCTGAACCAGGGCTCGTGCTGCCCGTATAGTGACCGCTACCGGCGCTCGCGGGGGCGCGAATCCTACCGTTTAGTATTGACGTGTGTCGGCACGGCCACCGGCACACCGTAGGATTTACAGGCCTCGAACAGCGTTTATAGGCTTGATTGTGAACTGATACAAATTGTTGACAATTACAACGCTGCGAGAGATCGATTCGATCAGGCTTTCGGGTCCGTCAATCGTGCCGGACGTGCCCTCTGACCGATGTCAGGAGTTCGTAGGCTATGGTCCCGGCCGAGGCTGCCAGGCGCTCCACGGGCTGCCCCTGCCCCCATAGCGTCACCCGGTCACCCAGCGACGCCTGAGGCACAGCACGCAGGTCTATCGCTATCGAGTCCATGGACACGCGCCCGACAATCGGACAGCGATGCCCGGCGAGCATCACATCTGCCGAGCCGTCGAGCACGCGGGGCACACCGTCGGCGTAACCTGCCGCAACGTAACCCACGGGCATCGGCTCAGGTGTCGTCCATGCGTGGCCGTAGCCAATACCGGCACCGGCGGGATACTGCTTGATGGCGATCAGCGGCGCGGTCACCGTCATCGCGGGCACCAACTCGACGCCATCCGGCAGCTGGCCACCTTCCAGTGGATTGCAGCCGTACAGCATCAAGCCCGGTCGTACCCAGTCCAGCTGGGCCCCTACACCGGTCATCACGGCCGCCGAGTTTGCAAGACTGCGAAACGCACCATCGGGCACCGGTAGCGAGCACAAGCGGCGATATTGTTCGCTCGTCAAAGGGTGGGACGGCGTATCCGCGCAGCCCAGATGACTCATCGCCCCGAGCCAATCGATATCAGAACGTGCCATCAAGGGCTCGACCTGCTCCATCGATACGCCAAGGCGTCCCATACCAGTATCCACCTTCAGCCATGCGGCCGGTGGCATTGCGCTGTCAGCCAGCCAGTCGGCTTGCACGGGCTCATGAATCGCAGGCCAGCAGTCCAGAATGCGGCAGAGCGTCGCATCATCCGCGTCGCGCGGTCCCTGCATGACCAGTATCGGGCGACGCTCACCATCGTCTCGCAATACGCGCGCTTCCCCGGTCGTCACCACGCCAAACCCGTCCGCCGCATCCAGCGTGCGAGCGACCTCAACGGCCCCATGACCGTAGGCGTCGGCCTTGACGATGGCAAACACGCGAGCGTCGGGCGCCAGGCGTTTTACCTGCTCGAGGTTGTGCTGCAGCGCCTTGCGATCGATTGCGACGTCCAGCGCACGGGCCCGGCCGGGCATTACACGAAGTCTCCACCCATCTGCACTTCGGGCGAGTAGTTCTCGAAGCGCGTGAACTTGCCGAGGAAGGTCAGATCGACTGAACCGATGGGCCCGTTCCTCTGCTTTCTTATCAGGATCTCGGCCTTGCCATGATTGGTCTCATCGTCCGGGTTATAGACCTCGTCACGGTAGATGAACATGATCACGTCCGCATCCTGCTCGATGGCACCCGACTCGCGAAGATCCGACATGACGGGACGCTTGTCCGGACGTTGCTCGAGCGAGCGGTTGAGCTGAGATAGCGCAATGATCGGCACTTCCAGCTCCTTGGCAAGCGCCTTGAGCGACCGGGAAATCTCCGATATCTCGGTCGCACGGTTTTCCTTGGAGTTGGACAACTGCATCAGTTGCAGGTAGTCGATCACGATGAGGCTCAGCCCGTGCTCTCGCGCCAGTCGGCGTGAACGTGCGCGCAGGTCCGTCGGCGTCAGCGCTGGCGTGTCGTCGATGTAGACACTGCGTTTTTGAGCCAGCATCGAGATCGCGGAATTGATGCGCGGCCAGTCCTGCTCGGCGAGATTGCCGGTACGGATCTTTTGCAACTCCACGCGTCCGAGCGAAGAAATCATGCGCAGTGCGAGCTGTTCAGCGGGCATTTCCATGCTGAAGACGGCAACCGGTGCATCGGCCGTCATGGCGGCGTGCTCGGCGATGTTCATGGCGAAGGTCGTCTTGCCCATGGACGGTCGACCGGCAACGATCACCAGATCCGATTTCTGCAGACCGCTGGTTTTTTCGTCCAGATCGGTAAACCCCGTTTCCAGCCCGGTGATCGCGGCGTCCGACTCGAACAACAAGGTGATCCTGTCGACCGCACCTTTCAATACCGACTTGATGTCCTGAAATCCACCACCGGTGCGTGCGGTCTGATCGGCAATCGCAAACACCTTGGTTTCGGCCTCGTCCAGCAGCTCCTTGCTGGTTCTGCCCTCGGCATCGAACGCGCTGTCGGCGATTTCGTTGGCGACCGTGATCATCTGGCGCAGCACCGAGCGCTCACGCACGATCTCGGCGTAGACCTTGACGTTGCTGGCGCTGGGGGTGACCTCGGCGAGAGTGGCAATGTAGGCGAGGCCGTTGGCCTTTTCGATAAGGCCGTGCGCATCCAGCCAACCCGCAACCGTCACGATGTCCGGATTGTTGTTCTGGGTGACCAGCGCACCGATGGCGCGAAAGATGATCCGATGACTTTCCTTGTAGAAGTCATCCTCGACGACAAGCTCGGAGATCTTGTCGAAACCATCGGTAGTGGTGATGAGCAGTGCACCAAGCACCGCCTGCTCCGCTTCTTCGGAGTGTGGCGGCATACGAGCAGAGGCCAGGCGAGAGGCGATTTCCGGCAGTCCCTCGAAGTGACTTCCAAACTCGACCGGTGCTGCGCGCGCAGCAGCGACTGGCCTTGCCGACACCCCACCGATGTCCGCGAAGGGGTCGTCTAATTCTTCGCCCGTGAATGCCGGCGCAATTCCGGCTGGCATGCCGTCCGCATAGTCTGGCCCTGGAGGCGGCCCACCCGGGCCCGGCCCTGATGGCGGCGGTGGCTCATCGGCATCGGTATCCGGTGGGCCGGGCGGCAGTACTGCACTCATGTGAGCGGGTCAGGCACGCTACGCCGACAGGGCGTATTAGCGTGCCGGACGACCTCAGTCAGCTTCTTCGCCAACCACGTTGACGGTAACTTCAACGTCAACATCGCTGTGCAGATGCAGGTTGATCGGGAACTCACCGACGCTGCGAAAAGGCCCATCGGGCAGACGTACTTCGCGCTTCTCTACGGTGTGACCGGCCGCTTCCAGCGCCTGGCGGATTTCCTCGGTGCCGACCGAGCCGAACAACTTGCCTTCGGTACCCGAACGCGACGTCACGGTGACGGTAGCGCCCTCGAGCTTCTTGGCCCGTGCGTTTGCGTCAGCAAGCACCTCGGCCTGCTGCTTCTCGAGCTCGGCACGACGTTGCTTGAACGCCTCAATGTTGTCTTCGGTAGCCATTTCGGCCTTGCCCTGTGGCAACAGGAAGTTGCGGGCAAAACCTGCCTTGACGTCTACCAGATCGCCGAGCAATCCGATGTTGTCGATCTTTTCAAGAAGGATGACTTGCATGAAGGGTCTCCAAATAAAATGAACGTGACACGGCGAGCCCTCAGGCGGGTCGCCGCAAGGACACGTAGTTGTCCAGAAGACCGAGCGCTGCGAGCAGCAACCAGGTCTGGGGAATGATGAGCAGTGTATAGACGCCAACCAACCAACCGACGGACAAGCCGCGGGAGGCGATCAGCGAATGCAGAACAGACAACCCCTGCAGAGCGAATGCCGCGCCGGCGATCATCGCCACCGCCCGCAACGCAGGAAGCATGAATACAGCAGCGCCGGCAATGAGCGCGAGCGTCACGAGCGCCGCAGTCCGGCCGAACCTCAGGTTGTGAAAATCGCCCCGGAACCCGCCCGGATTGACCTGCACCGCTTGCCAGTGCCGTGCGATGAACAGTTGCAGCACCGCAGACATGACGAACGACACGCCGACGGCTCCCGTCATCCAATCGGCGCCACGAGCGCTGGCGGCACTGATTTCGAGCGCCTCGACATCCACACCACGCTGGTTGATCATGTCGCCCAGCGCACTGTCGAGCATCGGCTGCCACCAGGCAGCAACGTCGCCGACCACAGCGGCAAATACCAACACACCCAGCATGGCAAGCAAGACATTCGAGATGATGGCAACGGCGAGACTCGCCGAGCGCGCAAGCGCGACGGCGGCGATGCCAACCGGAACCCAGGACACGACCGCCATCAGCGGCAGCGACACTGCCGATCCAACCATGGCGATAGACAGCAGAGCGAGACCGGCAAACGCAAACGCCAACACCCGCGTCACCGCTGACGACCCGCGCCGCAAGATGACGTAGGCGATGACCGCACCGCTCAGAGTGGCTGGCACAACGGCAAGCACCCCGAAATACGGCAGGGTCATCAGCGCAATTACCTGCAGCGCGGAAGCGATGGCCGCCGCAACCGATGGACTGCGGTCGGCAAGCCGTGCGATGAAGATCATGTCGCTCGGATAGCGCCTGAGCCTCGCCGCGAAAAGCGGCAGGACTGACTCAGTGCTGATCCGTGTACGGCAACAAGGCGATGTAGCGCGCACGCTTGATGGCCGTAGCAAGCTGACGCTGATAGCGCGCCTTGGTACCCGTGATTCGGCTCGGGACGATCTTGCCGGTTTCGGTCACGAAGCCCTTGAGCAACTCAAGGTCCTTGTAATCGATCTCGGTGATGCCTTCAGCGGTGAAACGGCAGTACTTGCGGCGTCGGAAATAACGTGACATATCGGCTTCTCCCTGATTCAGCTATCGGTAGCTACAGCGGCGGTGTCGGTCTCGACAGCCGGTTCCGCCTCTTCGGTGCGGCTAGTGCCTTCTTCGCTGCGTGTCTCTTCCTTCTTGACCAGCGGAGAGGCATCGGTGATGGCGCGGTCCATGAGCAGGACCATGTGACGAATCACGGCGTCGTTGAACTTGAACGCGCTGGTGAGCTCGTCGATCGCAATCTGGTTGCACTCGATGTTGAGAAGAGTGTAGTGAGCCTTGTAGATCTTGTTGATCGGGTAAGCGAGCTGACGACGGCCCCAATCTTCCTGGCGATGGACCACACCTTCGTGGCTCTCGATGATGCCGCGATAGCGCTCGATCATCGCGGGGACCTGCTCGGACTGGTCCGGATGGACCAGAAACACAATTTCGTAGTGACGCATAAATGCTCCCTGTGGGTAAACGCCCGCCCCATGGCAATCTGTGGCACTGAGGGCTGGACGAGGAAGTGGACACCCACACGGACAAAGTCGGCGGATGCAGCCGCACAAGACTACCAGAGACAGGGGTCTTTGGCATCACTCAGGGGTATTCAGCCGGGACTGGCGGACGCCTTGACCGCGCGTTGACGGCAGGCCTCGAACAACGCGACGCCGGTCGCTACCGATACATTGAGACTCTCGACGTCACCCGGCATGGGAATCGAGAACAGCGAGTCGCAACGCTCACGAGTGAGCCGCCGAAGGCCTCTGCCCTCGGCCCCCATGACCAGTGCGACAGGACCTGACAGGTCGACTTCATAGTGGGCCGTATCGGCCTCGCCCGCCGCACCATAGACCCAGATCCCGGCGCTTTTCAACTCGTCAATCGCGCGCGCCAGATTCGGGACCCTGAACCAGGAAATCGTCTCCACCGCACCCGCTGCGACCTTGCGGACGACCGGGGTCGCTCCCACGCTGTTATCGGTAGTGGTGATGACTGCGGACACGCCCGCCGCTTTTGCGCTGCGCAAGCAGGCACCGAGGTTGTGCGGGTCCTGGATTTCGTCGAGCACCAGCACCAGGCTCGGACCATCAAGCGCGGCCAGATGCTCCAGCAGTCCATCGCGCTGTGGCCCACCCGCTGACGATCGCAACTCGGCGATCACGCCCTGGTGAGCGGTCAGACTGGCCATTTCGGCAAGACGCGACAGCGCTGCCCTGTCACCGGCCTGGCACCGCACACCAGCCTCACGAGCAGCATCCAGGACACCGAGCATGCGCGCATCACGTCGGCGCTCGGCGTGATGCAGCACCTCGATGTCCCGAGGTCTCGACTCGATCAGCGCAGCGACAGCATGCATGCCGCCCACAAGCCGTGCAGCATCGACTTCACCGGTGCGGGAGTCGCTTGTCATTGCTCTCTACCCGAACGACTTCGACGTGTTCGCTTCTTCGAAGACGTCTTCTTGGCTGCGGTCTTCTTTGATGTGGCCTTCTTTGATGTGGTCTTCTTTGATGTGGCCTTCTTTGATGTGGCCTTCTTTGATGCGGCCTTCTTTGATGCGGCCTTCTTTGATGTGGCCTTCTTTGATGTGGCCTTCTTTGATGTGGCCTTCTTTGATGCGGTCTTCTTTGATGCGGTCTTCTTTGATGCGGTCTTCTTTGATGCGGTCTTCTTTGATGCGGTCTTCTTTGATGCGGTCTTCTTTGATGCGGCTTTCTTTGCTGTGGTCTTCTTTGATGCGGTCTTCTTTGATGCGGCTTTCTTTGCTGTGGCCTTCTTGGCTACCATCTTCTCGGCTGCGCTTTCGCCGGTTTTCGCTGAAGACGGCGTTACCGCCGCCGTGTCGTCAACAACGGCTGCGGCGACATCAGCCGACTTGCTCGGCTTGGTCGACTCGTTGAGCTGACGTTCGGCACGTGCCAGCGTGGTTCGATCCTCGTGCTTGCGCTTGCGCCGCGATTGCTTGTCTTCCTTCTTGCGTGCCTTGCCCGTACGCACACGTGATGCCTTGCCGCTCGCAGGCTTGTGCGCGACTTCACCGAAATCGATCTTGCGGTCATCGAGATTGACGCTTTGCACACTGACGCGCATGGCATCGCCCAATCGATAGCGCTTGCCGGTGCGCTCACCCACCAGGCACTGGGAGGCGGCATCAAAGCGGTAGTAATCGTGAGCGAGATTGGTAATGTGAATGAGCCCCTCGACATGAACACCGTCGAGTTCGATGAACAGCCCGAATGACGTCACCGCAGAGATCACCCCGGCAAACTCCTTGCCGATCTGGTCAACCATGTACTCGCACTTGAGCCAGGACACCACTTCACGTGAGGCTTCCTCGGCACGCCGCTCGGTGATCGAACAACTTTCGCCGAAGCCTTGCATTCGCGACATCGAGTATCGATAGTCGGCATTGGGCTGCCGTGTCAGTACATGCTTGATTCCGCGGTGGACCAACAGATCCGGGTATCGACGAATCGGGGACGTGAAATGCGCGTACTGATCCAGCGCGAGGCCAAAATGGCCTTCGTTGACCGGTTGATAAACCGCTTGTTGCATCGAACGCAGCATCACGGTCTGTATCACATGTCGATCGGGGCGATCCTCGATTTGTGCGCCCAGGGCGGCGTAGTCGAGTGCGGTTGGCGTGACACCGCCGCCGAGGCTCAAGTTCTGCAGCGCGAGAAACGAACGCAGATCCTCCAGCCGGTCGGCCTTGGGCCCTGCATGTACACGATACAAGGCTGGCACCTCATGCTTTTCCAACAAGGCGGCCGCCGACACATTGGCGAGAATCATGCACTCCTCGATCAGCTTGTGTGCATCGTTACGCGTAACCGGGACCAATTCCTGAATCTTGCGGTTGTCGTCGAACACGATACGCGTTTCACGCGAATCGAACTCGATGGCACCTCGCCGCGCCCGCGACGTGGCCAGGGCCTTGTACAAGGCATGCAACTCCTCGATCATCGGCACCAGCGCGCTGTGCTTCTGGCGCAAGGAGGACGTCTTGTCAGTCAGAATCTCGTTCACCTGATCGTAGGTGAGGCGGGCGTGAGAGCGCATCACCGCGTTATGAAATCGTGCACGACGAAGTGCGCCGCGTTTGTCGAGCGTCAGCTCGCACAGCATGCACAGGCGATCAACATCCGGATTCAGCGAGCACAGCCCGTTGGACAACACCTCGGGTAGCATCGGCACCACCCGTCCCGGGAAGTAGACCGAGGTCCCCCGGTTTTGTGCTTCGTCGTCAAGCGCACTACCGGGACGCACATAGTGCGCAACATCCGCAATGGCGACCAACAAGCGCCATCCCTTGTCGGTGCGCTCACACCACACCGCATCGTCAAAATCGCGAGCATCCGCGCCGTCGATGGTGATCAACGGCAGATCACGGACATCGTGGCGACCCTCCTTGGCGCGTTCCTCGACGTCGGTCGACAAGCCAGCAGCTTCGTCCTGAACGGCATCGGGCCAGTCAGTCGGAATGCCATGCGATCGCAATGCAATATCGATTTCCATACCGGGCTGAAGATGAGCGCCAAGCACTTCGACAACCCGCCCCACTGGAGGCTGGCGCACCGTCGGTTGCTCGACAATTTCCGCAACGACGATATCGCCCGCCTTGCCACCGCCAAGCGCATCCGGGGGCAGCATCAGATCCTGATGAATGCGTTTGTTGTCCGGTGACACAAACGACACCCCGTGCTCAATGACCAGACGCCCTACCAGCGACTGATTGGCACGCTCGACTACCTCGACGATGCGCCCTTCACGTCGACCCCGTCGATCAGTCCCTATCACTGAACCGACGATCCGGTCACCGTGCAACACCTGACGCATCTGACGCGGGCTCAGGTAGATATCGTCCCCTCCCTCTTCCGGCACCAGGAATCCGAAGCCATCCTTGTGCGCGGTGACACGTCCGGTCAGCAGCGCCTCGGAATCTACCGGCACCAGTCCGCGCTTGCGGTTCTGAATCAACTGGCCGTCGCGCAACATCGCGCCGACTCGCCGACGCAATGCCTCACGGCCATCGTCATCGATGATATTCAGCCGCTTGCCGAGGGCCTCGATATCCATGGGTGCCTTGACATCACGCAAGGTAGACAGAATGAAATCCCGACTGGCGATCGGCGACTCGTATCGTGCCTTCTCGCGCTCACGATTCGGATCCTCATGGGCCGAAGGCCCCTTGGACCCACCTTTGACCGGCGGCTTTCCGCCCTGCTTCGATGACCCCTTTGACGACCCCCTGGATGAACGAGGGGGCGAACGGTCGCGTTTTTTGGCACTCATGCTTTCTTGGGGTCTCGACACTACGTGCGTGAACACAAAGGTAGTGCACGGAATAAAAGAGCGCTTAACGCTCCGGGCGGTTGACAATGTCGAACGCTCTTCGGTACCTTACGCGCTCTTCGCGACCCGGTGCACGACACGCGGTCGTCGTAGTGACTGATCCAGGCAGATGGCTCAGGATCAGTGTTGCAGGACACCTCATGCCGAGGTGGCGGAATTGGTAGACGCGCTGGCTTCAGGTGCCAGTGGGGGCAACCCCGTGGAGGTTCAAGTCCTCTTCTCGGCACCAGGGCGCTCCCTGGATTTGCATCGCTAGCGGTCGTACGGCCATTTGACGACAACGTTTTCCGAGCGATCCGGTCCTGTCGATATCAGGTGTACGGGTGTATCCACCAACGCCTGCAGTCTCTCGATGTAGTCTCTTGCCGCTTGCGGCAACTTGTCGCGCTCGGTAATACCCTTGGTCGATGACTGCCAACCGGGCATGGTCTCGTAGACGGGTGTGCATCGGGCCAGGGCATCAGCGCCGAGCGGCGGATGGTCAAGTCGCTCGCCGTCCAGGTCGTAGCCGATACAAATGCCGAGATCCTCGAGCGTATCCAGCACGTCGAGCTTGGTCAGGCAGATACCGGTCACACCATTGATCATGCACGCTCGGCGAACGGCTACCGCGTCGAACCACCCGCAACGACGCTGTCGTCCAGTGGTCGCGCCAAACTCATTGCCTCGCTCGCCGAGCTCCTCACCCACCGCATCGAACAGCTCGGTAGGAAATGGACCCGCGCCAACCCGGGTGGTGTACGCCTTGGTGATGCCCAACACATAGTCGATCGCATCTGGCCCACAACCACTGCCGCTGAGGGCTGCGCCGGCCACGGTGTTGGATGAGGTCACGAACGGATAGGTCCCGTGGTCAACATCCAGCAAGGTTCCCTGCGCGCCCTCGAAGAGCACCTGATCCCCACGCTTGCGGTGTTCAGCGATCAGACCCGGAACGTCGGCCATCATCGGCAGCAAACGCTCTGCAAGATGCGGAAGGCTCGCTGCAATGGCGTCCACGTCCACAGGATCAAGACCATGACGCACCAGCGTTGGATCATGGTGCGCCGCGACAGCACGCAATTTCTCGAGGAATCGCTCGCGATCAGCAAGGTCTTGAATGCGGAGCGCTCTGCGGCCGACCTTGTCTTCGTAGGCGGGACCGATACCACGCCCGGTGGTTCCGATAGCCTCACTGCCGGCCGCTTTCTCGCGCGCCTGATCCAATGCCTCGTGGTACGGCATGATGAGTGGACAGGCGCCGCTGACGACCAGTTTGTCGGCAACCGAAATACCCCGCGCCTCGAGCTTGTCGATTTCCGCGAACAAGGCGGCCGGTGATAGCACCACACCATTGCCGATGGCGCAGGTCACCGCATCGTTGAGAATGCCACTCGGTATCAGGTGGAGCACCGTGGTCTCATCACCGATGACAAGGGTATGACCGGCGTTGTGCCCGCCCTGGAAGCGCACCACCAGCCGCGCCTCGGAAGACAACAGGTCAACAAACTTCCCCTTACCCTCGTCGCCCCATTGGGTGCCGAGCACGAGCACACTGTCAGACATGGATTTTTTCGCTTTCGTGCCCGCAGGCAATAGTGATCAAGAATTCAGGCGGAGACTGTGACGTCAAGCACCGTCGATAGGTAGTGTCGTCCAATCCGCGCCGTTACGCACGAGCCTGGAGGTAACGCCTTCAGGAAGATCAGCGTCGGGGAGCAGGGTCACCACGGCCTGCCCTGAGGCTCGCAATGTACAGACCGCATTCCATGCGCCCGCTTGCTCGAGATCCGCCGCAGCCACACCAACCAGCTGACGCGGCACAACATTATCCGCAGACTCAGGCGAGAGTTCCGAGAGTCGCTTGAGATCGCCACTGAAACCGGTCGCGGCCCTCGCGCTACCAAACGCCTCGCCCACCGCGTCGTAGCGACCACCCCGGGCCAGCTGCTGACCACGGTTATCGTGAACCGCAAACAACAGCCCGTTGTGGTAGCGGAATCCGCGTAGTTCGCACAGATCGATGTGCACGCCGACCTCCGGGTGGGTGGCCTTCAGGGCACCGCTCACCCGCTCCATACGCACCAGTGCATCATCGACGCGGGGATGAATGCCACCGCAGCGCGCGCGCAGTGGCTCAAGCACGTCGACTGCGCCGCGCAAGGTCGGCAGGGCCAACAGCGCGGCACGCGCCCGTTCTGCGCTGGCATCTGTCACCGGATCGGCATTGATGGCCTGACGCGCATCCGGCACTGACCCGCGCACCATGGCATCGAACACGGCCGCCCGGGTGTCATCGTCAAAATCGGCGGCGGTTACGAGACCGGCGTAGACGCCGACGTGGCCGAGGTCCAACACCAGTGAACGTGTTGGAATGCCGGCGAGCAGGATGGTCTCGAGCATCAGCCGCACCACTTCGATGTCGCTATCGGTGCCAGGATGTCCGAAGAGCTCGGCACCGAACTGCTGAGGATTGCGGCTCGCCCCGATACCATCGGCGCGCGTGCGCAGCACGGTACCCGTGTACAGCAAGCGATTCGGCACGGTGCCGCCGACCGATTGGGCGTCCATCCGCGCTACCTGGGGCGTCATGTCCGCGCGCACGCCGAGTGTGCGCCCATCGGTCTGGTCAACGATCTGAAAGGTGTCGCGCTGGAGCACCTCGGCAGTCCCGGTGAGGAGCCCATCGAGGGATTCGATAAGTGGTGGCGACACTGGTGCAAATCCCCAACGTTCCCCGAGCTCGAAAAAAGCGTGACGAAGCCTTTCGACACGACGCACCGCCGCCGGCTGAAGTTCGTCTACTCCGTCCGGCAGACGCCAGCGCTCTGATGAAGGAGCCGATTTCATGGACGAACAGATTCCCGACGATTCAGTGGACAAACGCGAGCAACAATGCCCCGACGATCATGCTGCCGAGCCCGACCTGTCGTATCCGGTCGTTGTCGGCTTCGAGCAATTGTCGCATGGCGTTTTTCCACGCGCCCGGGTTGATGCAAGGCAACAGGCCTTCGATCACCAACACGAGCGCGACCGCCGTCAGAATCTGGGTCAACATCGTGCGTTACGCACCGCGGACACCTTACTCGCTTGCCGCGGTGCCCTCAGGCCCGTTGAAGTACCGGAAAAACTCGGAATCCGGGTTGAGGAGCAACACATCGTTGTTCCCACTGAACGCCGTCCGGTATGCACTGAGCGAGCGATACAGCGTGTAGAACTCGGGATCCTGGGTGTAGGCCTCGGCATAGATGCGCGCCGACTCACCGTCTCCGGTACCGCGGGTTTGCTCGGCCTCGGCATATGCCGTCGCCAGCGTCTCCTCGCGGATACGATCCGCAGCGGCGACGATTCGCTTGGCGCTCTCCTCTCCCTGGGAGCGGATTTCCCGAGCGATTTTCTCCCGATCAACCTCCATGCGCTGATAGACCGAGTCGCGCACGTCCTCAGGCAGCTCGACCTTCTTGACGCGCATGTCGACGACCTCGATCCCGAGGCTCTGCGCTTGCGCATCCACCGGCTCACGGATCGAATCGCGCAGTCCGGATCGGGCGGAGGAGACGACCTCACGAATCGTCAACTTACCGAAGGCGTTACGCAGGCTTTCCCGCGCGAACTGTGCCAATCGGTTGTTGGCGAACTGCTCGCTTCCGCTGACCGCAGTGAAGAACAGTCGAGGATCCTCGATACGCCACTTGACGAAAGCATCGACAATGACGTTCTTTTCTTCACTGGTCAGGACAGGCGCTGGCGGCAAGTCCATGGTGAGGATGCGTTGATCAAACTTGACCACCCGCTCGAGAAACGGAATCTTGAAATGCAAGCCAGGCTCGTAGTCGGAGCGCACGATGTTACCAAGCATCAGCTTGATCGCCTTCTCACGCTCGTTGACCGTGAACAGCGCGGAGCTGAGGATCAAGAGCCCAAGCGCGATGACGAGCAACGAGGCCGGGTGTGTTATGCGATTCATTGGAGCGTCCCCCGGTCACGGCTGCGGGCAGCGTCGCGGACGACCTCTTCGACCCGTGTGGGCAAGTCTGCAAAGCGAGGAGAGTCGTTGCTGGAGCTGGAAAGTGCGCTACCGACTCCCGATTGCTGGCGATTACTCCCCTGCTCGATCAACTTGTCGATCGGCAGATACATCAGGCTGTTGCCGCCGCCATCACCACTATCGATAAGTACCTTGTTGGTATTGCCCAACACGGTTTCCATGGCCTCGATATACAGACGCTCACGAGTCACTTCCGGCGCCTTTTCAAACTCGGTAAGCAGCGACAGGAAGCGCTGCGATTCACCAATGGCAGCCTGCTCGACTCGGGTGCGGTACGCTTGGGATTCCTCGATGATGCGCTGTGCATCACCACGAGCACGCGGCACGACTTCGTTGCTGTAACCCTGAGCTTCGTTGATGAACCGCTCGCGATCCTCGCGCGCCTTGATCACGTCGGAGAACGCTGCCTGGACTTCCGCTGGAGGCTGACCCTTCTCGAAGTTGACCGAGGTGATGCCAATGCCGGCGTTGTAGTTGTCGAGCACCGTCTGCATTTCGTCGCGAGTCACGCTCGGGATGACCTCACGGCCGGCGGTAAGCACCGCTTCAAGATCGGTCTGACCAATGACCTCGCGCAGGGCACTTTCCATGACCTGATTGAGCGTTTCATCGGGGCCACGAACGTTGAACAGGTAGTCCTCGGCGCTGTTGATGACGTACTGCACGGTGACCTTGATGTCAGCGAGGTTTTCGTCCTGGGTCAGGATGAGCTGATCCGGCAGCGTCGCCGTCCGCACTTCCTGGACGTTGATTTCCTCGACTGACTGAATCGGGTAAGGAATGTGCCAGTGAGGGCCCGCGCCAGTGGTCTTGACGTGGCGACCAAACTGGGTGACGACGCCGGCCTCGGCCGGGTCGATGATGTAGATGCCGGACGCCAGCCACAGCACGCCAAGAATTCCGGCGACCACGCCGATCCCCTTGCCACCGATGTTGCCACCCGGAAATCCGGATGACCCGCCGTCACCGCCACCACCGGTGCGCCGCGGGCCCTTCTTGCCGAAGAGGCCGTCGATCTTGCCGCGCACGTTCTTGAAGACTTCATCGAGATCGGGTGGGCCACCGCTGCTGTTCTTGCGGTTTCCCCACGGATCGTTGTCGTTTCCGCCAGGCTCGTTCCAAGCCATAATCTGGTCGTTGCTCCCAAGCCGACTCAAGCGAACCGACAATTGTATTCACTAGGTACCGCCCGCCGCAAGCGGAGGATCGGTATTGAGGTTGTCACATATACGATGCTCGCGTGCGATTCGAGCAAACTCGTCTGAATCCATGTCGATCCTCACGCAGGATGCGCCATTGTCCCCGAATCTCTCCTCGAGAATCGCATCCAGCGAAAAGAGTCTGGCACGTAATCTCCCCGCTGCAGGATCGAGCATCAACCATCCCGCAGACCGGCCAGTGCCCAGTCGCTCGGTAATGGCCTGCGCAAGCTCCTCGATACCGAGTCCGTCCAGCGCCGAGACCCGCGCGCCTACCGCCTGCCCCGACTCGTCACGGTCGAGTCCCGGATCGCGCCCGGACCGGTCGATCTTGTTGAAGACCATCAGCTGCGGAACCTCGTCTGCGCCGATGCCAACGAGCACCTTGTCGACATCATCGCGCCGCTGTTCCCGCTCGGGATCGGCATCATCGACGACGTGAATCAACAGATCCGCCTCCCGTGTCTCGATCAACGTGGAACGAAACGCGTCGACGAGCTCGTGCGGCAGATCGCGAATGAAACCCACGGTGTCCGCGAGCACCATTGAGGTGCCTCCAGCCAGGTTCAAGCGTCGCAGCGTGGGGTCCAGGGTGGCGAAGAGCTGATCCGCCGCGTAGATGCGAGCGTCGGTCAAGCGATTGAACAGCGTCGATTTTCCGGCGTTGGTGTATCCGACCAGCGCCACGGTGGCAATACCTGATTTACCGCGCTGGCTACGCCCCTGCTCACGCTGCCGTCGCACTTTTTCCAGACGCTTGCGGATCACCCGAACGCGCTCGCCAAGCAAGCGACGGTCAGTCTCGAGCTGGGTCTCGCCCGGGCCACGCAGCCCGATGCCTCCCTTCTGACGTTCGAGGTGGGTCCACCCGCGCACCAGCCGGGTCGACAAGTGCACCAATTGCGCAAGTTCCACTTGCAGCTTGCCTTCGAAGGTGCGCGCGCGCTGCGCAAAGATATCGAGAATCAGGCTGTTCCTGTCGAGCACCCGGACCTTGAGCTCGGCCTCGAGATTGCGCTCCTGACTCGGTGTGAGGCGTTGCCCGAAGAGCACAACGTCCGCCGGCTCGTCGTGGGCTGCCAGTGCGGTCCTGATCTCGTCGATCTTGCCCGAGCCGATAAACGTACGCGCGACCGGGCGCTGCCGACTGGCGGTGAACAACTCGACCACCTCGAGACCCGCCGAGCGCGCAAGCTCGACAAACTCGTCCCTGTCGGCGTCAACGTCGGTTTCGGGTTCTCCGCGTCCGGACGGCACAGCAACATGTACCAGCAGGGCACGATGTCCCGTATCAGGCCGATCGAACAAGAGCAGTCGCGTGGTGTGGGTTTACAGCGGACGACGACCAGAGTCGACGTAGCGACAACCTTGACCGGCATGCATCAGGGGACTTCAATCGCCAGCCGGAAGCTCATCGTCCCCTTGCAGGGCGACCTTGACCGGACGACTGGGCACGACCGTGGATATGGCGTGCTTGTAGACCATCTGGTTAACGGTGTTCTTCAACAAGACGACAAACTGATCGAATGACTCGATCTGGCCCTGCAGCTTGATGCCGTTGACCAGGTAGATGGAGACAGGGATCCGTTCCTTGCGAAGGGTGTTCAGGAACGGTTCCTGAAGAGACTGCCCTTTCGCCATTTTTTTTAGTCCTGCGGTGTGATGGGCGTCGAGTAGTACGGAGCGTACAGCAGAGCTACAACCCCGGCTCCACGTTACGTTACTGTCAATTCTGGCCGCCTCGCCTGCCACTGTCAATCATCGGTACGGATTGATGCCGGTCACAAAGTGCGCGACCGCGGGGTTTTGGCCTCTGTTCGGTTCAGGTCCTATTCAGTGCCCGTGCCCGAAAGTGTCTGCAAGCGACCCAGATCAGGAGAAACAGATGTTGCGCTCTCTCACGCCAGTCACGCAAGCGATGATGCTTTCGACCTTGCTGTTCAGTACGGTCGCGGTGCACGCCCAGACACAAGAGCCTGCCGATGCCCATGAAGACGGTCACGTCTTTGACACCAGTGACCCTTTCGGCTCGGTCTGGATCAATGACGTCGGCACCTGGCTGGACGTCGATCGTGATCGGGACGGCTGGTTCTCGCGCTTTGCGGTAAGCATCGACGCGGATGTGGCCGACGACGACGACGGCTACGGCTACGGCTACTCCGACAACGAGGCGCGAGTCTTCGCTCGGCTCTCACTGACCGATAGCCGAGGTATCGAGCGGTTACTCTACGAATCCGCGCGCTTCGACCTATATGGACGCAACAGCAGCGATCGCTACCGTATCGAGCTGGATCTGCGCGAAGCCTTCGATCAGGACTTCTACGACATCGTTGTCGAGCTCTACGACGCGCGTAGCGAACAATTGATGGATGTCGTGGATGCTCGCGACTTTCGGACGCTCGAAAACCTCCCCCTGGAGGACGCCATCCGGGACGGGCGCGTGGCGGACGACGGCTACAGCGACTCCTACGTGGCGGTTGAATACGCCGGCGCGAGTGGCCCCCTGGGCTTGCTCCTGGCCACCTCGTTGACGATCTGGCGGCGACGTGGCGCGCGACGCCAGGTCACCCGCTGATCGGGTGTGAGCTGGCCAGTGAGCCCCACCAACGCGGATATACTGAGCGCCAAAGCGGCACGTCGATGCTGCATGGACTCACTTGGAGATCTGCCCGATGGCGCGCGATACTGGCCAGAACACGTACCGAAGTATCCACCAACACGCACAGTCTGACCCCAACGGGTTCTGGCTGGAGCAAGCGCGGGCGGTCGACTGGACGCGAACACCCTCGGTCGGTGTGGACCAGAGCCGATCACCGTTCAATCGCTGGTTTGCCGACGGCGAGCTCAACGCCTGCCACAACGCGCTTGACCGTCATGTGGCCGCCGGGCGCGGCGATCAGGCGGCCATCCTCTACGACAGCCCGGTCACCGGCAGCAAACGTAGCATCAGCTATCGCGAGCTGACTGATCAGGTCGCGACCTTCGCTGGCGTACTCAAGGCTCAGGGTGTCGATCGCGGCGATCGTGTGGTCATCTACATGCCGATGGTGCCCGAGGCACTGGTCGCGATGCTGGCCTGCGCGCGCCTCGGCGCGGTGCACTCGGTGGTGTTCGGGGGCTTTGCTGCCAGAGAACTCGCCGTGCGAGTGGACGATTGTCAGCCCAAGGTCGTCGTCAGCGCATCCTGCGGCATCGAACCATCACGCGTGGTGGCCTACAAACCCTTGCTGGACGAAGCACTGGCGCTCGCCAGTCACCGCGTACCACACTGCATCGTGCTACAACGCGACGCCCTCAAGGCGGAGCTGGTCGACGGTCGGGATCACGATTGGGATTCGGTGATGCAAACAGCCGAGCCTGCGCCATGTGTCAGTGTCAACAGCAACGATCCGCTCTACATCCTCTACACCTCTGGCACCACCGGCAAACCCAAGGGTGTCGTTCGTGATGTCGGCGGCAGCGTCGTGTCCTTGCTATGGACCATGCCTGCGCTCTATGACGTCAAGCCAGGCGATGTGTACTGGGCTGCCTCAGACATTGGCTGGGTCGTCGGCCACGCATACATCGTGTATGGACCGCTGTTCCACGGTTGTACTACCGTGTTGTACGAGGGTAAACCGGTAGGCACCCCCGATGCCGGCGCTTTCTGGCGAGTGATCGAGGAATACAAGGTCAACGTGCTGTTCACCGCACCGACCGCCATCCGCGCGATCAAGAAGGAAGATCCACAAGGAAAACTCGTTGCTGATTACGACATCGGTTCCCTGCGGTCCTTGTTTGTTGCCGGTGAGCGCTGCGATCCAGACACCCTCGCCTGGTCTGGTACCACCCTTGGCGTTCCGGTGATCGATCACTGGTGGCAAACCGAAACCGGCTGGGCCATCGCAGCCAACCCGCTTGGCATCGAGCAACTACGGATCAAGTCCGGATCACCATCGGTCCCGATGCCGGGTTATGACGTTCGTGTTCTCGACAACGACGGTGCGCCTGTCGCCGCCGGCGATATCGGTGCAATCGTCGTCAAGCTTCCGCTGCCACCCGGCACCTTCACCACGCTCTGGAATGCCGATGATCGCTACGTGTCGGCCTACTTCGACCGCTATGACGGCTTCTACGAAACCGGCGACGCGGGCTACATGGACGATGAAAACTACGTCTACGTGATGGCCAGGACCGACGATGTCATCAACGTCGCCGGGCACCGCTTGTCCACGGGCGCGATGGAAGAAGTCCTGGCCGGCCACCCCGATGTTGCCGAGTGCGCTGTCATGGGAGCCAGCGACACATTGAAGGGCCAGCTACCCGTCGGACTCGTCATTCTGAACGCAGGGGTTGAGCGCGATCACGACGAGATTTGTGCAGAGTTACTGGCACGCGTGCGCACTGACATCGGCCCGGTGGCAGCCTTCAAATCCGTCGCGGTCGTCGAACGCTTACCCAAGACGCGCTCCGGCAAGATACTGCGCGGCACGCTGCGCGCCATTGCCGATCAAAAAGAGTGGACCATGCCAGCCACCATCGAGGATCCGACAGTGCTTGATGAGGTGACCGACCGGCTCAAGACCCTCGGTTACGCCGGCGGCTCATGAGAGGTCGCCTCAATCATGTCGCTCTGGTCGTGACGGATCTCGACGCGGCGTCCGAAACCTGGAGCAAGATCCCCGGTACCACGGTGGGAGCCCCACAGCCACTCCCGGAGCACGGTGTCACCGTCGTCTTCGTCGACCTGCCGAACGCGCGCATCGAACTGCTGGTGCCACTCGGCGATGGCTCACCCGTGAGCCGATTCCTGGAGAAGCACTCAGGCGGTGGCATGCACCACGTGTGTCTCGAGGTGGATGATCTTATCGCCGAGCGCGACGCACTGCTAGCCACCGGTGCCCGCGTGCTCGGTGATGGCGAACCCAGGATCGGAGCGCACGGCAACCCCGTGTTGTTTCTGCATCCGGCGGACATGCACGGGACCTTGCTCGAGCTTGAAGAGGTCCGTAGCGGGGAGTAGATTCACGCAGGATGACTTCGTCACTGATCGTTGCGACACGCGCTACCCATGGACGAGCAACCTGCACTGAAGACTGAGCGACTGCTCCTGCGACCTTTCGTTGCGAGTGACGCGCTTGCAGTACAGACACTGGCGGGTGATCGGCGTGTGGCGCTGATGACGGGAGACATCCCCTTCCCGTATCCGGATGGGCTCGCCGAACGCTGGATTTCCGGGCACCCGGAAGCATGGGCCCAACGAACGACAATCACCTATGCGGTGTGCTTGCGCGACGGCGATACGCTGGTGGGTTGTGTCGGCCTGCGATGTGTCGAAAGACATCTTCGAGCTTCGTTGGGATACTGGATTGCCGTTGAGCACTGGGGACAGGGTTATTGCACCGAAGCGGCAAGCGCAGTCGTCAAGCTTGGCTTCGACCAGCTGGGCCTGCGGAGAATCGAGGCGACTCATCTTCCCGGCAATTCAGCCTCGGGTGCCGTCATGCGCAAGCTCGGCATGACACATGAAGGCGTGATGCGCTCGTATTTCATCAGGGATAGCGAGTCCCACGATCTCCATCTGTACGCAATGCTATCGACGGATTGAGTTCCACGACGCGCCATATTCGGGTGAAAGTGTAGGGTTTTCCCCAATTGTTTTTAATTTTCGGCGCATCTAGCATCGCCTGTGAGTCTGCAACGCCCGGGACTCAAGACCTCGCTCAGGGAGATGCACGCGCATGCGCACCACTGCACACTCGGTACAGAACACGCAGTCCGACTCGATTGCACACTCGCTACACCGGGATCGATCAGACTACGGCCGCACCAGCCTTGTAGATGCCTCCGCGCAGTTTCGTCAGGACGCCGCCAGCCAGTCGCTGGCAAACGGGGTGCAACAGCGCGCGCAGGACAATCCCGAGGCATTCCGCCAGGCCTTGCAGCAGGCCTACGGCGACAAGGCCACTCCGGCACAGCTCGACGCGCTCGCGTCGATGGCTACACGCGGCAACTTGCCCATGCCGCAGAACGTCCAGTTCGTCAATGCAGGTGAACTTGGGCCCCACGCCATGGGCGCGTACGACAGCACCAACGGTGGAACCATCTATCTCGATTCCCGCCTGCTCAACGAACCGCGGAAGCTGGAGGCAGTGTACACCGAAGAGTTGGGACATCATCTGGATGCCGTATTGGGCGGCCCGGACGCAGCAGGCGACGAGGGCTCGATATTCGCGACTTCATTGATAGAAGGCCCCATTAGCGGTGACCAGCTGAACGCCTTGAAATCCGAGGATGACAGCGGTTTCATCACCATCGATGGCAAACGAATTGCGGTTGAGTTCTACGGTTACTCTGGTCCTGGCTCCAGCCCAGGTACGGGCGGATCGAGTAGTTCGACATCGTACTCCGGCTATTCGGGCCCCGGCTCCAGCCCGGGCACCGGCGGCTCCTCCAGCAGCTCAAGCAGCAGTAGCTCAAGCAGCTCCTCATCGTCTTCATCAAGCCGTTCCTCATCCTATTCGGGACCCGGTTCCAGCAGCTATACCGGCGGCTCAAGCAGTAGCTCCAGTAGTTCTTCATCCTCTTCAAGCAGCACGCCCTCTTACTCTGGGCCCGGCTCAAGCAGCTACACCGGTGGTTCCGATAGTTCCTCGTCCTCTTCAAGAAGCACGCCGTCTTACTCTGGGCCCGGCTCAAGCAGATACACCGGTGGTTCCGGTAGTTCCTCGTCTTCTTCAAGCAGCACACCCGCCTACTCGGGACCTGGTTCCAGTAGCTATACCGGCGGTTCCGGCAGTTCTTCGTCCTCGTCAAGCAGCACGCCTGCCTACTCAGGACCTGGCTCCAGTAGCTACACCGGCAGCTCATTTAACGCATACAACGGCAGTACATACAGCTACTACGGCCCCGGGTCGAGCGTAGCCACGGGTGGTTATGCGCAACCTACCCCGCCTGAAGAGGACGACGACGAAGCGCCAGGTCCCGACATCACGTTTGATCTGCCGGGCACTCAGGACCTGCTCGAGCGAGAAACACTGTCAGGCGGAGACCGCCAGATCGCCCGCAATGACTACGTCTACAGCCCGTCGGAAGGCCGATTCGTCCAGGAACACGAGTCCAACCAATTCGCTCCGAATCAAAACACTATTGAGTTCTTTGGTGGCACAAGCGACGACTTCCGATACAACAACTCTGATGTTCGGGTTCCAGACAACAGCACCAACCTGGAAGTTGGCGATTCAGTAAGCACCAGCGGCTTTGTCGGTTTTGAAGATGAGGTCTCCGTCGGAGATGAGGATCTCGGAGCATCTGCAGACGTCAGCGCCGGTATCGAGGGCACGGCAACCGCCGGCTACTCACTCGATCGCAATGGCGTTGACGTGAATGCAGGTGTCGAGGTCTTTGCCGGTGTGGAAGCCAACGCCGAGGCGCACATTGGCGCCGGACCGCTCACCGCTGAAGCCTCGGTAGAAGCGCAAGCGGGCGCAATGGCATCGGCCGACGCCGGTTTGTCACTTGATTTGACCAATGGATTGTCCGGAGATGTCGGTTTTGAAGCGTTTGCCGGAGCTCAGGTCAATCTGGGCGTCGAAGGCGGCCTCGGAGACTCCCTGGAGATAGGCGCAGGGATCGATCTCAAAGCTGGGATTGGTATCGAGGCGTCTGGTGAAGTAGAGTTTGGCTGGGACGACATCGGGGTGGATCTTGAAGTGGGTGCAGCCCTGGGGTTAGGCGCTGACTTCAACATCGATGTATCAATCAGACCTGCTGGCATCGTTGACGATGCTGGAGATGCGATCAACGCGGTTGGAGACTTCTTTGGCTGGTAGGCTGAAACAGTTCTTATTGGGAGCACTGCTCATGATAAGCACAGCGGCTCACGCATCGGAAACACAGTTGAATACAGCCTCGGGAGACCGCGAAATCGTGACTGGCCAAGTCAAGTACGAGTTGCCACATGATCTGGGCACCTTGTCAATCCAGGTTCCTGTCCACTGGGTAGGTGGGCGTGCCGAGGGGGTAGAAGCGCTGTGGATCGATCAGCACGGCGAACCGTTCAGGGACAACCTTACCCTCGTCATTCGCAGCGGTGACCTCGTGTCTGACTCTGAGGCCCTGTTGGACCAATCAGTCAGCTCCATCATCAACAACACGGAGCACACGGCTGCGACCGATGTGCGAAGCAAAGAGAATGGCCGACTGTTTTCGATTGACCGTGTACTTGAAGGTCAGGACATCACGCAGACAAACATGGTCGTGTACAAGGAGTCTGCCGGAAAGAGTTACCTGGTGATACTGAATTACACGCGCCCGGCAAACACAGAGGATGTTGACCTCACCAAGGTAACCCTCAGTAGCTGATCCAGACTGGCATCAGGCGTGTCAGCGCTCGGTCACTGCCTGCTGCGCTCGCACGCTGATCCCGATTCCGGCAAGTATCAACGCCGCCCCAGCCCATGTAGCAGGGCCATATCGCTCTGACAGGAACACTGTTCCGCACAGCAGCGCAACGCCTGCTGCGACATAGCCGATCTGGCTTAGATACGTGGGGCCCCCGACTTTCTGCAGCCTGAAGAACACCGTGAACATGGCAGTCGCGGCCGCGGCTGCGAGCAATGACAAGCCCGCATGCTCCATCAAACCACCGGGCAAGTTCGCGTTGCTATCCAGTCCTATCATCATCGACAGCAACAGGCAGGCAGCCACGTTCGTTCCTGCCGCCAGTGACATCGGGTGTGCCTGATCCGGCCAGGCCATCGTGCGATAGAGATTTCCGAAGGCGAGCGACAACGGAATACACAAGCCAAGCAAGACCCACAGCAGGCTCGCCGGACTACCGAGCTCACCACGAGAAACGGCCACCAGTACCGCACCAAGGAACCCCAAGGCGATGCCAAGAAGCCCGAGACCACCCGGTACGCGCACCTGCCAGATCGCAGACAAGGTCAATGTGATCACTGGTGACAAGGTAAACATCAGACCCGTATAGCCGGACCCGAGCTTCGGGATTGCCATGAAGATAAGCAGGTTCGGTATGACCAGAGAGATGGCTCCGAGGATCAGGTAGTAGCGCAAGGCCGACAACTGCAGCGGAAGGCGCAATCGCCGAATGCCACAGATCGCAAGCAGTCCGACCGCCGAGCCTGTTGAAATCAACCAGGCCCACACCACAGGCGACACCCCTGCGTTCCCGGCAAGCTTGCCAAGAGGCAGCGTAAGCCCGAGCAAGGCACCCGTGGTGATCAGCAGAAATCCAGGTGAGTCAGCGAGTTTCACGACAGTTTCTCGCCGTATGCCCGACGCGCTACTTCATGGCGTGGCCCCATCGAGCAAGGCGGCCGATGGCAAGATACCTGCCACCAGGTCAGCGGCATCAACAGGTGCTCCATAACGACTCTCGATCGGGATGATGCCGGCCCAGTGCTCCGTTGCAAGATCCTCCTCATCATCGATGGGATCTCCGGTGCGAATCTTGATCGAGTAGTCATCCAAAGGCAGCCGAATCAACGCGGTGCCCTTGAGCTCCTTGGCAAGGTAGGGGCGAAAGTCATCAAGGCTACCCGGAATCAGATGCTCTGTGGATTAGTCTAGCAACGCAGACTTGTCATTGCTGATCACCGCCGGCGAACACAACAGCGCTTCGATAGTTCATCGAACAGTGAAACGCGGAGCGCGCCTTGACCAGAGCATCCACACGACACACGGACACACACACTCGCTCACCACGGACAAGTGCGCTGTACAAGCGACTCTTCGGATGACCGTGCAAGTAGAGATGATCGTCAATGCGCGCAATGGCCGTGGATACTGATTGTGGCCAGCCTTCGTGCATGAAACTCACGTGGCCTATCGGACACGCATCCAGCACCTCGTGCAGTGCCTCGATGTCGTATCGAGCACGATTGGCACCTTGTCGAACGCGTCGCTTGTCTCCCTTGGCAGGTTCGCTGGTCATGGAGGTGAGTCCTGGTGCTTTCGGATGCGGCCACAATGCCGCATTATGGTCCCTTGAACCAGATCCAAATCATGAAACGGGAAGAGCCAATACCCATGACGCCGCTTCAGCAACTAAAGCCGAAGGACGATCACGCGCCACACAGGAACAACGTCATGACGTTGAACACGACACCAGACCCGGTCCTCGACTTCTGGTTCGAGGAACTCACACCGAAGCAGTGGTTCGGCAAGTCCGACGCTATCGATGACACCATTCGACAACGATTTCTCGCAACCTGGCATCAGGCCTTTGCCGGTGAGACCTGGCACTGGCGCAAAACCTCTGAAGGCCGCGTCGCGGAAATCATCGTGCTCGATCAATTCAGCCGCAACCTGTTTCGTGGACAAGCGCAGGCGTATGCAGCCGACCCGATGGCGCTCGTGCTGTCTCAGGAAATGGTGATGAGCAAACAGCTCGATTTACTGAATGAGCAGTACCGGCAGTTTGCGCTGATGCCTTGGATGCACAGCGAGTCCACGCACGTGCACACGCACGCAGTGACCTTGTTCGAGGGTAAACCCACGCTTGAGCACGAGCTCGCCCACAAGGCGATCATCGATCGCTTCGGGCGATACCCGCATAGAAATGAGGCCGTGGGTCGTGAGTCCACGCTTGAAGAGACGGAGTGGATGAAGACGAACTCCGGCTTCTGAGCGAGACTCCCTTGATGCAGAGTCGGGCGTCAGGCCGTGTGCAGATACTGCTGCACCATGTCATGCAACACCGTCATATACCCCTGACTACGCGCACGCTGCGTCGGATCCGAGGTAATCACGATGGATAGTGCGAACTCGGGGATCACGTACAGCACTTGTCCGCCATAGCCACGCGCATACGCGGCCTGGACGCCATTGAAGTCGCGCAGAAACCGCCCGTAGCCATACCCATCGCCCGAGAATGGTGACCGTGTACGCGCGGTAAACGCCTGCTCGACCCAGCCCTCGGGAAGCACACGCTCGCCATCAACAACGCCGCCCGCCAGGTAAAGCTCGCCAACGCGCACCAGTTCGGCCGGTGCTGCGGACATCTCGTTACCGCCCATGTAGTAACCCTGCGGGTCGCGCGTCCATGGAGCGAAGTCGACGCCAACGGGTTCACCCAACCAGGTGTTCGCGAGGGCGTACAGGCTCTGCCCGCCACGCTCGGCGAGCACCGCCCCCAGGACATGGGTGTCACCGGTGGAATACAACATCCGTCCGCCGGGTCGGGCGACAAACGGACGAGATAGCGCGTAGCGAATCCAATTGTCACTGCTGACCCAGCGACCATAGTTGACACCCGACACGCGATCCAGGCCAGCCTGCATGGTCATCAGATTCTCCAAGGTGAGCGCGGCCACTCGCGCATCCGCTCCCTCTGGAATGAACTTGGGTACCAGGCTACCGAGCGTTTGTTGCACGGACTCGATCACTCCGCGCTGCTGGGCGATACCCACGAGCGTGGTGACCAAGGCCTTGGAGACCGACTTGACGTTGACCGCACGATCGACCGCCGGGCCTCGATACGCTTTCGCCAGTACCGTCTCGCCTTCTTGAGACACCACCAGCGCACGCAGCCGTTCGGTCCCGGCGGCTTGACGCGAGAGCTCGGCAAGACCTGCAGCCGATGGTCCCGATGACGATGAGTCCACAGCCACGCGTACGGCGCGGGCACGCTGTTCTGCGCTTTCGTCGGCATGCGCTGGCAGTGCTGACCATGGACCAGTCACGGCAGCAAGCGTCACGCCTGCCTTCACAGCTGCACCGAGACCGGCGCCCAGAAACTCACGTCGTTGCATCACTGACCGGTCTTGGCTGGCACGTGCAGAGTGTGGTCCACGCGGCGACGCCGCATACACGACAGGTACTTTTTGCTAGCGTTGCCGCAGCGCCGCTACTGCGCTGTAGAGCGCTACGAGGTACGGCACACAGTACGTCAGGATTGCGCGGAACCACTTGATACCGTCCCCGTGCATCACGTCAGGCACCTGATTGATGCAGTTGAGGACGGTGCCAACGATGAGTGCAACGATGAGTGCGCGCTTCTGCACGTCCGGGCGCTTGATCAGTGCTGAGAGTTCATCACTCATGGGCACCTGCGGCCTTGAACTCGTCGAGCGCGACGAGCTCGGCACGCATCTCTGCAATGACTTTCGCATAGTCGTCGGCACCGAAGATCGCGCTACCGGCAACGAAGGTGTCCGCGCCTGCCGCGGCGACAGCGGCGATGTTGTCAGTCTTGATTCCACCATCAACCTCGAGACGAATATCGCGACCGCTATCGTCGATCAGGCGTCTGGCAAAGGCGATCTTCTCGAGAGTACTGTCGATAAACGCTTGGCCACCGAAGCCGGGGTTGACGCTCATCAGCAACACCAGATCGACCTTGTCGATCACCCATTCCAATGCCGCGAGCGAGGTCCCGGGATTGAACACCAGACCCGTCAGCACGTTGGCATCCTTGATCATCGAAAGCGTGCGATCGACGTGGCGAGACGCTTCGGGGTGGAAGCTCACAAGGTCTGCGCCCGCGCTACAGAAGGCGCTGGCGAGTTCATCGACCGGCTCGACCATCAAGTGCACATCAAGCGGGACCGGTTTGCCGTCTGGTGTGACGCAGTGCGGCTTGATGGCAGCGGCCACTGCGGGTCCGATGGTCAGATTCGGGACGTAATGATTATCCATCACATCAAAGTGAATCCAATCGGCGCCGGCAGCAATGACGCTGCGGGCCTCTTCGCCGAGGCGGGCGAAGTCAGCCGCCAGGATAGACGGGGCAATTCGGTACATGAGCTTGCAGAGGGCCAGTGCGGGTGGCGTACACGATAGCCCGCTGCCGCCCCATTGTCCGCAGTAAATAGCGGTCGCTCGCGGATTTCAAGGAGCGAGTACGGTCATCGGGCATATACTCCCCTGTTCGACGAAGCCGCTTTTCACCATGACCCTGTTTCTGATCCTGGCAGCCGCCCTCGTTCTGCTTGTCATTGGTGTGGTCGGGTTCGCCCTGTGGCGTCAACAGCCGAATGTCGACGAGCCCGGGCTGGTTGAAAAGAATATCGCCATCGCCAAAGAGCGACTGGCGGCACTGGATGCAACGCATACGGGCGACATGTCCTCGCCGGAGTACCTTGAGGAGCGATCCCGGATCGAAGCGCAACTGGCGCGCGAGCTTGATCCGGAAAAACAAGCCCGCCAGTCTCGCGGTTGGGACCTTGCGCTGATTGCGGTGCTGCTGCTCGTAGTACCCGCCTCAACCGCGTGGTTGTATACCCGCATCGGCAACCCGGCAGCGATAAGCTTCAGTCCTCAGATCGCGCAGGCCGACCCGGAACAGCCTTCACTGCCCGAGCTGGTTAGCGGACTGGAACAGCGTCTTGCGCAAACCCCGGACGACGTCACCGGCTGGCGCATGCTTGGGCGCACCCGTCTCGCCATGAACGACTTTGACGCCGCCGGCGATGCCTTTTCGCGAGCGCTGGAGCTGGAAGCTGACGACGTCGATACGATCACCAACCTCGCTGAGGCCCGTGCGATGAACGCCGGCGGAGATCTCTCGGACGTCGTGGCCTTGCTTGAGCGGGCGCATCAACTCAACGCTGATCACGAGCAAACCTTGTGGCTGCTTGGCGTTGCACGTCAACAGACCGAGCGACACGAAGAAGCGCTGTCGCTGTTCGCGCGACTGCGCGCGATGGTTGGCGCCCGTGGCGACGCTAACGCCATCGCAACGATCGATCAATACGCGTCGCGGTCTCGGTTGGCGATCGGGCAAGCCGCAACGGTTGTGGCCCCGTCTGCCAACACCTCGTCGGAGACGCTCGGGGCGACGGACGAGACGGGAGTGTCTGTCACTGTTGCGGTCTCACTCGGGGAAGCGGCCTCGACGGCACTTGCGCCCGAGACGCCGGTCTTCGTGTTTGCTCGCGCGGCAGAAGGTCCGCCCATGCCCCTTGCGGTTCAACGACTGAGCGTTGGCGAACTCCCGGCTACCGTCACCCTCGATGAAAGCATGGCCATGATTGCCGGCATGACCATCGCGAACTTCCCGGACCTGATCGTGGGAGCACGCGCATCCCTGTCCGGTCAGCCAGTCGCGCGCTCGGGAGACTGGTCCCAGGAAGTACCGGCACGTGTTGGTAGCGATGCCGCGGCGCTGCCGGTGGAACTGGTGATTGACGCTCAGATCCCGTGACTCGCGCCCGGAGTATCAGCTTCGCAGCTCGTCGAAAAACTTCTTCACACCACCGAGCCAGCTGTGCGCTTGCGGCGAGTGCTTGTGCGCCTTGTCGCCCGAGATACTGTCGTGGAAAGCCATGAGCAGATCACGCTGTTCGCTGCCGAGGTTGACCGGAGTCTCGATACGCACACGACACAGCAGGTCTCCCTGAGGGCCACCACGCACGGGAGTCACCCCCTTGCCGCGTACTCGAAAGAGTTTCTCGGTTTGTGTACCAGCAGGAATCTTCAGCTTGACGCGCCCATCAAGCGTCGGCACCTCCAGCTCACCGCCGACCGCTGCGGTGGCAAAGTTGATTGGCACGGTACATTGCAAGTCCGCCCCATCGCGTTGAAAGATCTCGTGCGGCTTGACCCGAATAGCGACGAACAGGTCACCCGCTGGTCCTCCGCTTTCACTGGCTTCACCTTCGCCTTGAAGGCGGATCTTGTCGCCGGTATCCACTCCAGCCGGCACCTTGACCGACAGGGTCTTCTCTTTTTGCACCCGCCCCTGGCCGAGACACTTTGGACACGGGTCGGATATGACCTTGCCCTTGCCACGACAGGTTGGGCAGCCTTGCTGGACGCTGAAAAATCCTTGCTGCATGCGTACCTGCCCGGCACCCCCACAGGTCTGGCAGTTGGTGGGCTGTGTGCCACGCTTGGCACCTGAGCCATCGCAGACCTCGCAGGCCAGGAGGTTTGGAATACGTAGCTCGGTGGTCAGGCCGCCGACGGCGTCTTCCAGAGAGATATCGAGGTTGTACTGGAGGTCGTCGCCGCGGTACACGCGCTGACCGCCACCACCACGCCGGCCTCCGCCGAAGATGTCGCCAAACACATCGCCGAAGATGTCGTTGATGTCAGCGCCGCCGCCGAAACCCGCGCCGCCTCCGGGCTGGTTGTTGACCCCTGCATGGCCGAACTGATCGTAGGCCGCCCGCTTGTCGGCAGAGCTGAGCACCTCGTAGGCCTCCTTGGCCTCCTTGAACTTCTCGTCAGCCTGACCGTCATCCGGATTTCTGTCCGGGTGATACTTCATCGCGAGGCGTCGGTACGCCTTCTTGAGATCGGCTGCCGAGACGTCGCGCTCGACACCGAGAACCTCATAGTAATCACGCTGGGACATGTGGGTCGTTCTTGTGTACTTCAGGGCTGACGAAAAAGGCCGGAGGCCGGATGAACGCCATACTGGCGTTCACCAGGCTCACCGGCCCGAGACTCGGAACTCCGCGCCTTACGACGCTTTCTTGTCTTCGTCGTCTTGTACTTCTTCAAACTCGGCATCGACAGCGTCGTCGCTGGCAGCCGACGCTGATCCATCAGCACCGTCAGTGGCGTCGCCGCCCTCTGCCGCCTGCTGAGCGGCGTAGGCCTTCTCGGCAAGCTTGCCAGTGACCTCACCGAGTGCACTGCTGGCGGCATCGATCGCATCGGTATCGTCGCCGGCGATCGCAGTACGCAGATCGACAACCTTGCTTTCGATGTCGGCCTTCTCCTCGTCGGTCACCTGGTCGGCAAGATCACCCAAGGACTTCTCGGTCGCGTGGATCAGCTGCTCGCCCTGGTTGCGCTTGTCGATGAGGTTGCGCTGCTTGGCATCCTCTTCAGCGTGCTCTTCGGCATCGCGCACCATCTTCTCGATCTCTTCGTCGGACAGCCCGGACGACGCCTTGATGACGATGGACTGCTGCTTGCCGGTGGCCTTGTCCTTGGCAGAGACGTTCATGATGCCGTTGGCATCGATGTCGAAGGTGACCTCGATTTGCGGGACGCCACGCGGAGACGGCGGGATATCGGCAAGATCGAAACGGCCGAGCGACTTGTTGGCATTGGCAATTTCACGCTCACCCTGCAGTACGTGCACGGTGACGGCGGTCTGGTTGTCGTCAGCGGTACTGAACACCTGCTGCGCCTTGGTCGGGATGGTCGTGTTCTTGTCGATGAGCTTGGTCATGACGCCACCGAGAGTCTCGATGCCGACCGACAGCGGTGTGACATCGAGCAGCAGCACGTCCTTGACCTGACCACCGAGCACGCCGCCCTGAATGGCTGCGCCCACGGCGACCGCCTCATCCGGATTGACGTCCTTGCGCGGCTCCTTGCCAAAGAAGTCCTTGACGGTTTCCTGAACCTTCGGCATGCGGGTTTGACCACCCACCATGATGACGTCCTGGATGTCCGATGCGGAGAGGCCAGCGTCCTTGAGCGCGGTCTTGCACGGATCGATGGTGCGTGACACGAGGTCGTCGACCAGCGACTCGAGCTTCGCGCGGGTGACCTTGATATTCAGGTGCTTGGGACCAGACGCGTCAGCCGTGATGTACGGCAGGTTCACGTCGGTCTGCTGCGTGCTGGACAGCTCGATCTTGGCTTTTTCCGCGGCCTCCTTCAGGCGCTGAAGTGCCAGCGGATCACTGTGCAGATCGATGCCGGACTCCTTCTTGAACTCATCTGCCAGATAGTCGATCAGGCGATTGTCAAAGTCCTCACCACCGAGGAAGGTGTCTCCGTTGGTGGACAGCACTTCGAACTGGTGCTCGCCATCGACTTCGGCAATCTCGATGATGGAGATGTCGAAGGTGCCGCCACCGAGGTCGTAGACAGCTACGGCCTTGTTGCCGCGCTGCTTGTCCATGCCATACGCAAGGGCTGCTGCGGTCGGCTCGTTGATGATGCGCTTGACGTCCAGACCCGCGATGCGCCCTGCATCCTTGGTGGCCTGGCGCTGTGAGTCGTTGAAGTAGGCAGGTACGGTGATGACCGCTTCGGTCACCGTCTCACCGAGGTACTCCTCGGCGGTCGCCTTCATCTTCTGCAACACGCGCGCTGCCACTTCTGGCGGAGCCATGCCCTTGCCGCCGGCTTCGACCCAGGCGTCGCCATTGTCGGCCTTGATGATCTTGTAGGGCACCAGCTTGATGTCCTTCTGGACCGCGTCTTCCTCGAAGCGTCGGCCGATCAGGCGCTTGACCGCATACAGCGTGTTTTGTGGGTTGGTGACAGCCTGGCGCTTGGCAGCCTGGCCGACGATGACCTCACCGTCGTCACTGAACGCGACGATGGACGGTGTGGTCCGGTCGCCTTCCGCGTTTTCGATGACTCGGGGCTTGTCCCCTTCCATGACCGCGACACACGAATTCGTCGTGCCGAGATCGATTCCGATAATGGTTCCCATTGGTCCTGTCCGTATCGTGGTTCTGGTAAATCGCTGCCCTCATCGAGGCGCAGCGCATGGTGAGATGAAACTGAGGGGCGGTGGGGAACTTTTCAACAGCCTGCGAGGCATTTCACAAGCAATGTGCTGCAAGTCAGTCCCCGACGCCCCCCGGGAGATCGGGGAGCGCCAGAAAATCGGTGCTGGTCGACTTACTTGGCGACCATCACAAGCGCCGGCCGAATGAGACGGTCATTGAGCGTGTAGCCCTTTTGCATGACGGAGATCACGGTGTTGGGCTCGGTGCCCTCCGGAGCCGGTTGCATGGACATCGCCTGGTGAAACTCGGGGTCGAACTTCTCACCCTCCGGGTTGATTTCCACTATGTTGTGCTTCTCCAGCGCGCCACCAAGCATCTTCAAGGTGAGTTCACTGCCCTCGCGAATCGAGTCGACCGAGGCGGCGTCCTCGCTGGCCGCGGCAAGCCCCATCTCCAGGCTATCCTTGATGGGCAGCAGATCCGCGGCGATGGTCTCGAGCGCAAACTTCCGCGCGTTTTGCACATCGCGCTGAGCGCGCTTGTTCTTGTTCTCGACATCGGCCTGCATGCGCAGCAGGCGATCCCAATTCTCGTTGGCACGCGCCTCGGCTGCAGCGAGTTTTGCCGCCAGATCCTCGCCGTCACCTGGCTCGGCGTTGGCATCGTCGGTCGCTGCCGCCGGATCGGCTACGCCCTCACCTTCGTCAATCGACACGCCACCGAGCACTTCATCGACGCGCGGGTCCACGTCTGCTGTCGACGCATCCGCGTCGTCATCTGTCGAGGGTGCCGCATCTTCGGTGCTTTCGGCCGCATCAGCATCTACCGCGGATGTCTCGGTGGCTCCCGCAGCTTCAGTGGCATCCGACAGCTCCTCGGCCTTGGCATCTTCGGCATCGTCTACGGCGGTACGGGGCAGATCTTCCTCTGGGGTCATGCTGAATTTCCATCTCATGAATGCGACAAGGGCCGAATGATGCCCATGCGCGAACTTTAGCGTCTAACTGCGGCGGTTCAAGGCCGCGCCGAGTAATCGGGACGTGACATCAACGACCGGGATGACGTCCGCGTATGACATTCGCTTCGGGCCGATCACCCCCAGAACCCCCAGCAGCTCACCATCAATCTCGTAGGGCGCGGTCACAAGACTCACATCACCGAGCGCTTCGTAGCCTGATTCCCGTCCGATGAAGATTTGTACGCCCTCAGCACTGTTGCACCGCTCGAGCAGCGCGTAGATCTCGCGTTTTTGCTGGAATGCATCGAAGAGCTCACGAAGCTTACCCAGATCGGAGAGGTCCTCGTGGGTCATCAGATTGGTTTCTCCGGAGACCACCATGCGCGCCTGTTCGGACTGGGGTGCTGCCGTGTCATCGAAGACCAGGCCCGCGAGCTCGATGAGCTGGCGCATCGTCTTGTCCATGTCCGCACGGGTTTCGTCGAGGTCACGGCGCAAGCGCTCGCGCACCTCGGCAAGGGGGCGCCCCAGGTACTCGGCATTGAGCTGGCGTGCCAGCGCCGACAGCTCGTCCCTGGAGTAATCGCGATCGACAGTGACGATCCGGTTCTGCACCTCCTCCCCATCGATGACCAGCACCGCGAGCACGCGGCGTTCGGACAGGGGCAGGAACTCGACCTGCTGCAGCGCCTTGTCTTCACGTTGCGGCACTGTGACCATGCCGGCCATGCGCGTGCAACCAGAGAGATAGTTGGTCGCCAACGTAATCAGCGATTGATCGTCGAGGCTTGGGTCCAGAGTGGCGCGCAAATCGGCGATGGTGTCTGCGTCGGCGGGGCGAACTTCCAGCAAGGTGTCCACGAACAAGCGGAAGGCCTTTGACGTTGGGACACGACCGGCCGACGTATGCGGCGAACGCAGCAGCCCCATCTCCTCCAGATCGCCCATGACGTTGCGCACGGATGCGGCGCTGATGTCGATACCCGGCATGCGCGACAGGGTGCGCGAGCCCACCGGGGTGCCCAGTGCAATGTACTGGTCCACGAGCACCTTGAGGATGTGCTGCTCGCGCTCGTTGATGCTGTTGGCTGGATCGAGGCTCACGGCGCCGGCGCTCCGGGTGAAGATCCTGACAGTGACCTGCAGGGAGGAAATCGGGAGAGATGAGCTACAGGCTACACCTCGAACCGTTCTAACGCTCTGTTAGCAGTAAACTAGAGGTCCCTCTCCGACCGTTCAAGTGCCTGACATGCCGCGCAACACAACGCACCGTGTAGTGATCCGGAGCGAAGGCAGCGACGACGCGATCGCGATAGGTGGTGGAGCGCCCATTGTGGTGCAGTCCATGACCAACACAGACACCGTCGATGCGGTTCGTACGGCAGCTCAGGTGGCAGACCTCGCGCGTGCCGGGTCAGAGCTGGTGCGGATCACGGTCAACAACGAGGCCGCGGCCAACGCCGTGCCGGAAATCCGCGACCGGCTCGCTGCCATGGGTCTTTTCGTGCCACTGGTCGGCGACTTCCACTTCAATGGCCATAAATTACTCAAAGCCGTGCCTGATTGCGCGCAAGCGTTGGCCAAGTACCGCATCAACCCGGGCAATGTCGGCCGCGGCGCCAAGCGTGATACGCAATTCGCCGAAATGATCGAGACCGCCATCCGCTTCGACAAGCCGGTACGGATCGGCGCCAACTGGGGCAGCCTGGACCAGGACCTCCTCGCTCGCATGCTCGATGAGAACGCATCGGCCGAGTCCCCGAAGCCTCTGGATGCGATCAATCGCGAGGCGGTCATCAGCTCGGCACTCGAGAGCGCTGCGCGCGCCGAGGAGCTCGGGCTCGCGGCTGACAAAATCATAATCTCCTGCAAGATGAGCCGGGTCCAGGATCTGATCAGCGTGTATCGCTCGCTCGGCGACCGCACGTCGCATGCGCTGCACCTCGGGCTGACCGAAGCCGGCATGGGCTCCAAGGGAATCGTCGCCTCGACCGCAGCACTCGCAGTGCTTTTGCAGCAAGGCATTGGCGATACCATCCGTATTTCACTCACCCCCGAGCCGGGTGGCGACAGAACACGAGAGGTCGTGGTCGGTCAGGAGATCCTGCAGACCATGGGACTCCGCGCCTTTACTCCGATGGTGACTGCATGCCCCGGTTGTGGACGCACCAGTAGCACGTACTTTCAGGAACTCGCCGACCGTATCCAGACCTATCTGCGCGACGGCATGCCCGCGTGGAAGGAACGCTACCGCGGCGTGGAGGAGATGACCGTGGCGGTGATGGGATGTGTGGTCAACGGCCCGGGCGAAAGCAAGCATGCAGACATCGGCATCAGCCTCCCCGGCACCGGGGAAGTCCCCGTCGCACCGGTATACATCGATGGGGAAAAGGCCATGACGCTCAAAGGCGACCGCATCGCCGAGGAGTTTCAGGGTGTGGTGGATCGCTACATCGAATCGCGTTTTGGAGCGGCCGACTGAGCTTCGTGCCGCCGTGGTTTGCACTGCCCGACTCCCCAGCGCTGAATGAGCAATCGACTGTCGCCATCGTGGGCGCCGGTCTCGCCGGCTGTTGGCTTGCCCATGAGCTGGGCCGACTAGACGTCAAGGTCTGTCTGCTTGATCGCGGACCAGGGCCTGCCAGTGCAGCGTCCGGCAACGCAGTGGGTGTCGTCAAACCGTTTGTGACTCGAGACCGCGGCCGATCCGAGGACTTTCATGTCAGGGCACACACGCATCTGCTCGATCGACTGGACATCGACGGGCTGGCCGAGGCCGCCGGGTTCCATACCGCAGGCGTGGTGCAGCTGCTGAAGAGCGCATGGACAGAGCGCGACGACCTCGAGGTGCTCGACCGAGAAGGCGTACTACGTACGTGCGCGATTCAACACGATCAGCTTGATGCCGAAGCGACTGGCGTGCATTTTCCGAGCGGGGGCTGGCTGGACCCGCGCGCGCTTTGCCACGCGCTGGTCGCGCGTTCCAACGCTGAAACCCACTTCGGGGCGCCAGCAGTCATCACGCCGACAGCGCGCCCGGAATCCCCGTGGCGCGTGAGCAGCGCCACCATCAGTCGCGATGTCGCGCACGTAGTGCTGGCCAATGGCCCGGCCATCGCATCCATGGCACAAACCGCTCATTTGCCCGTCACACCGGCCAGGGGGCAGATTGATCAGTTCGCGATCGACCATGAGCCCCGACGGGCGGCCGATGCTGAACTCTCGCCTGTGCAAAAGGTCGTCACCGGCAAGCACTGGTGCGTTCCTGCGGACGGCACGCGATATGTCGGCTCGACCTATCAGCGCGAGGAGCTCGATACGGACGTGCGTAGCGTCGATACCGACAGCAACCGGGCGGGTCTCGAGGCCTTGTTGGGCGACACGCCCGGGCGGCATATTTCGGCCCGTGCCGGGGTACGTGCCACAACGCCTGACCGGATGCCGTTCGTCGGGCCCGTGTGCGATGTGAAGGTCGCCAGACACGCCTGGCGCGAAATGAACAAAGGCAAACCGGACCACCACTACGCAAGGCCGGACTACTACAACGGCCTGCATGTACTCGGCGGATTCGGATCTCGTGGCATCGTGACCGCAGCCTACTCAGCCGCCCTGCTCGCTCGCTGGCTATGCCAACAAGACACGGATCAGTCCGGCCACGACTTGCAAAGCTGGTTTGCAGAACTCTCTCCGCATCGCTTCATCGTGCGCGACGCGCGCAAGGGACGACTCGCCCATCTGCGAGGCCCGTTCGCACAAAGGTAATCAGTGCAACTCCTGCACGAGTACCCATGGCGCTGTCACGACGCATCGAAAGTCCGGATTCCTCTCGACCCAACCACGCGCATCATCATCGCTTGCCCGAGCGATTTCAGAGGTGCTCAGCCATTGCTCCACCTGGGCCTTGTTGTCTTTGGAAAACGCGCGCGCCACATCCAGCACATCAACACGCCCGGACACAACGATGACCACGCCACGCGCAAAGTGACGTGCAAGCTCATTCCAGGAGATGATGCCGCTCTCCTTGAGCAAGGCGTCTTCGCGAGTCTCCGGCGCCTGATCGGGGTGGGTCATTCCGCGGACATCTCCTCAATGAATTGATTGGAGCGCTCGATAGAGCTGTTCATCTGCGCGACCAGGCGCTCGACATCACCCTCCAGCGAGTCGAAGGTGCCTTTGAGTGATCCGATCGCCTGCGCATTCAGGTTGTGCTTCAGATAGAAGACATTGTCTCGAAATGTGTTCAAGACCGGCTGCATGCTGTCTTCGGCCTCCTCCATGCTGGCGAGCATGCTCTGATAGCGAGACCGCGTGGCCGTGAATCGCTCCTTGCTGTCGTCCCGCAAGCGGTTGTTGGTATAGAGCCGAATTTCGTCTGCCCATTCGTCAAAGAGATCGTCGGCAACGCTTTCCACATCGTCAATGCGCCTGCTGACATCTGCAGCCGCCTTGTTGACGTCCTGGTACTCGGCGTTAAGGCGATCGTAGGCCTGCTTCAGGCCGGTCTCCTCGATGTCAACGATGGACCCGAACCGCTCAAGGGCGTCCTTGAATTCCTCACGCGCCTCTTCCTGAGACTCGCGAGCGTCCCGGACATTGCCTGTCAGAACATCGCGCTTGTGAATGCCGAAGACCTCGAGCGCGCTGTACGTGACGGTGTCGCAAGCGGACAGTACCGTCGCGAGTATCGCCATGCCAAAAACCGTGCGTGTCATCAGTCGAGTTCCAGAACGGATGCGTAGGCTCCGCGGCGATAATGGTAGCACCGGGTAGTGCTAGGCTCGGCTGCGCAACACGCTCAAGGTAGTCATGGACATTATCAAGGATTCCATCCGGACCATTCCGGATTTCCCCGAACCCGGCATACAGTTTCGGGACGTCACCACGCTTTTCAACAACGCGCAGGCGTTTCGCATGGCCATCGACATGCTGCTGCACCCCTGGACGGGCGAGCGCATCGACAAGGTGGCCGCCCTGGAGGCGCGCGGCTTCATCATGGGAGGCGCGATTGCTCACCAGCTGTCGGTGGGTTTCGTCCCTATCCGCAAGGCGGGAAAACTGCCGGGGCCTCGTCTGTCCGAGGCCTACACGCTGGAATACGGCGAAGCGGTGATGGAACTGCACGAAGGCGCGATAGCCCCAGGCGAGCGCGTGCTGTTGGTCGACGATCTGATCGCTACCGGCGGAACCTGCGAGGCCGGAATAAAGCTCATGCGAAGACAGCAGGGGGTGGTTGTCGGCTGCGCCTTCATCATTGATCTGCCAGACCTGGGTGGGCGAACGCGTGTTGAAGCGCTGGACACACGTGTGCACGCGCTGTGCGAGTTTGACGGCGATTGAGCGCGCTCGAAGATATAGTGCAACTGTGCCCTCGCGCCCACGTCAAAAATGTACACCGGTGTGCCTCGCGATTGACGCTACACAAAAGATTGGGATAACATCAGAGTCTGCCTACGAAACAGCATGTAACTATTTGATTGTAATGCGCAGAATGTGGGAAACTCGATAGCTTGCCATGAAGTCCCGCGCGTTGCCGCCCCTTGAATTGTCCCACTCAACCGCGGACAACCTGAATTGACAGCTCCAACCCCGCTTCTGCCGGCTGTTCTGCAGCGACTTCCGGCACCCGTTGTTCGCATCGACAGCAACGGGTTCATCGTCGGATTGTCCGCAGAGTGCGAGCAACTTTTCGAGGTACACGCCGCTGACATACTGGGCTCTCCCGCAACCTGGCTTCTCGAGGCCTGTTCCGAGAGGTTTCTGGTGCCCAACGAGGCGCAGATGCTCTGCCTCGCCGCGGCTTCCTGGGCCGTGGGTGTGCAAGGACATCGTCTACCTGCCAGAAGCAGCACAGGCGAATCGCTTCAGCTCAGCATCAACAGTTTTTTTTCCGGTGCTCCAGACAACTACGAGCTGGCGATAGTCCTCGAAGATCTCGGCGCGCAATCCGCCAACATCGCCCAATCGGCGCAGAACGCGACACGATTCCAGACGCTCACTCGCCTTGCACCTGTCGGCATCCTGGAATTGGACGCGAACTGGAGCTGCAAGTACGCCAACGACAAGTGGTGTGAACTCAGCCGACTGGGCATCGAGGAATCTCTCGGTGATGGGTGGGTCGACTCCATGCACCCCGCAGACGTCAGCGAGACACTCATTGCCTTGCACGACGCGGTTGGCAACCTTGAGTCCCGCGATCATGAGCTTCGTCTACAAACCCCGCTCGGAGAGAATACCTGGGTGTCAATGACAGCAACGGGTCTGTTCGACCGCTCGCAGCGCGTCAAGGGGATTCTTGTGGTCGCTACCGACATAACTGAACGCTATCGCGCCAACGAGGAACTCAGGCGCATGGCGCTGCAGGATACCTTGACAGGAATCAACAACCGAGAAGCTTTTCTGCAAGCGCTGCGCAAGGCAACGAGCACATCAGCCCCGGTGCGCGAACTCGGCGTCCTCTTTCTGGATCTGGACGGTTTCAAGGCCGTGAACGATACACTCGGACATCACGCAGGTGATGCACTACTGAAGGAGGTGGCGCAACGGCTCACTCAACACGTAGGCCCTGACGATACCGTCGCACGTCTTGGCGGTGATGAGTTCACGATCCTGCTGCCACGACACCAGGTCAAGGCGTGCGCTGATCGGGTGGCGGGCAACATCGTGGCCGACCTGCAAAAACCGTTTTTGATCGACGGACAACAAGTCCGCATCTCGGCAAGCATTGGCATTTCAGTAGGCTCCTGCCATAGCTGCGATGAAGACACATTCATACAGCGGGCGGATGTCGCGCTGTATCGCGCCAAACGCAGCGGACGAGCCCAGCACGTTTTCTACATACCAGAGCTTGATCGCGCTCGCAGTGATCACTCTGCGTTGCTCAGTCGGCTCAGCGGCGCGCTTGATGAGGGCGAGTTTGTTCTTCACTACCAACCCCAGGTCGACACGAAAACCGGTCGACTGACAGGAATGGAGGCACTGCTCCGCTGGCCCAGCTCCGACTTTCCTGACGCCACCACGGAAGACTACATCAACGCACTGGAAGACAACGGGCTGATCGGCCCTGTCGGGGACTGGGTATTCAAACAAGCCTGCAAGGATTGGCGTGGCTGGTGTGATGCGGGTTTGATCGATTCGGACGTACGACTGTCCGTGAACGTCTCGGCGCGCCAGCTCTCAGGGCGTACGTTTCTGTCCCGGTTTTCTGATCAATTGCGCGAAGTCGGGGTTCCGCCAGAGCGTATTGTCGTGGAAATCACCGAATCGACTGCGATTAGTACCCGAGAGAGTGGCGTAATCGAGGGCTTGAAGGACCTCGGCGTCAACATTTCGATCGACGACTTTGGCACCGGTTTTTCTTCACTTGCTTATCTGGTGCGTCTCCCCGCTGATGAAATCAAGATCGACAAATCGTTCATCGCGGCGATGCTCAGCGGCGAGCGAGCCAAGCCGCTGGTCACTGGAATACTGGCGCTTGCTCAGTCGCTCGGTCTATCGACAGTTGCAGAAGGGGTCGAGGATGTATCGACTCGACGAGAACTCGCGGCAGCCGGTTGCACCTCTTATCAGGGGTATCTGTACTCAGAGCCGCTAAGTGCCAAGGATTTCACCGCCTTCATGGCAAAGCGCGTCGAAGCCCCAGCTGCTCGAGAGACTGAAGAGCTCGCCTTGGTCTCACTCGCCTAGCCCCGTGAGGGCGAGCAGCCTTGAAATTGACAACGTAACCGTGTTATGACGTTGGGGTAGTAGAGGGGGGTATCGATTTGAAATCGATGCACCGTACTTGCGAGCATTAGTTCATCATGGTCGACTCCGCGCACTGGCTGAAGAGTTCCAGTAGACCGTGCCTCTTCCAAAAATAATGGTGCGCAATGAAGGCAAAGAACGTCTCTGACAATCCCAATGGTGCACCCTGGGCTGAGCTGGTCGTCGGCCTAGGCGCCTCGGCTGGGGGCCTGGAAGCGCTCACTGCCTTCTTTGAGGCTGTTCCGTGCGACACCGGCTGTGCCTTCGTGGTGATTCAGCATCTGTCGCCCGAACACAAGAGCGTCATGGATGAGCTTTTGGGGCGGCGCACCCAAATGGATGTGGCCGTTGTGACCGATCGCACCAAGGTGCGCGCCAACACGGTGTACCTGATGCCGCGTCGCAAGAACATGGAGCTTGTCGACGGACACCTTGTCTTGTCCGAACCCGTGGACCGTGCATCACTCAACCTCCCTATTGATCTGTTTTTCGACTCGCTGGCGCAAGACGCCGGCGCAAGAGCTGTTGCGATCATTCTTTCAGGCACCGGCAGCGATGGCAGCCGTGGTATCCGGCGCATCAAGGAGACTGGCGGTCTTGTGCTTGTTCAGGACCCCGACACTGCGCAATTCGATGGCATGCCACGGAGTGCGATGTTTACCGAGCTGGTGGATTTTTCACTCAGCCCCGCTGACCTTGCCAAGCATGTCGACGAGTATGTGCGGCACCCCACGGTGCGTGAACCTGGTCAGTCGGACCCGGTCGAGCTTGGCGATAACTCCGAAACGCTGGACGACATTTTTCGACCCTTGCTTGAACACACCGGCATAGATTTCTCGCACTACAAGCCTGCCACCGTCGCTCGCAGACTCGAGCGAAGAATCAGCATCAACAGGCTTCACAGCATTGAAGAGTACAGAGATCTACTGAGCACCTCGCCGCGCGAAATCCAGATCCTGGGTCGCGAGCTACTGATCAACGTCACACATTTTTTTCGCGACGGCAATGCGTTTGAATTTCTCTACGAAAACGTTATTCGGGATGCTGTCGACAACCTACCAGATCAACAGGAGTTTCGTGTGTGGGTGGCCGGCTGCTCGACTGGGGAAGAAGCCTACTCGATCGCCATCCTGGTTGACGACGCTTTTCGCGCAGCCAACAAGCCTCGTCGGGCCAAGATATTTGCAACCGACGTGGACGCTACGGCGCTGAGCGAGGCTTCGCCCGGACACTTTACTTCAGCGATCGAAAAGCACGTCTCCAAGGAACGTCTGAAACGCCATTTCGATGCACTTGAAGACGGATACGTACTGAGACAAGGCATTCGGCAAATGGTCGTGTTTGCTCGCCACAACATGATCACCGATCCGCCTTTTCCCTCGATGGATCTCGTGTGTTGTCGTAACGTGCTGATCTATTTTCAGCACGCGACCCAGCAAGGCGTGTTGTCAAAGTTCAATTTTTCTCTCAAGGAAGGCGGCCACGCCTTCTTTGGTGCCGTTGAAAGCATCGGTGAGCTCGACCAGAGTTTCGACTGCATTGACGGCGAGTTCCGGATCTACAAGAAATCTGCCCAGATTCTCTCGCAGCTCACCTCGGCGAAGAACCTTCAACGATCGCCGTCCCACGGCACTGTCAATCCGATCGAAGGATTGTTGAAAAAATACCGCGCCGGATCGCGAGATCGTGGGCTGGATCAAATCCGGGACACCCTACTCTCGGAGTACCTGCCAGCTACCATTGTTCTTGATGAAAAGTATCAGGCCGTCCACGTCTACGGGGACGCCGGCGATTACCTGACTCGGTTTCCGGCGGGACGCGTCACCAATCGGATCGAGGACATACTGCCACGTGAGCTGTCCACGTGTATCACGGTGGGACTGGACAAGGTGCGCAAGAGCCATGCTCTGGTTACCTTTGATGCGGTCCCGATCACGCTGAACGAAGAGCGTGTGCTGACCGATGTGCACATACGAAGATTCCAATCTGCCAGCGAGGATAGCGCGATCCTGTTTCTCGTGATTCTTCAGCCGCCCAGGAGCGGCACTAGTAATCCAGAAGAGTTTGCGACATCACTTCCGCCAGACTCCGTTGCCAGCCGTCGCATTCAAGAACTCGAAGAGCAGCTCGATGCGGAGCAACGGCATCGACGCACGACCGCAGAACAACTGGAGAGCACCAATGAAGAACTTCAAAGTGCCAATGAGGAGCTCGTCGCCTCAAATGAAGAGCTTCAGAGCACCAATGAGGAGCTTCAATCCGTCAACGAAGAGCTGTTTACGGTAAACAGCGAATTCCAGGAGAAAATCCTCGAGCTTTCACTGATCAATGATGATGTCGACAAGATCATGGAGCTCACCCACATCGGTCTGGTATTCCTGGATCGAGAACAACGTGTGCGGAAATTCTCCAAAGCAGCGACTCGATATTTCCGGCTGTTGCCGAGCGATATCGGACGCCCACTTCAGTACGTGGCCAACGAGTTCGAGCACGAAACGCTGAGCGATGAGATTGACAAAGTAGTGGGTGGCGCCCCGTCGAATATTCTTCAGCTGACGACCTACGAAGGTGTTTCGGTCGATGTTCGGATATTATCCAACAGTACCGACCCGTCAAACTCGGAAGACAACTTCAATGGAGTGATTGTCATCGCCACTGACAATCCGGGTATGCCTCCTGGCGAATTGGATTCAATTTTAGTCCCGACATGAAACATGAGGAGATGAGGATCATCGCCATCGGCGCTTCCGCCGGCGGCCTTGAGCCACTGGAAAAGTTTTTTTCGACGATCGACGAGGGAATGGGGTGCTCTTTCATCGTCGTACAGCACTTGTCTCCCGACTTCCGCAGCATGATGGACGAATTGCTCGGGCGACACACCAATCTAGCGATCGAACGCATCAGCGATGGCCTCGAGCTCAAACCAGACACGATCTATCTGAATCTCCCGCGGGTCACCGTCACCGTCGAAGATTCAAAGTTCCACTTGCAGGCGTCGAAGAATCCGGTCGACCAGTACCATCCGATCGATATGCTGTTCAGCTCCGTTGGCGAGCAGTTCGGTAGCCGCGTGCTGGGCATTATCCTGAGCGGCACCGGTAGTGATGGCACACAAGGTGCCGAAACGATCAAGCAGTTCGGCGGTCAGGTCATTGTTCAACTTCCCGAGTCCTCACGTTTTGAAAGTATGCCGCGGGCTGTTATCGACGCCCGCCTCGAGGATGGTAGCGGAGATGCGGAGCGTCTCGCGGAACTTGCCGCGGCCTGGGCCCGTGGAGAGCGGCTTGAGCTGCCACCGCTCCAACCGGTCGAAGGCGATCCGGTGAGCTCGATTATCGCACTGATTCGGCGACATACCAGCCTGGACTTCGACCGCTACAAACCTACGACAGTTCAACGTCGTATCGAGCGTCGAGCGAGCCTCAAGGGACTTGCCGATCTTAGCCAGTACTACAAGTGTCTCACCGAGAGCCCGGAAGAACTCGATCTTCTGTACAGCGACATGCTGATAGAAGTCACTTCCTTCTTTCGTGATGTCAATGCCTTTGAGGCCTTGGACAGATTATGTATTGAATCGTTGGTACAAAAACTACGTGATGGAGGCTCGGTAAGAATCTGGGTTGCCGGATGCGCGAGTGGCGAAGAGGTTTACTCGATTGCGATGCTACTGGTCGAGCGCGCGGAGGCCGAAAACTTGCGCCTCGATGTACGCATTCTGGCAAGCGATGCCCACGGACGTTCACTAGCCAACGCCAATGCAGGGCGGTTCCCGCGAGAGAGTATCAATCATCTGTCCGAAGAGCGCACCAGTCGATTCTTCGATATTCACGGCGAAGATGTTCAGGTGAAAAGCGATGTCCGCAAGCTCGTCCTGTTCAGCACTCACGACGTCATTCGCGACACGCCTTTTACGCAGGTCGATTTGCTCAGCTGTCGAAATCTGCTGATCTATCTCAACAACGAGACTCAGGAACATGTCATAGCAAAGTTCCACTTTTCTCTCGTCAAGGGTGGCATCTTGTTCCTCGGGCCGAGTGAGTCTCCCGTAGGTGCTACTGATGAGTTCGAAGTCCTGGACAGCCGATGGCGCATCTATCGCAAGAGGCGCGAATTTTCCCTGCGTGATACGAACAGCTTTGCCGGAACGGTGCCGCCGTTGGAGACGTTCAAGAAGGCGCTTACAAACCTGCCCAACACTACCGCAGCAATTGGCACTACCAGCCCTGTACTGCCCGACGCTCGCACACTGCGGAATCGCCAGGCGCATCAGCACGCACTTGAAGAGGTCATAAAGACTTATGCTCCTCCTGGCTTTTTGGTGGCCGACGATGGCAGCATCCTTCATGTATTCGGCGACGCTGGAACCTTGTTGCCAGTCGCTAGTGGGGAATTTTCCAGAAAGCTCACCGACCTGATTCACACTGACTTCAAAGCAACCGTATTCTCCGCATTACACAGGGGTAGGCAGGATGACTTTGACAGATTCGAACGTCGTCTACATGTTGAAAACGATGATGTTGCGGGCACTTATGACGTCACACTCACCAGGACCGGCAAGCCAGGTCGCGAAATGGAAGAAAACTACTTCCTGCTGACGATCAGGCGTATTGAGGCAAATTCAATTGACCCCAGCCTTGTCCAGCACCCCGAGACCGCCAGCCTTGCGAGCCCCGAGGACAGTGCAGACAAAGCCTTGTTGATGCAGCGAATTCGAAGCCTCGAAGACGGCCTCAGCGCCTCTGAGGAAAGCTTGCAGCTTACGATCGAAGAGCTCGAGACCAGTAACGAGGAACTCCAAAGCACCAACGAGGAGCTCACGGCGTCCAACGAGGAGTTGCAGAGCACCAACGAGGAACTGCAAAGCACCAACGAGGAGCTTCACTCGGTCAACGAGGAACTATTCACGGTGAGCGCTGAGCATCAGCGCCGAACCAACGAGTTGGCGGAACTCAACGACGAAATTGACCAACTGCTCGCGCAATCCGAAATCGGCACGCTACACCTCGATTCGGAACTCAAGATCAAACGTTATTCAAGCGCAGCAACCAACCTCTTTCGTCTATCTGCTGCCAACCTGTCGAGAACCATTGACGCCGTCGATTGTTATGACGACAGTATTTCGCTTGCGACCCTTGCGCGCAACGTCTTGAAGACTGGCATTCCCTGGGAGTCGGAACTCGTAGTTGATGGAAGAAATTTTGTCCTGAAAATCGTTGCTAACCGCGACGCGCACGAAAAGATTATCGGAGCTCTGGTGACTTCCCTTGACACGACGTCCCTACGAACTGCAGAGGATGAGCTTGCGCGGATTGGACACGACTATCGGAGCATCATCGAAGATACTTCGAGCCACATCCTGCGTTGGGAGCGTGACACCACGAGAATAATTTTCTGCAACGACCGCTACGCCAGTTACTTCGGCGTGAAATCGGAAGACCTCGTCGGGCAGCTGCTGCGGCCGCTGATCCCCGCCAATCAACGTGAAGCCTATTTCAAGTTTGTCGAGACTATCCCGTCTGATGAGGCTCGGGTGCACCATATCGTGCGCTCACGCGGAGACGGCACGTCGACGGTGACAGGGGGCATCACGCGTGCTATCTCAAACCGTAAGGGTGAAGTCATCGCGTACCAGAGCATCGGCCAGGAACTGACCGACTCCAACGCCTATGGAGCGACGCTTGAAGAACTCATGTTGATCGCAACCGACAACGAGAGCAGCCCGCAAGATCGTCTCGATAGTCTGATGCGCTTTGGCTTGCGCGAGTTGGGCATGGATAACGCTCTTCTGGTCGCAGATGACGACAACGCCCAGACCATCCGCGCCTGCTGTGGCGCGATTGCCGAGACCACGAGCGTCGATGACACGCTGCCACCAGAATTTGATCTGCACTCACTATTCAGCCACGGCCCGGGTATCGTGGAAATTCTCAACAAACGCGAGGAGAAATCCGAAGTCAAATCGATACTTGCCGCTGGCAAGGTGGCTTCCCTTATCGGCCAGCGACTGTATTTCGACGCCGATGGCACCGGATCTCTCGTGTTTCTGTCTGCTGACAAGCGCGACACCGCTCTGACCGCCGAACAACGAACCATTCTCGGGTTGCTGGCTCAGTGGTCTGCAAGAATAGCGTCCGAGTAGCGGCAAGCATCCGACACCGAGACCCGTCGCCGAATACACTGTAGACAACTGTCAACAGCGGATCGAATCCTGTCAGGCTGACTACACGCGGATCTAAAATGTGTCGACACAACCGACATTTGTCCAGCGTCCAACTCGCGGGTATGAACAGCAGAACAATACACATGCGGAGCGCCCATCCTGGCGCCCTGGGTGAAGAACGTGCCGGGAGCGGCGCAAGTGACTCTACGGCCCTCAGGCAACGAATCATTCGTCGAGGCAGCTTTGTGTATCTGGACGATCCGGATAACGACGAGCCCATACTTCCTGTACCGTCACACGAGCTATCCCAGGCTCCAGACAAGGCAACATAGTGCCACGTGGCTGGGCTCGTTACGAGCCCAGCGACGACATGCGGACGACCTGATCGCGTAGTTCGTGAAAACTCACCGGCTTGGTCAGAACAACCGTGTCGTATTTCGCGCAGAACGCGATCGCATCCGGTCCATAGCCACTGGCAAAGATAAATGGAATCCCCATTTCTTCGAGGCGCGCCGCAACCGGCTCGCTGTTGGTACCGCGCAAATTGACGTCGAGAACGCAACAGTCGAACGTCCGATTGCCAAGAAATTCCAGCGCCTGGTTGACGTTCGAGCATGCGACAACGTCTGGGCAGCCTAATTCCCCAAACCAGGCCTCCAGTTCCGTAGCAACGAAAAAGTTGTCCTCGACAATCAATGCGCTCGCCACGAGTGTCCCCGCATCGTCAGAGCTGCCCGCGGATGAGACAGATTGTTCGGAATTACCGGGCTTCTCATTCATGCGAAACGATCTCTTTCCAAGCGAAAATCTTGCACACACTCCGGCAGGAGCAAATTCAATCTCTGCTTGTCCATCCAATTCATAGGGAATAGCTTGTTCAATGATTGATTTACCGAAACCCTCTCTTTCGGGAGGCAACACTACGGGGCCACCAAGTTCCCGCCATTCGATTTGCAAGGTGTCGTCACTGACAGACCAATTCAAAGTAACACGACCATCCGCGACTGAAAGGGCGCCATATTTTACAGCATTGGATGTCAATTCGTGCAGTACCAAAGCGAGAATCGGGGAAGCCTCGGAGGTCAAGAGCACATCTGGCCCGGAAAACAGTGCTTCATGGAGACCAGCGTCGAGATACGGCATCAGCTCCAATTCGACGATCTCACGCAAACGTACGGTTGCAGTATCGCGACTTGTCAAGAGATCATGAGCGCGCGCCAACGCGGTGATTCTTTGCTGCAGCGATAACGCGTATTCGTCGACCGAGGATGAGGTCGACTGCGTACTGCGCGAGAGCGATTGAACCAGCGTCAGGATATTTCTTACCCGGTGGTTGAGTTCTTTCACCATCAACGCGAGCCGCCTTCCCTCCGCGAGTTCCTGATTGGACTGGTATGTGCGACTGGCGGCATTTTGCAAGCTGTGTGCGATTTCGAGATCGTAGTAGGTCCATTCGTCACACTGACCCTCCACGCTTTCCCGATACATTTCGAAGGACCGACGCGGATTCAGCTCCAACCCGGACGGAGTCCTGCTGATCTGCTTGGTAGGCTCACCTGCCCATTCGACCGTGCGTTCGACTCGATTTCTGAACAACAACAAGCCAGTGTTGTCGTCTGTGGAAATACTGATATGCAACACGCCTGCTACATCACCACAGTTGTCTTCGGGCAAAAATGATTGCAGAGAAATGCTTGACGACACCAATGGCGCACCATCTCGCAAGAAGACTGCTTGTAAGCTCAAGCAGATCTCTTCCGAAGGCACATTACCGTGCGTCTTCAGGTCGCCGTTGTGAATCAAGGCGATACCGCTGCACGGTACCAACAGGTTCAGTTGCCGACACGCTTTGGTCCACGACTCGGAAAACAGCGGGTCAATTAATTCGTCGCTAAGTAAAGACCGCGCAACGGGGACGCAATCGGCGAGCTGCTGTAACTTGCGCACTTGCAACGCATGCTGTAAGGCGAGACTGTACACATTACCGAACAACTCAGCGGTAGAAAGCATGGTCGGTTCAAGCGCCTTCTGCTTTCTATTGTGGAGCGCAAACAAACCCCATAACTCTTCATCGACGATGATCGGCAAGCTCATCGTCGTCTCGACATTCATGTTCTTCAGATACTGCACGTGTACACCCGCAACCCCACGGAGTATCGACAGGGACATGTCGAGCGGTCGCGCGGTATCACTGAGAGCGAGGACCTGGCTGTGCGACGCGCCCGTGCCAAAGTTCACACGAATGGGTGTCGTCAGGTACAACTTTTTTGCAATCGCCGGTATATCGGTATCAGGAAAGCGTAATCCAAGGAACGACTCCATATGCGGCTCGCGCGACTCGGCGACAATCTCCCCTGACCCATCCGGCAAAAATCGATACGCCTTGACCCGATCGAACCCGGTCATATCACGCAGATTGCCGACAGCACCATGCAAAAAATGTCCGAGATTCCCCGACTTCACCGATTCGTTGATCAGACTACGCACGCGGTCAAGCGTGAACGCCTCGGCATCTTGATCACCAACGTACGGCAAAAAGTCGAACACGGCCCGGTTGTCCCTGACGTGAACCGCAACCTGCAGCCGCACATCGGCATGCTGGTAGTCGCCGACGACCTCACGTCGTTCAGACGCAGATACGTCCGAGAGCACACGACGAGCAGCGCGCATCTGATTGCCGTCAAGCACATCTGCAACCGGCTTACCGAGTAAACACTCGGCCTCGATACCGAGGAAGGTGGAGGTCGTCACCGATGCGAAGAGGATTTCGGTCAGCTCCACATCGCAGGCGATGAGGGCCCCGGAGGACTGAATTTCGCCAGGAATGTGTATCGGCTCCCGACTGCAGTTTTCGATCGCCTCCTGAAGTTCAGCACTCGTCGTCATGATCAGCCTTTGGCGTGTGTTGTCAGAAAACGGAAAACACGTGATGCGCCATCGACCGCTGCGCCGGCATCCCCCCCCTTGTCCAGCCTCTCGACAAAACGTGGCCAGCGACTTTGCGCTTCCTCGGTCAGTAAGTGGAGGTAGTCAGGAACCGTCTTTGACGAATCACGCAAGCACTTTGATAGCACATGTGCACCCATTGCAGATCCCTCGAAAACGTAGCCGACGCCCAGACAGTACGAGTCATTCCAGCCATTCTTGATGGATGGCTGAGTTTCGTTGCCCACGGTGGTCAGATCGTCAATCCTGCAGTCACCCGCCAGAGCGGCGACAAGGCGTGCGGAACGCACCGGGATCCCAACTAGCAACGAGGCTCGGTCGCAAGGTTGCGCAAAGTAACGGTGGCCCCTCAGCATGCATGACAGAAAGCGCCCCATGTCGCCCGACGTACCGTAGCGCCAATCCAGAACCGTCTCCGCTTCGGCATGCAGTTCTGCGGTGGCAGCCTTCAAGGTCAATCGCAACCCGGCTGGAGACGACGGCTCAACTGTCATGCATGTTTGTTCAGGGGGCACTGCACTCACTCGGCAACTCCGATCGCCTGGCCCCAAATTATCGCACAGTGCCAAAACGTTCTGTGGCAAGCGCATCATCGCTCACCTGATCTCCAGGTTGCGCATCGCCCTGCTCTGACGCGATGCCCTGGAGGTCTTGGCGCTCCGCAGACTCGGTCACAGTGTGCCAGCGTCGCCGATCAGATGCGAAGAGACCTGGCTATCGGTGCAAGACGACCTAGGTGTTGTCGAAATCCCAAGCGTCGTTGCCCGACTCTCCACAGCGCATGCAGGCCACCTTACCAGCCACTACCTTGAGCTGCCCCTCCACGCGCCCGCACAATCACGCGCCTCACCGCATCGCGTGTGGCCGTTTCGCGTTGCTCTGCGGCAGTGTCCAGTACCGCACCGACAGTCATCAAATGACGCAGCTTGCCAAGCGTTGCCGGTCCGATGCCTTTGACATCAAGCAAGGCGTCCACAGAGTCGAATGGGCCGACCGTCACTCGATGGTCAACGATGCGAGCCGCCTTGACAGGCCCGATTCCCGGTAGGGCCTCAGCGAGTTCCGCAGCCGTCGCGTGGTTGATGTTGACCTTGCTCGGAAGGCTGGCCGCCAGCGCGTGAGACGCACTGACAAGGAGCGTGCACAGAAGGAGCGCTACACGAAGGCAACACTCTGCCCTCTGCACTGCCGATTGATCGATATCCATATCGGGGCTCGTGATTCATGAGCGTCGAAGCATCACCGCTCCCGACAGTCACATCAAGGCTGAGGCGCTCACACTGTATGGAATACCGGTCAATCAGTTGGTCGGCAAAGGCTCACCAACGCGGTTCGAGCCAGACGAGTCTGTCGGCAAGGGAGATGCCTCCCCGGTCCGTGCGCTGCGGATCACCAATGCGATGGCAAGCTGTACGCCAAAGATCAACGACGCGAACCACAGGTGCAGCGGTTGGGCAAACATCGGCAAGTGCAGACGATCCATGCTCATGCCAATGACGCTGGTGCCGAGCAGCAGCGCCACCAGCGTGATGTTGAGCGTGCGCAGTACGCCGGAGCGGCTGGTGCCGAGTAGTGTCCACGCAAGCCAACCGTTGAGCAGAACAAGTGGCAAGGCATACCATTTGTGTATCTCGAACACCCAGGGCAGGTTGTCGATCCACAGATGACGATTCTGGTGATCACTCGCGCGCGCAATCAGATCAACTGCCTCGCGTACCTGCGTGCCGATGACCAACTGTACGAGCCCCAGCGCCATCGCCACGAGCAAGCCGATGGTGATCCTCCTCGGCAAGGCGCGCACGGCTGCAACGTCGATTCGGGGGCGCGACACGGTGACGACCGACGCGATCACGATGCCGACGATGACCTGAGCGAGCAGCATGTGCAGCGTGATCATGCCCGGCTCGAGGTTACTGGCGACGACCCGCGAGCCCAGCCACCCCTGGAACACCACTAGTACAAAGGCCGCGATGGACAACGTAAAGACACCATTGGCATGCTCACCCGCACGATCGCCTCGTAGCGGCCATGAAAATATCAGGGTCAGCAGGATGGTGAAGCCGGTGAACACGCCCAGCAGGCGGTTCAGATACTCCGTCCAGGTCTTGGTGACATTGAAGGCCGTGTCCGCATAGCCGCGATCGGCGTATATGACCTGGTAGTCCGCCGGCAACTGGGACTCGCTGGTGGGCGGGATCCACTGCCCGAAACAGGTGGGCCAGTCCGGGCAGCCCATGCCCGCCCCCGTCGCACGCACAATGCCACCGACAAGTATCAGCGCATAGATGGTGACTACCGTTGCAATGGCGAAGCGGCGAAAACGGCGCTCGGCGCGAATTTCCGGCGCGAGGGCATCATTCATGGTGCGGGGCACAAGTCGTCAGGAGCTGGTGATGATACGCGCCACCCGCTCGCTCGGTTCCTTGCCGTGATGCATGCGCTTCGACTCTCATGTCACCAGCCGCCAGCCGATGGCCGCTGCAGCGGTGCACAGGATGAGGTGCGCAGATACCAGCAGGCCGGCATGGCGCACGGATCGCTGCCGGTGAGCCTCCCTCACCTGCAGCGCAAAGCTTGAAAACGTGGTGAATCCACCGCAAAAGCCCGCCACCGCGAGGAGCGCGAGATTGCTTGACCCATCGGCGTGGATCAGTCCGAGCACCAGGCCTAGCAGCAGACTTCCCACGACATTGATCAAAAGGAGTACCGAGTGGCTGCGCAGGCCGGCCACCAGAGACAGCCCATGTCGCGATACAGCACCCACGCCGCCCGCGGCCGCCGTGAGTACCTCGATGTAGAGTTCAGCGCCCACGCTCACTCAGCCCTTGTGAGCCATTGCAGGGTCAGTCGTTCTCCGACCCAGACCAGGCCGAGGCCAACCGTGACCTCAAGACAGATCGTGCCAAGCGCGTGCGCCAGAGCGCCAGTCGAAAGCGCAGTTGCCCACTCGTGAGCGAGCCCGGAAAAAGTGGACAGCCCCCCACAAAATCCGGTGATGCCGAAGGCGACCATATGAGCATGAAGCCGATGGCGCGCCGCGTACAGTCCACCGATGATCAGGCACGCCATGGCATTGGGTAGCAGATAGCTCCCGGCCACGGCAAGTGGTAACGATGGAAGCACAGAGCGCAACAAGGATCCGAGCACACCGCCCACAAAGACCGCCGCAAACGCAACCATCAACGTTCCGGGCCGTACCGATTCCGACACATCATCTGTGTTGTTGTTCACGTTCCTGCCACCTTGGGGAACTACCGGCGCATCCATGGCACCAATTCACTCTCTCGTATTGTCACCCACTCATGACTCTTGCACGTATTTCATTGCCGGGTTTGCTGCTGCTACCCCTTACGGCCCTGGCAAGCGAGCCCACCGATAGCGCGGGGCAGCACGCGGCTTGCGGAGCCAGCCCCACGCCCCACTCGGCGTGGGCAGACACATCGCTGGACCAGTGGGAGATCCGCGAATTCGCGGGCGCCAGCACATACGAGCTGACCGAGCTCGATGGCACGCGTGTGCTTCAGGCCAGCACCAACGGAGCAGCTGCGGTGCTCTACCGTCAGCAAACCATCGATATCTCGACCACGCCGATCGTGCGGTGGTCATGGAAGGTCGACAGCGTCTACGATAACGCCAGCGAGCAAGAAAAATCGGGTGACGATTTTCCGGCACGCGTCTACGTGGTCGTCAGTACCGGCTTGCTGCCATGGGAGACGCACGCGATCAATTACGTGTTCACATCCAGCGCCGATGTCGGCAGCGAGTGGCTGAATCCGTTTACCGACAAGGCCATGATGGTGGCCGTGCGGTCAGGAGCGGAGTCCACCGGGCAGTGGTTCTGCGAAGAGCGCAATGTGGCTGAAGACCTTGCTCGCGCCTTTCCGGAGCAATTCCCCGAACCGCCCGAGGAGTTGTCCGGGTACGCGGTCATGATCGACGGGGACAACGGAGGCTATTCCGGCAACAGCTACTTTGGCGGCATTTCGTTTCACGCTGACGAGTAGACGGCGGGCAGGATCGGCCGCTGCGAACGCTTCAAGCCAACGGGGGCTATCGGATGGCGGAAATCGGCACGCTTCTAGCGTCTGGTGACGAACCACTGACACGCGGGTGATTCCAACAGGAGTCGCGTGTCCGGTAGTTCCATTCGCCCGAGTTTGCCCACACGGAGCCCGCATGATCCCCCTGAAGGGAGCGGCACGACAACTCCGACAACTGAAACGCCTGCCACTCGTCGAGGTCATCGACAGCGAACGATGGGGCACACTTGTGTCCCACATCCGCTTCATCGATCTGGTCGAGGGCGAAGGCCTGTATTCGGCTGGGCGATCGTCAGAGACGCTGTTCATGGTCGTCGATGGGGAATTGGGACTCTACCTGCCGCGAGACACCGACAACGGGCGCGGGTTCCTGCTGCAGACGAGAGCCGCCGGGGCGACGGCCGGAGATTTCGCTGTACTGAACGGCGGCGAGCATCTGGTATCCGCCATCGCACTGCGACGCACCCGAGTGGCGACCTTTCCCCGCTTCGCCTTCGAATTGCTGACCAACATCGATCCGGAGATCCTGGCGCATGTGTACGACGTGGCAGCCGAGCTGTCACGGCGGGTCATGCTGGCGCGCAACTATCTCGATCTGTTCGGTGACATCAGTGAGCCGCTGATGGGCGAGCTATTGAGCATGACCACCGTCGAGCACTTCAGAAGTGGAGATGTGGTCTTCCGCGAGGGTGATCCACCCGACGGCTTGCACATCGTCGTGTCCGGACGCCTGATCGTCCAGACCGGAGCACAACACGAGACCAAGGCCCTCGCCCGCCCCGGCACCGCCGACGTCACCTTGGGCACAGAACACACAATCGTTGCGGAAGTTCGCGCTCCGGAAACGGTGGGTGAGCTTGCCCTGCTCGCCGACGGCGTGCGTAGTGCTACGGTCACCGCAGCGCGTGAATCAACGGTTGCCGTATTACCAACGACAGAATTTCATCGTCTGATCGCAAGCAACGCAGATCTGCTGCTATCGCTGACACGCTTGGTCGTGCGCCGCCAGCTCGCGCAGCAGAAGGCGGTACGCCCATCAGCGCAAGCCGCACATCGGACCTTCGCGGTAATTCCGCTCGACCGTCGCCTGCCACTGAGGCGGTTCTTGCAACAACTCAAGCGATCACTGCGTGCTCATGGCGAAACCATGGTGCTCGACGCTCGGGGTTTCGATACGCTGTATGGCAAGTCCGGTGCGTCTTCGACCACCTTCGCAGACCCGTTCAACTCATCGGTTGCCGAGTGGTTGGACGACAAGGAAGAGCGGGTCGATGCGCTGATCTATGTCACGGACAAAGAGTGGACGCCGTGGACTCTGCGCGCTGTCAATCGGGCTGATCGCGTGCTGTTGCTGGCCGATGCCAACACAACGGACACCACGGTTCGCGAAGTGGAAATGGAACTTGCAGACGCGTTTGGTGATGCGCGTTCGCGTCCACGCTTCGAGCTGGTGTTACTGCATCCGCCGGGTACCAGAAGACCGGTCGGTACACGTCGTTGGCTGGGCACCAGAACACTCGACGACTTTCACCATGTTCGACTCGATGACCGCGCTCACAACGATCGCCTGGCCAGACGCCTCATCGGCAAGGCACGAGCCCTCGTATTCTCTGGCGGCGGTGCGCGGGGTTATGCGCATCTTGGTGTGCACCGATACCTCGAAGAGCAGAACATCGAAATCGACACCATCGGTGGGTCCAGCATGGGAGCCCTTCTGGGCGCTGCGATGGCAATGGGACAGACACATGCCGAGGTACATGAGTTGTCGTCGCGATTCGCCAACCGACGAGCCTTGTTTGACTACACCCTGCCGATCGTCTCGCTGATGATGTCTGCAAAGCTCACACGCTTCTGCAGGGAGGTGTATGGCGATGTGCAGGCCGAAGATCTGTGGACCCCGTTCTTTGCGGTGTCGTCCAACCTGGCCGATGGGCGCACGGTAAAGCATGATCGCGGCCCCTTGTGGAAGATCGTGCGCACCACCGTATCCTTGCCCGGGCTGTTCTCCCCGATGCCAACGCCACAAGGCGGCTTGCTGATCGACGGCGCGGTGCTCGATACCTTCCCGGTGGGTCTCATGCGCGAGCGTCTCGCAGGTTCGGGCGAGATCATTGGCGTCAATGTCAGCCGGGTACCCGAGCGCTTCCAACGATTCGACTTTGGCGCATCGTTGTCGGGTTGGTCAATACTCTGGTCGCGGATTGCCCCTTGGCGTGAGCGTATTCAGGTGCCTCGCGTTGCAGAAACCCTGTTGCGCGCCACCGATGTCAAGGATCTCGAGCGAATCGGGGAGCGCCGTGCGATGATTGACGTGCTGGTGGAGCCCGATGTCAGTCATTGGTCCCTACTGGACTTCAAGCACTATGCCGCCATCAGCGACGTCGGATACGCCGAGGCACAGAAGGTCATGGGATCCCTGTTCACCGAATGAATCAACACTCGCTGCTACCCACGTTGACAAACTGCGGGCTCGATCCTGCCCACGCGACTCAGGCGGTCAACGAGTTCGGTGAAACCGTCGACGTCCACGTACCTTCAGAAGTCCCTTTGACACTGCGGGTCGACGGCATGGAGGTCGTCACCTTGATGACCCTCGGCACCTGCCCGGAAGCACTTACACTCGGCTACATCCGTAACCAGAAACTTATCGACGACATTCATTCGATCGAATCGGTGACCGTCAACTGGGATCAGGAAGCAGTCGATGTGGTGACACGTGATCGCGTCGGTATCAGCGACTGGCAGGAAAAAATGAAGCGGCGCATCATCACCAGCGGCTGCGGCCAGGGCACCATCTTCAGTTGCACGCTCGACAAACTGTACGAGGTGCAGTTGACCCCGGTCACACTCAGGCAATCGGCCTTGTACGAACTGATCCGCACGGTCTCGCGATTGAACGACGTGTATCGCGTATCGGGTGCAGTACACGGCTGTGGACTCTGCACCGACACCGAGTCACTGATGCACATCGAGGACGTCGGCCGGCACAACGCGGCTGACGCCATCGCCGGGCGCATGTGGCTGGAAGGCATCGAGGGTGCCGACAAGATCTTCTACACCACTGGCCGTCTGACCTCCGAAATCGTCATGAAGACAGCGTTCATGGGCATTCCGGTGCTGTTGTCCCGCTCGGGTGTCACCGCGATGGGACTTGAGCTCGCTCGAGAAATCGGCATGACCATGGTGGCTCGCGCCAAGGGGCGACACTTCCTTGTATACAACGGGGCTGAACATGTCGACTTTGACGCGATCCCACCAGACCGCCTGACGCCTCCACCGACGAAGGGCATGAACGACCTGGCTTCGCACTAGGAGCACGACCCGGCGGTCTGTACGCCTTGCCCTCTGCACTTCCGCCGTCACGCCTGGTACGCGTCCTCCTGTCTCGTCGCATGCGCGTTCTCGAACCGACGTCATCGCGAATCAGCCCAGCCGCTCTTGGCTGAAAAACAAGGCGCATCGTCACAGATTGCTGAAATCTGCGACACGCAACACGCTTCCATGCCCACCGGTTCATGAACGGGTCCATGCGGTCGCTGTCGTTCTGGACGGCGTCTTTTCCGTTACCCCCAGCATACCCCCAGTGAGGACCCGACCTTCTCGTCTGACCCCTGTCAGGAAGACATCGATTAGTAATCCAGGGATGACCCGCACATCAGATGACCTTATAGCTGCGGACTACCACCAACCTCATGCCTGACACCAGCCTACGTCGAATCCTGAGCACCAGATACCGCGCCCGCAGCCTTGCTGTGATCGGCGCTTTGGTGATGTGCGTGCTACCGACACTCGCAGTCGCAGCGCCACTTGCCGTCGATGATGTGGTCTCGACACCGTCCAACACGACGATTCTTGCTGAGAACGTAGCGGCTAACGACACGTCGCTTGCCACAGACATCTACACCATCACGATCCCGCCGTCGCACGGAACCGCAACGCTGACCACCGCCGGTCTGCTGGATTACACGCCCGACATCGGCTATGCGAGTGACGACTCACTGACCTACAGTATCGATGACGGTGTCGGCGGAATCTCAACGGCAACCGTCACGATCAACGTTGAACTCTCCAGCGACTTCCTGACCCCAGCGAGCAGTTTCGTCATCGGGCAAGAAGACGTTCCGACACCACTGAGCCTGACGGTTGATGCCAGCCTCGAATTCGGCGGAACCCTGCAGGATGTCATCGGCGTCGCGGCCTTGTTCCGGCCGGACAACGCAGGTGCAATTCCAGTATCCGCGACCATCCCTGTCGGTACCACCAGTATCAACATCAGCGGTTTTGCCAACCGCAATGTCGCGACGGCCAACAACGATGCATGGAACGACGACTACCAGTTCATGTTCGCACGCGTCGATCTACGCAAGGCAACGTACAGCGGGCAGCTGACCTACAGCGTCGCACCCTCTGCCGCGAACATGGATCAGTACTCGTGGGTCGATGTGCCCCTCGGTCAGGCGATACTCACTGACACCTCTCTTGTAGCCGGCAATTGGACCGGGAGCTCTTCCCCCACAATCAGCCTGTCGGGTGGACAGATTCACATTGCCGAGACCCAGCCCTTGCAGGTCGCCTACCACGTCGAGTTCATGACCGCCGATGGTGACAGTGCAAACTTCATCAGCGGTTCAGGCGATGTACAGACCCCAAATGATTCGCAGTCCACCCTGCCACTGCCTGCAGAGTTGGAGCCAGCAGGAGCCGCCAAGCAGGGCTACATCGTCCTTACCGGCAACAGCGCCTCCAATGGCGCGCACTTTGCCGAGGAGCACAAGGGCTTCAGTCGTGTGTTGATCGATCTTGACTCAGGCGCGGCGTCGGGGGTCATCGCATCCGAAGCTGGCGAGACGGACGACAGGGTCAGCGCATGGGCATTTACCGATTACCCGCTTGTCGACCTCAGAGTGATGCCGGCTTCCAGCCCGGTCGCTGTAAAGTCAAGCACGGCAATCATCGTTGGCGACACCACTGCGCCATTGGCTGGCGTTGACGATAACCCGACGATCTACATTGATGCCGCGGGTGATCTCATCATCGAAAGGTCAGCAGCACACTCGGCCGCGTTCACGACGATGTACACCAGCGAGTACTACGCGCGAACCGAACTGAGCTCGATTGCAAGTTTCGTCGGTGTAGAAAGTGATACCAGCCTGTTCGACTCCAATCCGCCTGATGGCGTTGATGGTGCCGGCAAGCCGGTCAATCTGCAGACCTTCGATATCCCGGCAAGTTCGTCGATTGGTCTGGTGCAGATGTCCTGGCAGACAATCGGAGGCAATGGCACCAACGAGAACGTCGGCTTTGGCTTTGCTGTCATCGACCTGATCGACGATAGCAGTTCCGGATCCATCACCTTTTCTCGAGCCACCACGCCGGACCTGGTGGCCTGGCAAGGGGTGCCGCTCGGTACGACCATGTATGGGGCCACCAGCGGTGGGGTGCCGCTCTTCCAGAGTAACAAGGCGCCCGGTAGATTCACCGATGATTATGGTGAAACCGCCCGCTTCACCATTGTCGACAACCCGGACGGTTCGCAGACGCTCGAGTTCACCGCGGAGTCTTTCGCTGGCACGGGTAACTTCGCCGACTACATCGGTACTGCCCAGGTGTCGTGGCTGGGTAACGAGCCGTTCAGCGTACAAGGTGTCCCGGCTGACGGCACCCTGTCGCACGGTTCACCCACGGCAAGCGGCGAATGGGAAATCGATTTTTCCAACATCGAGGACCTGACGATACTCGCAGACGAACACGTCAGTGAGGAGCTGAAACTGGAACTGGTACTGGCATCGACCGGTGAAGTCGACATCATCACGATTCACGTCGAACCGGTTGTCGATCCTGCAAGCCTGACGGCAACGGATGCGGTCGGCTACATCGGAAACGCCACCGCATTGAACATCAGTACTAGCGATTCGGCAGACAATACAGACGGTTCCGAAACGCAACTGCAGGTGCTCGACCTTGCCGGAGTTCCGGCATCGGTTACCCTGTCGTCGTCTGCAGGCACGGTCACCAACTTTGGCGGCGGCAACTGGCAGCTTGACCCGGCGGCACTTGCATCACTGGTAGCGACGGGCACGACGGCGACCACCGCGACGGTCACGGTCAGCGCAAGCAACACCGACGTATCCGACCTCGACGGAGATTCCGTCATCGAGGACGGCGACAACGGATCAGGCGTTGACGAA
>CALLMF010000019.1 GCA_938006335.1 uncultured Granulosicoccaceae bacterium | reverse complement strand
GACCCCGACACCGGCAACCGCACCCACTGGCGAGACGATACCGCCAAGTCCGTTATCACCCGCAACGACTCACCTGATCTGCACTTCGATCGCTCGGTCAATCCCTACCGAGGGTGTGAGCATGGCTGCGTGTACTGCTTTGCGAGACCCACGCATGCCTGGCTCGGGCACTCGCCGGGGCTGGACTTTGAGCGCCTGTTGTATGCAAAGCGCAACGCGCCCGCACTACTCAAGGAACAACTGGCAAAACCTGGTTATCAACCACAGGCCATCGCTATCGGTGTGAACACTGACGCTTGGCAACCCTTGGAACGAAAACTCGGCATCACTCGTCGCTTGCTCGAGTTGTTTGCCGAGACGAGGCATCCGGTGCTGTGCATCACCAAGAGTCATCTGATCGAGCGTGATATCGATGTGCTCGCGGAGCTGGCGCGCCAAGATCTAGTGACTGTCAGTATCACCATCACGACACTCGACCATGAATTGGCGCGACGTCTGGAGCCGCGAGCAACGGCTCCTGTGCGACGGCTACGCACCATCGAGCAACTGACGGCTGCGGGCGTGCCGACGCGCTTGTCGCTGTCGCCGGTGATTCCGGCACTCAACGAACACGAGATCGACAGTATCGTCGAAGCGTCAGCGAATGCCGGTGCGATCGAGGCGAACGCGATCATGCTGCGGCTGCCGCACGAGTTGTCCGAACTGTTTCCGGAATGGCTCAAGGCGCACTATCCGGATCGTGCGGACCGCGTGCTGAAAGCAATTCGCTCGGTACGCGAGGGCGGGCTCAACAACAGTGATTTTCAGACTCGCATGCTGGGCACCGGGCCGCGGGCCGATATCATCAAGCGCCGATTCATGAGCGCGTGCAAGCGAGCGGGCATTCAGGCTGGGCGGCGCCCGGTCACCTTGGATAGTTCGCGGTTCAGGCCGCCTTCGCCCGGCGGGCAGCTCAGTCTTTTTGGCTGAACTCGCGTACGGCGTCCACCATCACCGCGAGGTGATCCGGGTTTACATGCTGGTGTATCCCGTGCCCAAGGTTGAACACGTGCCCGGGGCCATCGCCGTAGCTGTCCAGTACGCGTCGCACTTCCGTGCGAATGCTCTCTGGCGAGCCGTAGAGCACGGACGGGTCGAGATTGCCCTGAAGTGCAACTCTGTCCCCAGTGCGTTTTCGTGCGTCGTGAAGGTCTGTCGTCCAGTCGACACCGAGGCCATCACAACCGGTGTCTGCCATGGCGTCCAACCAGGCGCCGCCGTTCTTGGTGAACAGCACGACCGGTACGCGTCGGCCATCGGCCTCGGGCGTCAGGCCGTCGACAATACGTTGCATGTAGGCGAGGGAGAATTCTCGATAGGCAGCGGGAGAGAGCACGCCTCCCCAGGTATCGAACACCATGAGCGACTGTGCGCCAGCCGCTACCTGAGCATTGAGGTAGGCGATAACGGCATCAGTGGTCTTGGCAAGCAGCTGGTGCATGAGGTCAGGCTCGCTGAACATCAGGCCCTTCACCTTGGCAAAGTCCTTGGTGCCACGACCCTCCACCATGTACACCGCAAGCGTCCAGGGACTGCCCGAAAAACCGATCAGCGGCACGCGTCCATTAAGTTCGCGCCGAATCAGTGAGACCGCGTCGGTCACGTAGCGCAGCTCGTCCGATGGGTCTGGCACCGGCAGGGCTTCGATGTCGGCACGGCTGCGCACCGGCTTGTCGAAGATCGGGCCTTCCCCGGCCTCGAAGCGCAGGCCGAGTCCCATCGCATCGGGGATAGTCAGGATGTCGGAGAACAGGATGGCCGCGTCGAGGTTGAAGCGATCGAGCGGCTGCAGTGTGACTTCGCAGGCGAGCTCGGGGGTCGAGCACAGCGTCATGAAATCGCCTGCGCGTTTGCGTGTGGCGAGGTACTCCGGCAGGTAGCGGCCTGCCTGGCGCATCACCCAGACCGGCGTGCGCTCGGTCGGCTCACGCATCAGGGCCCGAAGGTAGAGATCGTTTTTCAGCGTGTCCGGCATCGGGGTGTCAAGCAATCTCTGAGTTCAATCTTTGGGCGTTGTGGGTGGGTGTCAGGCGTTGACAACAGCCGGCGTCGTTTCCTCTGCCAGCATCCTGAGGATACCGCTTGCGGCGTTGCGGCCTTCGAACACGGCGGTGACCACGAGATCGGAGCCGCGCACCATGTCGCCTCCGGCGAACACCTTGGGATTGGTGGTCTGGTGCATCAAGCGGCCGGACTCGGGGGCAACGACACGTCCGCGGTCGTCGGTCTCGATGCCGTACTCACTGAACCAGGGGGCCGGGTTGGGTCGAAAGCCAAAGGCGATCAACACCGCGTCTGCCGGGATGACTTCTTCCGTGCCTTCAACGACTTCCGGCATGCGTCGGCCGCGATCGTCGGGTTCGCCTAGACGCGTGGTGACGGTCTTGACGCCGGCAACGCCGCCCTTGTCGTTGGCAACGATCGCTACCGGTTGTCGGTTCCAGAGGAACTCGACGCCTTCTTCCTTCGCGTTCTTTACCTCGCGGCGTGAGCCTGGCATGTTGGCCTCGTCGCGGCGGTAGGCACAGCTGACAGAGGTAGCACCCTGCCGTATCGCCGTGCGGTTGCAGTCCATCGCGGTATCGCCGCCACCGAGCACAACCACTTTCTGGCCATCGAGATTAACGAAGTCTCCGGGCTGTTTTTCCCAGCCCTGCTGGTGATTCACGTTGGAGATGAGGTAGGGCAGGGCCTCGTGCACGCCGTCGAGATCTTCGCCTTCGAAGCCACCGCGCATGGACGTGTAGGTGCCCATGGCGAGGAACACGGCATCGTATTCATCGATGAGTGTCTGGAACTCGATGTCGGTGCCGACATCCACGCCGAGGCGAAACTCGACGCCCATTTCCTCGAGCAGTTGCCGCCGCGTGAACACCACTTCCTTCTCGAGCTTGAACGGCGGGATACCGAAGGTCAGCAGGCCTCCGATTTCCTCGTAGCGATCAAAGACGACAGCGTCGACGCCGTTGCGCACCAGGATGTCCGCACAACCGAGACCCGCGGGGCCAGCCCCGACGATGGCAACGCGCTGCCCGGTCTTGACGACGTGCGACAGGTCCGGACGCCAGCCCTGCTTGAGCGCTTCGTCGGTGATGTATTTTTCGATCGAACCGATGGTGACCGCGCCAAAACCATCATTGAGTGTGCAGGCGCCTTCGCACAAGCGATCCTGAGGGCATACGCGTCCGCACATCTCGGGCAAGGAGTTGGTGCGGTGAGACATCTCGGCCGCTTCAAACAGATTGCCCTCGGCGATGAGCTTCAGCCAGTTCGGGATGTAGTTGTGTACCGGGCACTTCCACTCGCAGTAAGGGTTGCCACATGACAGGCAGCGTCCTGACTGTTCGCGAGCACTCTCGGCATCGAAGTCGCCGTAGATTTCCTTGAAGTCGAGGATGCGAATGGGTGCTTCGACCTTGGCCGGGTCCATGCGCGGCGCGTCGAGGAACTGAAAAACCATGTCGCTCATCGCTTGGGTCCTTTTCTATGGCGCGCACGAAGAGCGAACGCCGCTCGGCCGAGGCCGCTGGTTGACACTTGCCGGGGCAGGCTCAGGCGCCGAGTCGTGCCTTGACGCGTCGGCTGACATCGCCGAGGTCCGCCCGACCCGTCAGGGCCGGCTTGAGGATGGCCATGACGCCACCCATGTCCTTTACGCTCGATGCTCCCGTCGAGCTCACTGCATCGTCGATGGCCTTGTCGATCTCGGCGTCATCGAGTCCAGCGGGCAGGTAGTCCGTGATGATCGCCATCTCGGATTCTTCCTGGGCGACGAGATCGTCACGCCCGGCTTGTTGATACTGCGCAACGGATTCGCGACGCTGCTTCATCAGCTTGTCGAGTATGGCGACGGTTGCCGCCTCGTCGAGCTCGATTCGCTCGTCGACCTCGCGCTGCTTGATGGCAGCGGACACTAGGCGCAAGGTGGCGAGCCGGGGCTTGTCGCCCGCTTTCATGGCCACCTTGATATCGTCGAGCACGCGTTGGCGTGTGGGGCTACTCATAAGAACCAGTCACAAAGCGTCGGCAGGGCGTGGTGCCGGCTACCTCGACGGATGTGGTCCCGTCGAGCGCCGGCCGTGCCCAAGTCGCCGAACAGGCCGCTGATCAGTACAAGCGAACGCGGCGTGCCGATTCTTTCGACAGCTTCTTCTGGTGGCGCTTTACAGCTGCCGCCGCCTTGCGCTTGCGCTCGGTCGTGGGCTTTTCGTAAAACTCGCGACGGCGGGTTTCAGTGAGGATTCCAGCTTTTTCACAGCCACGCTTGAAGCGGCGCAGGGCCATTTCAAAGGGCTCGTTTTCCTTGACTCGAACGGAGGGCATGTAGAGGACGGACTCTGGGCGATGAAGAACTCCCTATGATAGCGGTCATTGGGGCGATACATCAAGGTGTCTTGGGCAATGAAGGTATTGGAAGGGCCGGTGCTCGGTGTCGAGACCTCCTGTGACGAAACGGGGCTGGCCATCTGCACCACCGATGGCCGGCTGCTCGCGCATGCCGTTCACAGTCAGATTGACGTGCATGCCCTGTACGGAGGGGTGGTGCCGGAAATCGCGTCGCGCGATCATGTCCTGAGGTTGGTGCCGCTGGTTCGCAAGGTGCTCGCGCAGGCGGATCTGTCCGTGGATCAGCTCGCGGGGGTTGCCTATACGGCGGGCCCGGGGCTTGCTGGTGCCCTGTTGACCGGGGCTGCTTTTGCTCGCAGCTATGCGCTGGGGCTCGGTAAACCGGCCGTCGAAGTGCATCACATGGAGGGGCATCTGTTGTCGCCCTTGCTCGAGCCCGATGTGCCGCAATTCCCGTTTGTCTGCCTGCTGGTGTCCGGTGGGCACACGCAGCTGGTCGCCGTGCGAGGCCTGGGTGAATACGAAGTGCTCGGCAGCTCGCTGGACGATGCGGCGGGCGAAGCCTTTGACAAGACAGCCAAGATGCTCGGGCTGCCGTATCCGGGCGGTGCAGCTCTGTCGGCGCTGGCGGAGCAAGGCGATGCCAGCGTCATTGATTTACCGCGACCGTTACTCGACAGGGCTGGCCTGGACTTCAGTTTCAGCGGCCTGAAGACCGCAGCGATCACGCGTTACAAGTCGCTCGGTGACGGGTGTCGTGCGGATCTCGCGGCGAGTTTCGAGGCCGCAGTTATCGACGTGCTGGTTGCGCGGAGTTTGCGCGCCCTGCGCGAGTGCGGTCTGCAACGTCTGGTCGTGGCGGGTGGGGTGAGTGCCAACCGTCGTCTGCGCGATCGGCTCGAGCGCGAGACCGCAGCGGTCGACGCACGGGTCTGGTACCCGCGGTTGGAGTTCTGCACGGACAACGGCGCGATGATCGCGCTGGCCGGTGCGCTGCGACTGGCGGGGGGCGAACGCACAACCATGGCGATCCGCGCTCGCCCCCGCTGGCCATTGACCGAGCTGTCCTCGCCCGGCCCCGGCTAGTCGGGTCGTTGGCCGGGGGGGCGGGCGGTTTGGTTCGGGTACGCCGTCAGTACATGTGCTGGCCGCCGTTGACCGACAGCGTCGAGCCGGTGATGAAATCGGCCTCGTCGGCGACCAGAAACATCACGCTGCGCGCAATGTCTTCGGCTTTTCCGAGCCGACCAACCGGAATACGCGCAACAATCTTCTGCAGCACGTCCGGCGGGACGGCTCTGACCATGTCGGTGTCGACATAGCCGGGCGCGATGGCGTTGACCGTGATGCCCTTCGCAGCACCTTCCTGCGCGAGCGCCTTGGTGAAGCCATGAATGCCGGATTTGGCCGCTGCGTAGTTGACCTGCCCGTACTGACCGGCTTGTCCATTGATCGAGCCGACGTTGACGATGCGGCCAAAGTTGCGGCTGCGCATGCCGTCGATCACGCACGCACACATGTGATAGCAACCACTGAGGTTGGTATCCAGCACGGCCTGCCAATTCTCGGGAGTCATCCTGTGCATCGTCCCGTCACGGGTGATGCCGGCGTTGTTGACCAGAATGTCGACCTCGGCACCCAGGGCTTCCACGATGCTGGCGATTCCCGCCTCGCAGGCGGCATGGTCAGCGACATCAAACTTGAACACCGGAATTCCCGTGTCCTCGGCAAAGGCGTTGGCCCGTTCATCGTTGCCTGCGTACGTCGCGGCAACCTTGTATCCCTTGTCCTTGAGCATCACGGATACGGCGGCGCCGATTCCTCGTGTGCCTCCGGTGACTACGGCCAATCGATTCATCTTCTCTTGCAAACAGTGGTGGAACGGCTGTCGACTGTGGCACAAATGTCTGGTCAAAGGTGACGTTGTGTCATATGTCTTGTGAGCAAGATATCTGCATGCCGCCTTGTGTTTGATCGCGGGAACCTCAACGGCGTTGCGCTGCAATAAAAAGCGTGAAACATCGCGATCCTGGTCGTGGCGTTCACAGCTGTTTTTGCAACTCAAACACGGTTGCGATGCGATTTATCTATTGATTTGGTGGCTGGTGGCCGCTATTGTGCAGTGCAAGAAGAACGGTGCCGCTGCCTTCCCAAGTAGCGACCGACAGTCTTCCCCACACACCCACTTACGGAGTTCGTCATGAACGCAGCCAACCTTGATTTCACCGAGCAGTTTCGTCAGGCCACCGACATGCAGTCCAAGGCGCTTGAGCCCATGCGTCTGTTCGGAGGCCTCGCAGTCGAGACCGCCGAGACCGTCATGCGCAAGAACTATTCACTGATGGGCGACATGGTCGACTACGCGCTCAAGCAGGCCAAGCTTCCGCTGTCCGGTGGCAGCATGTCTGACGTCGCCTCAGCTCAGGTAGCCGAGGCCACGGCCTTCACCGAGCTGCTCGGCGCGCGTGCCAATGAGTACGCAGAGCTTGGCAATGAGTTCGGCACCAAGGCAAAAGCCGTTGCCGAAGAAGCATCTGATCTCGTCAAGACCGCCTGAACCACCGCTGATAGCGATCAAGGGGCGGCGGCCCGCAGCGATGCCGCCGTCCTTGCCTTGCAGTATCCCAGGAGAACGTGACATGAATACCTTCAAGCCCTTCCAAATGCCTGACTCGTGGTTCGGTACGGAGCCATTGTTTGCGGGTGGCGACATCCAATCGACTGAGCAGGCGCTGGCGATCAGCCGGCAATTCACCGACTCGGTGGAGCAGCTGACACGCCGCAACTATGAAGCGTTCGGCATTTGGATGGATGTGGCAATCGGGCAGATGCGCGCCTTCGGCGATGTTCAGGCGGCACCGAGTGTCAAGGCCTCCGCCAAGCCCGCTCCACGCAAGGCCACGAAAGCGCCGGCAAAAGCAGTGGCAAAGAAGGTGGCAGCAAAGAAGAAGGCCGCCGCACGAAAAGCGCCGGCGAAGAGCAAGCGAGCCACCTCCACGGCGACCAAGCGCAAGACGGCATCGAGAAAAGCGGCCAAGGGGTGACGCGTTTCACACAAGGGTGATCGGCGCGCATGCCACGAGTGTGCTGCAACGGCTCGCACCACTACACTGTGACGTGAATATCCAAGATTACTGGCCCTCTGCGTGAACGACCGTCGGCTCATCAAGAAATACGCGAATCGGCGTCTGTATGACACCGTAGCCAGCAAGCACGTTACGCTGGCCGACATTCGCAAGCTTATCGTTGCCGGTGTCAACGTGCAGATCGTGGATGACACCTCTGACGAGGACATCACCCGCGCATTGCTGCTCCAGATCATCGTCGATCAGGAGCGGTCGGGGGAGCCACTGCTCACAGAGGTGCTGCTGACCCAGCTTATTCGCTTCTACGGTGACCCGATGCAGCACATGATGGGTGACTATCTGCAGCAGAGCGTGAATACCTTCATGCAACAGCAGCGGGACTTCCAGGAGCGCATGACGTCAGTCCTGTCTGCCGCTCCCGTCGATGCCATGCAAGGCATCATCAAGCAGAATCTTGCGGCCTGGGAGTCGTTGGTTTCAGCGGGTGTCGGCCGTGCGCCGTTCACGCCCCCCACAACCAAGGAGTCATCCGATGGCGACCGATCCGAATGACGGCAAGCCGGATGCAAACAATCCTGACGACACGGGCGTAGACAACGCCGCTGAAGCGGCTGACATGTTCGCCGAGTTCAGCCGCACAGCTTTCGAACTGTTCAACCAGCAGGCAGGCGCCACGACCGAATTATTGAATCGCTCCCAGAAGCTCTTGGCGGAAACCTTGTCGCCAGTACAGCGCGAGGTCGATCCTCTCAACGTAGGTCCCGCATTCAAAAAAGCGTCCGAGAAGCTGGCGCTCGATCCCCAGAAGTTGATTGAAGCCAACTATGCCCTGTGGCAGCAGCATGCCGAACTGTGGGCGTCGATGGCGCCGAAGGTCGTTGAGGCCACCCACCTTGCTGATGTGCGCGACAAACGTTTTCGTGACGACAGTTGGGCCGAGCAGCCCCTGTTTGACCTGGTCCGCCGGACATACCTGATCACATCGAACTGGCTGGTGGATACGCTTGGGTCAGTTGAGGGCCTCGATGCCCGTGACAGGGACAAGCTTGTGTTTCATACGCGTCTGCTGGCGGACGCGTTTGCGCCCAGCAATTTCCTGATGACCAATCCAGCGGTGATCGAGCGCATGCGCGAGACCGGTGGGCAAAGCCTGATTCAGGGGATGAAGAACCTGCAGCGCGATCTCGATCCCAAGACCGGTGAGCTCGAAATCCTGATGAACGATCCGGATGCGTTTGCCCTCGGCGAGAGTATTGCGACAACGCCCGGCAAGGTGGTCTGGCAAAACGAGCTGGTGCAGCTGATCCAGTACACACCCACCACCGAGAAGGTTCACCGTCGTCCCCTGGTGATCGTTCCCCCGTGGATCAACAAGTTCTACATTCTCGATCTGCAGCCAAAGAACAGCTTCATCAAATGGGCTGTGGAAGCGGGCTACACCGTGTTTGTCATGTCGTGGGTCAACCCGGACAAGGAACTCGGCAACAAGACCTTCGAGGACTATATGCAGGAAGGTGTTCTCGACTCGCTTGATGCTGTCGAGAAGGCCTGTGGCGAGCGTGAAGTCACGATGATCGGGTACTGCATCGGCGGTACATTGTTGTCTGCGACTCTTGCTTACATGGCAGACCAGGGCGACGACAGAGTCAAGGCCGCCACCTTCTTTGCATCACAGGCAGACTTCGAAGAAGCAGGAGATCTGAAGCTGTTCGCCGACGAGGTGCAGCTGGAGAATCTCGAGCACCGCATGAAGGAGTCGGGATATCTCGAAGGCAGTGCCATGGCCAAGACCTTCAACCTGCTACGTGCCAATGATCTGATCTGGTCCTTTTACGTCGACAACTACCTGATGGGCAAGGAGCCATTGAAGTTCGACTTGTTGTACTGGAATTCAGACAGCACGCGGATGCCGCGCGAAACCCACTTGTTTTATCTGCGCCGCATGTACATCGACAATGCCTTGTCGACACCCGGTGCGATCGAGCTGAAGGGCGTGCCCATCGATCTTGGCAAGATCACTATTCCGATCTATCTGCAGGCCGCGCGCGAAGATCACATTGCCCCCTGCCGGTCGGTATTCAGGTCGACCGGTCTTTACGGCGGCGATGTGCGATTCATGTTGGCGGGGTCGGGTCATATCGCTGGAGTCATCAACCCGCCTGCCGCAAACAAGTACCAGTACTGGATCAATGAGTCGAATCCCGCCGACTTCGATACCTGGATGTCCGGTGCAATTGAGCATCCCGGGTCATGGTGGCAGGACTGGGACGAGTGGCTGGCGCCCCTGTCCGGCAAGCGAGTCGCTGCCAGAACGCCCGGCGATGGCGCGCTGGACATTGTTGAAGATGCTCCCGGCAGCTATGTAAGGGTCAAGAGTTGAGTGGCCGGCACGATCAGGAGCGCATGACATGACTTATAAAAATACATCCGGATCCTCGCAGCCCTTCGCGGACTGGTTCGACCCGACACCGGCTTTCTTGCTTGGGGAGTCGTTCTCTCGTGCGTGGGCAGGACACAGCGCCCGTGGAAAAACGCGGCTCCTTGACAGAGCAACCGACATCCGTAAGGACAGCTTGGCTGCTGGGCAACGCGTCGCGGAGCGCACCGCCGGGGGGCAGCTGTTTCAGGACTGGCAGGATTGGTGCGTGGACACTGCGCAACGCCAGATCCTCTTCATGGATACGCTGCGTGCGCGGGGTAACGACTTCAATCAGCACGAAGCGGATGATGCGCCACCGGTGCTCATCTATGACTACGAGCTGATCATCGACGGCGCGACGCTGCCCCGCCCATGCAACTACACATTGCTGAGGATTTTTCCGCCGGAAGGGAAGACGGTAGACGACACGCTGCGTCCGTTCATCATCATCGACCCACGTGCGGGTCACGGTGCGGGTATCGGTGGTTTCAAATCCGATAGCCAGGTCGGGGTGGCGCTGGCCAACAGTCAGCCGGTCTACTTCGTTGCGTTCCGCCCCATGCCGGAGCCCGGGCAGACCATCGCGCATGTCGTTGATGCGGAGGCTGCATTTGTCAATGAGGTCAGTGCTCGCCATCCTGATTCACCCAAGCCCATCATCATCGGCAACTGTCAGGGTGGGTGGGCGACCGCCATTCTTGCAGCGACCCACCCCGAACTCACGGGGCCGATCGTGCTGTCGGGCGCACCGATGTCCTACTGGTCCGGCACGGTCGGACAGGATCCCCTGCGCTATGCCGGTGGTCTTGCCGGTGGCGCCTTGCCGGCATTGGTGATGTCCGACATGGCGGGTGGGCTTTTCGATGGCGCGCATCTGGTACAGAACTTTGAAGACTTGTCGCCAGGAAGCACCAAGTTTCGCAAGTACTACGATGTGTTTGCCAAGGGTGATTCCGAACGCGCGCGCTTTCTCGATTTCGAGCGCTGGTGGGGCGGCTTGCACTTGATGACCGATGAAGAAATGCGTTGGATCGTCGAGAATCTCTTTGTCGGCAACCGTTTGTCTCGTGGTGATGCCGAGCTGGAGCCGGGTCGCAGGATCGATCTCAAGGCCATCAAGGCGCCAGTCATCGTGTTTGCCTCTCGTGGTGACAACATCACCCCGCCACCGCAGGCGCTGAACTGGATAGCAGACACCTACGCCAGCGAAAGCGAGATAGAAGTTCGCGGACAACGCATCGTGTACACCGTGCACGAGGAAGTCGGGCATCTCGGCATCTTTGTCTCCTCCCGAGTGGCCACGCGCGAGCACACCCAGATCGCCTCGATTCTGGAGACCATCGAAGCCTTGCCGCCGGGTCTCTATGAACTGATCATCGACGACGTCGAGGGTGAGGGCGACGACAAGCGTTTTCGCGTGAGCTTTGCGCGACGTACGCTCGCAGATGTTGCCGCCTACGATGACTGGCGTCGGGATGAGCGAGCCTTCGCCGGCGTTGCCAGAGCGTCCGAGGCGCTGGTGGATGGTTATGAATCAACGCTGAGACCCATGGTTCAGGCGACGGCAACTGATGTCATGGGCGAGACGATGCGTGCCAGTCATCCATTGCGATGGTCACGCTCGATGTGGTCGGACATGAATCCGTGGACCGCGTGGCTGCCCAACGCAGCTGACGCCGTACGCAAGGATCGAAGCGAGGTCGCCAGCAACAATCCGTTTCTGATGATGGAGCGCTTGTGGGCCGATTTTACGGAGAATGCGATCGATCGACAGCGAGCCACCCAGGAGTTGGGTATCGAGCTTGCGTTCTTTGCGCTGTGGTCAAACCCGTTTGCACTGCGATACGGCAAGCCACGAGACAATCGCCAGGAGCGAACACGGCAGTCTCGGCAAGGGCGTTCACAGGATGCTGATCTTGCGCATGCACCAGAGGTCACGAGTGCGCTCGCGCACATCGAGTCTGGTGGCTACGGCGAGGCGGTAGTGCGTATGTTGGTCCTCACCGCGGCCACTCGCGAGCTCGGTGTTCGGCGCAGTCGTCTCGAGCGTTCGTTCTCGGTGTTGACCACGCGGGAGCCGTTCATGTCGATGGATACCGAAGCGCGTGCCCGGCTGATTCACGAGCAATCGCTGATCGCTCGCTTTGATCCCAAGGCTGCCTTCGATACCTTGCCGCTACTGCTCAAGCGCAAGGCCGATCGCAGTCGCGCGCTCAAGACCGTCGTCTGGGTCGTGGGTGACGAAGACGTCGATGACGCCACTCACGCCTTCCTCGGGAGTCTCGAAGAGCTGCTGCTCTGAGACAGGGGAGCTGCCACAGCCGATTGCGAGACCCGCGATCACGAGTCGGTCCTGGTCTTCTCGCCGATCCTCGGTTCGGTACCGTTTAGCAATCGACCGATGTTGCTGCGGTGTGTGTAGAAAAGTCCCACACCGATCAGCGTGAAGGCCGTCGCCGCGACCGGTGCCGCTTCCATCAGCAGCAGGATCGGCACCAGTGCAAAGGTCACCAGCGCGGCCAATGATGACCGTCGTCCGGCAAGGCTCGCCGCCAACCAGATCAGCAGAGCAAGCAGGCCCGCTGTGATGTTGGTTGCGAGCAATGCGCCGAGGGCGGTGGCAACGCCCTTGCCGCCTTCAAAGTTGAAGAACACCGGATACAGGTGGCCAAGGAAGGCGGCGACGGCCACCAACGCAACGACGCTGGCATCCAGGCCCATCAGCCTGGCGATCACCACCGGTATGACTCCCTTGAGAGCGTCTCCGACTAGGGTCATGGCGGCGGCGCTCTTGCCCCCTGTCCGGAGCACATTGGTGGCGCCCGGATTGCCCGAGCCGGTGCTGCGCGGATCCGGCAAGCCCCGCAGTCGGCAGACAAGAATGGCCGCGGATATGGAGCCGGCGAGATAGGAGAGGGCAGCGGCGACCGCAGCAATGAAAAAGGTCACGCTGTGCGCATCCGAATCAGCAAAACGGCACTATACAGGGTGTGAATACCTCTTTTGATCCCTCGCAGGCCCCTGCACCGCGCCGTCGTGTCCGAGTGGCAAGCGGCGCGACGGCGCACTCACTCATGAAGCCGGCGAGTCATGCGGTCGTGCAACGGGCGCTGGCTCGAGCCAACCCCGGCTTTGACGCCCATGCCACCGTGTTCGATGTCGTTGGCGGACGCCTGAGAGATCGTCTTGACGTGTTGGCGGCGACGCCGGATCGAGTGCTGGATCTGGGCTGTCGCACCGGCTACCAGTTGGCGGCGCTGGCCGAGTGCTATCCCGATGCCAGCATCACGGGCGTGGATCCTGCGCCAGCGCAGGCGCCGCGTTTGCCGTCGCGCTGGCCGAGCTGGTTGCGAGGCAAGCACACCCGGGCGCGATGCGTGTGTGCGGACCTGCACGCATTGCCGTTCGAGAACGAGAGTTTCGATCTGGTGGTGTCCAATCTGGCGCTGCCGTGGTGCGAGTCGCCTGCACAGATCTTCCGTGAGGTCTCTCGCGTACTAGCCGAGGACGGGGTGTTTTTCTTCAGCGCTGCAGGGCCGGATACGCTCGTCGAATACCGCGCAGCGTGGGCGACAGTGGATGCTCATCCTCACGCTTTTGGCCTGATGGACATGCATGATCTCGGTGATGCGATGTTAGCTGCAGGGTTTGCCGACCCCGTGCTGGATAGAGACGACGTTACCGTCGACTATCCGTCGCTTGCCGCGCTGGAGCAGGAGTTGCGAGGCGTTGGAGCAGTGAACCTGGCGGAAGGACGACGACGCGGGCTCACCGGACGTGCGGCGAGGACGCGGCTTCAGGCGCAGGTCGACGCTGGAGCGCGTTTTCCGGTGACGCTGGAGCTGGTGCAAGGGCACGGATGGAAGGTCAGGCGAGGATCTTCGCAATCTGGTCCGGATGGCGAACACGTTATTCCTCTGACGGACCTAATCGGTACGTTGAAACAGTAGTTTATGAGCGACGTGAAACGGTAGAATATGCGCGGATGATCGACGTTGATGACACTGAGGGCCGCTGCCGATTCGTGGTGCAGGGCAATCGGTCCATGAGCTGGCGCGCCAATCTGTGGCTCGCGGCCAGCCTGGGCGTCATCGTCGGTGGAATCTCCATCGTCATGGCCTTCTACGGATTCTGGATGATCGTGCCCTTTGCGGGGCTCGAAGTGCTGCTTATCGTGAGTTGTTTGTATCTGACTCTGCGTCGGTTGTCGCACAAGGAAGTGATTACCGTCGACGAGCGGGCCATTCGGCTCGAGTGGGGCTACACTCGCGCCGAGCGGCAGGTCGAACTGCCGCGTCAGTGGAGCCGACTCCACTACGCCTGTGCCGAAAGCCCGTTCGATTGCGGGGTGCTTTCAGTGGCTGCTCATGGAGAGCGCTACGCGCTAGGCCAGTGTTTGAACAAGGAAGAGAAGAAATCGTTGTACGGCCAGCTCCAGGCCGCGCTTCGCGGCGCGCCGGTGCTGGCCAAGGCGCAGTAACTGATCAACTTCAAGACCGATATGAACCGACATGCTCACTTCAGAGAGTCGAACACGATGACGATGGCTGTTAACGCTTTGCGCACCGGGCGTCTGGCTCGCTGCTTGCCGGGCTGCTTGCAGGCCGTGCTGGGGACGGCGCTGCTGATGCCGGCAGTGGCTCTTGCCGGTTGGGACGAGCTGAACATGACGGTCGGCGTCACCGATCTGAGTGCCGAGGTGCACAGCCTGCACATGCGCATCTTCTGGATCTGCTGCCTGATCGGCGCCGGCGTCTTCGGCGTGATGATCGCGTCGATGTTCCTGCACCGAAAAAGCCGTGGCGTGAAGCCTGCGACATTTCACGAGAGCACCAAGGTCGAGATCGTCTGGACGGTGGTGCCGTTGCTCATTCTCGTGGCCATGGCCATCCCAGCCGCCAAGGTGCTGATCAAGATGGAAGACTTCTCGGATTCCGAGATGTCCATCAAGGTCACCGGATACCAATGGCGATGGCACTACGACTATCTGGATGAGGGCATTGCCTTCTACAGCGCACTGGCTCCCGAGCAGGATCTTGCGCGCCAGCGTGGGGCCGAGTACGGCCTCGAGCAGTTTGGCGACGCCTACCTGCGTGATGTAGACAACGAGCTCGTCGTGCCCACCGGTGTAAAGATTCGGTTCCTGAATACCGCGGCGGATGTCATCCACTCCTGGTGGGTGCCGGATCTTGCGCTCAAGAAAGACGCCATTCCGGGCTTCATCAACGAGAACTGGGCCACCATCAACGAGCCTGGTGTATACCGCGGCAAGTGCGCCGAGCTCTGCGGGCGTGACCACGGTTTCATGCCGATCGTGGTGCGTGCCGTCACTCCCGAGGAGTTCCAGGTCTGGGCTGACGAGCAGCGGGCTTCTGCCATGGCCGCTGCCGAGACACAGCACCACCCGCGTGACCTCGCCACGCTCATGGCGAGCGGCGAGGGTGTCTACAGCGCCAACTGCGCGAGTTGCCACCAGCAGGAAGGTCAGGGCATCCCCGGCATCTTTCCAGCGATCGCCGGCTCTGACGTTGCCACCGGAAACATCGAAGACCATGTCGCGATGGTGTTGCACGGGGTGGACGGCACCGCCATGACGGCCTGGTCCGGTGCACTGACCGACGCGGAGATTGCCTCGGTGGTCACCTATCAGCGCAACGCCTTCGGCAATGAAGCAGGCGACAGTGTGCAGCCGCTTGATGTGCGCGCCATGCGCTCGACGGCGCTCAACGACGCAAACGAACTTGATCTTGGAGTTTCACGATAATGAGTGCTGACAATGCACATGATGGCGTGACGCATCACGCCCCCGGCGATCACGCCCCAGAGCATGGACATGGTGACCACGACGAACATGGCCCGGCCTCCGGGATGATGCGCTGGATCACCACGACCAACCACAAGGACATCGGCTCCCTGTACCTGTGGTTCTCGCTGATCATGTTCTTCATCGGCGGCGCCATGGCATTGGTCATTCGCGCCGAGCTGTTCCAGCCGGGCATCCAGATCGTCGACCCGATGTTCTTCAACTCCATGACCACGATGCACGCACTGGTCATGATCTTCGGTGTGGTCATGCCCGCTTTCGTCGGCCTTGCCAACTGGATGATCCCGATGATGATCGGCGCGCCGGACATGGCGCTGCCGCGGCTCAACAACTGGTCCTTCTGGATCATGCCTTTTGCCTTCGCGATCCTGCTCTCCACCTTGTTCATGGACTCGGGCGGCCCGGCGGGCGGCTGGACCCTGTACCCGCCATTGTCGCTGCAGATGGGGGACAGCTTTGCCTTCGTGATCTTCGCGATTCACTTCATGGGTATCAGCTCGGTCATGGGCTCGATCAACATCGTCGCCACCATCTTCAACATGCGCGCCCCCGGCGTGACCTTCATGAAGATGCCGATGTTCGTCTGGACCTGGCTCATCACGGCCTACCTGCTGATCGCCACCATTCCGGTATTGGCCGGTGCGGTGACCATGCTGCTCACCGACCGCTACTTCGGCACCAGCTTCTTCAGCGCTGCCGGTGGTGGTGATCCCGTCATGTTCCAGCACATCTTCTGGTTCTTTGGTCACCCCGAGGTGTACATCCTGATCCTGCCGGCGTTCGGCATCATCAGCTCCATCATCCCGACGTTCGCGCGCAAGCCGCTGTTTGGCTACGACTCCATGGTGTACGCGACCGCGTCCATCGCCTTCCTGTCGTTCATCGTCTGGGCGCACCACATGTTCACCACCGGCATGCCGTTGGCCGGGTCGCTGTTCTTCATGATGTCGACCATGCTGATCTCGGTACCCACCGGGGTGAAGGTGTTCAACTGGGTGGCCACCATGTGGCGAGGTGCAATGACCTTCGAAACCCCGATGCTCTTTGCCATCGGCTTCGTCATCATGTTCACCATCGGAGGTCTCTCGGGCCTGATGCTCGCCATCACACCGGCTGACATCCAGTACCACGACACCTACTTCGTCGTTGCTCACTTCCATTATGTGCTGGTACCTGGCGCCATCTACTCGATCATGGCCGCCACCTACTACTGGTTGCCGAAGTGGACGGGCAACATGTACGACGAAACCCTCGGCAAGTGGCACTTCTGGATCAGCACCGTGTTTGTCAACGTGTTGTTCTTCCCGATGCACTTCGTGGGACTCGCCGGCATGAACCGTCGTATCCCTGACTACAGCCTGCAGTTTGCCGACTGGAACATGGTGGCCTCGATCGGCGCCTTCGGCTTCGGCTTCAGCCAGCTGCTGTTCGTCTGGATCGTGATCAAGTGCGTACGCGGCGGCAAGAAGGCGACCGCAGAAGTCTGGGAAGGGGCTCGTGGCCTCGAGTGGACCGTGCCGTCACCGGCGCCGTACCACACCTTCGAGACGGCGCCTGACATTACCAAGCACATGGTCCGCTAGGTGTTTGTGGCTGTCGACAAGTCCAATCAGCCGCCCGCTTCGGCGGGTGGCGCAGATAGCTCCGCGGTGTCGCCACAGCCCCAGGGGTTCTGGCGACGCCACCGCATACCGCTGGTGCTCGCCGTCATTGCCGTGTGCATCTACGCCGGCAGCATCCTGTGGTTTGTCACCAACCGTGGAGCGGGCGCGTGAGTGCGCCTTCGCATCGCGGCATCGTTGCTCGCACCCTCCTGGTCACGGTCGCCATGTTCGGCTTCGGCTACGCGATGGTGCCGTTGTACAACATCATCTGCGATATCACCGGTCTCAACGGAAAGACCGGTCGGGTGACCGTTGCCGAGGTGGGATCGCCTGCGGTTGCCGCAACCGATGCGGTTGACGCGGCACCTCGCGAGGTCATTGTGGAATTCGTTGCCAGCGTCAACAACGGGGCAGGGTGGAAGTTCGAACCCACCGAATCCCGGATGACCGTAACGCCCGGCGAGCTGTATCAAACGAGCTACCGGGCTGAAAACCTCAGCAATGCCACGGCCGTCGGACAAGCGACGCCCAGCGTGTCGCCGTTTGCCGCGGCCAGGTATTTCAACAAGACCGAGTGTTTCTGTTTCACGCGGCAGGTGTTCGAGCCCCGTGGGGCACGCGACATGCCAGTGGTGTTCGTCATCGACAAGGATCTGCCGATCAACGTCGATCGCGTGACACTCAGCTATACCTTCTTCAATTCCCCCGATCAGCAAACCTGATCACAGCTCTACTGGACGCCTCATGAGTAGCCCCAGCGCCGACGCTTACTACGTACCGCACGCCGCACGCTGGCCCATCGTCGGGTCAATCGGTCTTTTCGTGTTCTTCTGGGGGTTTGCCAACTGGCTCAACGACCGACCCCTCGGCAAGGAGACCTTCTTCCTCGGCGTCATCGTCCTCGTGGTCATGATGTTCGGCTGGTTTGGCACTGTCATCAGGGAGAGCGAGTCCGGTACCTATAACGGGCAGGTCGATACCTCCTTTCGCATGTGCATGATGTGGTTCATCTTCTCGGAGGTGATGTTCTTTGCCGCGTTCTTCGGCGCATTGTTCTATGCCCGCGTCTTCTCCGGCCCGTGGTTGGGTGGTGACGGCGGTGGTGGTGCAGGCGTTACCAACGAGGTGCTCTATCAGGGATTCAACTATGTGTGGCCGTCCAACGGCCCGGATCGCATCGGTGGCGAATTCATGCAGATGGGCTGGTTTGGCCTGCCGCTGATCAATACCCTGCTGCTTCTGACCAGTGGCCTGACCTGCACCTTTGCCCACCACGCGATCCGTCACGGCGAGCGCAAGAAGATGGTCAAGTGGTTGGCCGCTACCTGCGCCCTCGGTTTCATCTTTGTCGGTCTTCAGGCCTACGAGTACTACCACGCCTATCACGGACTCAACCTCAAGATGTCCAGCGGCATCTACGGTTCCACCTTCTTCATGCTCACAGGCTTTCACGGTTTTCACGTGACGATGGGCGCGATCATGCTGCTGGTAGTCATGTTCCGCGGCATGAAGAGCCACTTCACGGCGAACAACCACTTCGCCTTTGAAGCTGCGGCCTGGTACTGGCACTTCGTTGATGTCGTCTGGCTAGGCTTGTTCGTCTTCGTCTATCTGCTCTGACTGAGTTGAGGCGAATCCCGATGCGTTCGGTCTGTGTCTATTGCGGATCGAGCCCGGGCTCCCGCGACGACTACCGTACGGCCGCCGAGGCCCTGGCTGACCAACTGGTCGCCCAGGGCCTCGGCCTCGTTTACGGTGGTGCAAAAGTCGGCCTGATGGGGTGTATCGCCGATCGCGTGCTCGCCGGTGGTGGCGCGGTTACCGGCGTCATCCCGAGCGCCCTTGTCGATCTCGAGGTTGCGCACCCCGGGCTCACCACGCTCGAGGTTGTTCCTGACATGCACGCTCGCAAGGCGCGCATGGCCGAACTTGCCGATGGTTTCGTCGCCATGCCCGGCGGGCTCGGCACACTGGAAGAACTCTTCGAGATGCTGACCTGGTCGCAGCTGGGCTTTCATGCCAAGCCGGTCGGGCTACTCAACGCAGCTGGCTTCTACGATCAGTTGCTCGCCTTCCTCGATCACGCTAGCGATGAAGGGTTCATGCGGGTGGAGCATCGGGCGTTGTTGTTGGCGTCGGGCTCGGCCGGTCAGCTGTTGTCGATGCTGGTGGGATGGCGCTCGGTGACGGTGGCCAAGCTTCCGCGCAGCTGAGCTACTCGCGCCGGCGGCCGGTCTCCTGGGCGGGCTCGGGCGCTGCACCTGATGCGGGTGCGGTGGCTTCGTTACCCTCGTACACCGGATTGGGATTGATCTCGATGATGCCCGTGGCACCGGCGATGATAATGATCATGATGACCACGATCGAGAGCCCGATTCTCACGGTCAGGGCGTTGGCTGTGCGGTTGGTCTGGCCCTTGTCCTTGACGAGGAAATACAAACCCGAAAACAAGCTGACCACGACGAAGGCGAGCAGCAACAGCACAATGAATTTGACGAATAGCATCGCCCAAGAATACCGCAGTGAGTTCGCCAGCACGATGCAGTGGGCGCAATGCGGTCGCTACTCGTACCAAGGAACGTGAAGATTCTGGGTCGCGCATTTGCACCACCGGTGTGGGCCGTGTTGGTCTACGTGGTCGTGTGCGTGGCGATGCTCGCCCTTGGGCGCTGGCAGCTGCTGCGCGCGGACGAGAAGATCTCGATACTCACCGCTGCTGAAGCGGCAGCATCCGCGCCGCACGTGGCGCTTGATTCCGTGCCAGCGTCAGCGCTCCCGGAGGCGGCCCAGAATTATCTGCGTGTTGATGCCCGCGGTACCTGGCTGCCCGATACGCAGTTGCTCTGGGACAATCGGGCGCACGCCAGCCAGGCCGGTGTCGAGGTCATTACTCCCTTGCAACTGCCTGACGGACGGGTGGTTCTTGTCAATCGGGGATGGACGCCACTGGGGGGCCTGCGCAGCGAGACCCCGGATGTGACGATGACGGGCAGGGGTCTTCCCGGCGCGGCGCTTGCCGAGGTGCGCGGCAGTTTGTCGCGTCCGTCTCAAGGCTTTGCCAAGGGCGATGCGATCGATGACACCGCACCTTGGCCTCGCTACCTGCAATACTTTGACTACGAGGCCATCGGCGTGCTGCTGCAGGCTGATGTCATGCCAGTGGTTCTCCAGGCTGATCGCAGCGTGGATGGACCATGGTTCATCTCCAATTGGCAGCCTGCCGCCTCCGGGCCGGAAAAACACTACGCCTACGCCGTCCAATGGTTTGGCATGGCGGCAGCACTCACGGTCATCTTCATCGTCGTCAATCTTCAGCGGTTGACGCCTGCTACCCGCACGGCCTGATACACATGACATCGAGCACCCCCAGCGAACCCGTCGTTTCCCCGGATGCACCGAGTATTGGTGCAGTGCGCGCGTCCCAGCGCAAGTTGCTATTGATCCTTGCCTGCTTCGCGATCCCCTTGCTGCTTGCGACTATCTGGCTACAGGTGCTCCGCGTTCAGGGGAGTACGTATGGCGACACCTCCAGAGGCGAACTCATCGTGCCTGCTCGGCCGTTCGAGGATTTCATGCTCAGCACTCAGGAGGGTGATGCCTTTGGTCTGGACGAGCTGCGTGGGCGCTGGAGCCTGTTGCATGTGGCCGACGGCGCCTGCGAGGAGGCCTGCCAGCAGGATCTGTATCACATGCGTCAAGTACGGCTGGCACTCAATCACCGCATGGATCGAGTCCGGCGCTTGCTGGTCCCTGCAGTGTCTGCGCCCGTGTCAGATCAGCTTCTCGAGCAGCATCCGGGGCTGCTGGTTCTGGAGGGCGACGCCGCGGCGCGCGAGGCCTTCGTAGGGCAGGTGCGCAGTGCCGAGGCCGCCATGCATGAAGACCGTGGCCAGAGTGGTGACGCTCCGGAGTTCAACGGGATCTATCTTGTGGACCCCAATGGCAATCTGATGATGCGCTTTGCTCACGATCTGGATCCGCGCTCCATGCTAAAAGACCTCAAGCATTTGCTGAAGGTCTCTCGCATCGGTTGAGCCGACGGCTCCAGCGATGCAATCACACTTGCCTTTTTGATGAAATCCCGCACAGCACAAGTCCCCGTGGCCGAGTCTTCGCTCGAGCCCGCTGCAGCGACCAAGAGCGCCCCTGACGGCGTGGTGGCCCACTGGCGTGATTATCTGGAGATCACCAAGCCCAAAGTGGTGTTGCTGCTCGTCTTCACGGCGCTCGTGGGCATGGCACTCGCGGTTCCGGGCTGGTTGCCTCCAGTGCAAACCTTTTTTGGTCTCCTCGGTATCGGTCTGGCGTCTGGATCGGCGGCCGCCATCAATCACGTCATCGATCAGAAGGCCGATGCTCAGATGGGACGTACCAAGGGTCGTCCCATTCCCCAGGGCGCACTCGGCACGGCCCAGTGTCTGTGGTTTGCGGCCCTGATCGGGGTCACCGCGATGGTGCTACTGGTGGCGTTTGTCAACGTGCTGACTGCTGTGCTCACGTTCCTGTCGCTGATTGGCTACGCCGTGGTCTATACCGTGTGGCTCAAGCGGGCGACGCCTCAAAACATCGTGATTGGCGGCGCAGCGGGCGCCATGCCGCCGGTGCTCGGCTGGGCTGCGGTCACCGGAGAGGTGACAGCGGGAGCCTTGTTGTTGTTCCTGATCGTGTTCGTATGGACGCCGCCGCATTTCTGGGCTTTGGCCATTCACCGGCGGGATGACTACGCCAAGGTCGATATTCCGATGCTGCCGGTGACCCATGGCATCCCGTTTACCCGTGTTCAGATTCTGCTTTACACGATCCTGCTCGTCGTGATCACCGTGTTCCCATGGCTGATCGGCATGAACGGCATCGTCTATCTGGTGGGCGCTCTCGTGCTTGGGGCGATGTTTCTGTATCACGCCATCAAGCTGTTTGACGACAGCGCCGAGAAGCAGCCGATCCGCACCTTCGTTTTTTCGATCAATTACCTGATGTGGTTGTTCGGATTGATGTTGATCGACCATTATCTTCCGTTGGTCACCCGCTGGATGCCGGATTCTGTGGGTGCATTTTTGTTGTAGCCCGCATTTTTCTGTGAATGCATCCGATCAGATCGAAAAAAACTTACTGTTTTTTCGTGGTTTGCGATGGTATCCGATGTGTCTGAGCATTAGGCTTGGCGGATGTCTCCGATAAATTCTTATTTCGTGGGCGTCAAACTGCGCACGAGTCGTCGAAGGACATAACGCGTGTCTGCCACCGCCATCAATCTTGGGCTCGTGCTGGCAGGTTGCTTCGCCCTGTATCGGGGCGGTGACTGGCTGATTGATGGTGTGAAGGGTATCGGTGCGCGACTGGGATGGTCGCCGGCACTGATCGGTCTACTGCTGGTATCAGTCGGCACCAGTGCGCCGGAATTGTTTGTGAGTGCCGGTGCGGCAATGCAGGGATATGGCGATATCGCGGTCGGCAACGCCATCGGCTCGAATATCGTGAATCTCACCATCGTCCTTGGTATCGGCTCGGTCATTGCGGCGCTACCGATTGGCCGGGAAATGGCCCGCCGGCACATACCCGTCATGCTCGCGCTCAGCGTGGTTGCCGTTGCCTTTCTCGCGGACGGGCATGTCGGGCGACTCGAGGCTCTCGGCTTGCTTGTCCTCGCCGCTGCCGGCCTGGCCTGGGCCATTCGACGGATTGATCCTGACACGGCTGCGGACACGCCTGTTGCTCAAGGAAGCACGGGTCGCTATGTGCTGTTGACGGGTCTGGGTGTCGTCGCGCTGGCTTTGGGCGCGGAGGCGTTGATCGTTGGTGGATCCGGGCTGGCCGCGGGTTTTGGAGTCTCCGAAGCGGTCATTGCGTTGACGGTCACCTCTATCGGGACCGGATTGCCGGAGATCGTCGCCACGGTCATGGCCGTGCTCCGTCACGAGGTCGACCTGGCCATCGCCAACATCGTTGGATCCAACATCATGAATCTGGGTCTGGTACTTGGCGTGTCCGGCCTGATCGTACCGCTCGATGCCGGCGGTCTCGGGGTACCGACGTTTGCGTATCTGTTGCTCCTTTCCGTTCTGCTGCTCATCGCGGGGCTTCGCCCCGGCCGGGTGGGACGTAGCGTCGGCACGGTCTTGCTGGTGAGTTACGCAATGTATATCGGCCTGTTACTCAGCTGATGAAACAACTGAACTATCACCACCTGCTGTACTTCAACACCGTCATGGACGAGGGCAGCATCGCCGCCGCGGCCGACGTACTGGACCTGACGCCGCAAACGATCAGCGCACAGATACGACGCCTCGAAAAACGGGTGGGTTCGGCCTTGTTCGAGCGACACGGACGAGGGCTGGCACCGACAGAGACCGCGCGACTGATGCGCGGCTACACCGAGCAGATGTTTGCTACCGGGCAGGAGCTCGCTCACGCTCTGGACAGCAAATCCGGTCACTCCATCACCCTGCGCGTCGGCGTGATCGACGTGTTGGCCAAGCTCGTGATCTACCGTGTTCTGATGCCCATGCTGCAGACAGGTAATCGACTTGATGTTGTCGAGGGTCCCCTCGATACGCTGTTGGCCGAGCTGTCGGTGCATCGCCTGGATATGGTGCTGTCCGATCGTCCGGTGCCGACGGGACTCGGTGTGCGATCGGCAAACCATGTGCTGGGTTCCAGCTCGGTCGCGTTTTTCGGGACGTCGGATATGGTCGAGCGTTTTGAGCAGAGCTTCCCCTCATCCTTGCAGGGGGCGCCGCTACTGCTGCCGCGCAAGTCGAACGCCATGCGGCGGAGCCTCGATCACTGGTTCGACGAATACGATATCAAGCCGGAGATCCTCGCTGAATTCGATGACAGTGCGTTGATGAAGACCTTTGGCGAACAGGGCGCTGGTTTGTTTCCCGCGCCTCTGATACTGCGACAGGACCTCGCGGAAAATCGCAACGTCTTTCCGGTTGGCATTGCCACGGGCGTCAATGAATCGCTCGTGGCGATCACCCCGGAGAGACGGCTTCGGCATGACTCGGTGTTATCGCTGATCGACAACGCTCGCACGACGATAGATCGTGCGAATTCGGCCGTTGGTCGATCGCAAGAGCGCCGCGGGGGCGATGAAGACCCCCGCAGCCTTGTCCGTGCCTACTGACCGAAATTTGCTGTGCCCCGGAAGGCATCCCGTTGGAAGACACGGATGTAGTCGATATCCATGTTGATCGGAAAATTGTCCGGGTTCGATACATCAGGCGTCGGTGCCCAGGCAGATCCGGCGACGAGGTAGTTGACGATGTTCATCGGCTGCCGTGAGACTTGTGGTCCAAAGATGCGTCGCACCTCGACGCCATCGATATACCAGATCACCAGCTGCGGCTCCCAGAGCACTCCGAAGGTGTGATAGTCGCCGCCATACACGTCGGTCGGATCGGTCGGGTTTTTCGCGTGATTCATGGTTGGCGAAGAGCGAATGATTCCCGTGTTCGGGTCGGTGAAGTGGTAGTTCTGAAAGGCGTCTTCGTTACCGAAGGGATTTTCGCCCAGGTATTCGAGGATGTCGATTTCCGGCCCGTGGCGCAGGCGCTGATCACTCTCGTTGCCACCGATGTAGCGGTGGTACAGATAGAAGCTCGACAGGGCGCCCGACGTGGTGCTCGCACGTATGCGACCTTCCACATAGCCGTAGATGAAGCTGAACTTGTCATGGCTGGACAAGGCGCCTGACAGGAACTCGCAACGGTCGAGTCCCGTTGGATCGGCTTCCTCGCACACCGGAGGAAGTTCAGCGCGCAGGTCGTCCGGTACGGGGATGGCCTCGATGGTCAGACCTTCGCCATCAAGGGCGCCATTGTCAGCACTGCCTGCGAAGTTGAACGGGTTGTAGCCGAAGTCCGGTGACTGTTGCGTGTTGACGAAGTACTGCTGTTCACCATTGATGATGAGCGAATCGCCCCACAGCAGTGACGTATTCCAGAGAGAGGAGTCGACGTCGCTTCCATCGAATTCCTCCTCGAACACGAGATCAAAGTTCCCGATGAAGGAAGGCACGGTGGACAGGTTGTTGACGGAGGCGAACCTGTCGTTGGGCCCGAGGTAGATGTCGTCGTACAAGGGGATCGGCGCATTTTCCTCTTCAAAGAAGGCGATCTGTACAGGCTCCGATTCGGGGGAGCGTTGTCCAGCGTCATCAATGGCTGCCACGGTGTAGCTGTAGTCATCGCCCGGGTTGGGGCCGGTGACGCTGCAATTCCATGGGCCGTCCTCGGCCTTTTCGGTGCCGAAGCCCAAGGCGAATCGCGTGTCATTGCAGTCGATGAAGCTCGTCGTCGCCCAGTACTTCTCGTACTCGGCGTAGGTGCCCGGATCCAGGGACAGTCCGCTCGGCAGCGACGGTGTCAGGCGATAGCTGACGCCATCGTTTCGCGTGATCTCGTAGGCCACGACTGTGCCGTCGTCGTTTGAGGGCGCCCAGCTGAACTCCACCCAGTCGTAGCTGACGAGGTCGAGTCGCAGATTCTTGGGTTGCGTCGGCGGGCCACCGGCTGTCGGCGCTTCGGTGTCCGTTTCAAGCTCGAATCCAAACGGATCGCTGAACGACGGGCTCGGGACGGCGCTGGCAGAAGGGTCATCCAGAACAGGCGGCGCATCGCCGGATGTGCCGCCGTCGTCGGATGAGTCATCGCCTGGGGCGTTGCTGCCATCGTCCGGATCAGCAGCGATGGTATTGCTGGCTGTCGCAACCGGTGAGCGTGCGGAGAAGTTGGGTACAGCGTCGAAGGCCACGACGTAGTACTCGGCGGTGGTGGAGCTGCTGCCGGTGTCGGTTGCACTCAGCCCCGAGACTGTCTGCAGGTAGTTGTCATCGCGATACAGGTTGTAGCCAGCAACGCCAATGTTGTCGGTGGCGGCTGTCCAGCTCACCTGGTTGCCGGTGTCGGCGTTGCTCACCGTGACACTCGACGGAGCGTTCGGGGCTGTCGTGTCGAGGCCGTCATCCATGTCGGTGTCGTCAACCACCGGGTTGTTGTCCTGATCTGCGTCAGGGTCGGTAGCGCCGGGCGTGCTGTTGTCGGTGCTGGCTTCTGCCGATCGTTGGGAGAAGTTCGGCACAGCATCGAAAGCGACCACATAGTAGGCGTCGGACGCCGAGGCCCGGCCAGTATCGATGTAGCTGGTCGCGCCGGTCGTGGTGATATAGGCATCGTTTCGATAGACGTTGTAGCCGGAAACGCCTCTATCATCGTTTGCCGGGCTCCAGCTGATGCGGGTATTGGCGTCGGTGATTGTGGCCACGACGTTGGTCGGTGCGTCGGGCGCGGCGGTGTCGGGTCCGCCGCTGTTGTCTGTCTCTGCATCGTTGCCTTCGTCCGGATCGGCAGGTGTGGGCGTAACCGGATCATTGGCTTGTGCCGTATCTCCGACCGTCGCTGACACGGTGACGCTCACGGAACGTTCTGAAAAGTTACGTGGCACGTCATAGGCGACCACGTAGTACTCGTAGCTGACGCCTGCAGCCAGCCCGATATCGCCGAGGCGCGGATTGGAGACCGAAGTGATGTACTGGCCGTCCCGGTATACGTTGTATCCGGCCACGCCGTCAGCATCCGCGGACGCCTGCCACGTCAACAAGACCGTGCTGTTGGACGTGCGCGTGGCACCCAGGCCACGCGGCGCTGTGGGCTCAGCCGATGTGTCTGTTGCCGGGGTTGAGGCAGACTCGTTAGTGCGTGAAAATTCGGTGGCAGCGGACAGCGCCGAGTAACCTCGTGCGGATCCGTCGGACGGGCTGTCGAAGGCTGCAATCGCGAAGGTGGCAGTGTCTCCGGACCCGAAGGCGACACTTGCCTGGTTGGTCGCGACAGTTGTGAGGTAGCTGCCGTTACGGTAGACGTTGTAGCCGGTGACCGACTCGTCATCGGCGGAGGCTGCCCAACTCAGGCTCACTCCATTGTCGGAGACAGTGCCGACGGGGGCTCCGGGGACTGTGGGTGCGGCTGCCGAGGCCGCCGCACTGGCCAAGGCTAGCAGAGCGGTGGCTGCGGACACTCCAAGTCTGCGGAGGGAAGTCCTGCGGGTCCGTACAGTGGAATTTGTCATCGTGCCTGTCGAGGGTCAAAGTGTCGGCACAGTAGCAAACCGTGGCGAGTTGCGAGTGGTTTCAATACCTGAGGCCCGTCACACAATCTGCGCTGCCTTGGCACGGTATACGGATTGTTAAGGTCAGCGAGAGGCCTGTGGAAGCTTGGGTACCGATACTGCTGAAAACAAACAAACACGAGGTACCGCCACATGTTCAGCCAATCACTACGAAACGTCATTTTCGCGGCACTGGCTCTGATCGTTGCTGCGCCGGCGTCAGCGATCACGCACGATAGCCTGGATAGGGTACTCGACTCGACGATCATCGAGTCGGCTGCAGCCCCAGCGCCTGTCTGGTCTGGACTCGGGCTGCTCGGCAAAGAGTATCGTCACCGCGAGGCACCTGCGGATGTAGCACAGTTGCCCTTTGCCAACGATGGTGGTCACATCACCCCGAGCTCGTAGAGTCGCAAGACCCATTACTGATCAGGAGACAGACATGCACATACTGCTCGTCGAGGACGACGCCAGAACCGCCGAGTACGCATCGAAGGGACTGTCCGAGGCTGGGCACGTGGTCGATGTACTCGAGAACGGTCGCGAGGCCATGGTCCAGTGCATGCAGACCGAGTACGACGTTCTTGTGCTCGATCGAATGCTTCCGGGTATGGATGGGCTGGCACTGGTCAAGGCCCTGCGCGCGTCCGGAAGTCGTACGCCCGTGATCTTCCTGACCTCCGTGTCCGGTGTAGACGACCGGGTCACGGGTCTGGAGGCGGGAGCTGATGACTACCTGACGAAACCCTTCGCGTTTTCGGAACTGTTGGCGCGCGTTAACGCACTCGCGCGACGACCTGCCACGTCGGTGGAGACAACGCACTTGACCGTTGCCGATCTGGAGCTTGATCTGTTGAAGCGCACGGTCCGACGCGGTGACGTAAGCATCGACTTGCAACCGCGCGAATTCACTCTGCTCGAAGTGCTCATGCGCAATGCCGATCGCGTGGTTAGCCGAACGATGTTGTTGGAGCAGGTGTGGGACTTTCACTTCGATCCAAAAACCAGCGTGGTCGAGACGCATATCAGCCGATTGCGAGCAAAGATCGACAAGCCCTTCGAGCGACCGTTGTTGCATACCGTCAGAAACCTTGGGTACAGCATGCATGCGCCACGTTGATAAACAACCGTTAGCCGCAGCACACGTCGAAGCCGGGTCCCCGGCCGTATCCGGCGCTAGCTGCTCCAGGATGACGGCGACACCGCTGACTCTGGACCGATCGGACATTCCGGCACCAGTCAATGCTCGTGAGCGCCTGGTCAGGGCGGCGCTTGCGCGTTTCGCGCTACTGCGCAGTTCGCCGTTCCGCATAGGGATGGTGTTCTGGTTGTTGTTCTGCAGCACCGTTGGAGTCACCGGCTACTCGTTCTACTCGGCGCTGCAGCAGCGCACCGTCGATCATCTGGACGGCACACTTGATTTGAGACACAAGATCGTGGCCGGTATCTACGAGCAACAAGGTATCGAGGGTGTCGAAGAACACTTGCTTCGTCGTCTGGAAAAACCCGGCCCGATGCGCGAGTCCCTGGGCTACGCCTTGTTTGCGCCGAATGGTGAGCGAGTGTTGAGCAATATCACCACAAGCGCGGGTACCGTGGGCTATCACGAGTGGAATGGCAAGACGCTGGGTGTTGAAGATGTCGACAGCACCTACCGGTTCCTGAACAAGAATCTTGGCGACTATCAATTGTCGATCGGGCGGAGCCTTGAGCCGCTGAGCGATTTGCGGGCAGTGGCACTCAACTGCCTGATGTGGGCTCTGGGTGTCTCCATGGTGTTGTCGATTCTGGCCGCCGTGTGGATTTCCCGCTGGTTTGATTGTCGACTGAGTGGTCTGAGCAGCACGCTCGCCCGCGTCGCCGATGGCGAACTCAACCAGCGCGTTCCGGTCAGTTATGCCGTCGACGATGTTGACATCATGTCTCTGCAAATCAACGCTGCGCTCGATCGGCTGGAGGACAATGTCGATAGCATTCGCGAAGTGAGCACTGATATTGCGCACGATCTGAAGACACCGCTGAATCGCCTCTACAGTTATCTGGACGATGCCAGTCGTCAAGTCGACGCGTTTGAAGGCTCCGCCGGTGAAGTGGCCCGCGAATCACTCGAACAGGCACTGTCAGAGGCGGAGCACATCAATGCCACGTTCGAAGCTCTGTTGCGCGTTTCTCAAGTCGAAGCGGGATCCCTCAAGGCGCAATTCAAGCCGGTTAATCTCGCAGATATTGTCGCAACGGCGTGCGAAGTGTTTGAGCCTGTTGCCGAGGCGTCCGGACAAGTGCTTGGCAATCACATCGCAACTACGGCTGATCTGCCGGTAACGGGAGATACCCAGCTGCTGTTGCAAATGACAGTCAATGTCATTGAGAACGCCATCAATCACTGCCCGGAGGGCGTGGCAATCAATATCGATGGCGGTCTGCGCGACGGCAAGGTGTGGCTAGCGATTTCTGATACGGGTCCGGGTATCCCGGAAGACAAGCGCGAGAAAGTGTTTCAGCGTCTGTATCGGCTGGAAACCAGTCGTACGACACCCGGTTCAGGGCTTGGGCTGAGCATGGTCAAGGCGATTGCCAACGTTCACGGGGCCGAGGTCGCGCTGCACGACAACGATCCAGGCTTGAAAGTGGAGTTTTCTTTCAACCCCGTGCCGAGTAACCGAAGAACCGCGTGAGCGCCACGTGCCGAGTCACTCGATGGGTCTACAGCCGGTAGTGACGTGCCACTACCGGCTTCATCAACGTGATGTGATGTTCAGGCTGCGAGAAGCTGAGTCTTCAGCTTCTTCATCGCGGCCTTCTCGATCTGGCGGATACGCTCCGCCGACACGCCGTACTCGGCGGCCAATTCGTGCAGGGTCGACTTTTCATCGGACAGCCAACGACGTTCCAGAATGGTCCGGCTCCGATCGTCCAGCGTCTCGAAGCCCGCTGCCAGACCTTCCATCGATCGTTCGTATCCGTCGTTGCGTTCCACGACAACTGAAGGATCGTCCGCTTCCTGATGCAGTAGTTCTGCCGGAGCAAGCGACACGCGATCTTCACTAGCACCCGCCGGAGCGTCAAACGCGCTGTCGTGGCCATGCATGCGCGATTCCATCTCGACAACCACCTTCGGATCGACGTTCAGATCCTCGGCAACCCGCTCGACCTCTTCCTGGCTGAACCAGTTGAGTGCCTTCTTCTCGCTTCGGAGCTTGAAGAAGAGTTTGCGCTGGGCCTTGGTGGTCGCGACCTTGACGATGCGCCAGTTGCGAATGACGTACTCGTGGATTTCCGCGCGGATCCAGTGCACGGCAAACGAGATCAGCCGCACGCCGACATCGGGATCGAAACGCTTGACCGCCTTCATCAGACCAATATTGCCTTCCTGCACCAGGTCAGCCATGGGCAGACCATAGCCCTTGTAACTGCGGGCGATATGCACCACAAAACGCAACTGGGACATGACCAGCTGGCGAGCAGCGTCGAGATCCTCGCTGTCGCGCAGGCGGCGAGCCAAGGTTTGTTCCTGCTCGACGGACAGCAGCTCGATGTTGGCGATTCGCGCAAAATAGCCGTTCAGGTCATCGCTGACTGACGGAAGCGCAAGGCTCTGAGATTTGGGCGTCAATGCTGTGGTCATAACTGATACCTCCAGAAGTACGTGCTTGAACTAGGCTAGCACTCTACTGGTGAGAGTGCTAAATCAGCGGCAAAGTTCCCGGGTTCCTTGAGCGTCTACCGTTGTGCCGGAACGTCCAGAAACTGCCGAAATTTCTTTATTTAACAGCAGCTTGTACGCAGTTTCGACAGCTTGGATCTCAACTGTTGGTAACATTCGCGCCCGGGGCCGCTGAATAGAGTGTCGTCACGGCCGCCGCGAGTCCCAGGGCTGCGCCCAGTAGCGGCACCGCCGCAACCCGGCTCAGTTCAGGCCAGGCGATGCCCTGGTCCACTCCGTACAGGCCAGCCAGGGTGTCCGCCGGCGCCTTGAGCAAGCCGAAGGCCACCACAGCCATCGCCGCCGCGAGTACGCCGCCGACCAGGCCATACAACACGCCTGTGTACAGAAACGGTCGGTTCACAAAGCTGCGGCTCGCGCCGAGCAAGTGGCACACTTCCCGCTCGGCACGTCGAGCGAGCAGTTCGAGCCGAATGGTGTTGGCGATGACGAGCAGGGCGGTCAGGGTCAGGAAGCCGGTGACAAGCACGGCGGCAACGCGCAATAGCGACACCACCGCCTGTAGGCGCTCGACCCATTGAAGGTCGTAGCGCACCTCCACGATCTCGCTCAAGCCGAGAAATTCATCTGACAGTGCCTGCATGCGGTCCCTCGCGACAACCGCATGTTCTGGCGTGATGACGATGGCACCGGGCAAGGGATTTTCTTCGAGCAGGTCCAGAGCATCGCCGAGGTCGCTTTCTGCCTCGAAAGTGGCGAGGGCCTCGTCGCGCGATATGTAGCGTGTGGTCTGTACATCGGGTCGGGCCGCAATGCGGCTGGCGAGCGCTGCGCCGTCGAGGTCGTTGACGCTTGTCTCGAGGTAGGCGGTCAGGGTGACGGCTCGGTCCCCGTCACCCCGATGGTCGTCCAGTGCCATTGCCAGAAAACTCAACAGTACCGGCAGCGCGAGCACGATGCCAAGCACCAGCAACGACACACTACTGGCCACCGGGTGGGCTGCAAGTCGCGTTCGGGTGCGCCGCCAGGCATAGCCTCGTGCGGTGTACCCACGCTGCGAACCGGCGGCTCGCGTTATCGAGTCACTGATGGGCATGGCGACCTCGCAAGGGGTGACGCGCGCGCTGCGGTGCAACCGCCGGGCTTACGCACCGTCCAGCGGACAGCTCCAGTCTCGCCAAGTCGTAAGCCTGGAGCAGGCTGACATCATGGGTGGCCAGCAACACGGTGACTCCGGAACGGTGGAACTGCAGCAACAGCTCCATGATCTCCTGGCTCATTCCAGCGTCGAGGTTGCCGGTGGGTTCATCGGCCAACAGCAGCCGGGGGCGTGCCACCAACGCTCGGGCAATGCCCACCCGTTGTTGTTGTCCGCCGGACAGTGTGGCCGGATACGCGTTGGCGAACGGCGCGAGGTCCACACGCTCCAGCGCCGCTGCCACGCGCGTCAATACGTCCTTGTAGCGAAATCCGCCAATGATCAGGGGCAGTGCAACGTTGTCGAAGACGTTGCGATCACCAAGCAGTTGATTGTCCTGGAAAATCACGCCCATCTGTCGGCGCAAGGCCGGCTCATGGCGTGTGCGCAGTGTGGCGTAGTCGATTCCGCCTACGGTGATCGAGCCGCTGCTGGGTCGAGCGAGTCGTGCGATCAGCTGCAACAGCGAGCTCTTGCCTGCGCCCGAGTGCCCGACAAGAAACGTGAAACTCCCTGCCTCGATCTCGAAAGACACATCGTCCAGCGCCGTTTGCCCAGCGCCGAAGTGAAGACTGACTGCGTCGAACTGGATCAAGACTGGGTCGCCGATGCGTCGGGGTCCACCAACGCATCGACAAAGCGCTCGGCCTCGAACACCTGCAGGTCGAATACGCCTTCACCGACGCCAATGAAACGTATCGGCAGGCCCAGCGCCTCGGCAATTGCAAACACTACCCCACCCTTGGCGGTGCCGTCGAGCTTGGTGATTGCCATGCCGGTCAGTCCGATCGCCTGGTTGAACTGCTGTGCCTGGGCGAGGGCGTTCTGTCCAGTGCCGCCGTCGAGCACGATCAGTGTTTCGTGTGGGGCGTTGGCGTCGAGCTTGCCAAGCACTCGCTTGACCTTGGCAAGCTCGTCCATCAGGTTCGACTGGGTGTGCAGGCGGCCGGCCGTGTCGGCAATCAGCACATCGATGTTGCGCGCCGTAGCTGACTGCAGCGCATCGAAAATCACCGATGCCGAATCGGCACCCGAGCCTTGCGACACGACCGTCACCTCGTTACGCTGACCCCAGGTTTCGAGCTGTTCTACGGCGGCTGCTCGAAAGGTATCTCCTGCAGCAAGCATCACCGACAAGCCCCCATCCGTCATCTGGCGAGCCAGTTTGCCGATGGTTGTGGTTTTTCCGGATCCGTTGACGCCGACGACAAGGATCACGAACGGGCCGTCCTGTTCGGGGATTTCCAGTGGCGCGTGCACGGGCTTGAGTATGTCGAGAAGCTCGTGGCGCAATGCAAGCCGCAGCGCGTCGCTGTTGCCGACTTCCGAGCGGGCGACGCGGGTGTTGAGAGCCTGCATGATGCGACGCGTGGCATCCACCCCGACGTCGGCCATGATCAACTGGCTCTCCAGCTCTTCGAGCAAGTCGTCGTCGATCGGTTTGTCACCGAGCAGGAAGTCGAGCAGATTGTCGCGAAAACGGGACCGCGTCTTGCCGAGCTGTCCTTCAAGAGCGGTGTCATCGCGACTGACATCCTCCTGCTTGTGATCCTTCTGTCGTTTGAGAAAGCTGAAGAAACCCACGGGGGCCGGCGCTAGAATGTGTTGGAGAACGCTCGCGATGCTATCACCCTGCCGGGGCCAACCCACCATGCTCAGCCAACATTCAGTGGGCAAACGGCGATGAACCGTCGCTCGCGGTCGGGTGCACCCAGGTCTGCCCACGCTGTGACCGGGCACGTGCGCGTGATTGGTGGTCGATGGCGCGGCCGCAAGCTCGCGATCATCGACTCTCCGGGATTGCGCCCGTCACCCGATCGTCTGCGTGAAACCTTGTTCAACTGGTTGGCGCCCACATTGCCTGGCGCTCACGTGCTCGATCTGTTCGCGGGTAGCGGTGCACTGGGTGCAGAGGCGGCGTCGCGGGGCGCCGCATCGGTCACTCTGGTCGAGCGGGATCCGGCTGTGGCTTCGCGGCTGCGCGAGAACCTTGCGCCTCTGCTTGAACCGGACGATCAGGTCACGGTGCTGCAGTCTGACTGGGCTGAGGTCCTGCAGGACGGGCGACCACCGGCCGACATCGTTTTCGTGGACCCGCCATTCGCCGAGAATCTGCACGCTCGAGTGCTCGCAGTGTTGGCCAACGGGCCGTTGGCCGAGGGCGCGCGCGTGCACCTGGAGCAGGGTGTGCGCCAGACCATCGACATCCCCGCCGTCTACTCCGAGCTCAAGTGCAAGCGTTTTGGCGACGTGCAGGCGACACTGCTCACGATTTGAGCACGGTTTATTGCGCGCCAAGGTCGATTCACGCAGACTCTGATCGAACCCGTGTAGCGACAGTCCCATGCACGTCATTGCCATATACCCCGGTACCTTCGATCCGATGACAGTCGGGCATCTGGACGTAGCGGCGCGTGCCTCCCGCATGTTCGATGAAATCATCGTCGGGGTGGCAGCCAGCACCAAGAAGAATCCGTTTTTCTCGCTCGAAGAGCGCGTCGAGCTCGCACGCGAGATCACCTCACCCCTGCCCAATGTCAGCGTGCAACCCTTCAATGGATTGCTCATGCGCTTCGTCAAGTCGGTGGGTGGAACGGTTGTGGTCAGGGGACTGCGGGCGATATCCGACTTCGACTACGAAGTGCAGATAGCCGGTGTCAATCGCCATCTGGATGCCAGCGTGGAAACCATGTTCATCGCGGCGGCTCAGGACTACACCTTCCTTTCATCGAGCATCGTGCGCGAGATTGCGCGCCATGGCGGTGATTACTCCGACTTCGTGCATCCGGTGGTCGTCGATGCGTTCGACAAGAAGTACGCCGCCGAGTGATTACCGCATGGCGCTGATCATCACGGATGTCTGCATCAATTGCGATGTCTGTGAGCCGGAGTGTCCGAACGACGCGATCTATCAGGGTGAGGAGATCTACGAGATTCATCCGCAGTTGTGTACCGAGTGTGTCGGTCACTTCAACGAGTCGCAGTGCGTCGTGGTGTGCCCAGTCGACTGTATTCACGTTGACCCGGCCAACACCGAAACCGAGGCACAACTGCAACTCAAGTACGAAGGCCTGATGAGATTGAAGTCGTGACAGGCGGGGAAGTCGTGACGGGCGACGTTCAGACCTGGCAGCGCGAACACCAGAAGGTGGAGCGCTGGGCTATCACACGCTGACTGATCGGATGCCCGCACTGTTTGCAGGGCTCGCCGCCACGCCCGTAGACCAGTAACTGCTGGGCGAAGTATCCGGGGCTGCCATCGCTGCCGACAAAGTCACGCAGTGTGGTTCCACCCTGTTCGATCGAGCGCGCGAGTATGGTCTTTATCGCCTCCACGAGACGTTCTGACTCCGCGCGTGTCATTCGCCGAGCCGCTCGCCCGGGTCGAATGCCAGCCATGTACAAGGACTCACTGGCGTAGATGTTACCGACACCGACGACCACCGACGCGTTCATGATCAGGACCTTGATGGGCACGAGGCGTTTGCGCGATGCCGCATGCAACAAAGTCGCATCGAACTCGTCGGACAAGGGCTCGGGGCCGAGGCTTGCGAGCAGTGGGTGGGTGGGTTCGTCCTTGCCCTGCCATAACCAGCAGCCGAACCGCCGTGGATCGTGATAGCGCAGGCCTGTCCCTGAGTCGGTAATCAGCTCGACATGGTCGTGCTTGCGCCGTTCGTCTGCGGGTGAAACGATGCGCAGGCTACCGGACATGCCGAGGTGCACCAAGGCAGAGCCCGTTGCGGTGTCCAGCAACAGATACTTGGCACGACGGCGTACCGAGTGGACGGTGGCACCTCTCAGGCTGTGTATTTCTGAAGCTACCGGCCAGCGCAAGCGTGAATTGTGCACCTTCACCGATGCGATGCGTTGCCCGACCAGATAAGGCTCGATTCCCCTGCGTGTGGTTTCGACCTCGGGCAACTCCGGCATCAGCTGTCGAGGCCGTAGAGAGAATCAGGTGGGAGCAGTCGAGCACAGCCTTCGTCGTTGAGCACAATCGCATCCCACGAGGCGGTACGGGTGATGGCGACACTCACGATCTGACCATCGGCAAGAGTCGCCTGTGCATCCATGCGCCGGTGTGTGTCCGGCAGCGCGTCAGACAGTGGCCACTGCACCGTTTGTGAGGCCACCAGCGCATTCCACTGTGCAACGTCCAGTTCGACATCGTCGTAGGTCAGTCCCACGATGTCATCGCTGAATATTTCGCCACGCGCAAAAGCGCTGAGCCCACCGTCAACCAGAGACCATATCCACTCGGGTACGAGTTCCACCTGTTGTTCGGTCTTGAGGTAGCGCCGTTGTCCTGTGGTATCGAGCGCACCGATGTCGATGCGTTCGTCATCGATCATGAGGGTGGCGAGCGGTGTGTCGAGTCCCGCTGCTGCGGTGTCAACTTCGCTGATGGCGTAGCGCGTACCCGGCTGATTCAAGGCTTCAAACAGGGGCGACAGGCGTTGTTCGTTTACCGCGAGCGAGCAAGGGGCCGTGATGAGCCAGCCATGGTCCTGTCGTTCAAGCGAGATGTCCGCGTGGCCCGGACGCATGATCGTGATCGCATCGGGCTCGCGCACGAATGCGTGCGAGGCGGCTTCGTGTTGCTTGTCGCGCCAGGCGACCCAGCTCGCGCTGCCGAGTAGCATGGCTGCCACCACGCTGCACGCTAACGCGAGGCGGCGACGTCGGTATGCATGGCCCGATTGCTCACGATGGGTCGACGCAGGTTTAGCCACGAGACATGGCGACACGTGCACCGAGGCCAATCAGCAACAGCAGGATCGGCAAGGCGAACAGGCAGATCAGGGTAAGTGCCGCGATGCTACGAGCTGGCATGACCAACTCGGCATCGCTTGCAGGTGTCGTGACAAACGACAAGGCCGCGTCGTCACCACCCAGCCACACAAACAGACTTTCGACAAAGGCGGCGTTCGAGCCGTTGCCAAGGTAGGTCGATGCGCCAAGGTCTGCGTCCCCGATCACGGCGATGCGCTGGCTGCCACCGTTTGCTTGTGGGCGTTCGATAGTCACGCCCATGACCAATGGCCCGGCAACTTCTTCGCTACCTTCGTCAAAGCGCACTGCGCCTTCCAGTGGGCCTGTTTCGGTCCAGCTCGACTCGCCGGTGGTCAGAAGCGGCAGTGTGGTTTGCCCTGCCAGGGGTGTCACGTCCAGCGCCCTGGCTTGTGGCAACAACAGCGCACTGCGCAGGTTGGCGGTCACAGGATGTGCCGGAAAGGCGTTCAGGACGACGAAGTCAGGGGCGTCGAGACCCAGCGCCTGGCTATCCGTGTCGATGACAAGCCCCGGAAGTGTTTGGATGCCGAGTTCCACTGCAAGATCCGATAGATCCGCACCGGTTTCAATTGCACTGGCCAGCACCGGGCCATTGTCCGAGGATTGTGCGGGTGTCGCGGCCGTGGCCTGCGCTTCGGTCAACCAGAGCAGGTTGCCGCCGCGGCGTACGTATTCGAGCAGGTTGGCGATCTCTCCAGGGAACCAGGCTTGCATCGGTGCAGCAACCACAAGCACATCAATATCGTCAGGCACTACAGGGGACGTGACAAAGCTCAGCTCTGTGGATTCGAAACCGATGGCTGCCAGTCGATTGCTGATGAGTGACCAGTCGTGATTGGTCTGGGCGATGGGGGAACGCTCGCCGTGTCCGGTTACGTAGGCGAGCCGCCGCGTGCCTTCGCGGCCGATCTGCCGGAGCGCACCAGTGAGGCTGCGCTCGTCGAGGCTGGTAAGTCGATGCTCTCGACCGGCACCGGTGATGATCAGCTCGCCACCCGGGGCGACGTCGAGTTCTCGCGCGCGTGCAGGGTCGGTTTCCGGATTCAGGAAGCGCAGGTCGATGTCCGGCTTGAGCTGCTGGTAGCGATCGACAAGGTCGCTGACTGCTGTGCGTACCGCTGGATCAGGTCCAAGGACGGCGAGAATGTCTACAGGGGTATCGAGCGACTCCAGCGTAGCCACGGTACCTTGGGTCAGGCTGTGCCGCGCGTTGGACGTCAGGTCCATCCCGACCGAGAATCGTTCTGCAAACCAGCCGAGCGTGAGCGCGATCACCAGAGCGCACAGCGACAGAACCAGATGTATGCGTGTGGTCATGTCTGATCAATCGCCAAGCTGACGCAGCGCATCCAGTCGGATGAGTGTCAGCACCACGAACACACCGGTAAACAGCAGGAAGTAGGCGACGTCGCCTGTGTTCGGATAGCCCTGCAGGAATCCTGAAAGATGTTGCCCGGGGGACAGTGCGGCGAGCGCATCCAACGATGGGGCAACACCGGTGGTGCTACCGATCAGCCACAGGACGCCAAGCAATACGATCGCGAGCACGGCGCCCAGCATCGGTTGCTTGACGAGGCTCGAGCAGTACATGCCGGCAGCGGTCGAGGCCATCGTGCACAGCAGCAGTCCGGCTGCGCTGGAGGCAAAGACGCCAAGATCGAGTTGCGTCCACACCATCATTATCAGCACCATTGCGATGGCAGTACCCACCGGTATCGCAAGTGCAGCCAGTGTGCCGATCAGCTTGCCAAGCACAACTGCGGTCACCGGTACGGGTGATGATTGCCACAAGCTCCAGGTGGCCTCGCGGTACTCCTCGCTGAAGCTGCGCATGGCGTAGAACGGAGCCAGCACGGCAAGCACCACGGACAAGGGTGCGAGATAGGTTGTCCCCAGAAAACCTGCCAGGCCCGGCGGGTGATCCTGAAGACCAATGCTCGCCTGGGCATCCAGCCAATGCTCGACCTGGCTCAGAAACAGCCAGGCCGCTGCTGCCACAAACAATGCCGCTACCACCCATGTGGCACTGGACCGCAGCAGGCGTGTAAATTCATGACGGGCGACCGTTGCTGTCATGCGTACAACGCTGGTACCACTCATGTTCAGGCTGCGTTCTTGTCGATAGCGGGTGCCGAACTGGCCGATTCGCTGACAATCTGGTGAAAGAGATCAGCGAGTTCGTCTCTTGCCGAAGGCTCCGCGAGCAGATCGTGTTCTGCCATGAGGCGCCCTCCGTGAATGACCGCGATTCGGGTGCAACACGCCTGCACTTCACTGAGCACATGTGTTGAGAAAACGACGGTGCGATCGTGACCCAGGCGTCGGATGAGCTGTCGTAGCTCGTCCTGTTGTTGCGGATCAAGCCCGCTGCCAGGTTCGTCCAGTAACACCACCGATGGGCGATGAATGATGGCCTGTGCAATGCCCACTCGTTGGCGCTGACCCTTGGAGAGCCTGCCGTTGCGGCGCCGCGCAATATCTGCCAGTTGGCATTCTTCGATGACGGCTTGAACTGCGTGGTTGATGTCGCGGCGCGGCATGTTGCGCAAGGCAGCGGTGAATCTGAGGTAGGGCTCGACACGCATGTCGTCATACAGGGGAGGACGGTCGGCAAGGTAGCCGAGTGCCGCGCGAGCCGCTGCCGGTTCGTCAGACATCGAGTGCCCCGCGACATGGACGCTGCCGGCGTGGGGCGTCAGGCACCCCGCCAGCATGCGCAGGGTGGTTGACTTGCCCGCACCGTTGAGCCCGAGCAAGCCGAGTACATCACCGCTCTGCAGGCTCAGGGAGAGCGCATCAACGATGGGGCTGGCAGCGTCACGGCGTGCCCCTGGCAGGTAGCGTGTGAGTTCGCGAGCCTCGAGCAGGCTGGAGCCGTGGCGAGTCATAGAGCGCGAGTATAGTGCTCGGCCGGGAAACCTGCGCTGCTCGATGCGGTCGTAAGCCGAACGGCTGAAATTTCAAACTATAAATACTGAATGAACATTGTTGATGCGCTTTACCAGCTTGCAACCGGGCTGTGGAACCTGCCACTGTGGGCCCTCGTGGTGTGGACCTTGGTCAGCTGCCACTTCACTCTACTGGCGGTCACGGTGTACCTGCATCGCAGTCAGGCGCACCGGTCGGTCGATCTGCATCCGGCACTGGCACATGTCTTCCGCTTCTGGTTGTGGATGAGCACGGGCATGAACACGCGCGAGTGGGTGTCGGTACACCGCAAGCACCACGCGCGCTGCGAAGGTCCTGAAGACCCTCACTCTCCGCAAGTGCATGGCATTGGCAAGGTGCTGCTCGAAGGCGCTGAACTCTATCGAGACGCTGCGGCAGATCCGGCAGTCGTCGAAAAGTTCGGCCATGGCACACCGAACGACTGGATGGAGCGGCGCGTATACAGCGCGTGTACCTTCGGTGGGATCGCGATCCTCGCGGTCACCGAATTCCTGCTGTTCGGTCTGGCGGGTATCGCAGTCTTTGCGATCCAGATGCTCTGCATTCCCGTGCTTGCTGCCGGGGTAATCAATGGCATCGGGCACTTCTGGGGTTACCGGAATTTCGAGACTGACGATGCGGCGACCAACATCACCCCGCTGGCAGTGCTGATCTGTGGCGAAGAGCTGCACAACAATCACCACGCCTATCCCTCATCAGCGCGATTTGCGCTTCGACGCTGGGAATTCGACCTCGGGTGGATGTACCTGCGCGTGTTTTCCTTTCTGGGTCTGGCGCGAATCCGTCGTGTGGCACCGCGTCCGGCCTTTCGGGACGACAAGGAAGGCATGGACATTGACACGGTCAAGGCGATCATCTCCAGCCGCTTGCATGTCATGGAGAGCTACGCACGGCGGGTGACCCTACCGGTGCACAAGCTCGAGTTCAAGGCGCTTCGCTCATCCTTGCCCACGCTGGAGCGGCGTGGGCTGAGGCGGGTACGCAAGGACATCATCAAGGGTGAAGACAAGCTGGATGCCGCAGCCCGCGAACGGCTCAGGGCCGCCTTTGATGCCAGCGAGGCGCTCAGAATCGTGCACGAGCACCAGGCCCGCCTGCAAGCCATCTGGCAGAAGGCAGGGGCCAGTCAGGATGCGTTGCTGCATGCACTGCAGGAGTGGTGTCACCAGGCTGAGGAAACCGGCATCGAATGCCTGCAGGAGTTTGCGTCCCGCTTGCGAGGATACGAGCTGAAGGTCAGCTGATCGGAATGAAATGACGCGATGAAATGACGCGATGAAATGACAGGCACAAAAAAGCCCGCATCGAGCGGGCTTTTTTCGTACCGGTGGCGGTGATCGCTTACTTGATCTTTGCTTCCTTGTACATGACGTGCTTGCGCGCCTTCGGGTCAAACTTCATCATTTCGAGCTTGCCCGTCATGGTGCGCTTGTTCTTGGTGGTCGTGTAGAAGTGACCGGTACCGGCCGACGACACCATCTTGATCTTGTCTCTCATCGCTTCAATCTCGCTGGAGGAGGGGGTCAGACACGCTCGCCACGGGCGCGCATGTCGGCGAGCACCGTGTCGATACCGCGCTTGTCGATGATGCGCATGCCCTTGGAGGACACTCGCAGACTCACGAACCGGTTCTCGGCGGCAACCCAGAAGCGGTGAGTGTGGAGGTTCGGCAGAAACCGGCGCTTGCGGCGATTCTTGGCGTGCGACACGTTGTTGCCGCTCATCGGACCTTTGCCGGTGACCTGACAGATTCTGGACATCAGTACTATTCCCGGAGCAATGCTGCGTGAAGTGACGGGTTGAATTCGGCAGCGCCGAGCCCGCAAATACTAGCGAAAGCAGGCACTCTGTGCAAGCTCTTCGGCTGTCATAATCGAAGATGGTGCCCAATCCCCCGTTCCTGCTGGCTTTTCTGCGCCCCATGACCCCGACTCACGCTCATTGTGCAACGACCGGACCAGCGCCGGATCTGATTCTGATTCGCGACTTCCAGATCGATGCTGTTATCGGCATCGAGCCCCACGAACGGCTTCGGCGGCAGCCGCTGGTGCTGCATCTGGACCTGCAATCCGATGTGAAACGCGCTGCGGCCAGCGACCACATCGACGACGCGCTGAACTACGACGCCTTGTCGCAGCGGCTGAGGCACTACGTCGAGGCGAGTGAATTCCATTTGATCGAGACCCTGGCCGAGCGTGTCGCCGCCCTGATCATCGACGAGTTCGCGGTGCCCTGGCTGCGTCTGGAGCTGAGAAAGCCCCACGCGCTACCGGGCAGCACCGATGTCGGCCTGGTGATCGAGCGTGGCCGCGCCGACCAGACCTGATAGCGGAGTCTGTGCCATGGCCGAGTCCGCGCTGCCAGAACCGAGTGCCATCGAACGGGAGCATTCGCTGCGATTGAGTGCGGTGATCCGCGAGCGCCTGGCAGCGGGCCCGATGTCGTTTGCTGACTACATGCAGCTCGCGCTCTATGCGCCGGGCCTTGGTTACTACATGGCCGGTTCGCGCAAGTTCGGTGCGGGTGGAGACTTCATTACTGCCCCGGAAGTCAGTCCCCTCTTTGGACAAGCACTGGCTGTGCAATGCCGCGAAGTGCTCGACACGCTGGCCGATACGGGATCTGATGAATCGGTCGAGCCTGCAGGCATCATCGAGTTCGGTGCGGGCAGCGGCGCAATGGCCGCCGCGATACTGACGGCGCTGGCTGACCTGCCGACGCTGAGATACCGCATCGTGGAGCTCAGTCCGGAGCTGCAGCGGCGTCAGCGCGACACGCTGCTCGCCGCCCTCGGTGAGAACGGGCTGTCCCGCGTCGAGTGGCTGGCGAGCTTGCCGGAGGGGTCGCGCGGGGTGGTGATCGCCAATGAAGTGGTGGACGCCTTGCCCGTAGAGAGGTTTGTCAAACGCTCGGCGAGCCCCGGTGATCTCTGGCGTGTCGGTGTCATGTCGGATGCGGGGGCTGATGAATCGGTCGGGTTTGCAGATGAAGCACAGCCGGCACCCGAGGCGCTTTGCGCTGCGGTAGCCGCGGTAGAGGTTGACCTCGATGCACCGCTACCTGGAGGTTATTCATCGGAGATCTGCCTGCACGCGAGGCCGTGGCTGGCGACGGTTGCCAATTCGCTTTGCGAAGGAGTGGTCCTGATTGCAGATTATGGCTACCCGCGCCGCGAGCGTTTCAGCCAGGAGCGGGGGCGCGGCACGCTCGCCTGCTACTACCGCCATCACGCTCACGACGATGCCTACCGGTGGCCAGGACTACAGGACATCACCGCCCACATCGATTTCACGGCGCTGGCCGAATCGGCCGCGCCGGTCGGGCTCGAGTTTCTCGGTTACACCTCACAGGCGGGTTTTCTTCTCGCCAATGATCTGCTGGCGCTTGCAGAGGCGGCATCGGCCGCGCTCGAGCGAGAGATCGATCGCATCGCGCTGACCCGGGCTGTGAAGACGCTGACACTTCCCGGCGAAATGGGTGAGCGGTTTCAAGTGATCGGCCTGGGCAAGGGCTATGCTCCCGCGCTGCGCGGCTTTTCGCTGCAAGATCTCGCCTACCGCCTGTAGAGCGCACTGCTGAAATCACGCTTGCAGCCACTGCAAGCCGCCACGGACCACCGATGGATACTTTTCACATCATCTGCCTCGCCCTTGTTCAGGGCTTGACCGAGTTCCTGCCGATCTCCAGTTCGGCTCACCTGATTCTCGTGCCCAATCTGCTCGGCTGGCCGGATCAGGGCCTGGCCTTCGACGTGGCCGTGCACCTCGGAACGTTGATCGCCGTGGTGGCCTACTTTCGCCGCGACATCGTTACCCTGTTTTTTGCCTGGTGCCGATCCGCCGGTGCCCTGGTTGGCGTGGGCGGCGGCAAGGCGGGTGCGCATACGGCGGACTCCCGACTGGCCTGGGGTGTCATCCTCGGCACCCTACCGGCCGGTCTTGTCGGACTTGCGTTCAAGGACGTGATCGAGGTCCATTTGCGCTCCCCGCTGGTCATTGCGGCAACCACGATCATCTTTGGCCTGGTGCTGTGGTACGCCGACAAGCGCAGCCGTCTGGAGCGCGATGAGTTCACGCTCGGGTGGAAGGACTTCCTGATCATCGGTGCCGCTCAGGCGATGGCGCTTGTTCCCGGTACCTCGCGCTCGGGCATCACCATCACTGCCGGGCTGTTGCTGGGACTGACACGCGAGGCGGCCTCGCGCTACTCGTTCCTGTTGTCGATTCCGATCATCGTGCTGTCGGGGCTCGGGGTGACCAAGGATCTGATCGAATCCACCGCGGCGGTGGACTGGACGGCACTGGGCCTCGGGACCGTCATTGCCGCCGTGTCCGCGTTTGCATGCATCCACCTGTTTCTTGCCTACATCAATCGCCTCGGCATGACGCCTTTCGTGATCTACCGACTGGCGCTGGGTGTCCTGTTGCTGGTGGTTTTCCTGTAGCGCAGGCGTGCGTCAATGCGGGACGTCCACGGTAAGGCTTGCGCCGCCTTCGTCGCCGTGGACCGAATCACCCGCGCGCACCACGATACGTGTGATGTCAGCGGGGATTTCCAGCGTCAAGGAGCGGGTAAAGGGCTGTTCGTCCACGTGTGGATGCAGTAGTTCGCGCGTGCCGAGTACCATGCCGTCTTCGGTAAACACGTCCCAGCGATTGGCGTAGTGGTCCCAGCCGGTGTCAGCGTGAGCCACCGTGGTGTCGATACGGAACCGCGACCCGCCCAGCGCTGTCACAGAGACATCGACCACGTCGGCATTTCCTGCCAGGCTCGCGTTGGTGCCGCCCAGTAGCGGAAGTGAGATGGCGATTGCGGTAAGCAAGCGATTGAGATTCGATGTGTCCACGGTCGACCTTTTCTGCGGGGTGAGTTCGTACCATAATCTCTCGATTGGAGTGCCCACGTTGCATGAGTTCCCCAACTACCCAGGATTCAACCGATTCGCTCGATCATGATCGGGTAGGGGCGGCGCGCGGACCGATCGGACCTGTGCTGCAGTTCTCGCTGTTGATCGTGCCGCTGGTGATGAGTGGTTTTTTCCTGGTCTACGCGCTCACCGGGTGGATCCTTGAAGGGCGAGACCGTTTGAACTGGTCGCTCGAGGCGGAGAAAGTGGCGATCTGGGTCGGGGTGTCGATTCTTGGCTACAGCGCGCTTGTCGTTCTTTGGGTGCGATACAAGGGTGGTGCGCGCTGGCATCCCCTGGTGGTGTCCAGTGTGGGGCACGTGTTGCTTACCGTGTTGCTCATCGCCTCGATCTTCGTGACAACACGGCTGTGAACGAGTCGCTGTGGGTTGCGTATGCACGGCGTGCGTCGACACACGAGTCAATGGACATTGACGGGGGCGCATGGCTATAACGTTTCAAACCGTGATGGAGAGGGTGCGGCGCGATATCGCCCTGCGCAGCGGTCTCATCTCAGCGACGACAACGCTGGTTGCGCTGATGCTGCTTTCGGCCGTGTTCTGGAATGTCCTGATCGACGGACTCGAGGAGCGTGTGGCGGAGTCACTGCTTGCTCGACATGAAGTCGCTGCCAGGAACACGAATGTACTGTCGGACGAGGATCGCGAGCTCATTCGCCGGTTCCGCCGTTCCTTGCCGATCAGGGATGAAGGTGCCTTTGCCTGGGTCGATTCCAGTGGCAACACCCTCTCTGGCAATGTGGATGGTCTGGACTGTCGGAAGGACTTCTACAAAGGGTGGCTCGACGTCTCGCAATCAGCAGTCGAACAACCTGTTACGCTGATTCCCGAGGATTCGGTCGACCGATCGAAAGCAGATCGATTCATGTTCCTTGCGCGTCAGCGGGGTGAGAATTGTCTGGTGTTCGGCAGCAGTCTCCACGAGGTGGACAAGCTGCGTAGCGGCGTACTCGGTCTTCTCGGCTGGTTGATACCCGTGTGCCTGTTGCCGGCGGTATTCATCGGGCTGTACCAATCGTTCAAGCTGCGGAGTCGCCTGCGGCGGCTCGGAACCGTGGTGAAGCAGGTGTCCAGCGGGGAGCTCGATGTGCGCATGCCCATCGCAGGCGATGACGACATCGACCGTCTGGCGCTATCGACCAATCGCTCCCTGGATCGTTTGCAGGAGTCGGTAGGTACCTTGCAGCAGCTCACCTCGGTCATGGCACACGACCTGCGCGCGCCGTTGAGTCGCGTCGCTGTACCACTGGACGAGGCCATACGGGCCAATCAGATCGGGCAGCCAGCGGTCGAGCCGCTCGAAGAGGTCAAGCTTGGTCTTGCCGATGCTCGCTCGATATTCGATGCCTTGCTCCGGATTACGCAGATCGAGTCCGGCCGTCGCCGCTCCAAATTCACCGATGTGGATCTGTTTGAACTGGCCGAGGGCCTGTACGAGATCTATCAGCCGGTGTGCGAAGACGCCGACCGTACACTCGAACTGGAGATCACCGGGCACGGTGCTTCGGTTGTTCATGGAGACGCTGACCTGCTGCGTCAGGCCGCGGTCAACCTGATCGAGAACGCGACCCGCTATTCACGGGAAAACGCATACATCCGGATATGTCTGGTCAGGGATCTGGATGCGCCCCAGTTGATCGTGAAGGACGATGGCCCCGGATTGCCGGCAGAAGAGCGCCCACGCGTACTGCAAAGACTGTATCGGTATGAAGCCTCCACACGCGGGCAGGGAGGCCATGGCCTTGGTTTGTCCCTGGTCAAGGCGGTGATCGACGTCCACGATGGTGAGATCAGCCTCGAGGATGCGGAACCCGGCCTGCTGGTGCGCATGACCTTCAAGGCATCACCTGTCGCCAGCACGGATGCGCTCGAATCCGGAGAGGCTATCCAGGACGGGCATCAAGCGTCGATTGCGTCACATTCAACCGATGGCGTGATGTCATCTCGTTCGGGGAACGTCGCATCGTCCGATAAAGGCGCGTGATCTTCGATTTCACATCCCGCGATTGGTTTGCTACCGATCATCTGATCTTTCCGCGCGTCTGGCTGACTACCGGGTGCCTGATGGTGATCGCGGTCATCGCGCTATCGGTACTGGATCTGCCACAGCCGGTCGAACAGATCATGCTGCATGACAAGGTCACTCACCTGATCGCCTATGCGGGCATGATGGGGTGGTTCGCCCAGATCTTTCGTCACGACCTGACGCGTCTGGTGCTGGTCAGCGGTTTCGTAGCGCTGGGTATCGGCATCGAGTTCTTGCAGGGCATGGTGCCGTCGCGCCAGTTCGAGGTGCTCGACATGGTGGCCAACACGTCCGGCGTGGTGCTTGCCTGGGCGCTCGCCTACACGCGCATCGGTCAGGTACTGCCGGGCGTCGAGCGGCTGTTGACGCAGCGCGCGAGAGCCAGCTGACGCAGCCTGGCTCAGGCCTCCCTCGTTCCTGCTGCAATCAGGAACGCGGCTTCACATTGTCCGGATCGTACAGCGGCGCATAACCCACACCGTCAACACGTACCGGATAGGTATCGCCAAAGTATTCGATCTGGAGCTCGCGTCCAAGCTCGCAGTACTCTCGCGGCAGATAGGCCAGTGCAATGTTGTGACCCACGCTCGGGCCGTACACGATGCTGGTGGTGTACGAGCGTCGACCTTGATCATCGATCAGGGTCTTGCCCGTTGCCGGATCGATGATCGGGCTGGTGTCTACCGGATAGCGCGCTACACCGTTCGAGTCGATGTTGTCCGTCATCGTCAAGGTGCAGAGATACGCGCTTTGATGCTCTCGATCACGAACGGCAAGGTAGGCCTCCTTGCCATGAAAATCCGCCGCCTTGACCTTCTTGCGCGCAAGGTCTGCCTCGACCAGGTTGTACTCGGTCAGCAGATCCGCGTTTTGTAGCCGCAGGCTCTTTTCCAGACGCCGGCTGTTGGCGTAGGTCTCGATGCCGATGGGAGTAACGCCTTCAGCGGCGAGGGCGTCCCACACCGCAAGTCCGTCGTTGTAGTCAAAGTGCAGTTCCCAGCCTTGTTCGCCGACGTAGGAGATGCGAAACGCGCTGACCTTTACGCCGGCAATCTCGATCGTGCGAACCGCTGCAAAGGGGAAATTCTCCTGAGTCAAGGCATCGGCGTCGCTGACGACACGCTGCAAGGTGGTGCGAGCGTTCGGACCCCAGACACCGATGCAGGCAAAGTCGGTGGTGCGATCGCTGATGGTCAGTCGGGTCCAACCGCGGTCTTCACTCATGCGCTTGAGCCAGATGAAATCACGATTGCCCGACGCGCCGCCGTCGATGATGCGGAAGTGGTCTTCAGCGAGACGGATGACGGTCAGATCGGCACGCACTCCGGCGGCGTGATCCAGGAAGTGTGTGTACACACCTCGGCCAATGGCCGTGTCGCCACCCACCTTGGCCACACAGGCGTATTCCATCAGGGTTTCTGCGTCCGGGCCCTTGACGTCATAGATCGCGAAGTGCGACAGATTGACCATGCCGATGTCTTCGGAGAGTTGCAGGTGCTCTGCATTGGACACACGCCAGAAGTGGCGATTGTCCCATTCGGCTTCGCGTACCGGCACACGGTCGCCGAACTTCTCGAGCAGATGCTCGTTGCTGGCGTAGCCGTGAGCACGCTCCCAGCCGGCCGCTTCCATGAAGTAGGCGCCGAGGGTTTTTTCTCTCTCGTAGAAGGGGCTGCGGCGCAAACCACGTCCCTTGCTGTACGGCTCGCGTGAATGGACTGCGGGGTTGTAGATCTTGAAGGCGGTCTCATAGCAGCGATCATGAATGTATTGCTCCTGCTGCTGGAAGGGGTAATAGCGCGTGACGTCCACGCCATGATGATCCAGGCGCGTGCGTCCGTCGGTCATCCAGTCCGCAATCAACTTGCCGGTACCGGGCCCGTCCTTTACCCATACGGAAACGGCGTACCACAGTCCGCGCACGTTCGCTGATTCGCCGACCGAGGGGCCGCCATCGGCCGTGACTTGCAGTAGTCCATTGAACGAGCGCTTCTCGTCGTAACCGAGCTCTCCGAGGATGGGTGTGAGCTCCATGGCGCGCTCCAGCGGCTCCATGATCTGCTCCATCTCGAGATCGCGCTGCGACGGGGACAAGCGGGCCTCTTCCTTGTTCTGCAGATCCCGTGGATGACACATGCGCGGCTCGGACTCTTCGTAGTAGCCCCATTCGATCATGCCGCCTTCCGAGGTTGTCGGGTCACCCGTATCACGCAGGTACGCCGAATTGCCCTGGTCCCGCAGCAAGGGATAGCCAATGTCCTTGCCGGTGCCGGCAAACTCCTTGTAGGGGCCAAACCACAGCAAGGGGTGATCGACCGGCATGACCGGCAGATCTTCGCCCGCCATCTCGGCGATGAGTCGGCCCCAGAGGCCGGCGCAGACCACGACGTGTTCAGCCGCGATGTGTCCGCGCGGCGTGTCGACGCCGACGATGCGACCGTTCTCGATCTTCAACCCGGTTGCCGGTGTATTGGCGAAGGTGACCAGCTTGCCGGTTTTCTCGGCTTCCTCGACCATCTCGCCGGTAACGACTTGCGAGCGCGGTATTACGAGACCTGCGTCCGGGTCCCACAGCGCGCCCTGGATCGCGTCCTGTTCCAGAAGCGGCATCTTCTCGGCGGCTTCCTCGGCGCTGATCATGCAAGCGCGGGTGCCAAAGGCCTTGCCCGAGGCTACCTTGCGTTGCAGTTCGCCCATGCGTTCGTCATCACCGACACGCGCGACCTCCAGTCCGCCTACCTTGGCATAACGTCCGCGTTTCTCGAAAAAATCGATGCTGTAGCGGGTGGTGTCGCAGGTCATCTGGTCGTGCGCGGTGGCATAGCAGAAATCCGACGCATGCGCGGTAGAGCCGACATCGGTGGGGATGGCCGACATGTCGATGCCGACGATATCGTCCCAGCCACGCTCGATCAGGTGATGCGCCACCGACGCGCCGACAATGCCGCCCTGACCGATGATCACGACCCGCGCTGAGGAGGGAAAAACTGCCATGGACGATCAGACCTGTTGTCCAGAGATAAGGAAGCTCACTCTATCGGAGCGGTTGTGCCGTGTGCCTCACGAACAGGTGCAGGCGCGGCGTCTTCATTCCTTCTTACGACGCGAGATATCGGCTTAGCTCATCCACTGGCCGCCATCGACGTTGTAGGTCTGGGCGACTACATAGTCAGCATCCGAGCTGGCCAGAAACACCGCCATGCCGGTCAGGTCTTCGGCCTGACCCATTCGCCCGAAAGGCACGCCAGCGCCGACCTGCGCCTTTTTCTGCCCAGGCTGCAACTTTTCGTAGTGGGCAAACAGCGAATCCACGTGATCCCAGTGTTCGCCGTCCACGACACCAGGGGAGATCGCGTTGACGTTGATACCGTGCTTGATCAGATCCAGGCCGGCGGACTGTGTGAGGCTGATGACGGCAGCCTTGGTGGCGCAGTAGACAGCCACCAAGGGCTCGCCGCGACGGCCCGCCTGGCTCGCCATGTTGATGATTTTACCGCCCGTACCTTGCGCGATCATGTGTTTCGCTGCCGCCTGCAACGTGAACAGAGTGCCGGCGACATTCACGTTGAACAGGCGGTCGAAGGACTCACGGGTGATGTCCACGATCGGCGCGGCATCAAACAGTGCCGCATTGTTGATGACGATATCGAGCTGGCCCGCCTCGCGGGCTACTGTGTCAAAGCCCTGCTCGATACTCGCCTGGTCGGTGACGTCCATCTCGATGGCAAACGCGCCGCGGCCAATCGCGCTAGCTGCCTGTTCTGCACCGTCGAGGTTGATGTCAGCAATTGCAACACGTGCGCCTTCTGTGACGTAGGCGTCGGCGAATGCGCGTCCTATTCCGCGTGCCGCCCCGGTGATCAGAGCGACCTTGCCATCGAGCTTTTTCATAGGGTGTCTGAGTTGTAGTATTTTAAGCGGGCACGCACTTCTCAAGGGGTGCGCGTTGCAGATGTCAACAATGTACGCGTGCAAGCTGGCAGTCAAAGACGAAGCTCGTGATTCAGCTCATGAGAACGACGAGCGGTCAGCCCTGCCGTTGAGATGGGCGAGCTGACCTCAGTTATCCACGTGCCTTACGTAGTGCGCTGAATCGAGCCTCACGAACAGCGTCCGGAATTTTCATCTTGTCGCTGACGCTGGCAACGATAGCGGCGGCGTCGACTCCCTGCCAGGCAGCCGCTGCCTTGCGCATCAGGTCCGCTTGCGGGTACGCACTGTCTTGCAGACCAGAGCGCCCCCTTGCGTCGGCCTCGCACACTGTCAGAAAGGCCTCGAAGCGTTCGGGCCGTCGTGCCGGGTCGAGTGCTTGCAGTAGCTTTGCCAAGGTCGCCGTGCGCAACTCCTCGACCCGATGCACATGCGTGTGCCAGCGTGCGCTCAGGATGGCGAGATCTCGTGTGCGCTTTGGTACCCGAAGACGCTGGGTCATCGTGTCCAGCAGGTCAGCGCCGCGTTGCTCGTGCCCGTGGTGAGACGGCCACTCATCTGCAGGCGTGGTGCCCTTGCCAAGGTCATGACACAGCGCCGCGAATCGTGTGTCCGGGCCAGTGCTCATCCGGCACGCTTGCTCGAGAACCTGCAGCGAGTGTTCGCCGGTGTCGATCTCCGGGTGGTGCTGCTCGGGTTGTGGGACGCCGAACACGGCATCGATTTCCGGCAGCACGCGTGCCAGTGCACCGCACTCGCGTAGCGTCGTCACGAAGTGACGTGGCGATTGCGCGGCAAGTGCCCCTTCGAGCTCCTGCCAGACCCGCTCTGCGACCAGGTGGTCTACCTCGCCAGAGGTCACCACGGCGCGCATCAGCCCCATGGTTTCGGGGGCGACGGCAAAGCCCAGTGGGGCGAAGCGCGCCATGAAGCGTGCCACTCGCAGAACCCGTACCGGGTCTTCGACAAAGGCCGGTGACACGTGGCGTAGTACTCGCGCCTCGAGGTCCTCCCTGCCGCCGTAAGGGTCTATCAGGTCGCCCTTCTTGTCCTGAGCGATCGCGTTGATGGTGATGTCGCGTCGCGACAGATCCTGCTCCAGAGTGACGTCGGCAGAGGTGTTGAAGCTGAAGCCCGTGTATCCGGTGCCAGACTTGCGTTCTGTCCTTGCTAGCGCGTATTCCTCGTGTGTATCGGGATGCAGGAATACAGGGAAGTCCTTGCCTACTGCGCGGAAGCCGCTGGACGTCATGATTTCAGGGGTTGCGCCCACCACTACCCAGTCGCGGTCGGCGACATCGAGTCCGAGCAGGGCGTCGCGTACGGCGCCGCCTACGAGATAGGTTTGCATGGGGCGATGCTACACTCCATCTGCCAGAAAGCCTGAGTCTGATGCACTGATGAGAGCAATTTCGGTAGTGGCTGTCGTGCTGCTCGGTACCGTTGTTGCTACCGTGAGCGGGTGCGCCAATATCGGCTATTACGCCCAGGCTGCGGGCGGGCATCTGAAGCTGATGCGCGCACGGCAACCCGTCGCGGAGCTGCTGGCAGACGAGTCGCTCGATCCGGTGTTGCGCACACAGCTTGAAACCCTCGGGCAAGCTCGCGGGTTTGCCGTCGAGGTGTTGCAGCTTCCCGATACCGATAGCTACAGCACCTACGTTGAAACCGGGCGCCAGGCCATTACCTGGAACGTCGTGGCGGCAGAGGAGTTCTCGCTACGTCCCTACACCTGGTGCTTTCCGATTGCCGGCTGCGTGAACTACCGCGGTTATTTTGCCGAGGCCGATGCGCTGGAGTACGCGGACGACTTTCGGCGTGATGGTTACGACGTGACCATCGGTGGTGCATCAGCGTATTCGACGCTTGGCTGGTTCGATGATCCGATTCTGGACACCATGCTGCGTGGCTCGGACATCCGCTATGTCGGCACACTGTTCCATGAAATGGCACATCAACTCCTGTACGTCGAAAACGACAGTGATTTCAACGAGGCGTATGCAAGCTTTGTCGAACAAGAGGGCGTGCGCCTGTGGCTGCAGTCTCGCGATGAGGCATCAAGGATTGCCGGCTATCGGGCGTCCCTCGAGCGTGGGGAAGACTTCGTGGCGTTACTCGCTGTGACCCGTCGCTCACTGGAAGAGGTGTACGCCTCTGATCTCGACGACGCGGCCAAACGCGCTGGCAAGAAGGCGGCTTTCGAACAGATGCGCGCGAACTACGAGGAGCTGAAGATCAAATGGAATGGCTACTCGGGCTACGACGGATGGTTTCGTCGTGAACTGAACAACGCGCGTCTGGTATCGGTCTCTACCTATCGGCGCTACATCCCGGCTTTTGCCGCGCTGTTCGACGAGGTCGGGCAGGACATCGCGGCCTTCCATGCGAAAGCCGCGGAGATCGGTGCGCTTGAGCACGCGGCGCGACGGGAACAGATGGACGCCTTGGTGGTGCGGGCTCAGGAAAGCTGACCAGTACCGGACGCTGAGTCGCTGGCGGTATCAGCGTCGCGCCAGGGTGCGACGGTCCTGAAGTTGTCCGGTCCAGTCCTCACCACCAAGGTAGCGCGGCACGATGGCATCGAGCGAGGTGGGTTGTCGCGGACAGTCTTCCCTGCAAATGCTGTCGGTCTGCAGTGACAGGTAGTTGTCGTGGCTGAAGGGCTTGCCAGGTACGCGGCCAAGCACGGCCGCCTGCATGCGCGCTGCCCAGTCGGGCAGACCGATGACGTGACGTCTGAGCCCAGCGGTGTTGGCGGTGTATTCCACAAGCTCCCGCAGGCTGAAATCCTGCGGACCGCAGAGGCAGTAGGTACTGCCTTTGGCGCCCGGATCATCGATGGAGTCGATCATCACCCGGCACACATCCCCGACCCACACGGGCGCCATGCGAGCATCCGGCACGGCGAGGGGGAACACCCAGGGGACCGAACGCAGAAGGCCTGCAAAGCGGTTGAAGAAGGCATCCTTCTTCCCGAAGATGATGGACGGCTGGAATATCGTCCAGGACAGGCCAGCACCGGATGCGCGGACATGTGACTCCGCGCGGCCCTTGCTCTTGAGGTACTCGCTTCCGCCGTTTTCGGCGTCTGCGTTGAGCGATGACATGTGCAGATAGCGAGACACGCCCGTGCTCTGGCAGGCGGTCACGACCTTTTCGGTCAGTGTTTCGTGCGCCCCGCCAAAGCTTGTGTTGCTGCCGGAGCCCGATTCGTTGAGGATGCCGACCAGATTGATGACGGCGTCCGAGCCGGCGATGGCATTGGCCAGAGCCGTCGGCTCGTGCGCATCACACTCGATCTGACGCACGTTGGGCAGGATACGGAAGTCGGCTCTGCGACGGGCGCGGCGGGTCAGCACGCGTACCTCGGCGTAGCGTTCGGCAAGACGAACAACGAGTTCGGTACCAACGAAGCCGGTACCGCCGATCAGTGTGATGCAGTTGTGGGGCATATCGGGCGGATCAAGTCAGGAAATTGGCGCACCATCGAGGCTGGCGCAACGCACGATACCGTGCTTATCGGCCGAAAAGAAAAAACCGTTGGCGGTTATGTCGCGAGACCCCGATGCTGTGCGGTCAGACAACCCTTCCAGAATGCCATGGCCGCGCGCCCCCAATTCGAGAACCATGACCAACAGGAGGTGAAATCCACCACTTGTTACATGTGTGCCTGCCGCTGCGGGATCGATGTCACCCTGGAGGGCGGTGAAATCCGCTTCATCCAGGGTAACCCCGACCACCCGGTCAACAAGGGGGTGCTCTGCGCCAAGGGTAACGCCGGCATCATGAAGCAGAAGAGCCCGGCAAAGCTTCGCCAGCCCATGATTCGCAAGGCGGGCACCGAGCGCGGCGCTGGTGAGTTCGAGCCCATCAGCTGGGAGGATGCGCTGGAGCTGCTCACCGGGCGGCTGCGCAAGATCCGCGCGACCGACCCCAAGCGCCTCGCGTTTTTCACCGGGCGTGACCAGATGCAGGCGCTCACCGGACTTTGGGCCACACAGTTCGGCACCATCAACTGGGCAGCGCATGGCGGTTTCTGTTCGGTCAACATGGCCGCGGGTGGCCTGTACACCACCGGCCAGAGCTTCTGGGAGTTTGGCGACCCCGATTGGGACCACGCCAAGTACTTCATGATGTGGGGCGTGGCCGAGGACCATGCGTCAAACCCGATCAAGATCGGGCTCGAGAAACTCAAGTCCCGGGGTGCGAAGTTCGTTGCGATCAACCCGGTGCGCACCGGCTATCAGGCCATCGCTGATGAGTGGGTGGGCATCCGTCCGGGCACAGACGGGCTGTTGGCACTGGCCTTCGTGCACGTACTGCTGAAAACCGAGAATTTCGATTGGGACTACCTGATCCGCTACACCAATTCGAGTCAGCTGGTGATCGATGCACCGGGTACCTCCTCGCACGGTTTGATGCTTCGTGACGAGGCGGGCGAGATTCTCACTCACGATATGGAGAGCGACGCGCTTGTCGCCTGGGATGCCGCGACCCGCAGTGATACAGCGCGCCCGTCCCTGTTCGGTGAGTTCGAATCGGCCGACGGTGTACGCGTCAAGACGGTAATGACCCTCGTCGCAGAGAAGTACCTCTCGGATGACTATGCACCTGCGGCTGTCGCAGAGCGGTGTGGCGTGGAGGCAGTGACCATCGAGCGGCTTGCTCTCGAGATGGCGGAGGTGGCGTTCAAGGAGAGCATCACCATCGAGACCCCGTGGACAGACTGGACCGGACGGCGCCATGAGCGTTTCATCGGTCGACCTGTCGCCATGCACGCCATGCGCGGTGTGTCCGCTCACTCCAACGGATTCCAGTCCTGCCGGGCCATCCATCTGGTGCAGATGCTGTTGGGCGCGGTGGACGCTCCAGGCTCGCATCTGGCAAAGCCGCCGTACCCCAAACACATTGCGCCGCCCATCAAGCCCGCGCGAGAGATGGCGCCGAACACGCCGCTAAAGTCGCCCCCGCTGGGTTTTCCGATGGGCCCCGAGGATCTCGCCATCGACGCCGATGGCAAGCCACTGCGTATCGACAAGGCCTATTCCTGGGAGGCGCCCATAGCTGCGCACGGACTGATGCACATGGTGATCACGAATGCCGTGAACGCCGATCCCTACGAGATCGACACACTGATCCTGTTCATGGCCAACATGGGCTGGAACTCGAGCATGAATACCGGCGAAGTGCAGGAAATGCTTCGCATGAAGGACGAACACGGTGACTATCGAATCCCGTTCATCGTCACCAGCGATGCATTCCACTCGGAGATGGTCAACTTCTCGGACCTCGTCTTGCCCGACACGACCTACCTCGAGCGCTTCGATACGATCTCCATGCTGGATCGCCCGATCTCGGAGCCGCATGCGGCTTGTGATGCGATTCGCCAGCCCATCGTGGACATCGATCGCGACGTGCGCTCCTGGCAGGAAGTGCTCATCGATATTGGTACGCGTCTGGGCTTCCCGGCATTGGTCAAGGAAGATGGCAGCGCCAAGTTCACCGGCTACCAGGACTTCATCACGCGCTGGGAAAAGGCGCCGGGAATCGGATTTCTTGCCGGATGGCGCGGCGAGGATGGAGAGTCGCACATGCGTGGTGCTCCGAATACCGATCAATGGCAGCGCTACATCGATAACGGTTGCTTCTTCGAGCACAAGCTCCCCCCCGAACAGCGCTACTACCGTTTTGCTAATCGCGACTACCTGGCGTGGGCCAAGTCGGTCGGCTTCAATGCCGAGGACGGCCCGATAGTCATGGAAATCTACTCTGAAACGCTGCAGAAGTTTCGTCTGGCAGGGCAGGGCATCTATGATGGACCCTGCCCGACAGATCCGGAGGACAGGCAGCGCCTGATCGATCACTTTGATCCCTTGCCGGACTGGTACGTGCCGCTCGAGGAGCAGCAGGTAGACAACTCGACCTACCGGTTTCACGCGGTCAATCAGCGGCCGATGTTCATGTATCACTCCTGGGACAGCCAGAATGCCTGGCTGCGACAGATCATGACAAAGAACTACCTGTACATGAACCGTGCTCGCGGCGTGTCCATGGGTATCCCGGACCTGTCGTGGGTGTGGGTCGAAAGCCATCATGGCAAGATCCGCTGCCAGATCAAGCTGATGGAAGGTTGCAACCCTGACACCGTCTGGACATGGAACGCCATTGGCAAGCAGAAAGGCACCTGGGGCTTGTCCAAGGATGCACCGGAATCCAATGAAGGATTCCTGATGAACCACCTGATATCGGAACTGTTGCCAGCAGACCAGGGCAAGTCGATCACCAACTCTGATCCGGTGACCGGTCAGGCTGCATGGTATGACCTGAAGGTAGCGATTACCCTGGCCGCCCCCGGAGAAACCGGTGTCTGGCCAGTGTTCGAAGAGGTGCAGCCTCCGCCCGGTCAGCCAACCTCGCCTGATGTGTTGCGCTATCACACCCACGTGGCGGTCAATATCGAACGCCCCTTCAAGGATGCGCTGACAGAAGGTTCGCTCAACTCCCGGAGAAACCAACGATGAAGCTTGGGCTGGTCATCGACCTTGATACCTGTGTCGGGTGTCATGCTTGCGCTGTCGCCTGCAAGCAATGGAACGCCTCCGGCACCACTGGGCCCTTGTCCGATACGGACCCCTACGGGGCAGAACCGAGTGGCGTGTGGTTCAACCGCATCCGCAACTACGAGGTGGACACGCACCCCGATAGCAAGACGGTCAACGTGCCGATGTCCTGCATGCACTGCGAAGAAGCCGCTTGTGTCACCGTCTGTCCGACCGGCGCTTCATGGAAGCGTGAGGACGGCATCGTGCTGGTTGATCAGTCCAAATGCATGGGCTGCAACCTCTGCGCATGGGCCTGCCCTTACGGTGCCAGGGAACTCGATGAAGAGTCCGGGGTGATGAAAAAGTGCACGCTCTGTGTCGACCGTATCGACGATCAGAGCCTTCCGGAATCACAGCGCCAGCCGGCGTGTGTCCTGACCTGTCCGACCAGCGCGCGCTTGTTCGGTGACTTCGACGATCCGGACTCCGAGGTCAGCCGCGCCGTGGCAGAGCGCGGTGGTGTCGCACAGATGCCGGAACTCGGTTATGCGCCGGTCAATCGCTATCTTCCTCCGCGAGACAAACCGCAGGTCGAGGTCTCTGACGACACTCGAGCCGAGGCGCAGTCAACGGGTGGCGCGGCCGGGCTTATCGGCAAGTGGATGAAGCGCCAGCGAGATGCCTTCGATCGTCTGGGCAGCCGTGACGGAGGAGATGCCTGATGCACCCGGCGCTCTCCGTTATCTTCTTCACCGTGACGGCCGGCTCAGGCTACGGCCTGCTGATTCTGCTGGCCTTGGCCCGACCCCTCGGTCTGCTACCGAAGATCAGTCCTGACCAGATCGTGTTTACCGGGATCTTTGGCCTTGTGCTGGTGACCGCCGGCTTGCTGTCATCGACGCTGCATCTGGCCAATCCGAAAAACGCCTGGCGCTCCTTCACACGTTTTCGTACGTCGTGGCTATCGCGCGAAGCGGTGTTTGCAGTGGCCTTCTACCCCTTGTCGCTCGCGTGGTTGATCACCGAATGGGCGACGGGCAACACCTTCATGTCCGGCCTGCTGGGCGTGCTATCAGCGGTACTGGCGGTGGTCGTTTTCGTGTGTACGGCGATGATCTATGCATCGCTCAAGACCATTCGTCAATGGCACTCCCGTCTTGTGCCGGTATTGTTCGTGCTGCTTGCGTTGGTCGTCGGCGCGCTCTTGCTCATGGCGATGGCGGCCATCAACGATCTGCCTCTGGGGCGCCTTGGCATGGTGACGCTTGTGCTCGTGATCCTCGCCGCGGTGTTCAAGGCGATGTATTTCGTGAACATTGGCAAGCCTGCCGGCCCCACCATCAACTCGGCCCTGAACTTCACCCAGGCGAGTGTGCGCCTGCTGGACGTCGGTCATAGCGGTGGCACCTTCCATACCCGAGAGTTCGGCCATCAGGTTGCGCGTGCGCGCTTGTACTGGGCACGTATCCTGTTTTTCGTGCTGCTCTGCGCGCTGCCGTTGCTGGTCCTGTTGCTGGTGTTCACCAGTAGCTCTACAACTCTCTTCTGGGTTGTGCTTGCGGCCGTCAGTGCCTACGCCGGTGTATTTGTCGAGCGGTGGTTGTTCTTTGCTGAAGCGCGTCATGTGGTCAACCTCTATCACGGAGCTCAACAGACCTGAGCCAGACCTTCGGGAGTGTGTTCGGAGACATCAGTTCGCGTTCAATCGTGGCATGCTAGGGGCTCGACAAAGGGTGCAGCAGTCCCTCGCGCCCCCAACAGGAAACGCGCCCCATGCCCGGATTGCTTGACTCTGTTGACCCTGACGGATTGCTCGAGTACTCGGTGGTCTACACGGATCGCGCCGTCAACCACATGTCAGCCCGCTTTCAGCTCGCCATGCGCGATATTCATGTGGCGTTGTGTTCGGTATACCAGGCCGAGCATGCGGTAGTTGTCCCTGGTAGCGGCAGTTTTGCCATGGAAGCGGTGGCGAGGCAGTTTGCTCGCGACCAGCACTGTCTGGTGGTGCGCAATGGCTGGTTCAGTTTCCGCTGGTCACAGATCCTCGACATGTCCGGCATTGCGGCCAAGGTCGACGTCATGCTGGCCCAGCCGGCAGATAGCTCCGGGACACCCAGCTACGCCCCTCCAGCCATCGACGCGCTCAGAGAGCGCATCCTCAGTGACAAGCCCTCGGTCGTGTTTGCGCCACATGTCGAGACGTCGGCTGGAATGCAACTGTCCGATGAATACATCAGCGCGCTCGCCGAGGCGGTACACGAGGTTGGTGGCTTGCTGGTACTGGATTGCGTCGCCGCTGGGACTACCTGGGTGGACATGAAAAAAACGGGTGTCGATGTGCTGGTCAGTGCACCGCAGAAAGGCTGGAGCGCGTCGCCTTGTGCGGGGCTTGCCATGTTGTCAGCCAGAGCGGTGGAGGCACTTTCCGCCACGCAGAGTGACAGCTTCGCGATGGATCTGGCCAAGTGGTCCAGCATCATGCAGGCCTACCTCGATGGCAAACACGCCTACCACGCAACCATGCCCACCGATTCACTGATCGTGTTTCGGGACACCATCCAGGAGATGGAGGCCATTGGATTCGACGCTCTCAAGCAGCGACAGGCCGAACTCGGCAAGCACGTTCGTGCAGCGTTTGATGCGCGTGGTTTCCAGAGTGTGGCGATCGTGGGCTGGCAGGCGAGCGGAGTGGCGGTCTATCACACCGAGGACGACGCGCTGCACACCGGGCGCGCCTTCGCCGAGCGTGGTGTACAGATTGCGGCGGGGGTGCCCTTGCAGATCGGTGAGCCTGACACGTACAAGACGTTTCGTATCGGGCTTTTTGGCGTGGACAAGCTCAAGGACGTCGATGCCGCGGTGCAAAGGCTGGTGTCGGTACTGGACGAGATCAGCCCAATGGCCGCGGTTACTCGGTCAGCGTGATGCAGGACGTTCGGCATCCGATGTGAGGCTGTCGATGCCCAGCGGTTTTCGCCAGTATTGCGTGCTCGCTGTGGTGTTGATCGTCGTGAGCCTCGCGGCTTATACGGCAAGCCCGATCAATGCCAGCGCGGGACCCACTCCCACCGAGTCGGGTGAGAGCGAACCGGGCGAGAGCGCCTGGGGTGTCTCCGAGGTCGATACCGCTTTTCGGCGTGCGCTGGTGACCTACGCCGTTGCGCGAGGCCTGAATGGCGTCATCTCGGTAGCTCAGGGTACCGAGGTGGCCGTGCAGCCAGCAGGAGTCGGGTTGAACTTCGCGCCGGGCGAGATTCTCGACCCGGTCAATGATCTCGTTGAACGCTTCAGCTGGATCATGATGCTTGCATCCAGCTCGCTCGGTGTGCAGCGAATACTGCTGACGATGAGTGGATGGTGGGTGCTGGTGATTGTGCTGGGTGTATCGGGACTCGCCTGGTCGGCTCTGAGCTTCTGGGGGCATCGCCGACAGCATCTTGGCGGATCATCAGGCGAGGTTCCACTGACCGAGGCCACCCGTATCGCGGGTCGCCTGTTCCTGTTTCTCGCGGTGCTTCGCTTCATGATGCCGGCTATTGCGATGCTCAACGAGCAGGTCTATCAGACCTTTCTCGTCGATGACTATGCGAGTGCCAGTAGTCAGCTACAGGTGGCGACGGACACGATAGGATCAATCAACGAGCAGCTTACCCACTCCGGCGAGAGCGATGCGGATGCAGGATTTGTCGAGCGGGCGCGCGGCCTGCTTGATCGGACAATGGCTCGCTTGTCCATCGATCAGAGGATCGACGAGTACCGCGTTGCCGCAGAGGCGATCAGTGAAAACACGATCCGATTGATCGTGGTTTTCCTGATGCAGACGGTGGTGTTTCCGCTGGTGTTCCTGTTCGTCGCCTGGGGTGTGTTGAAACGGATCTCGAGGTTCTAGCGGTCTGTCACTTTGATACTGTCGGCATCAGCGAGGCTGGGAGCCGTGGCGGCAAGGCGGGTTCGCGAAGTCGTCGTGGGCCTACGTCGAGCGGGGCCAACGCAGTCCGGCGCGGCTCCCAGCCACGCCCTTCGGGAGCCTACGTGTGCCTCTCCGGTCTGCGTTGCATCTCCTTGATGCACTCCAGTGCAACTTCGTCGATGCGCCTTGCCGGAAAGGCACACGCAGGCTCTGATGCCGACAATATCAAAGTGACAGACCACTAGCGGTTGGGCCAGGCCGATCTGCCGGATGTGTCTACACGCTGACGCCCTGTTGCTGCATGTCCTCGGTGCCAAACAACGTTCGGTAGCGCTCGATTTCCTTGGCGGGGCCTGTGGCCTTGTCGTAGTTGTCCGACAGCTTCACGGTTGGCTTTCCGTTGGCATGGGTTACCTTGCACACGAGTGATATTGCACGCAAGGCCTCATTCGGTTTGGTTGCGCAGTCGTGGAAATCGTTGGTCAGGTGGGTTCCCCAGCCGAACGATAGCCGTACCCGCCCGTGAAAACGGTGATAGACCTCTTCGATGGTGTCGACGGTAAGGCCATCACTGAAGATCAGCAGCTTGTCGCGCGGGTCCTTGCCACGAGACTCCCAAAAGCGAATCAGCTCCTCGCCACCGGCGAGTGGTTCCTTGGAGTCGATGCGAAAACCTGACCAGTCGGCGACCCATTCGGGAGCGTTCTTGAGGAAGGTGGTAGTGCCATAGGTATCCGGCAACACGATCAACAGGTTGCCATCATAGGTGCGGCTCCAGGCGTCCATGACACGGTAGGGGCTCTGTAGCAGTTCCGTGTCGTTGCTTGCAAGGGCCGCTTCCACCATCGGTAGTTCATGAGCGTTGGTGCCTATGGCCTGAAAGTCGAGATTCATAGCCATCAGCACATTGCTGGTACCGATGAACTTCTTGCCGAGACCTTCGGCCATGGCGGCGATACACCAGCGCTGCCACAGAAAGCTGTGTCGGCGCCGAGTGCCAAAGTCGGCAATGAGCAGCTCTGGCAGCGCATCGAGGCGTAGTACTTTTTCCCAGAGCTTGGCCTTGGCACGCGCGTACAGAACGTCCAGCTCGAAGCGTCCGGTCGACACCAGTGCCGCGCGCGAGCGCAACTCGCTGATGATCGACAGCACCGGAATCTCCCACAGTGACACTTCCGCCCAGGTACCTTCGAAGTCGATCAGGTACTGGCCGTCTTCCACACGCAGCTGATAGGGCGGCAGGGAATAGGCTTGTAGCCAGTCCAGAAAATCCTTCTGGAACAGGCGTTCCTTGCCGTAGAAGGTATTACCTGTGAGCCAGATCAGTTCGCGCTTGGCGAGTCGAATGCTGCGGGCATGGTCCAGTTGTTCCCTCAGGTCGTGTTCGCTGATCTCGTCGGCCAGACGCACGGAACGCGTGCGGTTGATCAGTGAGAAGGTCACCGGAACATCGCGGCGTTCCTTCCAGATGGTCTGCAGCATCAGCAGCTTGTAGATATCGGTATCCAGCAAGCTGCGTACAATGGGGTCAAGCTTGAAGTTGTGGTTATAGACTCGCGATGCTATGTCCGGCATCGGGCTTTGCAGCATGTCCATGATTCAGGCCGGGTTGCTGGCGAGGAAATCCTGAATACGCTCCATCGCGCGTTGGATGTTCTCCAGTGAGTTGGCGTACGAGATCCTGATATACCCTTCACCGTGGACGCCAAAGTCCGGGCCGCCGATCGCAGCAATGCCGGCCTGTTCCAGCAGGGCGCTGGCCAGTGGTTTGGCTTTCCAGCCTGTGTCCTTGATGTTGGGAAACGCGTAGAAGGCACCACGCGGCGTCACGCAACTGAAGCCTTCAATGTCATTGAGTGCGCCGACCACATAGCGACGACGTTCGTCGAAGGCCGCCATCATTTCATCGACAGAGTCCTGGGGACCAGTCAGCGCCTCCAGCGCAGCAAACTGGGCCGGTGCGTTCACGCAACTCCAGCAGTTGACCGCAAGCTTTCTGACCGCATCGAACCAGCGTTCCGGCCACACCGAGTAGCCGAGCCTCCAGCCGGTCATGGCGTAGGTCTTTGACCAGCCATTGAGCAGTATCAGGCGATCACGCAGGCTGGGGTAGTTCAGGAGGCTGGCGTGTTCCGCACCGTCGTAGGTCATGCGGTCGTATATCTCATCGGCCATGATGGCGACCTGAGGGTGGGCCTCGAGACCCTCCACCAGGCGGTCGAATTCGCTACGGGGGGTCACACCACCGGTCGGATTGGCTGGCGAATTGAGGATCAGCAGTCGGGTTTGTGGGGTGATGAGCGCCAGTGTTTCCTCGGCGCTGAAGGCAAAGCCGTTGGACTCACGTATCGGTACTGGCACAGGCCGTGCGCCGGTGAACTCGATCATCGAGCGATAGATGGGAAAGCCGGGGTCAGGGTAGAGGATGTCTGCACCCGGCTCGCCGAACATCATGATCGCGGCAAACATGGTGACCTTGCCCCCGGGTACCACGATCACGCAATCCGAGTTCACATCAGCGCCGTGGCGCGACTGCAGGTCTGCGGCGACCGCTTCCCGCAGCTCCGGAATACCGACCGCGGGCGTGTAACCATGCGCACCGTCTCTCAAGGCGCGCACGGCGGCTTCGACGATACTGTCGGGGGTCGGAAAATCGGGTTGCCCGATACCCAGATTGATGATGTCGCGACCGCTGGCCGCCAGCGCCCCCGCGCGTGCGAGCACGGCAAAGGCGTTCTCCTCGCCGATGCGGGAGAAGCCTTCAACCAGTCGCGGTGCATTCATGGTGTGGGCGGGGGTGTCGGTCACTGGCGCTCCGGCGTTTCTATGGTGTGGTCGGCAAGCTCTGCTTTCACGACCAACTGACAGCTGAGCCGAGAGTGCTTGCGTCTTTCGGCGGCCACGCCTTCGAGCATGTCCAGCTCTGCGTCGTCGGGCTCCTCGAACAATGCGGCGGTGGCGTCGTCCAGGTAGACGTGGCAGGTGGCGCAAATGAGGTTGCCACCGCATTCGGCAACGACATCGTCAATATCGTTTTCGATGGCGGTGTCCATGACGGTGTCGCCGACGCGTGCATCCACGGTGCGGACGGTGCCGTCGCTCAAGCGGTAGTTAAGGACGATTTCCTGAGACATGCACGGGTGACCTGATCGAAGAAAGAGCGGCGATGGTAGCAATTCTGCACATCTGCGCGTCTGCAGGGGTGCGCCGCGTCACACTCGCCGGAGGCCTGCTGACCAGGTGCGGGCCGGGCAGGCATACTCGCGAGGCGTGTAATCATGACCTCCGGGGAGGCCGGACCGAAAGGGCGGACCAGCGATGGACGATTTCGAACAGAAAATCAGGGCGGAGAAGATCCGCCTGATTTACCACCAGGGACCGGTGCTGGTGTTCGGATCGACCTTTTGCGCGTTGATGGTCGCGTCGTTCTTGTGGGGTAGCCTGCCCAAGTCCGGTCTGCTGCTGTGGTTCGGCGCAATCAGCCTGACCAGCATCCTGCGCTACCTGATCATCCGCGCCTACCGGCGGTCTGACGATGCGGCGCGCCAGGACCCAGCCTGGGGGCAGCTCTTCTGGTTGGGCACATTGGTGGCTGGTGTCATCTGGGGCATGTGGCCCTTGATGTTCTACAGCCTGTACAACACCGAATTCCTGCTGCTGATCTCGACGATCTTCGCGGGCATGGTGGCGGTGAGTGCGGCGTCGGGTGGCATTTACTTGCCGGCGTTTCTGTCGTTTTCCGTGCCATTGATCGTGCCCCTCGCCATCGCTCATCTGATGTCGAAGACAGACACGCTGGTGCTGACCGGCGGTTTGCTGATGATGTTCCTCGCGGTCAACTACTTCCTTGCCACGCGTGGCAACCGTCAGAATGAAGCCTTGCTGCGCGCCCAGCTGCGCAATCGCGAGCTGATGGAAAGCCTTGAGGAAGAAAAGGCGATCGCCGAGCGCGCGGTGGTGGCCAAGAGTCGATTCCTGGCAGCGGCCAGTCACGACCTGCGTCAGCCGCTGCATGCCATCGGTTTGTTTCTTTCTGCGCTGCGGCGCAGGGAGAGCAACCCAGAACAGTTGTCCATCATCAACGAGATGTCACAGTCCGCCGATGCGCTGAACGGATTGTTCAATAGCCTACTGGATGTCTCGCGTCTTGACGCCGAGATCATCGACTTCAATCCGGAGCATCATGCTCTCGTCGATTTGTTCGATCGCGTGCGTTCCACCTTCATCCAGCAGGCAGAGTCGAAAGGCCTTGAGCTGGAGGTCAATGCGTCTTCCAGCGTGGTTTACACGGACACGATTCTGCTTGAGCGGATTCTTCGCAACCTTGTGTCCAACGCGGTGCAATACACCGATTCCGGGCGTATCAGCCTGGTGTGCATGACGGACACCGACGGCAACCCGGTAATCACACTGAGTGACACGGGCTCCGGTATCCCCTTGAGTGAGCGCGATGATGTGTTTTCCGAGTACCACCAGCTCAACAACCCGGAGCGTGATCGCAGCAAGGGGCTTGGACTCGGGCTCGCGATTGTCCGTCGTCTGTGTGAACTGATGGACGTGCCGCTGATCATGGAATCCACTGTAGGTGTCGGCACCAGTTTCCGTCTGACGGTGCCTGCCGGTGACCCCGAAAAGGTCAATGGCACTATCGAATCGTTGGCCAGGGACGAACCCCCTCAGCGCAGCGGCTCGGTCGTGCTGGTCATCGACGATGAGAAAGCGGTCTTGCAGAGCATGCGCACAACTCTCGAGGACTGCGGCTGCGTGGTGCTGCTGGCCGAGTCGGCACGCGATGCCCTGAAGTCCATGTCGGTCGCCGATCAGGTGCCGGATCTCGTCTTGTCGGACTATCGCCTCAGGAATGAGGAAAGCGGCCTGGATGCGATTTCAGTCGTGCGCGAATCGATAGACAAGGAGGTGCCGGCAGTGATCATCACGGGCGACACCTCACCGTCGCGCTTGAAGGAGATCGACGCAAGCGGAATACCTGTGCTGCACAAACCGGTCGACACTGCCGACCTGCTGGATCTCGTTGGAAAGTTACTTCCCAAGTCCAGAATCCTTGCTGCCTGAGTGATGTGTCGGCTAGCCCATCGAGGTGTCGGTCTTGCTGGTAGCACGCACCAACGAACCAATGGTCAGACCTTGTACCAATATCGATAGCAGCACGATCACGTAGGTCACCGAGACAATCAGGTCTCGTTCCGGGCCTGCCGGAATCGACAGGGCCAGAGCAACAGAAATTCCGCCACGCAAGCCGCCCCAGGTCAGGATCTTTACGGCGTGTGGATGGAAGTCGTGCTTCATTTGCCGTAACAGGGTCACGGGCACACCGACAGCGATCAAGCGTGCGACCAGTACCAGCAGAGCCGCAGCGACGCCCGTGATCCAGATGTTGGCATCGAAGGTCAGCACCATCACTTCAAGTCCGATCAGCAGGAACAGCACTGCATTGAGTATCTCGTCGATCAGTTCCCAGAATGTATCGAGGTGCTGTGTGGTGGTATTGCTCATGGCATCCCGGCGTCCGTGATTGCCGATCATCAGACCAGCCATGACTACAGCGATAGGTGCAGAAAGGTGCAGGCCTGCGGCGGCGGTTGCTCCGCCTGCGACCAATGCCAGTGTCAGCAGAATCTCTACCTGGTAGTTGTCCACACGCTTGAGCATCTGCAGTACCACCCAGCCACAGGCGATACCGAAAGCTGCACCGCCGAAGGCTTCCTGAGCAAACAGTACTGCGATGCGACCGGCATCAAAGGGGTCGCCATTGACGGCCATGCCGAAGATCACCAGGAAGAGAACGATCGCTACACCGTCATTGAACAGTGACTCTCCGGCGATCTTGGTTTCCAACGAGCGACTTGCGCCTGCTGTCTTGAGAATGCCCATCACCGCAATCGGATCGGTGGGTGAGATCAGCGAGCCGAACAACAGGCAGTAGATAAAAGGTATCTCGTGCCCGAGCAAGCCAAACAACATCCAGCTGCCACCGGCAACAAGGAACATGCAGCTGACAACACCCACACTGGCGAGCAGGCCGATGACCCATTTCCGTTGTAGCAGATCATCGAGATTGATATGCATTGCGCCGGCAAACAACAGAAAGCCAAGCATGCCGTTGAGCAGTGTCTTGTCGAATTGCACCTGCGCGACAATCTCTTGCGCGTAAATCACGGCATCGGTGTAGCCAAGCTTGGCGAATATCACCAGAAACAGGCTGAAGAGCAGGGAAATCACCATGATTCCGATGGTGTTCGGTAGCTTCAGCGTGCGTGCATTGAGCCAGGCAAAAACGGCTGAAACAGTAATTAACAAGCTGGTTATCGTCAGCAGATTCATGGCATGCCTTGGGTTATTGCTGGAGCTGTCCGGCGCACATCCTAGCCTGCGCGGACGACCAGCGTAGCGCTTATACTTCCGGTCCCCTCTACGGACACGACTCGCGCCGTGGCGCAACAAGCCAGCTTCGACTTCGAGGATGATGGCACGGAGACCCCTACGGCTCCGGTGGCTACAACAGAACCCCTCGCGTACGAGCTTCGTGTTTCGCGGCGAGCGCGGCGAGTCACCCTGCGCGTTGTTCACGGACGCGGTCTGGTCGTGACCATCCCGCAGCGCTATCCCAGGCGCGATGTTGCCGAGGTTGTCGAATCGCATCGCGAGTGGGCACTGCAAGCACTTGAGGAGCTCGACGCCAAGACACCAGGAGTATGCCTTGAATGGCCGCCCAGACAACTGGAGCTCCAGGCGACCGGTAGCCGTGTATGGGTCGTGTTCGATACAAGACCAGGTGCCGGCGACCTGGCCCTCAGCGCTTCCCTGGATTACGAGCATGTGTTGCGTCTCAGCTGCAACCCGGAGGACAGGGTGGCTGTGGCGACGGCCGTTGGCCGCTACTTGCGTCCGGCTGCCAGGGCCCATCTTTCGGCGCGTGCTGTCACGCTCGCAGCTCGGCACCGGATGAGCTTTGAGCGTCTGACCGTTCGTGGACAGCGATCGGTGTGGGGAAGCTACAGTTCGAGTGGCACACTCAGTCTGAACTACAAGCTGATGTTCCTGAAGCCGGCGCTCGTCGACTATGTGGTGCTGCACGAGCTCGCGCACACCAGACACCTCGATCATTCCAGTGGCTTCTGGACCTTGCTCGAGCAGATGTGTCCCAATTCCCGTCAACTTGACAAGGAACTCTCAGCTGCCGGGCAGCGTGTGCCTCCCTGGCTTGAGCTCGCAAAGTGACGACCGATTGGCGCAAGCCTTCGTCCTCCCAGCAGTCTGCTATTCTCATTTGCGCAGCGGGGGCAACCACATGTTTGCGCTGCTTGCAAGTCCTGAGCGACCTCTCTGGTTTTCGGGGCAACGAATCACGCCCGGGAATCCCTCACTCACGTGTTGACACCTTTATCGGACGACATGCCAACGCGCAAACACAACCGCGTCGACTTCTGGCAGGTCATCCCGCTGATCGCTGCGGCCGTGATGCTGACTATCGGCCTGTCGATGTTTCTCGGCGGTACCGAGAACCTTGTGGATATCGTGCGTCCCGTGATCGTCGTATTCGGCGGAACGGTCGTCGCACTGCTCGTGACGTTCCCGCTTTCGCAGCTTGCGCAGGCGCTGCAGACTGCGCTGTCGCGAGGCATACATGGCGGCAGTTCTCCCGAGGAAGTCATCCGCGCGATGATGAAGATCTGCGATATCAGCCGCCGTGATGGTCTGCTCGGTGTCGCTGACGTGCGGTCCAATTCCTGGGAAGTGGAGGAAGCCTGTCATCTCATCGGCGATGCCGCCGAAGACACGGTGATCCGCTTCAACCTCGAGCGACGTCAGGCCGCTGAGCGCTTGTACAACCAGATGAGCGCCGACACGTTCCTTTTTACCGCGGCCTACGCAATCCTTATCGGGCTGCTCGGTTCGCTTGTTCACTTTGCCGCACCCACGGCCACGGCTGGTGACGGCAACGCTGTGCACCTCGGTGCTGCATTGCTACCGTTTGTCTGCGGTGTCAGCCTGGCGATCTTGATGGGCATACTGCTCGGTCGTCTGCGTGCTGCTCACGCGCGCGCTCTGGTGGCTTGCGAAATTGCCTACCGTGGTGCCTCGATAATCCTGGAAGACAACAACGTGCAAAGACTGCGCGCCCGCTTGTCCGGATTGGTACCCCCAGGACTACGAGCTTGACCCTGTTGAACTTGCCGTGACTGATATCACCGTCGAAGCTGTATCGACGGGTCGTACCGCGTACCGCGTGGTGCCAGACCCGGACGATCCGATCATCCTGCAAATCGATGGTCGCCTGTCGCGCGTGCTTGATATCAGTGCCACCGGTTTCTCTGCACCGCCTGATGTTGTTGATGCCGGTAGGCGTTACCCCTTCAGCATGGACCTGCCGAGCGCCAAGAAGCCGGTGACCGGTTACGTCGACGTGCTGCGAGTCGCTGACCGTGAGCTTCTTCACTGCCGCTTCGTAAACCTGGCGCCTGAAGAGCTCGATGCCCTGCACCACTATGTACTGGTGCGTCAGAAAGAGGCGATTCGATCGTTGCGTGGCTCGCACGGAACCTTCGCGGATTAGTGGTCCTCAAGCGCTATCACGAAGCTCTCACCTCCGGTCAGCTGCGACCGGATCCCGCCCAGGCCGAGGTGGTCGAGCGACTGACCACGATCAAGGACGACTTGAATCGCCGCAAACGCTGGAAGCCCCCACAGCGCTCAATCTTTGCTCGATGGCGTGCGCCGGAGGCCATGAGGGTGACCGGAGTACAAGGCTTGTATCTCTGGGGTGGCGTGGGGCGTGGCAAGACTCATCTTGCAGATCTCTTCTTTGACAGTCTCGAGTTTGATGACCGGCTGCGCCTGCACTTTCACAGTTTCATGCAGGCGATTCATCAAGGTATTCGTGAACTGGGCGACGTGGAAAATCCCCTGGATCGCATTGCTGACCATTGGGCGCCCAACGCGCGTGTGCTGTTGCTCGACGAGATACATGTCAATGACATCACCGATGCGATGTTGCTCGGTGGGCTACTGAGTGCGTTGTTTCGTCGGGGGGTGACACTGGTAACCACCTCCAATGTGCCCCCGGATGGTCTTTACAAGGACGGCCTGCAGCGTGCGCGCTTCCTGCCTGCCATCGCGCAAATCACTCGACACTGCCATGTCATGGAAATCGCCGATGGTGAGGACTACCGTCTCACCGTTCTCAAGTCCGAGCCTACGTGGATGGTCGAGAATTCTCCCCAGGCGGCCCGCCAAGCGTTGCAGAGCTTGTTCGAGCGTCTCGCCGGGCTTGGATTCTCATCCAATGATTCGATCGAGGTTGGCGGTCACATGCTGCCGGTACTTGCACACGGGAGCGGGGTCATGATGGTGAGCTTCGACGCACTATGTGTGGCCCCGAGAGCCACTAGTGACTACATTTCGCTGGCCGAAAACTTTCATACGGTATTGGTTGCAGATATTCCTCGGCTGGATCGCTATACCGACGATGCGGCGCGACGTTTCGTCAACCTTGTGGACGAATTCTACGATCGTGGAGTTCGTATCGCAGCGACCGCCGCCGCTGAGCCGAGCATCCTGTATACCGGGAACCGGCTTGCCTTCGAGTTCGAAAGAGCGGCGAGTCGTCTTTACGAAATGCGCAGCGCCGAGTGGCTCGATCGTGCTGCGCTCAGTGCAGGGCGCCGTGGCGAAGGCCTTCAGGACAACAGTGATCCCTGATCGGGTCGCGCCTGACTACTGCTTGCGCAGCACCTTGACGTAGTCGATGTATACCTTCGGGTTTTCTCCTGCATTCAGGAAGGTTCGCGCTTGAGGTATGCCGTCACCATCGGTGTCCGGAATCGAGCCTGGGTTCGGTCGAGTCCACAGGTCGTGTGAGTGCTCCCAGCTCAGGCGTAGTCCGTTTCTGCGTTGCTGGGTGATCCACGCGGTGTCAGTGACTGTCCACATGTGATAGCCATCGAGGTAGAAACTGTAGCGTTCGCTGTCCCAGTACATGCCAAGCCGATGATAGCGGTCCTCGGAGAGATTGATGATGCGTTGGTCGTTCTGATACTGCTCTCTCGAACTGGATAGCAGGTAGTCGTGGGTCTTGGGTGCCGTGAAGTGATCGCCGTTGGGGCGCAGGCCTTTCTGACGAAAGCTGTCGGGGCTTTCGGTGTCGTAGCGATGTGTCTTGTACAACGCGATATTGAATCCGTCTATAGACACGTCCGGCGCGTACTCGAAGATGTCGACCTCCATACCGGTGTTGGCATAGTTGTCCGTCGGGTCGAAATTTTCCTCGTATGAAAGATACAGGCCATCGTTGGCATTGGCGAAGAACGTGCAGCCGACTCCGTAGCCTGAGGGCTGTCTGCAAAAACCCGTGTCAAGATCGCCTGGTTGGTTGAAGATACTAGGGTGCCGATCCGCAGTACAACTACGCGCCGGGATCTGGCCTTCGCACCAACGATCCACCGGTGTCATCCAGGTATCTGGTGAATACAGCCAGAATGCCCACCATGCACCAACGGCAGGATAAGCCTTGCTGAAATTGACACTTGCCTCGATATACAGCGGCCCTTCCTCAACGCCAAAGAAAGTATTGCGAAACCCCTCTCCAGTGTCTTCTTCCTTCAGGCGTGTTTCCCAGCCTGGGGATTTGGTGTCCCAGGTTTGCAGAAAACTCATCTGCACCTTGTTCTCGTCCGGCGCGGCCGTGACGTCCATCATCAGCGCGCCATTGGAGACCTCGGTGTGATTCCGGTCCAGGCGCGAGCTATGACGAACGAAGTTGTCGCCGCTGCAATAACCCTCATTGTTGTCCGAGCAGGAATACGATACGCGGTGAGTTTCCTCTTCAAAATAGTTCCAGAGGCTTTCATCCAGACTGTTGCCGGAGAAGTCGTCACCGAACTCGAGTTCCCAGTTTCCCTGCAACCAATTGTGTGACGGTTCGTTGCTGACAAAGCCGTCGTTGAGATTCTCGAAGCTGCCGCCTGTGCCTAGTGGTCCTGGCGAGTTCACGGGCGTCACGTTCGGCGGCGCAATGTCAGGTACCGAGGATTCGAGCTGGGGGGCATCATCGGCCGGCAGATCCGGCGCGGCAGCTGCCTCGGGCTGAGGATCAGGGACTGGCTCTGTGACCGGTGTCTGCTCGGCAGGAGCGGGTTCAAGGTCTGTTGCTGGCGTGTTTTCGGCCGGCGCAGGTGTCGCTTCGGTTGGAGCGGGCTCGGGCTGGGCCGCTGGGGGCTCCTCGGTGGGAGTGGGTTCGGGCTCGGCGGCTGGGACCTCCTCGGCCGGAGCGGGTTCGGGCTCTGCGGCTGGCGTCTCACCGGAGGGCGCGGCTTGCGCGGGCTCATCCGCTGGGGTCGATTCCGCCCCCGCAGCTTCGGATGGCTGTGCATCCGTCGGAGTCTCTCCAGCAACATCAGGATCCGGCACCTCGGCGGGTTCCACGACGACTGATGCGCCCTGTTCGTTGTCGTCCCGGCTGCGGTTTCCAGAGCTATCGGCACACGCGGCAAGTGAGAGTGCCATGCTGACAATGCACCAACGAAGGTGGATACATCGACCGATTCGGTGCGTGTCAGACATTGCAGATTGGTGTCAAGTGAGAGATGTCTTGGCGTATGCGCAACCGAGGCACCCGCACTTTACTGCTTTCTAAGCACTTTGACGTAGTCAACGAATACTTTGGGTTCGTCTCCGGCATTCAGGAAGGTCCGCGCTTGCGGTATGCCATCGCCATCGTTGTCTGCGATGAAGCCGGGACGAGGGGCTGACCAAAGATCGTGTGAATGCTCCCAGCTCAATCTCAGGCCGTTGCGTGCCTGCTGGGTGATCCAGGCCGGATCGGTGACACTCCACATGTGGTGGCCATCGAGATAGAACGAGTATCGGTTGGCGTCCCAGTACATGCCAAGGCGGTGATAGCGATCCTCTGTGAGATCAATAACGGTGTTGCTGTCGAAGTACTGCTGGCCAGCATTGGCGAGCAGGTACTGGTGTGTGTTGTAAGCACTGAAGTCGTCGCCGTGTGGGCGCAAACCTTTCACTTTCGGGTTGCTGCCGCCTACCTCCAGGTCGAAGCGGTGCGTCTTGTACAAGGCGATGTTGAAACCATCGGCAGTGACATCAGGGGCGTATTCGAAGATGTCGACTTCCATGCCCGTGTTGGCGTTGTTGTCGGTCGGGGAGAAGTTCTGCTCGTAGTTGCGATAGAGGCCTGCGTTAGCGTTGGCAAAAAACGTACAGCCTTCGCCGTAGCCGGACGGGCGTGCGCAAAAACCCTCATCGAGGTCAGCGGGTCGGTTGAATATGCCCGGATGCTGATTGGCCGAGCAGCTGCTTGCCGGTATCTGCCCCTCACACCAGCGGTCTACCGGTGTCATCCATGTGTCAGGTGAATAGAGCCACAGAGCCCACCAGGCACCGACGGCGGGGTGGGCCTGGCTGAAGTTGACGCTGGCTTCAATGTACAGGGGGCCTTCTTCAACGCCGAAGAAGTGGTTGGCGAAGCCTGCCTCGCTGCGCGGAGCGTACGGCTGTAGTCGTGTCTCCCAACCGCCCGACTTGTCGTCCCAGGTCTGCAGAAAACTCATCTGGACCTTGTTTTCGTCAACTGATGCGGTGACGTTCATCATCAATGCGTCGTTGCCAACAGTCGCGTGATTTCTGTCGAGGCGGGAGGTGTGCGGAGTGAAGTTGTCCCCGCGGCAATGACCAAGTCCGTTATCGGAACACGAGTAAGACTGTCGATGCGTTTCCGATTCAAAATAGTTCCAGCGGGTTTCGTCGAGACCGGTGCCTGCGAAGTCGTCACCGAATTCCAGTGACCACGCACCATCGAGCCATTCGTGCGTGGCCTCGTTGCGCAAAAAGGTATCGGTGAGGTTGCCGCTGGAGCCAATGGTGCCGGTCGGCGCCCTGTTGGCCCGTGCGGCGGCCGAGCTGTCCAGAGTGATCGGGTCGGTGTACCCGACCTTCGCGCCCGCCACGTTCCAGACCGCGTATGAATACCCAACCCCGGGTTGTGCTGATTCATCGACAAATACAGGGGCGCCGTTGACCCACGCCATGTGCTCGTAGCACACGCCATTCGGGCAGTTGTCGCTGTAATGCCGCCTGTCTACGCCGAAGCCGGAGTTGCCGCCTCCGGTCCATTCAAGATGGATCGCGTCTGCACGCGCTGTAATGGTCAGGTCGATATCGGCTTGTTGGGCGAGCGCCGGAGCGCTGAAGCTGAAAACCGCAACTGCAGTTGCAACCATTGCGAGTGCCGCAGACATGTTCGAACGACCAGCTGTCGCGTGCTTCATGGAGCGGTGTCTCTACCGATTAGCGGGTGCACACGATCGAGCGCCTCCAATGGTGAGTGACCGGAAGCGATTCGGCTTGGTGCGCGGAGCAGTCGAAGAACAACCGCCGTCCGTGGGTCAGTTATTCTTTACTGTCAGTAGACTAACAGCGACCGCGCATAATTCGGCCAACCGGAAAAGTACAGGTCGGAAAGGCGCTAGTGGTCTGTCAGCTTGATAGTGTCGGCCTCAGCGAGAGTGAGGTCTGACAGACCACTAGCTCGCCTTGGCTTCACGTGATTCGCGCTTGCGCATGCCTTCGGTCAAGGTCTTCTTGCGCACCCTGATCGACTCTGGGGTAACTTCCACAAGCTCGTCATCATCGATGAATTCCAGAGCTTGTTCGAGACTGAAATCGATGTGCGGGGTGAGCTGGATGTTCTCATCGGTGCCCGAGGCGCGCACATTGGTGAGCTGCTTGCCCTTCAGCACGTTTACGGTCAGGTCGTTGTCCCGGGAATGTATCCCGACAACCATGCCTTCGTACACCTGGACATTGGCGCCAATGATCAACTTGCCGCGCTCCTGGAGGTTCCAGAGTGCAAACCCCAGCGCCTTGCCGGTGCCGTTGCTGATCAGCACGCCGTTGCGTCGCTGGCCGATTCCGGCAATCTGGATTTGCGGCCCGTAGTGATCGAATACCGAGTAGATCAGGCCGGTTCCGGAGGTCGCAGTCAGAAATTCCGTTCGAAAGCCGATCATGCCGCGCGCGGGCGCAATGTAGTCGAGCCGCACCCGGCCCTTGCCGTCCGGAGACATGTCCTTGAGCTCGGCCTTGCGCACGCCCATCTTTTCCATGATGGCGCCCTGGTGCTGCTCCTCGACGTCTATGGTGATCTGCTCGAAGGGCTCCTCGACCTTGCCGGTCTCTTGGTTGACACGCGTGATGACCACGGGTCGACCCACGCTCATCTCGTAGCCTTCGCGGCGCATGTTCTCGATCAATACCGACAGGTGCAACTCGCCTCGGCCGGAGACCTTGAACGTCTCACCTTGCTCGGCGCGTTCAACGCGCAGGGCCACGTTGTGCAGCAGCTCGGTCTGCAATCGATCCCAGATGTTGCGGCTGGTGACGTACTTGCCTTCCTTGCCGGCGAACGGCGAACTGTTCGGCTGGAACATCATGCTGATGGTCGGCTCGTCGACAGTGAGAGGCGGCAGGGCCTCGACCGTGTTCGGATCGCACAAGGTGTCCGAGATGTGCAGTTTGTCGAGGCCGGTGATGGCTACGATATCGCCGGCTTGCGCCAGTTCGGTCTCTACGCGCTCGAGGCCATGAAAGCCCAGCACTTGCAGCACGCGGCCCGAGCGTTGCGAGCCCTCGTCGTCGATGACCTTGACAGCCTGGTTCGGGCGCAGCTCGCCCCGCTTGATTCGGGCAATGCCGATAACGCCCACGTAGCTTGAGTAGTCGAGAGAGGAGATCTGCATCTGTAGCGGGCCGTGCACATCGACGTCGGGAGCAGGCACCTCATCGAGGATAGCTTCGAACAAGGGCGTCATGTCGCCTTCGGTGACATCGGGTTCCAGGCCTGCATAACCGTTGACAGCGGACGCGTAGATGACCGGGAAATCGAGCTGTTCGTCGGTGGCGCCGAGGTTGTCGAAGAGCTCGAAGGTCTGGTCCAGCGCCCAGTCCGGGCGCGCGCCTTCGCGGTCGATCTTGTTGATGACCACGATGGGGCGAAAACCCATCGCAAAGGCTTTCTGGGTCACGAAGCGCGTTTGCGGCATCGGGCCTTCCGCGGCATCAACCAGCAACAGGACCGAGTCGACCATCGAGAGCACTCGCTCCACCTCACCGCCGAAGTCGGCGTGGCCGGGGGTGTCGACGATGTTGATACGGTAGTCGTTCCAGCGGATCGCGGTGTTCTTGGAGAGGATGGTGATGCCACGTTCCTTCTCGATGGCGTTGGAGTCCATCAGGCGCTCGGTCACGTCCTTGCGCATGTCCAGCGTGCCGGACTGCTGCAGGAGCTTGTCAACCAGCGTGGTCTTGCCATGGTCAACATGCGCGATGATCGCGATGTTTCTGAGTTTCTGGATCACGGCGGGGGTCTCGTGGGTAGGCCTTGCGAGTTCGCAAATGAGCACAGGCCAGCCGCACCCGAGAGTGCGGATGGCCTGAAAGTGAGCTTCCGGGAAGGTTGGGTACGCGAGACGCGTGCCGAAACCGTGCGCGGAGTATAGCGATTCAGCGTGATGCAGCCGTGACGTGGCGGCCCCGGTGACGTGAATCAGGGCGCCAGGCCAGATCCGTGAACAGGCACTTGCGCCATGAAGGCGAGCGATTCAAGCTGTGAGGGCACAGACGTCTTGAACCCAAAGGCGCTATACTAGTATGGTACTGCCACAATCCACTGGAGCCGAATAATCATGAACCACCCGGTATCACGCATCGCACGACGCCTGCCCCTGGCGCTCGCTGCCGGTTTTGCCGCAACCATGAGCGTCGCCGTCGACGCCGCTGAGCTGCGCGCCTGGAATATCCACCCGGAAGGCTATCCCAACACGGTAGCTCTCGAAATGTTCGCCGAGGAGGTCGCTGAGAAGACCGATGGCGAAATCACCGTTCAGCTGTTCAACGGCGGTGTGCTCGGCTCACAGCCCGATGCCATCGAGCAGGTGCGCCTCGGCGCGCTGGACGTAGGTCAGTTCAACCTCGGGCCGATGGGTACATCGGTGCCGGCCACCAACGCGGTATCCCTGCCGTTCATCTTCAAGAGCATCCCGCAGATGTATCGCGCCATGGATGGAGAGATCGGCGACCTCATCGGTGAAGGCATGGCCGAGAAGGGCATCGTCGCGCTGGCCTGGTACGACTCGGGTGCGCGTTCTTTCTACAACTCCGAGCGTCCGATCAACACGCCCGCCGATGTCGAGGGCCTGAAGATCCGTGTCATGAACAACGATCTGTTCGTCGGCATGATCGAGGCCATGGGCGGCAACGCCACGCCGATGGCGTTTGCGGAAGTTCTGCAGTCGCTGCAAACCGGTGTCGTCGATGGTGCCGAGAACAACCCGCCGTCCTACGAGTCCACCAGCCACTATGAAGCGGCCAAGTACTACTCGCTGTCAGAGCACCTGATCATTCCCGAGTGCGTGTGCATGAGCAAGCGCTCCTGGGATGCGCTGTCCGCCGAGCAACAGGACATCGTGAAGACTGCCGCACGCAACAGTGCCGAGTCTCAGCGTGAGCTGTGGTCAGCGCGTCAGGAAGAGAGCATGGCCAAGGTCAAGGCTGCGGGCGTCGAGGTCAATACCGTTGAAGACAAGGCTCCCTTCCAGGCGGCCATGGCACCGGTGTACGAGCAGTTCCTTGCAGCCAACCCTGATATGGTCGAGCTGGTTGAGAAGATGCAGGCAGCCGAGTAATTCTCGGATACCTGGGCCCGTTGTCTCCGCGAGGGGGCGGCGGGCCTTTTTTTTTGAACGCTTCTGCGTTCTGACTGATTGGTCAAAGCAGGTATGACGACACGCGTAGCGCCCGATATCGATCAGATCGATGAAGAGGAAATCCTCTCGATACCTGCACCGCGCCTCGAGGGGATAATCGGACGCCTGCTCGACGGACTCTCCGGGCTTTGCCTGCTCGCAGCCAGCGTTTGTCTGGTCGTTCTTCTGGTGATTTTTGGTTGGCTCGTTTTCGGACGATACGTTCTGAACGACACGCCGACCTGGGTCGAGCAGCTGTCCCTGCTGCTTGTCATCGCGATCACCTTTCTCGGCAGTGCCACCCTGATGCACGAGGACAGACACCTCGGCGTCACCTTCCTGCGTGATGCCTTGCCGCGACGCTGGCGTTTGAGTCTTCGCCTGATCGGGGACCTCGTGCTGGTCGTCTTCGGTATCTTCATGGCGATCTACTGCAGTCAACTCGTTGCTTTCAGTTGGGGTAACAAGTTGCCGATGCTTGGCCTTCCGGAAGGCCTGCGCAGTCTTCCGGCCACGATCTGTGGTGGCCTGATCGCGCTGTTTGCCGGGAGCCGAGCGGTTGCCATCGTGCTGGAGCTCATCTCCGGCCCGTCAGACAAGAGAGACTGACCCATGGGTGTGTGGATTCTTCTCGGCATCTTCGGCGTCGGAATCATTTCCGGAATTCCGGTCGCTTTTGCGATGGGCGTTGCGGCCCTCGCGGCCTTCGCCTACGAAGGTTTTCCGCTACTGACCCCGTTTCAACGAATCATCAGCAACGTTTCGGTGTTTTCGCTGATGGCGATACCGTTTTTCATCTTTGCTGGAGAGTTGATGTTGCGCGGTGGCATAGCACTGCGTCTGGTGCGCTTCGCCTCCAGTCTGGTCGGGCATGTACGCGGTGGGCTCGCCTCGGTCAACATCTTCTCAAGCATGTTGTTCGGCGGTATTTCGGGCTCAGCGGTCGCCGATGTGTCGGCGCTGGGTTCGCTGTTGATACCGGCAATGAAGGAGAAGGGCTACCGGGGCGACTACGCAGTCAATGTCACTGTGACATCGTCCATAGCGGGTGTTGTCATCCCGCCGAGTCACAACATGATCATCTTCAGTGTAGCGGCAGGTGGTGGCCTGTCGGTCTCCAAGCTCTTCCTCGCAGGGGTGGTGCCTGGAATCCTGATGTGTGTGTGCCTCGCGGTTGTTGCCTGGCTGATCGCGATCAAGCACAACTATCCGGCCGAGGCCTTCCCAGGTTGGTCAGAGGTCGGGCGTTCGGCACTAGCGGCCATCCCCGGGTTCATCACCGCGGTCATCATCGTGGGTGGTGTGCTATCGGGCGTATTCACTGTCACCGAGTCCGGTGCGTTCGGCGCCATCTATGCGCTGGTGCTCACCGCCATCGTCTATCGCTCGTTGAACTTCGAGGATTTCAAGGCGGCGGTCGTGCAATCGGTGCGCACGACCTCGATGGTCATGATTCTTATCGGTTGTGCGGGTGCCTTCGGCTACCTGCTCGCGCTTTATCAGGTGCCCACCTTGCTGGGTAATGCACTCACCACCTTGTCCGACAACCCGATCATGATCCTGTTGATGATCAACGTCATGCTGTTGCTGCTCGGCATGATCATGGACATGGCGGCGCTCATTCTGATCTGCACGCCCATCTTCATGCCGATTGCAGTGAGTACCGGCATGGATCCCATCCAGTTTGGCATCATGCTGCTGATGAACCTTGGCCTGGGCTTGTGTACGCCGCCTGTTGGCACCGTGTTGTTTGTTGGTTGTGCGGTAGGTCGTGTGCCTATCGAGTCAGCGGTCCGGACCATCTGGCCGTTCTATATCGCCATGTTTGCGGCGCTGATGCTTGTGACTTATGTGCCGGCTGTATCGTTGGGCTTGCCGGCATTGTTAGGTCGTTGATGGCCCTTTAGCGAAAGTCCTCGTTACAGGCGCTTGTGACTATCGGCGTCAAACACGTGCAGCTTTTCGGGATCCGGTTGGAGTTGGATGGTTTGTCCAATACTGAACTCATGCCGCTCACGAAATACCGCTACAACATCCTGATTCTGAAAGTCGAGAAATACCATGGTCTCGGAGCCAGTCGGTTCGACGACCTTGACGGTCATGGGCAGGCCGTCTTCGGCGAGTTGCAGGTGTTCCGGACGTACACCCAGCTTGACGCTTCCTGCTCCCGACGGTCCGGGGAAGTGTCTGCCCCCGACTGAGACACTTCCGTTGGCGAGCTCCGCTTGCAACAAGTTCATCGATGGCGCTCCGATGAATGTCGCTACAAATATGTTGCACGGATAGTCATAGAGTTCCAACGGTGTTCCGATCTGTTCAATAAGACCTGCTTGCATGACCACGACCCGGTCGGCGAGGGTCATGGCCTCGATCTGGTCGTGTGTGACGAACACCGTGGTTGTCTTCAGGCGTTGGTGAAGTTGCTTGATCTCGGTACGCATCTGGATACGCAGCTTTGCATCCAGGTTCGACAGTGGTTCGTCAAAAAGAAACACCTCGGGGTCACGCACAATGGCGCGTCCCATCGCAACGCGCTGGCGCTGTCCTCCAGAAAGGTGTCGGGGCTTTCGATCGAGATACTCAGTCAGGCTGAGAATTTCTGCAGCCTCGCGAACACGCTCCGCTATTTCGCTCTTGTTGACACGAGAAACCTTCAATGCAAACCCCATGTTCTCGGCGACAGTTTTATGCGGATAGAGCGCATAGGTCTGGAAGACCATGGCGATGTCACGCTGCGATGGCGGCAAGGCGTTGACTACACGATCACCGATGGAAATAGTGCCGCTGTTGATGGGCTCGAGCCCGGCGATCATCCGCAACAATGTGGATTTGCCGCACCCCGATGGTCCGACCAGAGCCACGAATTCCGAGTCGGCGATGTCCAGATTCAAGCCGCGCATGATCTCGACCGAGCCGTAGGATTTGCTCAGTTCGCTTATGTTTACGCTTCCCAAAACATCCTGCTCCTCGCTGTTGGGTAGAGCATACCTGCTGCGCCAGCTTGTTGCGACACGAGGCATTGATCTGGAAGTTGACAGCGGTCGAGTCATCTTCATAATGAAGCGCAGACGAATATTCGTGTCTTCAGCAAAGAATAGAAACTCGTTGTAGTCCGCGCTTCAGGCACTGTGTGCAGGGTTTTGCCGCTCATTCCGCATTCGGTGGTCTGAGCCCACCGGAGGAGAAATAATGAAAGTTGATCTTTACAACTACATTCTCGCAGCGCAAAGAGTGAATCGTCGCCAGATGCTAAAGGGCATGGCAGCTGCGGGTACCGCCGCGATGCTGCCCAAGATCGGTCTTGCTGATGACCACGGTAATCTGCGTGCTGAAATACTGAAAATTCCGGGAGTTGGAGCAGGTTCACCGACTGATTCTGATTGGCAGAAGGTCGGAGAGTTGTGTCTCGGTGCCACAAAGCAGAATGTGGCCGAAGGTGAGTTCGAAGGCGTCGAGCTCACCTTCATGGGACTGAATAACCAGAACCTTCATAACTTTCTGTTCCGCGGATTTCTCAAGCCCTGGGAGGCCTACACCGGCGCCAAGATCAACTGGATCGATCTCGCTCAGGCGGACTACAACGCACGCCTGCAACAGTCCATCGCGACCGGTACCGTCGACTTCGACATCATCGAGATGGGTGCGCCCTTCGAGGGCGATGTGCTCGGCAAGGGCCTCGCGTCGGAAATGCCCGACTGGGTAAAGGAGCAGATCGACATGGACGATTATGTTGACTACCTGAAGGAACCTGTGGGTACCTGGGATGGCAAGACCTACCGCGTGTCCATCGACGGTGACTGTCATTCCTTCGCGTATCGCAAGGACTACTTCGGCCCCGATTCGATTACCGGCCGCGACGTGCCGACGACCTGGCAGGAAGTCAATCAGGTCTCTCTGGATCTCATCGGCAAGGAAGACCCACTCACCGGTCTTCCGGCTCATGGCTATCTTGATCCGCTCAAGGGCTGGGGTGGTTTCGGTTTCTATTTTCTCGAGAACCGGGCAGCGGCCTATGCCAAACACCCGAATAGCCCGGCGTGGCTGTTCGAGCCGGATACCATGAAGCCGATGGTCAACAACCCGGCGTGGGTACAGGCCATTCAGGATGTGATGGACCTGATCGAGGCTGGCGCCTATCCGGCCGATCAGATCAATGCTGATCCCGGCACCACCGCGTTCCAGCAATTCCTCGCGGGCACCGGCTCGATGCTGATGTGGTGGGGGGATGTCGGTTCGTCTGCGCGCACATCGGACTCGTCAGTGGTTGGCGATGTCGCAGGCTTTGGTATCAACCCCGCTTCAGATCGTGTGTACAACGCACAAGCGAGCGCGTGGGAAGACACGCGTAACGAGGCGCCCAACATGGCTTACATCGGTTGGGGCGTTTACGTCATGGCGACCGTGGAAGGCGACGAGAAGAAAAAGAAGGCCGCCTGGTCTGCCGCTGCGCATCTCGGTGGCAAGGACCTCTCGCTGTGGGCTTCTGCCTATCCGTCCGGCTTCCAGCCCTACCGGAACTCTCACTTCCAGTTCGAGGAATGGGAGGAAGCGGGCTATGACCGCGAATACGTTGAGGACTACCTCGGTTCGAACGCCGATAGCTACAACCACCCGAACGCAGCCATCGAGCCGCGAATCCCCGGCATCTTCCAGTACTACTCCGTAGCCGAAGACGAGTTGGCCAAGGGTTATGCCGGTCAGTACGAATCCGCACAGGAAACGGCCGATGCCATTGCCGCCGCCTGGGACAAGATCACCGACCAGATCGGTCGTGAAGAGCAGATCGCCATCTACAAGGCCTCACTGGGCCTGTAGGCAATTCTGCAAGTACGCGTGCGTGTGTGGTCGAGTGATCACACACGCACGACAGCTTCGAAGCTACATGCCGCTGCCACGTGTCTGCTGCTGCCACCTGAACGAGTGTTTTCGTACCGATATGCTGTAGCCGAACGATGAATCAGGGCGATCTACTACATACGGTCACGGCCGACCATATCCCGGAAGGCAGAAAGCGTCTCGGAAAGATGCTGGTACGTGGTACCGCGCTCCTCGGTATCGCACTGGCGGTGTGGCAGTTTGCTTACGAGACGGGCAGGGTGTCTGCGGGTTTCGATAGCTGGCGTCCTGTGCTCTATGCCTATCTGCTGTGGGCGACAGCGCTTTGTGTGTCGCAGGTACTGGTCAATGGCGAGAAGGGCAAGCGCACGCTGTTTGTATTGCCTGCTGCGCTGTTCGTGATCAGCCTTGTCGTCTTCCCGTTACTGTTTGCCCTCTACATTTCATTTTCGGACTGGAACCTCGCCTCTCCACGAGGCCCGCGCTTCAATGGTCTCGATAACGTCAGGCAGATGTGGGCCGACGCGTTCTACTGGAACGCGCTCAAGAACATGGTGTACTACGTACTGGCCATCAGCGTCGAGTACGTCATCGCGTTTGGTCTGGCGCTGTTGCTCAACGCACAGATTCGAGCGCGCAAGTTTTTCAGGGTGGTGTTTCTGTTACCACTGATGCTGAGCCCCGTTGCCGTGTCATGGATGATCGGCAAGTCGATGCTGGAGGTCCGGTTTGGCCCGGTGTCGCGATTGCTGCGCGATATCGGGTTCGAGCCGAGCTTTTACGGATCGCCGGAAGTTGCTCGATTCATGATCATGGCGATGGACGCCTGGACCTTCATTCCGTTCATGATGATCATGTTGCTCGCGGGGCTGCAGGCACTGCCGGGCGAGATCATCGAGGCCTCGCGCGTGGATGGCGCCACGGGCTGGCAGAGTTTCAAGGAAGTGATTTTTCCACTGATGCTGCCGGTGTCGGTCACAGCGGTCGTGATTCGCATCATTTTCAAACTGAAGCTTGCCGACGTCATCATCAACGTCACCTCGGGCGGGCCAGGAGGGGCGACAGATAGTGTCACCAGCTTCATCTTTCGGGAGTACCGCGACAGGTCCAACGTCGGTTACGGCACCTTGCTCGCCATCGTGTACCTGGTGCTGATCATCATCTTCGTCACGCTGCTCCTGAAGCTTGTCAGCCGCTGGATGGAGCGGCCAGCATGAGCGCGATCTTCAAGGACCATGATGCCGATCGGGCGGCCAGGGGCAAGTGGTGGACCAGTCGCGTAGCGATATATGCGGCGCTCGGTCTATGGGCATTCATTTGTCTGTTTCCGATCTACTGGACGCTCACCACCTCCTTCAAGCTTGCGCCTGATGTGATGCGCGGCAATCTGGTCCCATGGTGGGATTTCACGCCGCGCTGGAAGGGCTGGGAGTCCATCGGGTTCTCACCACGGCTGATCGGTGAGGTATCCACGGTCCGGGAAGAATTTCTCAAGCGTTTCTGGAACTCGACCATCGTGTCGATCACTTCATCGCTACTGGCAGTGGTCCTGGGCTCGCTCGCGGCCTACGGGCTGTCGCGCTTCAGTTACCGCTTCGGTTTCATGAAGAACTCCGATATCTCCTTCTTCTTTCTCAGTCAGATGATTCTGCCGCCGGTGGTGCTCGCGCTGCCCTTTCTGGTGTTGTACAAATCCTTGGCACTGCTGGACACATTGGTTGGACTCATCCTGTTGTACACCTTGATGGTGCTGCCGATTGTCATCTGGATCATGCGCGACCAGTTCCAGAGCATCCCGGTAGAACTCGAGGAAGCCGCACTGGTTGACGGTTTGGGAATCTGGGGTGCGTTCATGCGGATCGTCTTGCCCATAGCCCTCCCGGGTATGGTCGCCGCCTTCATACTGTCGTTGGTGTTGTGCTGGAACGAGTACTTCTTTGCTGCGCTCCTTACCGCGACCAACGCGACGACCCTGCCTGTGATGGTGGCGTCACAGACAGGCTCTCAGGGCATCAACTGGTGGGCGATGGCCGCGCTCTCTTCGGCAGCTATCCTGCCGCTGGTAATAGTCGCCATCTTTCTCGAGAAGTACATCATCAAGGGGATGGCGGCTGGCGCTGTCAAATGACATTGCCAGCAAGCTGTCCCGAGGTTTGTCAATCGTCGGTCGCCTGACCACTCAGCTCGCGAGCGATATCCTTCGTCTGTTCGTACAAGCGACGAAACAAGGCATGGCTGATGTCGTACACGGTGTTTGGTGTTGACACGATGGTGTCCTGTACCGGATTCCACTGCGCGATGTCCGAGCGTTCGACAAGACCCACCGCGAGTGCCGCCATGAATGCATCGCCGTAGCTCGCGCCCAGGATTTTCTCGCATACGCTCTGGTCGATACCGGTCACGTCAGAGGTCGCTTGCAACCACAGCGCGTTCTTCGTGCCGCCGCCCACGGCAAGCAGTCGTGTCGGGGGGCGGCCAACCTCCTTGAAGGTATCGGTCACGTGTCGGGTGCCGTGTGCGATGCCTTCGATCAGCGCTCGGTAGATGTCGCCACGCGTGTGCGTGAGATCCAGTCCGAACAGCGCGCCCTTGGCGTGCACATCGTAAAGCGGTGTGCGTTCGCCAGAGAAGTAGGGCAGCATCAACAGCCCGTTGGCACCGGGGGGGGCGGTAGCTGCCTCGGTGGCGAGCATGGCAAATGCCTGGGCGGGGTCCAGGTCTCTGGCCATCTGATCACGAAACCAGTGCGTCAGGGTACCGGAGGTGGCAAGTCCGGCCATGGACGTGTGCTCCCCTTCGAACAACCACGGCGCGTACCACAGCCGGGCATCGGCGACACGGGTGTCAGTGCGCAACACGATGAAGATGGTCGAGCCATACATCATCATCATGTCACCCGGCTGATCCACGCCAACAGAGAAGGCCTCGGCTGCTGCGTCAATCGTCCCGGCAGTCACGGGAGTGCCTGGAGCCAGGCCTGTAATTTCAGCGGCGCGTGCCGTCACAACGCCTGCGATCTCGTTCGACCAGAGCAACCTCGGTAGCTTGTCCAGCGGCAGGATGTCGTCAGCCAGATCATCCACCCAGTCGTGCGTGGACACGTCGTACAGCGGGGCAAGGTTGGGTGCCGTGAAGTGATCGATCACCACTTCGCCGGTAAGTCGTTGCACCAGAAAACTGGTCGAGGTCAGAATGTACGCCGTGCGGTCATAGAGGTCGGGTCGATGACGCTTGAGCCAGAGGATCTTCGGGCCTACCGATTGTGAGGTCAGGGCATTGCCGCATCGCTCGATGATGGTGGTCTCGCCAATGCGTTCGGTCAGCTCCCGTACCTCTTGTTCGGCACGCCCGTCCACGCCGTAGAGAACCCCGTTCATCAAGGGCTTGCCATCGGTGTCTACCGGTAACATGCAGGGACCGATGGCACTGCAAGCCACCGCCTTGATCTCGCCAGGATCGACGCCGCTATCGCTCAGTATCGATTGGGTGACAAAGACAAAGTCCCCCCACCAGTCCTCTTCCGGTCGATGTTCTGCCCAACCGGGTTCGGGTACCAGCATCTTGTGGCCGCGCGCGGCCTGTGCGCAGACCACTCCGGATTCGTCGACCAGTACACCCTTGGTCTCGTAGGTGCCGATATCGACACCGAGTGTGTAAGCCATGGCTACCGCTTCTGCTGTCGTTTACGTGACGGTCAGGCCGGGGCGTCCTCGCGCAGCAGGCCCTCGTTCTTGAGGTCCGACCACAGACTGTCCGGGATTTCGGCGTTGGCAGCTGCCGCGTTGGCTGTTGCTTCAGCAACCCCCTGGCCGCCGGGAATCACGCTGACGTGTGCGGGGTGTTTCAATGGAAACTGAAAGGCAGCATCAACCAGTCGAACATCATGTGCCTTGCATACCGCTTCGATCTTGCGCACGCGCTCCATGATGTGTTCCGGGGCGGGGTCGTAGTTGTAGAAGGCTCCGGGCTTGGCTCCCGTGGCAAGGATGCCCGAGTTATAGGGGCCGCCGGTCACGATGCCGATGCCGCGCTCTTCGCACAGGGGCAGAAAACTGTCGAGCGCGGTTTGTTCGAGCAGCGTGTATCGACCGGCAAGCAGGAACAGATCGAAGTCGCCGCGTTCGGCGAGGGTCTGGCAGACCTCCCACTCGTTGACGCCGCCGCCAATGGCCTTGATCACGCCCTGGTCGCGTAGCTGACGCATTGCGTCATAGCCGCGGCTCTGGAAAAACTCCTCGATACGCATGTCCGACATTTCCTTGGAACCATGCGAGAAGGCGCAGAGGTCGTGGACATAGAGAATGTCGATGCGATCGACGCCCAGCCTCGAGAAGGAGTGATCCAGGGAGCGCATGACTCCGTCGTAGCTGTAGTCGAAGTGTTCACGACGACAGGGCACGTCGAACCATTTACCAACGCCCGTTCGATATTCCGGCGCACAGGGCTGTACCAGGCGGCCGACCTTGCTGGAGAGCACGTACTCGTCGCGCGGCTTGTCGCGCAGAAACGAGTTGAGCCGGGTCTCTGCCAGGCCCAGGCCGTAGAACGGCGCTGTATCGAAGTAGCGAACCCCGCTATCCCACGCCGCATCGAGGGTGGCGCGCGCGTCGTTGTCGGTGATGGCGCGGTAGAGATTACCGAGGGGCGCGGTTCCGAATCCCAGTTCGGTGAAGTTCAGCCCGCCGTTGCCCAGCCGCTCCCAGTGACGTGTCTTCAGTGCCATGTGGTCTCCTTTTGGAGTCTCGACCATACCGCACTTTTTTGTGAAAACCCTGCAAAAACAAGGGTTTTAGTTTCATATAACCCTTGTGTTGCAGGGGTTATTGCTATTGCAAATCATTCGCATTTGAATTAACGTAATGACGAGTGGAGCGATACGACGCTCCCAACAATGCTGCCCGCGGGCGGCCTTTTCTGGAGTTTTGCCAGTAGGACGATGAGCGCTCAACTGCAGATACTGGATGTCAGCGTCGATATCGAAGGCCATCGCATCGTGTCGGATGTGAGTTTCAGCCTCGAGCAAGGTGAGATTGGTTGCCTGCTCGGTCCGAGTGGCTGTGGCAAGACCACCATCCTCAACGCGATTGCGGGATTCGAGTGCCCGGTCAGCGGTCGGATATTTCTTCAGGGTGCAGAGTGCGCGGACTCATCGCGGCAGATCGCCCCGGAGGCTCGGCGTGTAGGAATGGTGTTTCAGGACCTTGCCCTGTTCCCTCATCTGACGGTTCGACAGAACATTGCCTACGGTCTGAAGGGCAAGAGCCGTGCTGAAACGCGACAGCGCGTGGATGAACTTCTGCGCCTGGTGTCCATGCAAAAGCAGGCGGACAGTTATCCGCATCAGTTGTCTGGAGGGCAACAGCAGCGCGTGGCCTTGATTCGTGCCATGGCACCACGCCCTCCGGTGCTGCTTCTGGACGAACCCTTCAGCAGCCAGGACGCGGAATTGCGTGTGCAGCTCGCCCACGAGGTTCGGGAGCTGCTCAATCATGATGGCATCACAGCGATCATGGTGACTCACGATCAGCACGAAGCGTTTGCGATTGCGGACCATATCGGAGTGATCGCCGAGGGACGTCTGCGGCAGTGGGATACCGCCTACAAGCTGTATCACGAGCCCGCTGATCGATTCGTTGCGGACTTCATCGGCGAAGGCGTGTTCCTGTGTGGCAACAAGATCGACGCGAACCACGTACAGACCGAGTTGGGCGTGGTTGAGGGTGACTCGGTTGGGGCATTCGAGCTTGGTCAGCTCGTCGAGATGCTGGTGCGCCCCGATGATGTCATCCACGATGACGATAGTCCGATCAAGGCGACCGTCATCTCCAAGAACTTTCGCGGTGCCAATCATCTGTACACCTTGCTGATGCCGGGCAACACACGGCTGCATTGTCTCGCGCCGTCGCACCACAACCACGATATCGGTGAGCACATCGGCGTGCGTGTGCAGCTCGATCACCTGGTGGTATTTCCTCGAGAGCTTACGTAGCTCGCCCTGTTTTCAAAACCCTTTTGTGAGTAATCAACCCCACATGTGCGGTAAACCCAATGCGTTACTGGTCGCTGTCATTCTCGCGTGTTCGGCCAGCTGGGCCAGTTGGGCAAGTGCAGAAGGCGAAGTCAATCTCTATTCCTCTCGGCACTACGACACAGATGAGCGCCTGTACTCGGACTTCGAGGAACAGACCGGTATCACGGTCAACCGAATCGAAGGCAACGCCGACGAGCTGATCACGCGCATGGAGTCCGAAGGGGCCAACAGCCCGGCGGACATCCTCTTGACGGTCGACACCTCGCGCCTCGAACGCGCCAAGGCAGCGGGTGTGCTTCAGTCGATCGAGTCCGATGTCCTTGAAAGACGTGTGCCTGCCTATCTGCAGGACGATGACAACCAGTGGTACGGCTTCTCGCAGCGTGCCCGTATCCTGTTCTACGACAAGAACGATGTGCAAGACCCTCCGATGACCTATCAGGATCTTGCGGACCCCAAGTACAAGGAAATGGTGTGCATTCGTTCATCGACCAACGTCTACACCCAGACCTTGACGGCAGCGTTGATCGCCCACCTTGGCGAGGCGGCAGTCAGCGAGTGGGCAGCGGCCGTGGTGGACAACTTTGCACGTAACCCGCAGGGCGGTGATACGGACCAGCTGCGCGGACTGGTGTCGGGCGAGTGCGACATCGCCATGTCCAATACCTACTACTTTGGCCGCGCTGTTCGTCGTCCGGTTGATGGACTATCGGATGACATTGACATGATCGGCTGGGTGTTCCCGAACCAGAATGACATCGGTGCCCACATGAACCTCTCTGGCGGCGGTGTGGCAGCACACTCACCCAACAAGGACAACGCCATCGCATTCCTCGAGTACCTCGCGTCCGAGTCCGCGCAGAAGTATTTTTCTGCGGGTAATGATGAGTACCCGGCGGTGCCTGGTGTTGGTCTGAGCCCATCGGTTGCATCTCTCGGCTTTTTCAAGCCGGATGATCTTGATGCGGCAACAATCGCGGACAATGTGGCCGCAGCACAGAAGCTCCTGAACGCATCGGGCTGGAAGTAGACGCCCGGAAGTTTGGTAGTGAGAAAGGCCCGGGTCTATCCCGGCCTTTTTCATGCAGGCTCTGAGGCCGACAGTATCAAGGTGACGGAACACTAGTGGACGGACCACCTGGAGCAGCAAGTCTTCGGCACAAGACGATGACCGGCAGGAGTCCGATCATCACGATGACCAGCGACGGCACTGCGGCGCCCGCCAGTCGCTCGTCAGATGCCAGGCGGTGTGCTTGCACTGCCAGTGTGTCGAAGTTGAACGGACGCATGATCAGCGTGGCTGGCAGCTCCTTCATGACATCGACGAATACGATCAACATGGCCGTGAACACGCTGGTCTTGAGGATTGGCCAGTGCACGCGATAGAGAATGCCGGCAGAGCTCGAACCCAGCGTCCGCGATGCGGCATCGATACTGCTGTTGAGTGTGGCCAGCCCGCTGTCGTAGGTGTTCACGGCTGCTGCCATGAAGCGCACCATGTATGCCAGTACAAGAACACTGATGGTGCCGGTAAAGATCAAGCCGGTAGAGACGCCGAAGTAATTTTCGGCGAACGCATCGATGCGGTTGTCGAGTGCAGCAAACGGCACGAGCAGACCCACCGCGATCACGCCCCCGGGTACCGCGTAGCCGATACGCGCGATGTTGGCCGCAAGGCGCGCGGTCCTGCCAGGGCGGAAACGCTTGAAGCTTGCCAGGAGTACCGCAAAAAGAACCGTAATGACCGATGCGATTGACGCAAGGATCAATGAGTTCTTGATGAAGTGCAGATAGCGCGCGCTGAGGAGGTTCTGTTCCGAGCCCAGGCTCATCTCCAGCAACAACGCAACCGGAAGCAGGAAGCCAAAGAACACTGGCACAGCGCAGAACATGAAAGCTCCGATCGCACGCCAGCCCTTGAGTATCGCCTGGCGCGGACGCGTCTCCTTTTTGCCGGCGCCGTGGTTGCGTGTGGCTCCGCGTTGCATCTGCTCGAGGATGGCGAGAAAGAGCGCGAAGATCAGCAGGCAGAAGGCCAGCTGAGCGGCGCCTGCTCGGTCTCCAAACGAAAACCAGCTGGTGTAGATGCCGGTGGCGAATGTTTGTATGCCGAAGTAGCTGACGGTGCCAAAGTCGGCAATGGTCTCCATGAGCGCAAGCAACACCCCCCCGGCGATGGCCGGACGCGCCATGGGGAGCGATACGCTCCAGAAAGCGCTGACGGGGCTACGTCCAAGACTGCGGGCGGCAAGGTTCGCAGACGCGGACTCCCTGAGAAACGCCGTGCGTGCAAGCAGGTACACATACGGGTAAAGCACAAGCACAAACATCAGGCCAGCACCACCAATGCTGCGAATCTCGGGAAACCAGTAATCGCGAGGCCCCCAGCCCGTGACGGAGCGCAACAGCGATTGCACGGCACCCGGGTGATCAAGGAAGTCGGTGTACACATACCCCATCACGTAGGCAGGAAATGCAAACGGCAGCGCGAGCATGATTTCCAGCGCGGCGCGCCCCTTGAAGCGCGTCATGGTCACGAGCCAGGCGGCCCCGGTGCCGATGACTGCCGTACCGATCACCACGATCACGGTCAGAATCAGTGTGGTCAGTGAGTAGCGCAGCAGCACCGTGTCTGCAAGGTGTCGCAGGGTGTCGGTGGTGCCGAGGAAGGCGGCGAGGGCTACCGCGACCATCGGTAACAGACACAAGGCAGCGGCGGTAATCGCGCCTCCCTTGAGCAGCAGGTCTGTTAGAGATCGGTTCAACGGAACGGGCAATGAGGTGTACAGGACCCTCTATTATGGCTTGCTAAAGGACGGCGACGGGCATGTTGATAACCGTATTATGAGCAAGGTTTTTTGGAACTGTCGCAGGCGTCGCGCAGTCATAGCAGGCAGGCGTGAGCGCCGCGGACAATCAACGACAGGATCAGCGGTGTGAAGGGAGCACTCATCTGGACAGCGGCCGTTGCGGGCTTGCTTGCCATCGTCGGATGCGCAACGGGTCACAGCACGTCATTGACTTACAGCAACCCGCCGCGGGTTGGCAGCGCCATACGCACAGGTACGGCGATCATCGTTTGCGACTCACGCGCCGGTGCGCGCTACATGACGTTGACCGGATTTTTTCATGCCGACTGTTCGAAGCAGGTGACCCTCAGCGATGTTCGCATCGACGATCGCGAACACGAGGACCTCGGTCAGGGAGGGATGTGGCTGCTGCGCGTGCCCGGGCCTGAGGCCAGATGGTTCGTGCTGCCCTGGCACGATTGGGTGTAGGGACATTACTCCCCGACCATCATCCGGCACAGCAGGGTAGTCGCCCTTCAGGCTCTCGCCCCTGCCAAGGGTGCCACGGTGTCGCAGTGTTCAGTCCGTGGCAGCGACGTCGCCATCCGCACGCGGGGCAAGTGTGCCGTTTGTTAATAGAGCTAGCCGGTGCTCGAGAGTAATGAACGCGGATGCCTTGGCGTGGAACAAGGCGTAACGGTCAAGATCATCACATCCTGGACAGCGTATGCAGTGACTGCGCCGTGTCGTAGTCCTTGAGTACACCATCACAGCTCACCGGGACTTCGCAGA
>CALLMF010000018.1 GCA_938006335.1 uncultured Granulosicoccaceae bacterium | reverse complement strand
CTAACAACTCATAGACCGCGTCCGGAGTATCCACTTGAGTCGGCACTCCTCACTATTCAATAGAGCGACACTCACCCTTATCCCCAATACTACTGCGAAGTGCACCCTCCCGCCGCACTCACATCGCCACCGGACTCGTCTATTGATCGCTTTGCGCCTGGTACCGACGGCAACCGGCCAACCACAAGTTCTCAATAGTGCCGCCGCATCCCTATTCGAATAGTGCTGCGTGCCTGTCGGTTAGAGCGCCATTGCTGGCACCACTGCAACGAGGCTGATACGCTTGGCGTTCTCCATTCAAGGATGAATGCGATGTCTGGTAATGATGCGTACGTGCACCTGCTCTCGGGTAGCGATCTCGACTCCTACTTGGCCTGTCTGGCTAGGGAGGCTATTCACGAGAAGCTAAGGCCCCGATACATCACTCGGGTCAAACAATTCCTTCGGGCCTTCAATATCGTTGATCCGGCGAACCTGACGAAAGGCGATATCGTGTCCTTGTTGACCGACATGGGCCGCAGAACGGAGCTGCCCGACTGGCAGTTTGCACAGTGTGTTGACGCGGTACGAATCTACTTCGTTCGGCATCTCGGAATTGAAGCAGCCAAACGGGTTGATTGGGCACATTGGCTAGGTTCAGCCCGCGCGCTTTCCGACAACCATGCGTCCACAGCGCGGGAGTCTGCACCGGTGGAGTTGTTGCGCGAGCGCATTCGCAAGGGCTCAGGCGTACTGGCGGACGTGCGTCGTGATCACGAGGATCTCCTCGTGCGCTTCGCGACCGAAATCCGGGTGCGGGGTTACGCCTACCGCACCGAGGAAGCCTACGAGCAGTGGGTGTGTCGCGACATCGCGTATTGTGACGGCAAGCATCCGTCAGTGGCTGGGGCGGATGCGGTGTCGGGGTTTCTCAATCACCTTGCCGTCAAGGGCAAGGTCAGTGCCAGCACACAGAATCAGGCGCTTAATGCGCTGGTGTTCTTGTACAAGCGCGTGCTGAACCTTCCTGTCGGGCAGCTGGACGACTTCTCCCGCTCAAAGCGCAAGCAGACGGTGCCGGTGGTGATGACCCGCAGCGAGGTCAAGCGGGTGCTTGCCGAGCTCGATGGTTGGCAACGCCAGGCGGCGTCCTTGCTGTATGGCACGGGCATGCGTGTTCTGGAGTGTCTGACTCTGCGTGTCAAGGACATCGATTTCGAGTACGGGCGCATCCTGGTTAGTCAGGCCAAGGGCAAGAAGGATCGCTACGTGCCCTTGCCGCAGCAGTTGGTCGTCGGCTTGAAGGCGCGCATCGAGTCTGTGGCAGCACTGCACCAGCAGGACCTCGCCGCAGGACACGGCGAGGTGCTGATGCCGGAGGCGCTCGCCCGCAAGTACCCTAACGCGGCACGCGATCTACGCTGGCAATTTCTGTTTCCGTCAGGACGGTTATCTGTTGATCAACGCTCGGGCAAGGTGCGTCGCCATCATCTGCACGAGAGCAGTCTGCAACGGGCGGTCAAGCAGGCAGCACAGAGTGCAGGGATCACCAAGCGGGTGGGTTGTCACACCTTTCGTCATTGCTTTGCAACCCACCTGCTCGAATCCCGGCATGACATCCGCACCGTTCAAGAGCTGCTTGGTCACGCAGACGTGTCGACAACGATGATCTACACGCACGTCCTCAATCGCCCGGGCTTGAGCGTGGCGAGTCCACTCGACAGCTAGGATGTCACGCCCGCTTCACTCAGCGGTTGCTACAGTGGGTGCGGTCCATCAGTGCTGCTGCCGGGATCGTCAGCGTCTCAGTACCGTCACTACTCGAGACCGTCAGCTCGAACGTGCGTTCGTCTCCGTTGTCTGCGCTGAGCACGGCCTGGCTGCCGTCGGTCGCTACCACCGTCATGCGACCTCTAACGTAGATGAAACGCTCATCATCCCCGAGTGTCGAGCTCTGGCCGTCACCGTCAGCAAAATAGCTGAACGGTTCGTCAGTGGTGATGGTCAGGGTCTCGCCACCGGTCGCCGGAGAGCTGATGACAAAAGAACCGTCGAGTACGGACTGGAACATCGGTGGGTTGCGACCGTCCTCGACGTAGCCAAAACCGCAACTCAACGAGAACCCGTCACTCACCAGTTCGAGCACGCCGTCATCCAGCGGGTAGCTGAGCTCACCGTCGAAACGGTAGGCCAGGGCTTCGATCTCGGAGCCGAACGCGTTGACGCCACCGTTCAATGTGAGCGTATCGTTGGCTCGCTGAATCGTCAGGTCCGTGCCTCGGGCTTCATCATTGGTACCGCGGCTCGCCCCTTGCCGTCCGGTCAGGACGCCATCGATGACGGTAGCGCCTGCCTGGCAGTTGTCAAAATCGTAGTCAAAGAGGTTCGGCACCGTCAGATCAAAACTGTAGCCAAGCGTGCCGCCGTTTTCACAGACGATCGAACCCGCGTCACGGGATGGGCCTGACGCGAATGTGAGTGGCGCGATAAAACCGGGTCCGAAGGCCGCTACGGACTCTGCCGGATCTTCCGAGAAGATGAATTCACCGAAAGCGATCATGCCAAAGAGCGGAACACGGTAGTCCTCGCCGGCGTAGACATCGAAGACGGTGCCGATCAGTGCCTCGGCATTGGCAGAGGTGATTGATGACGCGCTTCCAGGGTTATCGGAGCCACCACCCGACCCAGGGTCAAGAGGTACCTCCCCACCGGGTCCGGACGGTGAGTCATCACCACTAGCGGCGGGTGTTGGATCATCGGCAGAATCAGAATCGGAACTGCTGCATCCGACAAGCAGAACCATGCTGACAGCGGCAGCGAGTAGGGTCTTGATGAAGGGGTGTGTCATTGAACGGAAAAGCGAAAACGCTAGTGAGATCGAACCACGCATTTCGTGGCCACGATTCGACTTCTACTCCTGCTGCTGAAGAACGTCTACCGCTGTTATCACTAATTCTGGTGGTGAAAACACCGGATATCGAGCCGCCCAGTCGCCAACCAATGCTCCGCTACGCGGCAAGCGAGATCGGTGTCAGTACGTCAGGTCGGTCACGGCTATCAGCACCTCGGGCTCGAGCTTCACGATCCAGCCGGTAGGCGCAACGCCAGCAGGTCTGGTAACTGCAAGCCGCCGCTATGCAATATCGGACTCCACCATACGGTATGACCAGTAGCCCCGACCCGTACCGCCGCACACCGACCACCCCCTCGCCACAAGCGCACGACTCACGAGTCTGTTGAATATTCCATGCCCAACCAGCGCGACCGCACGATGGTGTGCCGCATGCGCCTCAAGAGTCTGCGCTGCATCGACCGCACGACGTTCGTCTATCAGCCTTCCAGAGGCGTTGGTCTGGTAACCGAAGAACCACCCGACACGACAAGCAAACACGACGACAGACCAAGGCAGAGAAATCCACAAGGCACGAGGGTGAGGCAGCTCCGACTCATTGAATGTGTCCGAGACACTTAAGTGTGTAGCTCCTAAAAGCTGTGCCGAGTCAGCCGCACGCGCCAGGGCACTGGATACGATGTATGGGTCAAGCTCCTTGACGCTAGCGAGTGTATTTTCCTCGGGGCCATTGACGACACGCGACACCCAATACTCATTCAGCACATCCGCCACGCAATGGCGACCAACGATTCGATTGGCATCAAACTCCGGCTGACCATGGCGAATCAGTATTATCGTTTGCTTCATTGGCTTCGACCTGGGACCGGTTCAATGGTCAGATCCGTACACTCCCAAGGCAGCCGAGGGGTCACTTGGCGGTCTTGCTGATAGCGGGTGCGACTATCGGATCTGCGTAGGCATTCACCTGAGGCCTCAACGTCCTGGCTGCTTGTCGATCAACGCTTTCTGCTGCCAGTTGCCAAGCTTCTCGTCCGTGCGGTGAATGCACCCCGGCCAACAGCACGGTCGCTTCTTTCCTTGCAGAAGCTCTTCGACGGTTCGAGAGATACGCTTGAGTCGTGTTTTCTCTTGCTTGGCATCTTCACCCAGCACTTGTGGGTCTCGATGAACGGTGACTGTAGTCAATGAAGATACGACCGGCCCAAGCTCCGAACGATCGGTCGCCCCAGCACGAGCCGGGGCGACCTCACGATACCGAGTCAAAAGCGCGTGACTCAAGATCAGTTGACAGTAACAGTGACTTCCAGGACTTCCGAGCCAGGTACAAAGTCGAACGCGGGTACTTCAGAGCCGGACTGCCCGGGATGTGCGGTGATCACGCCGCCTTCGATATCAGTCAGGTTGGAGGTAACTTCTCCGCCGCTGCATGGGGGCACCCAGTACGCCAAGGTGAGTACATTGGTTTCGGTACCGGCATCGTAGATAGCCGCATTGAAGGTCCCGTCGGTGATATCGATGGAGTCCACGCCGGTAAATCCGTCGTTGGTGCACACGACCATGCTCACAAAGCTCAGCACCTGATCAGGCATTTCCGGCATCAGTGTGATCGACGAGGTATCGCCAGGCAGCAGTGGGCCACCCGCTTCAGGAGCTGCAGCGCCACCATCACTCACTGTGCCTGCATTGATCTGACCGAGAACCGCATCCAGCAGCGGCTGGATGTTGCCATTTTCCGCAATTTCGCGAACACCTTCACTCGCAGGCGTACCGACTTCATACAAGCGAATGCCGTTCTCGGCATCAGGTGCATTGTGCAGAGCGACGACAGGCGGTGTAAGGGGCTGGGAGTTGGACAGATTACGGAACGCGATGGTCACACTGCCGGCAGCAGGAACATCCGCGTCGATCAGTTGGGTACGCAGTTCACCCGCGGGATTCGCCTCGGTATGTACATTGATGTAGAGCTCGCCGTTGTTGAAGCTCTCGATACCGGCAGCATCCAGTGCCGAACCGTCCGGAATTGTCCACTCGGAACCATCGGCGTTGCCGGTCATTCCAATCACGACAGGGCCTGCTTCACCTGCGGCACCCATGTGTACATGTGCTGCGTCCGGCGCTCCAGTGGTACCGCTGACGGCCACACTGCCGGCTATCGCACCGGTTGAGGTATCCACCGTGACGATACCCGTACCGGTTGCGCCATCGACATTGGCAGGCGGTACGGTGCTTGTGCTATCCAACTCAAGGGATAGCGACACGAGATCTTCATTCAGTTCCGATGTGTCATCCGAATTGTCGGTATCACCGGCATCGTCGTCATCGTCGTTGGAGCTGCAGGCAGAGAGACCGACAGCAACTACCATCATTGGCACCAGAAGGCGCCGGGCAAAACGGGCTTTTCTTATCATGAGCGATATCCTTTGAGTCAGGTGTAACCGTTGCATCGGCTCGGGCAAATCAATCAAGTCCTTTGCTGCAACCGGTCGACACATCGGACCGCCGCTGCCCGGATTGGTTCATGCGCCCAGACAGATGCTCATGATTCAGCGCCTGTCCCCCTTGGAAAGCGTCGTTCAAGTCCGTCCCAGCAACGTCGATAGTCGGATTGCAAACCGGGCAAGGTCATCGCATAGGGCGAGATTTCTTGCGCAAAGCGCGTCTCGAACATGAAGGCAAGCGTGTCTGCAAGCTTGACCGGCTTCAGTTCGGCTTCGCTCGCCTTCTGGAAGCCGAGAGCATCCGGGCCGTGCGGCAGCATCTGGTTGTGCAGACTCATGCCGCCAGGAACAAACCCCTGCTCCTTGGCGTCGTATTGACCAGTGATCAATCCCATGAACTCGCTCATGATGTTGCGGTGATACCACGGAGGTCGAAACGTATGCTCGGCCACCATCCAGCGTGGTGGAAAAATGACGAAGTCCATGTTGGCCGTACCGGCCTGTTCACTCTGCGACGTCAGCACCGTGAATATCGACGGATCGGGATGATCAAACCCGATGGCACCGACCGGTGAGAAGGTGGACAGGTCATACACATAAGGCACGTAGTTGCCGTGCCATGCAACCACGTCAAGTGGTGAGTGATCTATCTCCGTTACATGAAACTCTCCTCCCCACTTGTACAGCACCCGACACGGTGACTCCTTGTCCTCAAAGGCCGCGACCGGCGTGAGAAAGTCACGTGGATTGGCAAGACAGTTGGCACCGATAGGCCCGCGCTCCGGCAAGGACAAGGGTTCTCCATAGTTCTCGGCGAGATAGCCGCGCGCAGGCTGACCGCCACCGTCGACCCGAAAGGTCATGCCACGTGGCACCACCGCGATCTCTCCCGGCAAGACCTGCATGCGCCCCAGTTCGGTAAACACGTGCAGCCGACCGGACTGCGGCACAAACAGCAGCTCACCATCGGCAATACACAAGTAGTCATCCGCTCGGTCGGTGTTGAAGTCGTATACGTGAGCGGCCATGCCGCACTGCGCGCCTACCTCACCGGCGGTGGTCATCGTGTGTACACCTTCGACAAAGGTGGTACCGGGCGCTGCGGCTTCGATGGGATCCCATCGATACTGTCCGAGCGCCGCCCGCGCCGAGTGTGTCTGTGGGGCGCTCAACCAGTCACTCGGAGGCACGCGCTCGAAACTGGTGGTGTGCAGCACGCTTGGGCGTATGCGATACAACCAGGAGCGCTGGTTGCTAGCCCGTGGTGCCGTGAAGGCCGATCCGGACAACTGCTCGGCGTACAGCCCGAACGCGCACTGCTGCGGACTGTTTTGTCCCTGGGGTAGCGCGTCATCCAGCGCCTCGGTTTGGAAGTCATTACCAAAGCCGGTTTGATACGCCAACACGTCTGTAGAGTTCATCACTGGAAGCGGCAAGAGTCTTGATCAAGGAAGCGCCACCGAGCACAGGCTCAGCCATGGGTTGTCACGGTTGTTCACACGATTTGGAGCGATTGCAGCCGATCCTATGAACATGCAAGAAGGGTTTACCAGATTCGACAACGGCACGATACTCGATGGCCTCGCTCGTCAGCTATCGCGCTCGCCTGCGGCACGCAACATCGGTGCTGCCTGCGTTGCCGGCTGCTTGCCGATCATGGCAGCCACCGTGCTGGCACTGCTGGGCAAGACCACCTTCACACCAACCGGGCTGTTGCTCGGCCTTGTGTGGACGGTCCTGCCCTTTCTGTTTCTGGCCGCGTGGGGCGTTCACACCACGGCCCACGAGGGCGTTGACTACGTGTCCACCGGGACCGGCCTGGTAGCGGCAGCCTTCAGCTGGATCTGGATCACGCTCGACAGTGTGGCCTACCCGCTGCTGAGCGGCCATGCGACGAGTTCGCTACTGTGGCTGAGCCCGACCATCGCGACCTCCATGATCGCCTGCCATTTCATCGATCGGGCCGTTTCGGTCTGACTCTCGCGCCGCTGCACGTTGGCGCGCTTGCTGCTTTATAGATACCGAGCTATCGGAGGGCCCAGCGCGCCATCTGTCGAACGTGCGTCTGCCCTCTATCCTTCGTTTTCCGACTACACGAACTGACGCTGCCATGAGCCATCCTCCCATTCTCGTCACCGGTGGTGCCGGCTATATCGGCAGCCACGTGGTCAAGCTGCTCGGTGAACGCGGTGAGCGCGTGATCGTGCTGGATGACTTGTCCACCGGCAATGCCGAGGCTGTACTGCACGGTGAGCTGGTACAAGGCAAGACGGGCGACATCGAACTGGTGTCACGACTGCTGTCAGAGCACGGCATCGACACCGTCATGCATTTTGCCGCCCACACCATCGTGCCGGAGAGCGTGACCAATCCGCTCAAGTATTACGGCAACAACACCTCCAGTACCCGCAACCTTCTGGAGGCCTGTGAAGCGAACGGTGTGAAGCACTTCATCTTCTCGTCAACCGCCGCAACCTACGGCATTCCGGACGATCCTGACGGCTGCCACGAGGAGCTGCCCACCGCGCCCATCAACGCCTATGGCATGTCCAAGCTGATGAGCGAATACATGCTCCGAGATTTATCCGCAGCATCCGATCTGAAACACGTGATCCTGCGCTACTTCAATGTTGCAGGCTCCGACCCGGACGGTCGCATCGGCCAGTCCACCGAAAATGCCACGCTGCTGATCAAGGTGGCCGCAGAAGTGGCGCTCGGCAAGCGAGACTCACTGAAGGTCTTTGGTACCGACTTCCCGACGCCCGACGGCACCGGTGTGCGTGACTACATTCACGTCACCGATCTCGCTAGCGCGCACCTCTCCTCACTGGACTACCTGCGCAAGGGTGGCGAATCCACCCTGATGAACTGTGGCTACGGACGTGGCTACAGCGTGAAAGAGGTCATCGACTCGGTCAATCGCGTACACGGCTCGGACATTCCTGTCATCGAGGAGCCCCGTCGCCTGGGTGACCCACCCGCACTGACCGCCAACGTGGACAAGATCCACGCAACGCTGGACTGGAAGCCCGAGCTGGACGACCTCGACACCATCGTCAAAACAGCGCTGGAGTGGGAAAAAGTCCTGCTCAAGCGCAAGCACAACCAGGGCTGATCACCCGGCTGAGCAAGCGCTACAGCTGAAGGTCGATCGAGAGATGGCCATCTTTGGACAGGCGCTTGGCCAGCCGGTCGGAGATGTTCCGGTAATAGTGCAGATGTACCTTCGGCGGTAGTTCACTCAAGGCGTTGGCGCGTATCTCCAGCGCGTTGACAGTGGTCATCGCCACGACGCGCCGGTGTTCGGGCATGCCGTTGATGAAACCGGCCTCGCCCACGGAGTCGCCCTCCCCGACCACACCGAGCAGATCCCCGTTCTCGACGACACGGGCGATGCCGTCGGTGAGCACCAGCAAGCGGCGCTCGCCACTGTCGGGAGACAGCAGCGCCTCGCCAGAGCGGAAACTGCGCACCTTGACAAGCTCCAGCAGCTGGGCGATTTCCACATCGGAGAAGTCGACAAAGAACGCTTGGGACTGCAAGGAGCGGATGAACCGCCGCTGGGCCGCAGGGCGCTCTTCCACGATGCGAAAGCGCTCGATGAAGGGCTGCAAGGCGTCCGCAAACTCCTTCCCCGAAGAAAAGCGCACGTCGGGGTCCTTGGCGAGGCCCCGCTCGAGCACATCGGCAAGCTCTGCCGGCAGCTCGGTGCGCACGGCGTCCAGCCTCGGTGCGGGCTGATGGACCACGATACGAAACAGGTCCTTGACCTTCTTCGCCTTGAATAACTGTCGCCCGGTGAGCAGCTCGAACAGGACGGTGCTCAAGGAGTAGAGATCGCTTTGCGAGGTCAGCTCCCGGCCCAGGATCTGTTCCGGGGACATGTAATTGGGCGTGCCCAGCGTCGGCCCACGACGATCCAGACCAGCATCACCATCCAATCCGACAGCGATGCCGAAGTCGAGCAGCTTCACGGTGCCATCGCTCGACACCATGATGTTGGCCGGCTTGATATCGCGATGCAGAATGCCGCGCGCATGAGAGTAATCGAGAGCCAGGCAGCAATCAGCGATCGCGGACAAGGCACGATGCACGGGCAGCAAGGCCTTGCCCTTGCCAAACTCCTTGAGTGTTCGTCCCTCGACCACTTCCATGACGAGATAGTTGAGGTCGTCGACCGTGCCAGCATCGAACACGGTGATGATGTTCGGGTGGGCGAGACGCCCGGCAGCCACGATCTCGGTCTGGTAGGCGCGCTGGGCTCCGGGCACCTTGCCGGTGGAGACCTGTGCCTCGCCAACGGGGGAGAGCTTGATGGCGACTTCACGGCCCAGGCGCTCGTCCAGGGCCTGATGCACGATGCCACACGTCCCTGACCCGATACGCGCACCGATCACGTAGCGCCCGACCCGAGCGGGAACCGCGATATCAAGTGGTTTGATGGACCGTGGTGGGCCGTCGTCCTGCGCCTTGGCTGCCGCTCGCGGTTGCGGGCCATCGGCGCCGGATCGCGCCTTGCCGTTTCCGGATGCCGGACGCGCCGTTGCGGGACGATCCGCCGAGCTCATCCCCGCCCGAGTGTCCACCTGGTGAGTGTGTTCACCATGGCCTGGATCATCGAGCTCGGCGACGGCGACGCTTGCGCGCGCAGGGCTGGCCCGACGCGTGTTACGCGACGCTGCGGCATGCTTTTTTTCCCGGGAAACAGGCACGCGGCAAGACACAGTGGAATGAGTGACGCGCCCACGGCGCAGCCTTGTCATGATAGCACTGCCTTCTGCGGCCAAAGGCGTCGAAAATACGTCACGAATCCCCACTGGTTCAGCCTGCGATCGATGCGGGAGGCATCGGAAGGAGCACGAACATCAGGCCCGCAAGCACGTACACATACACCAGCGCCGAGACGATGCTGACCCACATGCGCACCTCGAGCGTGTGACGGATCACAAACCCCAGCAAGGCCAGATTCCACACGAGCAACACGAAATCCGCCAGGGCAAATGTCGAGGTGCCGGCCATGCCCCCCTGGAAGACCACAAGGGCCGCAAGGTTGGCAAACGAGACCGCGCCACAGTAGGCACCAAAGGATTGCTGGAACCTGGCCTCGCGCCCCAACAGGCGCAGACACGCCCACCACATCGCGCCGCTGAGCCCGAGATCCACCACCGCGCGCACGCTCGCATAGCCCACACCAAAGTCGAGAGCCAGCGCCCCGACGTAGGTGAGCAAGGCAGCGGTGACACCTACCACGAAGGTGCGCTCGCCCGCCGGAACGTCCTGTGGCGGCGAGGCAAGAAACGCAACGCGAAAGAACAGGCGAAAGAGATCTACCACTGCAGGTGCACACTGTTCATCAGCGTCGAATCGTAGCACTCGTTACATTTTGACAGCGGCGCAAGGCCTGTGAAGAGACCACACCTGTATCATCCTGCAACCGACGACCCGGTTGATATGGAGTGCTTCAGTCGCATGTATGAACCCGGCCGCTCGTCGCCCATGTCAGAACGCTTCCGCGGCTTCCTGCCCGTCGTGGTGGATGTAGAGACCGGTGGCTTCGATGAACGCACCGATGCGTTGCTGGAAGTGGCCGCCGTCATCATCGAGCAGGAAGGCGATGGCACGCTACGCACCGGCAAGACCATCTCCACGCATGTGATTCCTTTCGAGGGGGCCAACCTCGACCCGAAGTCGCTGGAAGTCAACGGCATCGATCCCTTCCATCCCCTGCGCGCAGCACGCGCCGAGCGCGAAGCCCTCACGCATATCTTCGGCCCGGTTCGCGACGCGGTGTCAGATGCCAATTGCACGCGCGCGATCCTGGTCGGGCACAACGCCTTTTTCGACCTGAAGTTCATCAATGCGGCGGCAGAACGTACCCGCATCAAGAAAAACCCCTTCCATCCCTTCAGCTGTCTCGATACGGTGTCGCTCGCAGGCCTCGCCTATGGCCAGACGGTACTGGCGCGCGCAGTCAGTGCCTGCGGGCTCGATTGGGATACGGCAGAAGCGCATGGGGCGGTCTACGATACAGAGATGACCGCCGAGCTTTTTTGCCGCATCGTCAATCGCTGGGAGTCGCTGCACCAGAGCCGTTCCACTCAGAGATGAACGACAGCGACGATCTGCTGCAGATCAACGCTGACATCAGCTTGCCGCTGCAGGAAATCGAGTGGCACGCCGTGCGCGCACAAGGCGCGGGCGGCCAGAACGTCAACAAGGTGTCTTCTGCCGTGCACCTGCGCTTTGACATCACGCAATCGAGCTTGCCGCAACACATACGCGAGCGCTTGCTGACACGCTCGGACAAACGCGTCACCAAGGACGGCGTGATCGTGCTGAAGTCGCAGTCGCATCGGCGCCAGGACCGCAACCGCGAGGACGCCCTGCAACGCCTGGCAGAGATCATCCGCGAAGCAACGGTGGTTCAGGCACCGCGCAAGGCAACACGCCCCAGCCGCGGTTCGGTCAAGCGTCGCCTGGAGTCCAAGACGCGGCGTTCACGCATCAAGGAAGGCCGCAGACGCGTGGACCACGACTGATCGTGGATTCCTGATGCCCTGAACGCAAAAGGGCGCTGCCACAACGGCAACGCCCTCTTCACGTTCACTGACCAGGAAGAATCAGCTGGCCTTGGCAGCCGCCGCATCCACCATCTTCTTGAGCTCGCCACTCTCGGCAAGCTCCATGGTGATGTCGCAACCACCGACCAGCTCACCTTCGATATACAACTGCGGAAACGTCGGCCAGTCCGACACCTGTGGCAGTGTTTCCCGAATGGCGGGGTCAGCGATGATGTTGACGTAGGCAAACTCCTGCTCGCACTGCTTGAGTACTTCCACAGTACGCATGGAGAAACCGCACATCGGCATCTGTGGCGTGCCTTTCATGTACAGGATCACGGGGTTGTCCGCGATCTGCGCCTTGATGCGCCCGGCAACGTCGTCTTGGTCACTCATCGGATCAGGCCAGAGCGCCAAAGCGTTCGGACACCTTCGCCCAATCGACCACGTCGAAGTAGGCATCGATGTAGGCCGGACGCTTGTTCTGGTGCTTCAGGTAGTAGGCGTGCTCCCACACATCCAGCGCAAGAATCGGTGTGCCCTGCATGGGCGCTACCGGCATCAGCGGGTTGTCCTGGTTGGGGGTAGAGGTCACGGCAAGCTTGCCGTCGGCCACGATCAGCCACGCAAAGCCGGAGCCGAAGCGCGTGATACCCGCCTGCTTGAGCTCTTCTTTCAGCTTGTCGACAGAACCGAAGGTCGAGTCCACAGCACCCTTGAACGCATCGCTCGGCGCGCTGCCACCGTTGCACATGGATTCCCAGTACAGGATGTGGTTGTAGTAGCCACCGCCGTTGTTGCGGATGGCCGCCGAGGTACCGGCATCCACACTCTTCATGACATCCTCGAGGGACTTGTCCGCATCCGGTGTGCCGTCGACAGCGCCGGTGAAGTTGTTGAAGTAGGTGCGGTGGTGGCGGTCGTAGTGGATTTCCATGGTCATGGCGTCCACATGGGGCTCCAGCGCGGAGTAGTCGTACGGAAGGTCAGGAAAAGCGAAGGCCATGATCAGGGCTCCAGATGGTTGATTAGGGGCAGCGTTTAGCCGCTGAATATACAGACTTGACCGCTGATCATGGCGACGCAAGGGCCGCGGGACAAGGGGGTATGGAATATCGCCCATGCCGCGTGGCCGGTGCTGACGCTGTCAGACCACCGTGACCGTCATCGGCTCCAGGCCCGCGACGTTGACCTGCATCACATCACCGCGCACGACCGGCCCGACCCCCGCCGGGGTGCCGGATTGAATAACGTCTCCTGCGGCCAGCTCGAAGTACTCGGAGAGGTAGGCAATCATCTCCGGCACCTTCCAGATCATCTGGTTCAGATCTCCGGTCTGCCTGACATCGCCGTTCACGCGCAACTCGACCTGCCCTGTGTCCGGGTGGCCGACGTCTGCCACGGTACTGATCAGCCCGATGGGTGCAGATCGTTCGAAGGCCTTGCCGATCTCCCAGGGTCGTCCCATCTTTTTCTGCGCGCCCTGCAGATCCCGACGCGTCATGTCGAGCGACACGGCATAACCGAACACGTGATCAAGCGCCGTGTCCAACGGGATGTTGCAACCCCCGGAGTGCAGCATCACCGCCATCTCGATCTCGTGATGCACGTCAGACGAATGCGGCGGATACGGAAACTCACCGGACGGGTCGAGATTGTTCGTATTCTTCTGAAAGAAGAACGGCGGCTCACGGTCCGGGTCATGGCCCATCTCCACCGCGTGTGCTGCGTAGTTGCGTCCGATGCAGTACACACGGCGCACCGGAAACTGCGTATCGGTACCGGCAACCGGCAAGGCCACCACCGGCGGCGCCGGAATCACGAGATCAACCATCAGTCGTTTCCCTCCGGCTCAGTGGTTGTGTCGCGGCAGGCTGCGCGCCACCTTGTGGTACTTGAGCGCGCGCGTCACCGTCGCGCCATCAGCCAGCTGCCCGGTATCCTCGCGCGCCATCTCCTGCCATGGGGTCTGGCTCGGCGGCACCTGCACTTCAAGCTCGCGCGCCTGCCATTGCGCATCGTCCACCAGTGCATCGCATCGACCCTTGTTCAGGTCGATTCGAATCGTATCCCCGGTGCGCAACCGCGCAAGTCCGCCACCGACGGCAGCCTCCGGTGAGGCGTTGAGGATCGACGGGCTGTCTGCTGTGCCGGACTGCCTGCCATCGCCAATGGTCGGCAAGCTCATGATCCCGCGTTGAATCAAGGCATCCGGTGGCTGCATGTTGACCACCTCTGCCGAGCCCGGCCAACCGATGGGGCCACAGCCGCGAATCACGAGCACGCAGTGTTCATCGATATTCAGCGCAGGGTCATTGATGCGGTCGTGATAGTCCTCTGATCCTTCGAAGACGATCGCACGTCCTTCAAACACGTTTTCGCTACCGGGTGTGGAGAGGTAGCGCTCACGGTATTCGTCGGTGATCACGGAGGTCTTCATGATCGCGCTGTCAAACAGATTGCCGCGCATCACGACAAATCCGGCGCGCTCGGTGAGCGGATGATCCCAGGTGCAGATCATCTCGCGGTCGTGGCTTTGCTTGTTGTCGAGATTGTCGGCAATGCTTGAGCCGGTCACCGTTAGCGCCGTGTTGAGGCGACCGGCTTCACGCAGCTCCCACATCACCGCGGGTACGCCACCGGCACGAAAGAAGCGCTCGCCGAGGTACTTGCCCGCCGGCTGCATGTTGACCAGCAAGGGCACATCGTGCCCGTGGTCCTGCCAGTCATCGGTGGTGAGCTCGACACCCACATGCTTGGCGATTGCCGCAAGGTGAGGCTGTGCATTGGTCGATCCGCCGATGGCGGAGTTCACCATGATCGCGTTGAGAAAGGCCTCGCGCGTGAGGATGTCCGACGGCTTCAGGTCCTCGTAGGCCATCGCCACGATGCGCTCGCCGGTTGCGAGCGCCATGCCCTGCCGTTCGGTATACGGCGCCGGAATCGCCGAGCACCCGGTCAGGGACATGCCAAGCGCCTCGGCCAGTGCGTTCATGGTCGACGCGGTACCCATGGTGTTGCAGTGGCCGGCAGAGGGCGTTGCCGCCGCGGCCGCGTTGATCATCGCCTCATCAGAGAGCTCGCCTGCAGCCACGCGGCGTCGCATGCGCCAGATACAGGTGCCCGAACCCATCAAGGGGTCGCCGTCCCAATAGCCGTCGAGCATCGGGCCGCCCGAGAGGACGATCGCAGGGATATCGACCGTGGCAGCAGCCATCAGACAGGCTGGCGTGGTCTTGTCGCAGCCCGTGGTCAGCACCACTGCGTCTATCGGGTAGCCGTGCAGGATTTCGACCAGACCGAGATAGGCGAGGTTTCGGTCGAGCGCCGCGGTGGGGCGGCGTCCGGTCTCCTGAATCGGATGCACCGGAAACTCCATCGGGATACCACCGGCGGCGACGATGCCGTCGCGCACCCGCTTCGCAAGCTCGACGTGGATGCGATTGCAGGGCGACAGGTCAGACCCGGTTTGCGCGATCCCGATGATCGGCTTGCCGGAGCGCAGCTCCTTGAGCGTGTAGCGGTAGTTGGTATAGCGCTCCAGATACAGCGCCGTCTGATCCGGGCGATGAGAGTCGGCAAACCAGGCGCGACTGCGAAATTCTCGGGTATCGGACATGCGGGCGTTGAATCGTGGGGAGATGTGTGGGTCGGGAACCTACGGCCACGATGTTAGCCTCCTGGGGCGTCAGTGGATAGACAGGGATGGATGTCGCGATCACGTGCCGGGGTGGGTGGCGACACCCCTCTCGGCGGCCCCTCGAAAAATTTGACTCGATCGCAACACCTGATCGAGTGATACTCGGCGCGCGCTGGTCGTGGAAAGTGTTGCGATCGAGTCAAATTTTCAGAGGGTCTCCAACCACCATGTCCACACTGCTCAGCCCCTTGTCGATCCGAGGCGTCACGCTGCCCAACCGCATCGTGGTGTCTCCGCTGTGCATGTACTCGGCGGTCGACGGCATGCCCCAGCCGTTTCACTTTGCGCACCTCAGTACCTTTGCGCGTGGCAAGGCAGGACTGGTATTCACCGAGGCCACAGCGGTTGAAGCGATCGGACGCATCACGCCTGAGTGCCTGGGCATCTGGAATGACGAACAGGTCGAGGCACTCAAGCCGATCACACAGTTCATCAAGGACATGGGCTGCGTGGCGGGTATTCAGTTGGCCCATGCCGGTCGCAAGGCATCCACCAGCTCCCCGTTCACAGGCGGCGGACAAGCGCTGCAAGCGGATGACCCGAAAGCCTGGAACATCGTCGGGCCGAGTGCAGTACCCGTGACAGACAAATTCCAGACTCCGCGAGAACTGACGGCAAGCGATCTCGATGCACTGGTACAGACGTTTGTAAGCGCCGCCAAGCGGTCAATCGCCGCAGGCTTTGATGTGATCGAACTGCACGGCGCGCATGGCTATCTGTTGCACTCCTTCCTCTCGCCGCTCGCCAACTTCCGATCCGATGAGTTCGGTGGCAGTCTCAAGAACCGCATGCGCTTTCCCTTGCGCGTGACGCGCGCGGTACGCGATGCCATCGGAGAATCCGTACCGCTCTTCTTCAGGATCTCCGCCATCGATGGACCGGACGATGGATGGTCGATGGACGACTCGGTAGCTCTGGCCAAGGAGCTACATGCCTGTGGTGTCGATATCGTGGACTGCTCTTCGGGCGGCATTGGAGGCGCACCACGTTTTCGTATTGATGATGCCGGCAAACCACTGACACAATCGTCCGCGCGCGCACCGGGTTTTCAGGTGCCGTTCGCGGACCGCATTCAGCAGGAAACCGATCTCAAGGCGATGGCAGTGGGTGTCATCGTGGAGGCGCAACAAGCAGAGGACATCGTGTCGTCGGGAAAGGCCTCGCTGGTGGCGCTCGGTCGCGAGATCATGCATGACCCATTCTGGCCTCTGCGCGCAGCACTGGAGCTAGGCGATGATCCGGACTACGCGCTCTGGCCGCCGCAGTACCGTTGGGCCGTCGACAGACGCGCGCAGATTGCGAGGCAGAACGAAAGCGGCTGAGGAACACCTTCGGGTTTGCGCTTACTCGGGCGCACCGACGCGCAAAGCTACAGGTCCTGGAAGTCGCACAGGAACTGGAAGTCGAGTCGCTGTACGAGATAGTTGTCTATCTGCGAATTGCTGCTGTCGAATACCAGCACATTCCAGAACTCGTCACTTGCGCTTTTGCTGACTTCAAATTGATAGTAGACAGGACCGCTGGCGCCCTCGACTTCATAGGGATCGTTGTCGTACCGGTCATCAAACGATAGCGTCCCTGCAGTAGGCGTGCACAGTACGGAATCGTCGCCGCGCGCCCCCTGAATGTCGTACGTCAGACTGAGCCCACCGATGCCATACCCAATGGGACCACCTGCGACGGCGCCGTATTGACGACGCACATCCCCTGCAATGATTTCGGTTTCACTGCCAAAGTCATAGTCGTGGCCCCGGTAGGCTCCGGAACTCAGGTAGTACGACGTGCCCGTCCACCTCAAGGATGAGTTCAAGGCATACCGGTTACCGCTATTGCGCGTGGTTTGCGTCGTGTTCGAGTCGCGGTAGGTATGGCTGAACTCGTACGACCCGTGTCCATACACATCCACCTCAACGGTGATGGTTCGCGTCACCCCACGGTCGTACGGGCCCTCGGGAGGAAGATGCTCGAAGAAGAAGTAGGGTCGTTCTTCCGGGATGTGTCGTTCGTAGCCTGCAGAAAACTCGGCTAGTTTCCGTCGCGAGCTTGTTCGTGCATAGTTCTCGGGGTGTGGAATCGTGGTGAGTACCGGCAACGCATATGCCCCGGATGACACATCCGGATCAGTACCTGCCTGAAGCTCCTGCAGGTTCGTTGCGCCATCCTGATCGTTGTCCCACTTGACGGTGTCGAAATCACTGGCCTCGATCGTGATGACCGTAACCGAACCCTCGTTGCCTTCGTAGCTGAACTGCATGTCATAGCTACCAATAACCGTTCGTCCCGAGTTGCCGAGAAAACGCACCTCGAAGTTGTAATACAAACCGTTGTTGTAAGGAAAGTCGACGGTGCGGGTCCAGCTTTCATCGGTGACCCACTCTGCCTGCACGCTGTCGCGCGACCAATCGATCACCACTTGCAGCGCATCCGACACATAAGCCGGGACGGTGATGTCAAAGACCACTCTAGCGATATCAGGCGCAGGTAAGCCTACATCAGGGGTCTCGGCTACGACCTCGGTATCAACCGGAGCGTCAGGTTCGACCGGGGTATCAGGTTCGACCGGCGTATCAGACTCGACCGGCGTATCAGGCTCGACCGAGATATCAGGGTCAACAGGAGTCTCAGGCTCGACTGGGGTATCGGGTGTATCCGAAACCGGCGTCTGTTCGGGCTCAGCCCCTGTATCTACCTCGGTCGAGTCGGCATCCACGGGACTCGGATCCGCTGAACCATCATCGCTTACAACGGCCCCGACGGGCTCATCACTTGAGAGCGCCGACCCAGTGTCGCCCCCACCGCCTGAACACGCCGATAGCAGACAAGCCGCGAGAACAACGATGGCTGGTAGCACACGATTGGCAGCGACCGCGCAACGCGTGGTGGAAACGAAGTTCTTCATGCTTGGCAGCGTATCAGCTCGACAATCGCCACACGAGGGAATTGAACCGGCACAACCCCGAACGGGCCTGCCCATGCAGTCCGTACGTGCAGACAGCGTCACAATCGCGTCGACCCCTAGGCTTTTCGGCTCTACAAATCGAGCGGCTGATCACCTTCACAAAGAAACAGAGGAGCCACGTCTGTACTCCCCGTCAGGCTTCGTTGGCCCTGGGCAAAAGCCACGCATCCAGCCGGTGTCACAATGAGATCAGCGGTGTTCCCACCAAAGTAGGTCTCCGACGGCGTCGCCGATTGCGCATGAACCGCAAGGTCATCCCAATGCCAGGTAAAGCCACCGGTGGACGGAGACTGATTGCCGTTGAAGCCTGGCCCGCTCCCGTCCTTGGTACCTGTGTAGTTATGAAACGCGATGACCACTCGCACAGGCCCTTGTGGAAACGCTCCTCGCGCGTCGACCCAGGCAAAGCTGCCGTCCTCCTGCTCTATACCGAATGACAGTGAGCCATCGCCATTGTCCTGAAACACATGGGTTCCGCCACCCTAGTGTCTTTCAAAAAGACTCAGCACACCCGCACGATTGATGATGAACAGCGCAAGCCCAAGGACCAGAATCGATACCGCCGCATGAAAAAGCGAGCCACCATCGCTCTGCCCTTGATGCAGTACTTCAATCCCCAACGGAGTAAATAGATGGAAAAAGACAGCACCGCACATGACGCCAAAAGCCAGTAGCCCGCCGATGGCGTGAAACCGCTCGCGCATTGATGCGCCATCTCTGAGCCCGATCTTGTTGAACAACCACAATAGCGCAGGCAGCAGAAGCACCACCGAGGTGATCAACTCGAACGAGCCGACAATGTATGCGCCAAAACGGGTGAAGAGCTCTCCCAGCGACGTGTTGATGGTATCCCCCATCCATTGGCCGATGGTGCCGAAGATATGTTCGGTATCAGGATGCCGGGTGAACTTGTAAGGCAAGGAGCCAAGAAATATCCATGATGCCCACAGGGCAATGACCCAGCTGACGATCGGCTTGACAAGTTTCACCTTTTGATTACCTCAGAAGTAGTCCCACGCGACACACGCGTAGTGCGAACGAGATCGGGAACGCCCGAACCCCTAGTGACTTTACAGGACAATCATTCAGGCAGTACAAGATCCAGGTGGGGGCTGACCGTCGTCTTACGCGGCTACTGATATATCAACACTGCCACTTGTCGCCGACTCGCAGACCAACGTCTCACCTAGGGCCTTCTCAGCTTTTTCCCGCATGTCATCAATCCACGCGTAGCGCTTTCGGTACAAGGCCCGCTTCTTTGAGCTCAGACTGTCCAGATCCTTTCGGACGGGCTGAGACTGCAAGCGAACGAAGTGAGCTGACTCGGGCTCGGCAAGGCATTCTTCCCAAAAGCTATCGAAGTCGAAAAATATGGATGCGCGCTTGGCATCGCTATACCGGGGGGACTGGTAGATATTCCCGGCATTGGTAATCCCCATGATCGATGTGATCCCCAGGACGCTTGCCATCATGTACACAGCCTCCACCATCAGCGACTTTGGTCTGAGGCCGTGCAGACTGCGGGTCAAGGTCACGATCTTCTGTTGACGATCGTCAATCTTGTGGTTAGGGCCCTGCAAGGCACCAATGATGATTGTCGGTTCAGGTGACTCGCAAAAATGCATCGAGATCGTATAGATCTCGGTACCGGCGCCGTCGACAAGACGCAATCCAATGGATCCTTCGCATTGATAACCGGGAAACACTTCCACAGCGCATCGGTCACCGTCCTTGATGTCGAATTCAAAAAGGCGATAGCCCTCCGGTCGGTAGAAACGCGGCGAGTGGTGACCAAAGCTCGCCTTCAGATAGCTGAAGTGCTGCTCGAGTTGATCCAGGCGCGCTTGAAGATCCCAGTCGACGCACACATACGGCGAGAAAGGCTTTTCCAGAATCGCTGGGAACAGCGTCAGCACGTCTTCGAGTTCCGGACAATTGAACAGACGCTTCAACTGAACGAGTTCCTGTTGATGCCGGATTCCGTTCAGGCTGAATACCGCGGCCTTCCTGACAAGCCTTGCAGCGGACGCCTCCGGGTATATCGACTTGGCAACCAGAGGCAGGGAAGTCACGTACGAGCACTTCTGGCCAAAACTCAGTGGCTCCGGGACGTGCTCAATCGATTCGCTGGTCTTCTGTGACCTGCTGATCGAATCCATTTGATGTGACATACAGCCCCGTTGCTCATCATTGCATTGGGGCAGCAGATCCATCACCCCCCTCAATACACATTCGTCCGTTGGGAGACGTGTATGAAGGCTGCGCTACACAGGATCAGACGATTCTTGATGTGAATATACGTACTACCGGGTCTGCGTCACGAAACATCGGTGATATCGCGTGCGCCTGGCTATTCCGCAAAGAATCAACCCTCACGGCAGCCAGACCTTTCCCTCGTCAAACAGCCAGCGCTCGTTGATGGTGGTCGACGCGGTGAATGCCGTTGCGTCAACAACGAACAAAGCTTCATCAACGATCACCTCACCATCATCATCGTAGACATCGATGATGACCGGGTCGCCAGTCCATTCGACAAGCATCTGAAACGGAAGCGTGCCACTGATACCTGGCGCTACAGGGACCGCATCGCTGGTAAAGCCCAACACCGCGTGATTGACAAGCAGGTATTGGCCATCGGGCGACCACACGGGCGCCCATACGTCGCGGTTAGTGTTAGACGCAAGTGGCGTGGTCTCACCGTTTGTCAGGTCAAGAACGAAAACGCCAGTCGCACCGTTACCCGTATCGGTATCCGGAACAACATCGTATGCGAGGTATCGTGAATCACCGGACAGCGACACGTTCCTGATGGTGCTCTGCCCCATCGGAACTACGAGGAGAGTGTCAAACGGGTGATCATCGCTGGTCGCGAGGGACCCCGGCTCGGTGATGACAACGCCTTAGGCCTGGTCATCAAACTGGATGCCGTAGATCAGACGGTTGTCCGACGTCCAGGCGAAACTGGACACGTCGACGTCAGAGGTTCGCACGCTTATCGCCTGCTCTTCGAGCAGTGTGCCATCCGAGGAATACAAGTCGATAAAGGTGGGCCCGTCGATCAATCCGGTGGGTACGGCCGCTGCCACCAAGCTTCCATCTGGTGAAACTGCGAGAGCGCCTTGCAGGTATCCGTCGGAAGAGAACAGCCTTTACACATTGCCTGAGAGGCTTGTACGTTCAACGCAGAATTCGTCAGAGCTATTGCTGTCCAGACAACGATTGACGCCAAACAGAAAGTCTCCGCTATCGCTATAGGGCGGTTCGACGTAGCGTCTGGAACTACCGTACTCTGGCAGCGATCCGTCAGTTCGGTCGAGGGTAAATTGTTGCTCAGCGATCCGTGATGATGCATCAATCGACCACACGGTGCCGGTACGCGGAAAATCTACCCGCGTGGCAAAGACAGTGCCTGGCAACGATGCGCTGTTTGCTCCATCGCCATCAGATGATGATGAACCGTCTGAGCATGCGGCAAGCCAAAGCAGCACAAGGGAACCAAGCGCCAGCGTTGGTTTCAACAACAAGTTGCGTGGCGGCGAATGCCGCGACGTTTCATTCTTTGGCATCAACACCTCGTCCAGCAGGCCCACATTTTGGCAAGCACATCGACCGCCTCAGGCCTTCACCCACGGTCTTCCGCGACGTGGACGTTGACTCAGCAGGCATGCTGAACATCTGCATTTCTGCATTGAGCGCACTTTCAATGCGACTAAGCCAACTACGACGCGGGGGGATACTCACTAGGGCAACCAACTCTTCAGATCATTGAATATCCATTCGTCTCTGAACAATCCCTCCTGTATCGGGAACGCTTCACCCGGATCGAAATTGAACAATTGACCGCCTTCATCAACCGTCCGATCATCGGCGAACACATTGATATCAACTGGAGTGCCGTTCCACTCAATGAGCATTTGAAACGGGTTTGTGGAGGTTCCGTCGGCCCCAACACCCACACCCGAGCCGCCCCCGGCATTGTTGTGTGTGACGAGCAAGTAGCGACCATCGGGAGACCACACCGGTTCGAACACGTCGTACTCATTGTTGGCATTCAACGGCGTTGTGTCGCCCGTAGTCAGATCGACGATGTGGACTTCCCTTGGATTGCGATTGACATCGTACGCGATCAGATTTTCGTCGCTCGATAGCGCGACCGTATTGATCGATACGGCACCTTCGGTATCAACGACGAGCGAGCCTAACCGGTGGTCTTCACTGAGCGCCAATGAGCCCGGCTCGGTTACCACAATCAGAGTGGTAGTTCCTGGAATGCTCAATCCATAGATCAGCCTTTCGTCTTCGGTCCAAACGAAGTTGGACACATAACTACGGCTGCTTTCACTAATCTGGAATTGTTCAAGCAGCGCACCACTAGCCGTGTACAAGCTCAGGTATGTAGGTCCGTTGAGAAAATAGGACTCAACAATGGCAATCAAGTTGCCCGACGGCGACATGGCCGGCGGCGCCTGAAGTTGCCGGTCGTTCATCCGGAATAAACGCTCTATGTTCCGGTCTGCATCGACCCTCTCTATACAGTAGTTGATGTTGTCGTTGCCTACCTGAACACAGCCATTGACTCCAAACAGGAAATCTTCAGCGCCCAGAATCTGCGGGGTGAGAAATCGCGTGCTGAAGCTATAGTCGGCAGGATTAGGAAACGGACGCGTAATCAAACGTGTAACACGCGTACGTGCGTCGATGGCGTAGATGTCACCGAAGTTGATCGATGGAATCCCATCCCTCACATAGATATCACCCGACAGTGACCCATCCTCTCCTGGGCCTTTGGTTGAACCGCCGGAGCAACTGACGGAGAACGCCGTAAGGAGGATGATCAGAAAAAAACGCTCGATACCCAGATGGTTGGGGAGCAGATTGGCGCCGTGTGTTTTCCGGAGCATGGTGGCACCTTCCTTGATCGTGAGTTTCGACGTGCTCGAAATACTAACCTATCAAAATGAAGGCATGATCGGGAAAGGTGCCCCGATATCGCGTAGCGTAAATTGCTGTTACGACATCGAAAGTAGTCGTCGCTTGGTCCCTCCTCACCGAGCACACGGCCGGCAAGGAAGGACCAAGTTCAAACCTAACTGATTACTGCTTACGTGCAATACCCGAGAGGCCTTCACCGATCGTCTTTAGCGACGTGGAGGTAGCAGCCGCTGACATGCTGAACATCTGCATGGCCGCTGTGTACTGAGACTGAGCAATGACGAAAGCTCGTTGTTCTTCTGTCTGCTGCTCGGTTTTTTCTTGATCGCTCAGGCCTTCTGTGCTCGCACCTTCTGAGAGACTCTGCATTTTTTCCAGATTCTCACTGGCTTTGTTCAACCACTTGCCCTGTACTTCTGCCAGGCCCTTGGCAAGTTGCTCAAGCCAGTTCAGACCTTCACCTCTCGAGCCGCCACTACGTCCCTCAGTGGACCCTGCTCCATTCTCATCGTCGTTGTCTTCCGCCTGCGCGTTCATGATGTTGTTCATCATTTCCGCTTCCAAGGCAGCGAGCTCATCAAACTCGGACGCGCCCTCGGTTGCCAACGCACTCACCTCTACCATTTCTTCAGCGACCAGATCGCTGATCGCAGCGGAAATCATCTCCTTCGCGCCTTCGCTCAGGTTTTCATTGCCTTCAACGGCCGCAAGCAAACCGGCTTCAATGCCGCGCAGACTCAAGTTTGTCAGAGCACCAGCCGCCTCAAGCTCACCGACCAGATCGACGAAATCTTGCGCTGCATCAAGCACGCTGTGCTCACTTGAGTTGTTCTCAAGCGCGTTGAGATAGACAGAAAGCTGCGGAACGCTTGCGGCAAGGGACGCGGCGGATTCGGTAGACATGGTGTGTAGCCTCGTAGTGTGAAATTGAAAACCGGAACAGTTGGGATGAAAGGCTTGTGCCTTACGGTGATCGATAAGCTACCGGTTCAATTCGTCCGCCGATACAGGAAAAACCCTAGACTTTTCCCGTCAATGTTGAGTTTTTTGCCGTCTGGCGTCGGTCCGAGGCCGAATTCCGGCGAATTTCACGCTGTGGACCGCGTAATCGCTGTTGCTCACGACAGCTGCCACGCCCTCAGTAATCCAGATCACAGGCCTCACAGATGAACTTCACCAGCGGCGCCGCCCGCTCGAAGAGCCCTGCGGTGCGCTTGGCGGCCCCCTTCCCCAGCACGTCCTTGTGCGCCAGCGGCCGCGATGCAATGAAGTGCTTGCGGCGCAGGTCCTCGATCAGCGGATGGTCGGCGTCATAGCCGCGCGGGGCGGTTTTCAGGGATTCGCCGTGCATCCCGAACGGGGCCCGGCCGCCGAGCAGGGGCTTCTTGATCGCGAGCCATTCCTCGGGATATTCGTCTATCAGCATCCGGACCTTGGTGAGCGTCGGGTTATCCGGGGCCCAGATGCCAGCCGCCAGAAACATCTCGTCCGGCTCGATGTGCAGGTAGAAACCGGGGGCGTGGACATCCTTGCCTGCCAAGTGGCGGAACTGGATGCCGATATTGGTCTTGTAGGGCGTCTTGTCCTTGCCAAAGCGCGTGTCACGGAACACGCGCATCAACGATCCACCGGTCTTGCTGGCCTTCACCAGAAAATGCGGTGAAATCGCTGCCATATGCCCTTCCATCGAGCGGATGTACTCGAACGCGGGTTCGCGCACTTCGTCTTCATAGCGCTGCCGGTTGACATCAAACCACTCGCGGTTGTTGTTGCTCGCCAGCTCGTCGAGAAACCGGAAAGTGCTTTCGGTGAACATGCGGTTTGTCTCCTGTAGGTAAGCCGACAAGGGCGTTGCGCGCCCTCACTGTCGCTCGTATGTCCTGACCACAACGTCAATAGTGACGGCCTGCCGTGCGGTGTCCACCAGACGTTCGCGTGCCTCCGGTGTGCATCGCCTGCCATGCGGGGTCATCTCCAGTAGATCCGTCCAGCTCGCAACCGGCTCGGAGCTGTACTGCACGCGTTTGGTATGGCGCAGCGCATAGTCATGCTGCGCGGCTTCACCATGGGCAGGGGCGTCGTGGCGTAGCACCTCGGGATAGATCGCCTCGCGCAGTTCCAGCAGATGCTCCGGGCCCGGATCCACGGTAACGACGCACTGTCCGGCCGCCTGCCACTGCGACCAGTGCTCCCAGAACGGAAAACCGAACAGACACAGCAGGACGCCTGCCTCACCCGCCGGGACCGGCAATGACTTGCCGCTGGCCACGACACAGGCAAGACCGGCCCGCCGCTTGGCAGCAGCTCGCACGGCATCCTTGGACACGTCCAGCGCCAGCACCTTTGCCGCCGGCACTGCCTCTGCGACCTGCTGCGTGAACCCGCCGTCGCCACAGCCACAGTCAACGATGAGTGATGCTCCACTCGATATTGACTTCACCACCGCATCTGCCACCGGCCGGAAAAGCCCGGAATCCATGACCCGGCGGCGCGCCTGCACCATCGCTGCGCTATCGCCCGGGTGGCGGGAGGCCTTCTGCGCCACCGGCAGGAGGTTCACGTAGCCTTCGCGCGCGATGTCGAAGCTGTGCCCGCCCGAGCATCTGAGCGCAGTGTCGACACGCGTCAGGAGCTCGCCGTCGTGAGGGCAGATCAGGCGATGGGCATCGAGGGTCGAGGGCATGGAGACATATTGTCCCGAAAAGGGCTCCGACGTACACATGGCGCGACAGGGGGCTGCTCGATTAACATGTACTGCCATATATAGCGTTCGGTATCACAATGAGTGCATTGATGTCCGCCTATGGCCGCCTGCCGGTCACGATGGCGCGTGGCGAAGGGGCTGCGTTGTGGGACACCGAAGGCCGGCGCTACCTGGACGTGCTGTCGGGCATCGCCGTGTGTTCGCTAGGCCACGCCAACCCGGCACTGGCCGACGCCATCGCCGAGCAGGCGCGCACGCTGATGCACGTCTCCAATCTCTACGGCATCAGCGAGCAGGAGACGCTCGGGGCGGAGCTTTGCCGCATCTCCTGCATGGACAAGGTGTTCTTCTGTAACTCCGGAGCCGAGGCCAACGAAGCCGCCATCAAGATCGCGCGCCGCCACGGCACCGGCAAGGGTATCGAGGCACCGATGATCCTGGTGACCGACACCGCCTTTCACGGTCGCACGCTCGCCACCATCTCGGCCACCGGCAACACGAAGCTGATGGATGGCTTTGGTCAGCGCACCCCGGGCTTTCTGGTCGTGCCCTACGACGATCTCGATGCCATCGAGGCCATGGCGAGTTCCCGCGACGATATCGCAGCGATCCTGATCGAGCCCGTGCAGGGTGAAGGTGGCATCAATGTGCCGGGGGACGACTACCTGCCCGGCTTGCGCAAGATCTGCGACCGCGAGCACTGGCTGCTGATGTGCGACGAGATCCAGTCCGGCATGGGCCGGACCGGCAAGTGGTTTGCGCACCACCACGCCGACATCCGCGTCGATGTCATGAGCCTTGCCAAGGCACTCGGTAACGGCATGCCGATCGGTGCGTGTCTTGCCAGCGGACCTGCGGCAGAGCTGATCCAGCCGGGCAGTCATGGCACCACCTTTGGCGGTAACCCCCTGGCCTGTCGGGCCGGGCTCACCGTGATCAAGGAAATCGAAGACAACCACTACGTCGAGCGTGCGGGCGTGCTGGGCGCACGCATGCTCGAGAACTTTCGCAACCGCTTGCATAATCGCGCGGGTGTCGTGGACATTCGCGGCTGCGGACTGATGCTCGGCATAGAACTCGACCGGCCCTGTGGCGACATCGTAGCCATGGCACTCGATGCCGGGCTTCTCGTCAACGTGACAGCTGGCTCGGTCGTACGCATGCTGCCGCCGTACATATTGAGTGACGCGGAGGCCGATGACATCGTCGATCGCATGACCGACGTGATCGTGTCCTTTCTCGAATCATCCGAGGAAAGTGCTCGTGGGTGATTCGATGCGTCACTTCCTGAGCGAAGACGATCTCAGCGCCGCGGAATTTCGTCAGATCATCCAGCGCGGTAGCGAGTTTCGGCGCGAGCACGAGTCCGGCACCAGCGAGGCGCTGCTGCCCCGCCGCACTCTCGGCATGATCTTCGAGAAGTCCTCCACGCGCACGCGCGTGTCGTTTGAAGTGGCGATGACTCAACTTGGCGGTCACGCCATCTACCTCTCACCCAACGACACCCAGATCGGGCGCGGGGAGCCGATCGAGGACACCGCCCGCGTGCTCTCCGAAATGGTGGACGTGATCTCGGTACGCACCTTCAGCCACACGGCGCTGGAGCGCTTTGCCGCTGCCAGCCAGGTGCCGGTGATCAACGCACTGACCGATCTGTTGCATCCCTGTCAGATGCTCGCTGACATGCAAACCTTCTTTGACCATTCAGGCGACATCGGTGGCAAGCGTGTCGCATGGATCGGCGACGGCAACAACATGTGCAACTCCTATATCAACACCGCACGCATCCTCGGCTTCGAGTTGGTGATTGCTTGCCCCAAGGGCTATGAGCCCGATGCGGATCTACTGGCACGCGCCGGCTCATACGCCAGCTGCGTGGCCACCCCCGAGGAAGCCTGCCGAGGCGCAGACCTTGTCGTTACCGACGTGTGGGCCAGCATGGGACAGGAGGCCGAACAGGCCGAGCGCGAGAGAGCCTTCAGCGGGTATTGCGTCAACATGCAACTGATGCAGGAAACTGCCGACAAGGCGCTGTTCATGCACTGCCTGCCCGCGCATCGCGGCGAAGAGGTCGAGGCCGATGTCATCGATGGGCCGATGAGCGTGGTGTGGGCGGAGGCCGGCAACCGCCTGCATGCGCAGAAGGCGCTACTGGAATTCCTGCTGACGCAAGGCTGAGCACTCAGTGTCAGGACAGGTCGCCCGGACTATTGACCCGCCGCGAGGTCTGCAAGCCGTGACGGCGGCACGTAGCGTACCGAGAACAACAGAGCGTTACTCTCGCTGGAGTTCGTATCCACGCGAGCCTTCTGGCGTCGATAACGGTAGGCCGCGCCGAAGGTCCAGTCGCGGGTAAAGCGCCAGACAATACGCGGCTCGAAGCTGATGAAACGCCGCGCAAAGCGATCGTCGGCATTGGCCCCGAGGCGATCGGGCTCGTAGGCCGTGCCGCGCACGGACACATCAATCAAGGGGCTGATGGTACGAAACACCTCACCCACCAATTCGTTGGTCTCCACACGTGAGCCTGCGCTGCTCGGTAACACGTCAACCGAGAAGCGGGCCGAGTAACGAGTGAGCCCTGCGTCCTTGTCGACAGCTACGCTGGCGATCCACCCATCACTTTCGGTCTCGGTCTCTACCCCTTCGACGACGGTGCCATCGTTACGACGGAACAGTTCGGTGTCGTCAGTGGTGTTGGCGTAGACGCCGACCCGCGCGCTGACATCGAGTGTCGGATCTATCGCGCGGTCGTAGCCGACGGTAAAACTCGTGGTCGTGTCGACAGAATCTGCCCGCGGTGCGCGACGAATCGAGCCGTCGCCGGCTGGTATGAGGTCTTCAAAGACATAGGCGCTGGCATCCACTTCCTCATCAGCCACAAAGTAGCTGTAGCCTGCCGTGAAGGATACGGACGATATACGGTCCAGCTTGAAGCGATAGCCGAGCCTGATCGATAGATCCGTGTAGTCGTCGAGCTCGCCCGGCGGTGTGAACACGCCCGTTTGCGCTGAGGTGACGGTGTCGCGTGTAAACCGCTCGCCGTTTTCATCGAACAGTTCCGGATTGGATTCCGGCGTGGCGCCGTTTTCCAGCAGTCGAAGATACTGCGTGTACAAGGTGTCTTGTACGGAGGGTGTTTCGTGGTCGATGTCGGAGATCGCAACCGCACCTTCGATCGATGACCGTCGCGAAAGGTCGTACACAAAGCTCGGCGACACATCCCTGCGCAGACGTTCGACATCGAAGCCCTGCGTGACGACGGCGCTGTCTACCGCGGTGTCACCAAAGTCGGTGACATCCGCCACGATGTCATCGCTGGGTGTGTCTTTGGTGATCTGGGCGTCGAAGTTGAAGCGTGAGCGCTTGAAGGTACGTTCGATATCGAGCAGCCCAAGGCCGTTGAACGCCGATGTCGAATCGTCCTCACCGCCGAGCCGCAATCGAATGTCCGCCCGCACGATGCCTTCGATGCGGAAGGTCGGGGTTTCTCGAGCAAGACCCAGGTCGCCGATCAATCGCGTGGCACTGACCGCATCCTCGGCTATGGGCAGCAGGCTGTAGTTGTCATCGAAGCGCTGATCCAGCCCGATCGCCGGGCGGAACACCCAATTCTCGGCAAGAGCAGCAGGCGCCACGAGCGCAGCGCCAATGACGGCAACCAGGGTGCCGGGGCGAAATGCCTTGTGCAGTGCCATCTGGTGCCGGTGCCCGCGTCCGAATAACCGAGATCAGGGAACGACGACTACATCGCCGCTTTGCAGAATCACATTATCGCCGTTACGGTCTCGGCCACGCTTGGCATCACGATAGTTGAACGACAGGATCCGCTCTTCGCCATCCTGACGACGTCTGATGGTGATGTCGCGCTCGTCCGCGTAGGCGGTGGTACCGCCCGCCAGGGTGAGTGCCTGCAGCACATCCACGTAACGTCCGAGGGTGAACTGACCGGGGTTGTTGACTTCACCGAGTACGAAGATCGTGTAGCCGGAGACCGTCTCGACCGAAACGGTGACCTCGGCGTCCGGCACAAAGCGCTGCAGGCGAGAGCGAATCTCGTCCTGCACTTCCAGCGGTGTGCGCCCGGAGACCTGCAGGTCTCCCGCCAGCGGGAAGGAGATGCCGCCGTCGGGGCGCACCAGCACCTCGCGATCCAGGTCATCTTCCTGCCAGACGGATATGTGCAGAACGTCCTCGGGTCCGATGCGGTACTCGAGGTTGCTCTGGGCGTGAGCGCCAGACGCGAACACAAGCAGTGCGGCGGCGAGCGCGGCACTGCAGCAGCGTGCCAGGGCGGGTACAAGACTGGGGATCATTACGAGCGGCTCCGGATGCCCTGCCGCCGGAATCGATTCAGGCGCTAGCGGGCGTTGGGGGCCAGAGTATAGACAAAGCCTGACGGCTTTCTGAACGCGTCGGGCAATCTTCTGCGGTGACAATACCTGCCACCGCACCGGAACCCGAGAAGTACCGGAACTGCGGGTCAGTTCGCATCCAGACGCGCGGTCCCGGTCGCAATGACTTCGTCGCGCAGTTCCGTCGCATCGTAAATCGTGCGGAACATGTCCATCACGTCCAGCCGGTCGCTTTTCAGGAAAAGCTCCTGCAGGTGACCGTAGGCGAGTGGCTGGTAGCGCAGCTCGACCAGCACACGGTAGTCGCCGCCCGCCGGAACCTTGGCGCGGTAGGTCACCGTGTCGAAACCGCTGTTGAAGTTATTGTCCTGCATGGCCGCGCCAAAGGTGCCGAAAGACGGCAGACGATTCGGGTCGCCCGCAACGGCCGTCTTGTCGTAGCCCTTGGGCAGGATGCGATTGTCCTTCAGATAATGGTTGCCATTGAGCAGGGAAGCTGTGCGATCGCCATCCGAGTTACCCACGACGGCCTGGTAGACCTGCACCTGAGACGGATCGGTGATCACGTCGTAGTGCGTCTCCCAACTCTCGGAGCTGGTGTCTTCGGAGAGGCCTGCAATACGCCCGTCCGCATTGATACTTCCACTTTGCCACACGACACCGTCATCGCTGGTGATGAGCACGTGCAGATACACCCGTCGCGAGTGGTAGCCCGTCGGTAGCTTGTGGCCCGCGTTGTTCTCGATCACGACATCAAACGACAGCTCTTCCTGAGCTTCGCCGTCGACCGCGGCCGCATCGGCACGTGCAATGTTGGTGACATCCACGTTGGCGGCAGTCTCGAGGAACGCCCGGTTGCGCGTGATTGACTCATCAAACTCAGCCGCAGTGATCGCGCTGTTGATACCGAGCTCTTCACCGAAGTCACGGAACATGGTCTGCATGACCGTGTTGGCACCGAGAAAGGTGTGCTCGGCAAAATCGTCGCGCTGCTCAAGACCGGTGCCTTCGGCAATAAAGGCCGGTGCATCGAGCTTCGGCATGTGGCAGTCCTGGCAACTGGCCTCGAGAGGACCACCTGCACGGTAGTCGCTGTACAGCCACTCGGTGTAGTTGGCCTGCTCGGAGAAGTGCACGCCGTCGGCGAGCTCCTGTCCTTCAGAGTCCACTGGCGTGATGTCCAGATTGTGGCAGGTGGCGCAGGTCTCCGATGTGCTCAGATGCGGACCGTGCTGTGCCAGGAATCCGGGAATGCCTTCGGCATCGTTACCCGTCTGGCTGAGCATGTAGCCGGAGACGGGATCGGTGTATTGCCCGTAGGCCGGACGGCTTTCCAACCCGCGCGCATCAACGATTTCGTAGCCGCCGGTAAAGCTCGACTCGTCCCCGAAGTTACCGCCGTCCATCTGATGGCACAGCGAACAGCTGATGCCGTCCATTGCATGGTTGAACAGCTCATCGTTGCTGTCGCTGTCGTAGATGCCGACAACACCCGCTTCGTCATCGCCAAACACGCGCAGCTCAAGGCCTTCCTTCTCGGCATAGTCGTGCGCCATGGGTGCATGACACACCGTGCACTTGTCGTTGATGTTGTCTTCCTGCGAGGGGTATTCGTCGATCTCCCAGGCAACGACCGCATGCCAGTACGGGTCGCGTGCCGCGTTCGCCATGACACTGGTACGCCAGGCCTTGTTGATCGATACGTTTCTGTCTTCGCCGGACTCATCCGGGACTGTCATCACGTCCGCATCGTGGCACGCCGCGCAGACGCCAGCGCCGGCGTGATGCACGCCTTCGAATGCGGCATCCGCCTGCGCAACGTCGGGCAGCAAACCGCGTTTTGCGGGCAGGAAGTCGATGATGTCGACGTTTGCGCCGTCACTACCGCCACCTGTGGTGCTACCGCCGTCACCACCACCGCCCCCGCCGCTACAGGCCCCCAGGAGGACCGCGGCCAGAAACACGCTGGTAGTACTGCGATTGCAACTCATCATGTCACCGGAGGTCGCACCCGGCAGTCCTGCCAGGCGCCTGTTAGTTGTCATGCCACTGCAGGCACTCAGTCCGGAGTAGCGGCGCCGCAGGGCCTTGGGTTGAATGCGCAGTCGCGATGTGGAACTGTCACCACGAAATTCCGTGACCCATATCACTGGAATCTCGTCGGCGTCCTGACCGCCTCAATAGTCAGAAGGTTCGAGCACCGTCAGAAAATTCTCTTGAAGGTCCAGCACCCAGATGGTGCCCGGATAGAGATCACCATCTCCCAGCGCGATCAGATCGAGTGGCGCGTCGGCATCGTTAATCTCGGCAAGGACTTCCATCGAGTCGACTTTGGTGCCGTCAGGGCTCAATTCAAATCGCCACACGTTTTTATTATTGAAATTGATCGCGAGCAGATCGCCTTTCATCGTGGCGGCGAAGTTGGTGGCCGTGTACTCATCGATACCGTTGGTCGATCCCTGAATCTCGGCGAGCGAGCCATCGGATCCCGGCTTCTTGTAGTCACACTCCTCGGGGTTGGCGGCTACCTCGATCGGCGACTGATTGTCGGCATTGAAGGTATTGGACTTGTTGCCACGAACCGGGTTCGGATGACCGGCATAAAAGCCACGCGTCACCAGATGCAGGTGATCGATGTAAGTTGATCCTCCATCCTGGTAGTTGTTGTTGCAATCCGCGCCTTGCGGCTCCCCACCCCAGTTGGTGTTGGGACCGTTGTCGAAGGTATACAGACGCCCGGACTGGGTCAGAACGATGTCATACGCGTTGCGATAGCCGGGGCTGTAGATCTGTACCGGCCCCCCATCAACGAGCTTGGCCTGGTTCTTGCCGTCGTTGCCGCCAAAGGGGTCATTGAAGTCCGGGTCACCCGCGCGGTCCTCATCATCGAGCGTCGGCAGGTCATAAGTCTGATTGCCGATGGAGGCGACATCAATCTCCAGCAGCGCAGCCGACAGTGCGTACTCCGACGTCTCGGCAAAATTGTTGGACGGCACACCCATGTTGGTAAAGCCTCCAGACATGATCAGAAGCTTGCCGTCCTTGAAGGTAATCCCATTAGGGGCGTGGTTTTCCTCGGACCTGGGCAGACCGCGCACCACGTCCTGCATGCTCCAGTTGCCACCGGTCTTGGTGAGCTTGTGCAGAATGCCGGAGTTGGTATCGAGATTCTTGTCGGTACCACTACCGCCACCGCCGATACGCGGATCGGATGACGCGACCCAGATGATCGGTTGAGCCGCTGTACCCGTGAGATAGAGACCCGTCACCTGCCGCTTGCCCAGCGCATTATTTACCTGACCATCGTCGTCATGGTTGGTCACGTTCTTGACGAGATTGATGGTCTCGAGCTTGTTGACCGCGTAGTTGTTCTTGCCCTTGCGCTGGGTATTGAATACGTGAATCGAGCCGTCCTGCTGCGATACGTAGAGCTTGCCGTCCGGACCGAAGGCCAGTGACGTCGACTTGTTCAGCCCGGTCGTGACCTTGCTTTGGCTGAATGTGATCGGCACGTTGTCCGGTGTGATGACCTTGCCGGACAACGGAATCTCGAGCGCGGCATTGTTGCCATCATGCTCGATGGTGAGCATGGCGTTCTTGACGCCTTCGGTGACGTCTTCCATCGATACCTGAAACTCGTAGAGCTCACCGTCCACGATCGAGGTGCTCTGGAAGTTGGTTGCGAAGGACGATGCATGGGTGCCGGTGATCTCAGCCGAAAACACGTTGAGCAACGGAGACCCTGCAGAACCGGTATTGGTGATCGTGATGCTGTTGGTGTACTGCACGCCAAGCACGACCTCGCCAAACTCGACCGACGCGGTAGAGCTACCGATCTCGGCAAGCAAGGGGTAACGGGAGCTCGCCTCCATCAGCACCACAAACGGCGACGATGCACCGTCGACCGCAACGCTCAGGCCCGCAGACTTGGACCCGGGTACCACCGGAGTGAAACTGACATCGACATCGATGCTGTCACCCGCCCCTAGCGATGTGTATCCACCAAAGGAGGTGTAGAACTCACTGGCACTCTGACCGAAGAACTCGACCGCACCGATGTCGATGGATGGAGAACCGGTTGCGCCGTCATGCGCCAGCGTGAAGCTGAAGGTACGCGAGTCGCCGATCTCGATCAGACCGAGAGCAGCACTGTCTGGTGTGGCCGACAGATTGCCGATACGTGCCGCGAGACCCGAGCCCGATAGCGGCACGGTAATCGTGCCGCTGGACTGAACCGGCTCTGCCGACGGGGTGTCGTTATCCTGTGCAAAGGCGGCCTGCTGAGCAGCCAGGGCCACCAGAACACTCGCCAGCAGGACGTTACCCGTCCAGATCAACAGCTTGTCGAACATCGCTCGAATACCCTGAATCTGCGCCCGGCGCGGAGTTCGCCGGGGATATGAGGTGCTCGTTGCAAGATCCGTACACGATCGTGTCGGATACGTCACAAGCCTTGGCTGTGCGCTGTCCACCGACTCCGATAGACTTCCGCGATGGATCCCACCCGACCGTTACCGACCCGCTGTTCACTCGCGCTGTGCCTGGCCGCGAGCGTGTGCGCACTGATCGTGCCGACGCTGGTCGGCGCTCAGGATTCGGGAGAAAACGCGGGCACTCTGGACCAGCCTGTCGTGGTGATTGACGACACGGCACCGGGCGTCCAGCCCATTGCCGGCGATGATGTGCTGGTGCTCGACGAGGAAGAACTCGAGACGCGAGTCGACGACGAGATCGAGGAACTCGAGGAATTGCCGATCAGCGAGGTCGAAGAACGCGCCGAGTCCGGCGAACGCGCCGCGCAGGTGGTGCTTGGCAACGACTTTGCACGCGAAGCGGCCATGCTCGGATTTGCACCAGCGGCCGCCAACGATGCACTCGCGGACGCTGCTCGCTGGTACGCGGCAGCCGCCAGCCGCGGTTTCCCGGGCGCACCGTCGCTGGACCTCGCCGGCGTACGCTTCTTTCCGATACGTATCCAGCGCGAGCCGTGAAGTCTTGCTGCCTTGGTCCGCTGACGGAACACTAGGGCCGCATGCCGACAATTGATGTTGGGGAACTCGCCGTTCACTACCGGCGCGAGGGGCCTCGGTCCGACACCCGCCCACCCATAATCCTGATCGCCGGTATGGCGAGCGACTCGGGCAGTTGGCAGCCGGTCATACCCGCACTCAGCCGACACTTCGATGTCATCGCGCCGGACAATCGCTGCACCGGACAGACCACACCCAACCCGATTGCCAACTCGCGCGACGCCATGCTCGGAGACCTTGCCGGCTTGATGGACGCGCTGGAACTGCCCACGGCTCATCTTGTCGGTCACTCGATGGGAGCCATGCTGAGCTGGGCGTTTACTGCGCGGCATCCGGAGCGAGTGAGCAGCCTGGTCGCGATCAGCGGCCTGCCCGAGGTCATGCCGGTGCGTGTGGATTTCTTCCGGACCATGGCGCGCATGCGGGCACAGTGCGACCCTGCCGACTGGTTTCGCCTGCTGTTACACGCGCTGTTCTCACCGGCTTTTTTCACCGACCGCGCACGTGTTGAAGCCGCCGTGATCGGTGCACTCGGCTACGCCCACCGTCAAACCCCTGAGGCGCTCGAGGCACAAGCGGGCGGCCTGGCGAGCTTCATCAGCTCACCGGAGGTGGCGCGCGTGCAATGCCCGATACTGGCCATGACGGGTGAACTGGACATGCTCACCACACCCGCCATGTTGCACGCCCGCTACCAGGACCTGCCTGAGGTGGAGCAGCAGATCGTCGCTGGCGCGGCGCACGCAATCCATTGGGAACAGCCTGATGCAGTGGTCAGCGCAATCAAGACGTTCCTCGACTCACACGCCTGACTAGCTCGCCTCGCCATACCGCTGCGACCAGGTGGGCAAGGTGTCCCTGTCACACGGCGTGGCCGCGTACACGCCTCGTGCGATGGCGCGGGCCACACACAACGCCGCCGCGTGCCCGAGCAACAGTTGCTCGGCAACCGGGATGTCGTGACCGATGGTGGGGTCCGATGTCGAGAGCGCAAACACGATGTCACCGTCGATCGGTGTGTGCGAGGGATACAGCGCTCGTGCAAAACCATCCTGGGACGCGACCGCCAGACGCTTCAGCGCAGCCTTGCCGAGTGGCGCATCCGTTGCCACGACCACCAGCGTGGTGTTGCCGCCCGGCAGCTCATGCCCACCGTTGCCAGCGGATGAGCCGCCGAGCAGGCGCTCATAGGCGGCGAGCTTCTCGTTCCTCGGTAGTGCCGCAGGGTTGATGTGGGCGACGGTCCCGAGTCCACCGAACTCCCGCTCGAACTCCATTGTCGCTGCATGAAAGCGCCCTGACTCCTGATCCACCGCCGAGCCGTTGGGGTTGGCCACCGCGAGTGCACCCACCATGCGTCCGTCCGGTAGTCGCAAGGATGCAGAGCCGACACCACCCTTGATGTTGGCGGTGGTCGCGCCCTCCCCGGCGCCCGCCGTACCGAGCTGAAACTCGCGTGCGGCCGCATGCAAGGCCTGCACTCCAAGATCGCGATAGGGGTTGCTCGTCCAGCCGGAGTCGCCACCGTTGAGCAGGTCAAAGATGATGGCAGACGGCACGATGGGCACACGTACCGGACCCACCGCATAGCCGCGACCTGCACTGCGCAACGCATCTGCCACACCGCTTGCCGCATCGAGCCCGGGCGCGGATCCACCGCATAGCACGATCGCATCGACATGACTGACCAGACGATGCGGCTCGAGGCAATCGGTTTCCCGGGTACCGGGCGCACCACCCATGACATCCACACTCGCCACGAACGGCGACTCCGCGGTGATGACGGTAGTGCCGGACTTGATGTGTTCGTCTGAAGCCTGCCCGACGAGCACACCCGGCACATCGGTGATCAGATTGAGCTCACCCGGAGCGAGCACCGGTATATCACGTGTCATGGTCTGTACAAGTCAGTAGTGTGAGCGACGCTCAGCGGGATCTGGCAGTGTGGGTATCGCCTTGACCAGCTGCTGCGCATACGATGATGTCGGCGCATCGAATACCTTGCGGGTCTCGCCAGACTCCACGATACGCCCCTGGTACATGATCATCACCCGATCCGTCACGTTGCGCACGACCGACAAGTCATGCGACACGAACACATAGGCTAGCCCCTCATCCACAGCAAGCTCAGCCAACAGTGCCAGCACCTGTGCGCGTACCGACACGTCGAGTGCGGATACCGCCTCGTCCAGAATCACCAGCGAAGGTTGCACGATGAGCGCGCGTGCAATCGCAATACGCTGACGCTGCCCACCCGAGAATTCATGGATGTATCGCTTCAGGGTATCGGCAGGATTCAGCCCCACGCGTTCGAGCAGCGCTTCGACACGACGGCGCCGTTCGCGTCGCCCCGGACGCTCGTCCAGCAGATGCAACGGCTCCGACACCAGACGTTCAACACGATGCCGTGGATTGAAGGAACCATAGGGATCCTGAAACACGATCTGCACGGCACGCCGCGCGGCGCGCGCCATCGGTTGCGTACGCGCCGTGTCCGAACCGACCGGCGTGTGCAGTCGCTGACCTCGCAACAGCACCTCGCCGGTATCGATCGGCATCAGACCCAGAAGACACCGAGCCAACGTCGACTTGCCTGAGCCGCTCTCGCCCACAAGCCCCACGTTTTCACCGGCGTGTATGACAAAGCTCACCTCATCGACCACAGTCTGCCGATCACGCACGCCGAACACGCGACGTGGACCCACGGGATAACTTGCCGACACGCCCTTGACCTCGAGCAGAGGTTCGGCGTGCCGGGCCTGCGACGCGGTCAACGATGGTCGCCACGAAGAGGCTTGCAACAGCTCGCGGGTATAGCCCACCGCGTCGTTGTCTGACGCCGCTCGGCTCAGCAGTTGCTCGGCATCACCCGCATCGACAATCGCCCCATCACGCATCACGATCAGCGAGTCCGCAGTGTTGGCCACGACCGCAAGATCATGGGAGATCAGGATCATGGCCATCCCGGTGTCGCGCTGGAGGTCCGCCAACAGATCAAGAATCTCTGCCTGTGTGGTGACATCCAGCGCCGTGGTGGGCTCATCGGCAATCAGCAGTCGGGGCTTGCAGGCGATGGCAATGGCGATGACCACACGTTGCCGCTGTCCGCCGGACAACTCGTGCGGATAGCGATCCAGACCAATGCTCTCAAGACCTACTCGGTCAAGTGCCGTGCGTGCCTGCTCCATCGCAGACGCTCTCGCCAGGCCCTGATGCAAACGCAGACTCTCGGCCACCTGCACACCAACGCTGTGCACCGGGTTCAAGGCGCTCATCGGCTCCTGAAACACCATGCTGATATCCGCGCCGCGTAGTTGTTGCAGCTCACGCTCATCGAGCGCAAGCAGCTCACGGTCATCAAAGCGAATCGAACCGTGAGCGGTGGCACCGCGCGGGAGTAACTGCATGATGGCAAGCGCCGTCATCGACTTGCCGGACCCGGACTCACCGACAATACCCAGCGTGCTACCCGCATCGAGCCCGAACGATAGCGACGAGAGAATCGATGTGTCGCCGATCGATACGCTCAGGTCATCGACGCGTAGCAGGGAGGACTCAGCGCTCATGCGACAGGCGCGGGTCCAGTCTGTCACGCAGGGAGTCGCCCAGCAGATTGAGCCCGAGCACGGTCACCACGATGGCGAGTCCGGGAAACACGGCCACATGTGGACTGATCGAGATGAGGGTCTGACTCTCGGCAAGCATGCGCCCCCAACTGGGCAGTGGTGGCTGCGCGCCCAGGCCCACGTAGGAGAGGCCCGCTTCCGCAAGGATGCCGAGGGAGAACTGGATCGTCGCCTGAACAATCAGGAGATTCGCAAGGTTTGGCAGAATGTGTTCGACACTGATACGTGCAGCGCCCTTGCCGGCAACACGCGCCGCCATCACGAACTCGCGCGTCCAGAGCGACAAGGCAGCCCCGCGAGTCAATCGCGCAAACACCGGCACGTTGAAGATGCCGATCGCGATGATGGCGTTGATGGCACCGGGCCCATGGATCGCCGTGATGAGTATCGCAATGACCAGTGCCGGGAAGGCGAACACCAGATCATTGAGCCGCATGACAAACTCATCCACAAGACTCCCCGGTGATGCGGCTGCCAACAAGCCGAGCGGTACACCCAGTCCGACCCCGATACCCACTGCCACCATGGCCACCGCCAGCGACAGACGCGCGCCGACCATCAGCATCGACAGGATGTCGCGGCCGAAGTGATCCGTCCCGAGCCAATGGGTGGCATCGGGCGACTGCAACTTGTTGCCGATATTCAGTTGCTCGACATCAAAGGGTGTCCACACCAGTGAGATCAGCGCGGTCACCAACACCACGGTGACCAGTAACGTACCCAAGGCGGGACCGAGCCGGGACATTAGATCAGCGCCTCAGGCGTGGGTCGACCCACGCATAAGCGAGGTCGACCAGGTAGGTGACAAGCACCACCGCAAATACCAGCAGCATGACCACACTCTCGACGACCACAAGGTCGCGACTGGTAATCGCCTGAAACACGAGCCGCCCCAGACCCGGCAGGTAGAACACGTTCTCGATGATGATCGCGCCCGCCAGCAAGAAGCTGAACTGCAGACCCACGATGGTCAGCACCGGAATCATGGCGTTGCGCAAGGCATGCTTCCACAGGGCCGCACGCGAGGACAGCCCCTTGGCCCGCGCGGTACGGATGTAGTCCTCGCCCAGGGTATCGAGCAGGGAGGAACGCAACACGCGCGCAAGGATCGCCGCTTGTGGCAAGGCCAATGCAATAGCGGGCAAGGTCAAGGCCTTGAGCGCAGGCCACAGACCTGCCTCCCAACCCGGGAAGCCACCGGAGGGAAACCAGCGCAGGTGAACCGAGAACACCAGCACCAACAGCATTGCGAACCAGAAATTCGGGATCGCGATACCGATCTGGGTAAACCCCATGACACCGGTATCGGCAACGCCGCCGCGACGACTGGCCGCAACAAGACCCGCGGGGAACGCGATCAGCACTGCGAGCATCAGTGCGAGCAGTGCAAGCGGCACGGAGACCGCAATGCGATCCACGACCATACTCGCAACATCGGTTCTGTAGGTGTACGACACACCAAAGTCACCGACCAGCATGCCGCTCACCCAATCGAACCATCGGGCCACGCCGGTTTGATCCAGGCCGAGCTCGGTGCGCAAGGCCTGCACCGTATCCGGTGATGCATTGAGGCCCAGCATGTAGGACGCCGGGTCACCGGGCACTACCTCTACGACGACAAAGACCACCACGCTCGCCACCACCAGGGTGACGAGCAGTGATGTCAGGCGTCGTAGCGCGTAGCTCACTCCTCCCAGGAAACGCCCGTGAGGTCGTTCGCTTGCGTGGGTGAGTTGGCCCACAGGCCCGTCAGGCCAACACTTGCAACCCCCGTCTTGGCAAGCTGGAACAGATAGGCATTGACCTGGTCGCCGGCAATCATCTCTTGCGCTGCGTTGAGCAGCGTGGAGCGATCAGCCGCATCGGTTTCTGTTGCCAGCTTCTCGATGATGGCCTGAAACACCGGGTTGTCATATTGAAAGTAGTAATCGGGACGCGCATAGATGCCGATGTCCATCGGCTCGGTGTGCGAGACGATGGTCAGGTCGAAGTCCTTGCCCTTGAATACCTGTTCGAGCCACTGCGCCCACTCAAGGTTCTCGATATCGGTGTTGATACCCACCTCGCGCAGTTGCGACGCGATGATCTCGCCACCGCGACGTGCATACGAGGGCGGCGGCAGCTTCAACGATAGCGTGAGTTCCTCGACACCGGCTTCTTCAAGCAATGCCTTGGCAGCTTCCGGGTCGAAGGCCGAGTCTTCGGTGAGGTCGACATAGTCAGGGTGATGCGGCGCGAAGTGCGTACCGATCGGCGTACCAAAGCCGAACATCGCACCGTCGATGATGGCGCTGCGATCGATGGCGTGCGCAATGGCGCGACGCACCAGCACATTATCAAGTGGCGGGCTTGCATTGTTCATCGCAAGGATGGTCTCACCCTCGGTAGAGCCGACAATCGCGTTGAAACGCGGATCAGCTTCGAACTGAGGAATATTTTCCGGTGCCGGAAAATTGGGGAAGGCATCCACGTCGCCCGCCATCATGGCCGAGAACGCAGCGGTAGGCTCGGAGATAAAACGAAAGCTCGCCTTTTCGAGTGCGACCGGCTCGCCCCAGTAGTTGTCGTTACGCACGATCTCCACACGATCACCCTGCACCCAGCGCTCGAAGCGGAAGGGCCCCGTCCCCACGGGAGCTGTTGCCAACGAATCTGCCGACGCTGCATCGACCATGACAGCATCTCCCCAGGCGAGGTTGAACGGCAGGTTGCCGGACGGTTCGAGCAAGTGAATATTGACCGTGGTGTCATCGATGACTTCCACCGTGTCGATATTGGCGAACAGCGCTTTCTGCGCATTGGTGGAGTCGTCTGCGCGGGCGCGGTCCAGCGAGAACGCCACATCGTCTGCAGTGAACGCTTCACCGTCATGAAACGCGACACCGCTGTGCAGGGCAAAGGTATAGGTCATACCATCGTCGCTGACCGTCCACGACTCGGCGAGTCCAGGCAGCACGCTACCGTCCGGACCAAAGCGGGTAAGACCCTCGAACACGTTGGCGTAGACGACTTCATCGATCGCCGCCGCTGCCCCACCGGTAGGGTCAAGATTGGGCGGCTCCAGCACCATGCCGATGGTGACATCGGTGCGCGCGGCGAAGGCCGACGAAACACCAGCCGCAAGCAGTGCCCAAAACAGAGTGTGGCGCCTAAACGACATGACTGATTGATTCTCCATAACGGTCTTTACGCTTGCCAGCGCAGGTCCGCAGATTAACAGAGCCTGCGGTGTCAGCTGATGAACATGCCACTGCTGGACGTGTTTTCAAGCGATTGAAAGTGAACAAGCATGACACCCATGCCCCGACGACGCCCTGCGCGCCATCAGCTGCGTGGTATACATCACACTCCCCTTTAGAATGCCTCCCTGTGGATCCTGTACTGCGCGCAAAGCTACCGTCCCCTGACCACGCGACACGCTTCTGGTGGATCCGACACGCACGCGTGCCGTCCGTGGCCGACCGCATGTACGGCAGCCAGGACCTGGATTGCGACACCAGTGATCAGCCTTTGTTCAAAGGCATCGCAGCCCAGCTGCCCGCTAACGCGGCATGGGTCACCAGTCAGCTCAAGCGCACGCGGCAAACGGCAGATGCCCTGATTGCTGCAGGCGCGCCGGAACCGATGATGATCACCGAAGATGCGGATATCGCGGAAATGGATTTCGGTGACTACAACGGCATGACGCACGCGGAGCTCTTCGCAGCGCGAGATCAGGATCCCTTTCTCGGGTTCTGGCCGATGTCACCGCTCGAGCAAGCACCCAATGGCGAGAGCTTCTCGATACTGCGCGACCGCGTCAAAGGCTTCATCGATCGGACGGTAGCGGCCGTGCCCCGCGGCGATGTGGTGTGTGTAGCGCATCGCGGCACCATTCTGGCCGCGTTGCAAATTGCTTTGGACTTGCCGTTGACCACGGCGGTTGCCTTCTCCATCGGCAATGTGTCATTGACCCGCATGGTGCATCACGGCGATGCCAAGGCCGGTGGTCCACGCTGGCGGATAGAGGGAGTCGACTGGCTCCCTCCCCACCCGTGATGATCAGCGTTAGTTCAAACGCTCGATAACCGTCGCAATCCCCTGCCCCATGCCAATACACATGGTGGCAAGACCGATCTCACCATCGTTCTGATCCATCACGTTCAGCAAGGTGGTGGAGATGCGCGTGCCAGAACAGCCGAGCGGATGTCCGAGTGCGATCGCGCCGCCATTGAGGTTGACCTTGCGGTCCAGCTCATCGATCAGGCCCAGGTCCTTGAGTACCGGAATGGACTGAGCCGCAAATGCCTCGTTGAGTTCAACGTGGCTGAGATCACTGACTTGCAGGCCAGCACGCTTGAGTGCCTTCTTTGAAGCGGGCACCGGACCATATCCCATGATGGCCGGATCACAACCAGATACCGCCATCGACAGGATGCGTGCGCGCGGGGTGACACCCAATGCCATCGCCTTCTCTCCACTCATCATCAGCATGGCCGACGCACCATCGGCAATCGCCGACGAGGAGCCCGCGGTGACCGTACCGGTCTTGGGCACAAAGGCAGGGCGCAGTGAAGCGAGTGCTTCAAGCGATGCGTCTTCACGAATCACCTCGTCCTTGTCGATGACCTGCAAGGCACCGTTGGCCGCATGACCCTCGATGGGGACGATCTCGTTGTCAAAGAGCCCTTCAACACTCGCTGCATGCGCGCGCTGATGTGAACGCAAGGCAAATTCGTCCATGGCGTCGCGCTTGATACCGTGCACATTGGCGAGCATCTCTGCCGTGACGCCCATCATCATCGATGCCTTGGCCATGTAGCGGCTCATCGCGGGATTGAGATCCACGCCGTGCATCATCGGCACATGTTGCATGTGCTCGACACCACCGACCACGAACACATCGCCATAGCCGGTCATGATGCCTTGAGCGGCAATGTGCATCGCGCTCATCGAAGAGCCGCACAAGCGACTGACGGTCTGCGCTGCCACCTGTTTTGGCAGCCCTGCCATCAGGCCAACCGCCCGAGCCACGTTGAAGCCCTGCTCCAACGTCTGGTTGACACAGCCCCACACGACATCCTCAACGTCCGCCTTCGGGACGTTGGGGTTGCGCTCGAACAAGGCTTCGATCAGTGCCGCAGAGAGGTTCTCGGCCCGTACGTTGACAAAACCGCCGCCCTTGGAGCGCCCCATCGCGGACCGTACTCCATCGACGATGACGACATCGCGCGCCTGAAAGTTCATGCTCCACCTCGCTGTGCAGTGGCAGCAGCCACACCATAGAATGTCTTGCCGTTCGCAGCCATGTCGCGTACTGCTGCGGTCGGCTCGTACAAGGGGCCGAGCGCTGCCAGCGCATCGGCTCGCTCGCAGAAATCGGCAAGCCCGGCCTTGTCCACCCACTTGAGCGCCCCTCCTCTGAACGGCGGAAAGCCAAGTCCGTACACTAGCCCCATGTCAGCCTCTGCAGGGGTGCCGACGATATTGTCCTCAAGGCATCGGGCCGCCTCGTTGCACATCGGGATCATCAGACGGTCAATGATCTCGGCTTCGCTGAACTCGGCCTGAGTGGATTGCACGCTCTTGATGATCGTGTCGGCATCAGGGTCTGCAAGCTTCTTCGGCTTGCCTCGCTTGTCGAGCTCATGGCGATAGAAACCCACGCCGTTCTTCTGCCCGAAGCGCTCGGCTTCGAACATCGCATCAATCACTGTCTTGCCGGTGCGGCCCATGCGCTCAGGGAAGCCTTCTCCCATGACGCTCGCTGCGTGCTTGCCCGTATCCAGGCCCACGACATCGAGCAGGTAGGCAGGACCCATCGGCCAGCCGAAACGCTCCATGGCACGATCAATCGCCACGATGTCGCCACCGTCGGCCACCAGACGCTCGAAGCCTGCGAAGTAGGCAAACAGAATGCGGTTGACGAGAAAGCCCGGACAGTCGTTGACGACGATGGGCGTCTTCTTCATCGCTTGCGCGTATGCCACAGTGGTGGCAATCGCCTTGTCTGAAGAGGTTTTCGCACGAATCACTTCGACCAGCGGCATACGGTGCACCGGGTTGAAAAAGTGCATGCCACAGAAGTTCTCCGGACGCTGGAGCGCTTCTGCCAGCAGGTTCACCGAGATCGTCGAGGTGTTGGTGGTGACGATGGTGTCGTCGCCAACGGCTGCTTCTACTTCAGCGAGTACCGACTGCTTGATCTTGGCATTCTCGACCACGGCCTCCACCACCAGGTCAACATCACCAAACTCGCCATATGACAAGGCCGGCTGAATGGCATTGAGGACCTTCGGTACACCTTCCGGCTTGAGCTTGCCGCGCACCACCTGCTTGCCGAGCAACTTGCCAGCCTCATCGAGCCCGGCCTGAATGGCATCCTGGCGAATATCCTTCATGACGATAGGCACGCCATTGGATGCGCTCTGGTAGGCGACCCCACCCCCCATGATGCCAGCGCCGAGTACGGCGGCTTTCTCGACCTTGCCGGCATCAGCGGTGATACCACGCGCTATACGCTTGAGCTGCTGATCGTTCAGGAAGATGCCCACGAGACTCTCGGCAACATCGGTCTTGGCAAGCTTCACAAAGGCTGCCGACTCGATGGGAAGAGCCTCGTCACGCGACTTCTGTGCGTGCTTTTCGACCACGCTGATGATGGTCATCGGTGATGGGTAGTGCGGACCTGCCTTGGCGCCGACCACACCCTGCGCCGACATGATCGACATGGTGCGCTCCATGTCCGACAGCAGCAGTGGGCCGGTCTTGATACGGCGACGCTCGGCAATGTCGATCTTGCCCGTACCCACCTGCTCGATGATCGCGTGCGCGGTGGGCAGCAGCGCCTCTTCTGCGACGACAGCATCACAGGCACCGTCCTTGAGTGCAGCAGCGCCCTTCTTGGCGCTGCCGGTGCACATCCACTCGATGGCATTGTCCACACCGATCAGGCGCGAGAGTCTGACCGAGCCGCCCCAGCCGGGCATGATGCCGAGCTTGACTTCCGGCAGACCGACGCGGGCATTCGGCACCATGACGCGAAAGTCCGCCGCCAGGCAGATCTCGAAGCCGCCGCCTTGTGCCTCACCATTGATGCACATGACCGTGGGAAACGGCAGATCCTCGAAGCGATTGAACATCGCATTCACCCGAGTCAGCATGGCCTGAAGCTCGGCATCCGGCGCCTCGAAATACTCGAGAAACTCGGTGATGTCGGCACCGGCAACAAAGACCGACTTGCCGCTGGTCATCACCAGGCCCTTGACACCCGACTCCTTGTCGATGGCATCGAGCGCGTCACCAAAGTCGGCGAGTGCGTCCTTGTTGAACACGTTGACCTTGCTCTTCTTCGCGTCGAAGTGCAGGCGCAGGATATCGCCCTCGCGCGTCAGCTCGAAGTCGGTTCCGGAATGCAGCATGTCGTGGTCGTCCAGAGTCGGTGAAGGGATCAGAACGCGAAGTGCGCGTCGTCGAGATCCATCAGGTTGTCAGCGCCTGAGAGCATCGTGGCCGCGTGTGCACGCGTTCGAGGCAACAGACGTTCGAAATAGAATCGTGCGGTAAAGCGCTTTGCCGTGAGGAAGGCAGCATTGCCAACGCCGGCAGCCAGCTGACGTTCGGCCTCTGCAGCTGCCCGCGCGTGAAACCACGCCAACACGACATAACCCGAGAACATTAGATAGTCGACAGAAGCCGCGCCTGCCTCCTCGCGGTCCTGCAGTGCTGCCATGCCGATACGAGCGGTGAGGTCCTGCCACTGCGCAACATGCTGCGCCAGCGGGCGCACGAATCGCTGCAGCCGCGGCTCGTCTGCGTGGGTCTTGCAGAAGTCATCGATGTGGCGCGTCACCGAGCCGAGAATCTGGCCGCGAGAAGCCAGCACCTTGCGCCCCAGCAGATCCAGCGCCTGGATCCCGGTCGTGCCTTCGTAGATCGTTGCGATGCGTGCGTCGCGCACGTTCTGCTCCATGCCCCATTCGGCTACGTAGCCGTGCCCACCCAAGCACTGCAGGCCGAGGTTGGCTGCCTCAAAACCGGTTTCTGTCAGGAACGCCTTGGCGATCGGGGTCAGGAAGGCGAGTTCCTGCTCCGCCTGCTCGCGTCGCTTGTCATCGGCCGCGTCGTGCGCCAGATCGACCTGCTGCGCGCAGTAGTAGAGAAACAATCGGCCGCCTTCAGCAAGTGCCTTCTGCGTCAGTAGCATGCGCCGCACATCGGGGTGCACGATGATCGGGTCGGCCGCCTTCTCGGGCTCGACAGCACCACTGAGCGAACGCATCTGCAAACGATCCCTGGCATAGGCCAGCGAGCCCTGAAATGCTCGCTCGGCGTGAGCCAGCCCTTGCAGGGCGGTGCCGATACGCGCGGTATTCATGAACGTGAACATGCAGTTCAGCCCACGGTTGGGCGGCCCGATCAACCAGGCCTTGGCACCGTCGAAGTTCAGCACGCAGGTCGCGTTGCCGTGGATGCCCATCTTGTGCTCAATCGAGCCACAGGACATCGCATTGCGCTCAGCGACCGACCCGTCGTCAGCAAGCAGGTTGCGGGGCACGATAAACAGGGAGATGCCACGCGTGCCCGCCGGAGCATCCGGCAGGCGTGCCAACACGATATGCACGATGTTCCCGGCCATGTCGTGCTCGCCTGCAGAGATGAATATCTTCTGCCCGGTGATCCTGTAGCTCCCGTCATCGGAAGGTTCTGCGCGCGTTTTCAAAAGGCCCAGATCGGTGCCACAGTGAGATTCGGTAAGACACATGGTGCCGGTCCACTCACCGGACACCAGCTTGCCCAGCCAGACATCGCGCTGCTCGTCACTGCCGTGTGCGGCAATCGTCTTCATGGCGCCGTGAGACAGACCGGGGTACATCGACCAGGCCCAGTTGGCGGTGCCGTTCATCTCCGAGAGAATCGTACCGAGTGACTCGGGCAGCCCCTGGCCACCGTGTTCAACGCTCTGTGTCATCGACGGCCAACCGCCTTCAACGTACTGCTCGTAGGCCTCCTTGAAGCCCGTTGGCGTGGTGACGGTACCGTCCTCATGGCGGGTACAACCCTCACTGTCACCCACGGCGTTCAGGTCGGCGAGGACTTCGCTGGCAAAGCGCCCGCCCTCCTCGAGGATCGCGTCGACCGTATCGGGGTCGGCATCATCAGCGCCGGTCAGGGACGCATAGTGCGCATCGAAGTCGAGTACGTCCCGAAGCGCAAAGCGCATGTCGGCAAGCGGTGCGGTATAGCTCATCGCGGTCTCCAGTCGGCTGGCTGCAAGTTCAGCCAGGTGGGCGACAAAAACGGCCAATGGCCAGCGACTACAGTGTCTCCGTACTGATCCGGCACCTCAATATCACATACACCATCAGCGAATGGCGTTTTGCGTCAGTTACCGAAATGTCAGCCGCAAAACTCGCATTTCGGATCAATCGTCGACCGGCTCACCGTTTGACACCGAGGCACGGTAACGCGTCGGCGTCGTACCCGTCCAGCGGCGAAACGCCCGAAAAAACGTACTCGCCTCTTCAAAGCCAAGCAAGCGCGAGATTTCGGCGATGGGCAGGTCCGTATCGGCCACGAACCGAAGTGCCGCTGTGCGCCGCCCCTCTTCCTTCAATGATTGCCAGCTGACACCCTCGGCGGACAGTTTGCGGCGGAGCGTGCTCACCGACATGCCGACACGAGACGCAATTTCTTCCGACGTTGGCGGGGTATCCCCTGGCATTTGCGCAAACAAGGCACGCAAGCGATCCTGCAAGGTGGGCGGCACGAATGACGGCACCACGAGACGGTACGGCGTTTCCTGCAGGAACTCGGCAAGGGTCTGTTCGCTTTGCACGTTCGGCAAGGACAACACCCGTCTCGGCATGACAAGACCGGATGTCTCGGCATCAAACACCACCGGTGCGTTATACAAGGTGCGCCAGTCGTAACCACCCGGTCCCTCCGGGAAGGCGAAATCCACATTGCGAAGCGACAGCGCACGCCCGGCGAACCAGCCAAGCAGGTTGTACCAGTAATAAAGAGAGGTACGGATGACAACTGGCTCCGAGTTGGCAAGCACGCGCTGCGTCTCTGCCACATCACGACGCCGTGGCGTGCCAAACGTGACTCGAACGGCATCCCCTTCCGGCACAGCGACAGGCTTGATGCACGCAACGTCAAAGACATCGAAGAATTCATCAGCGCGATCCATGATCTCGCCGATGGTCTGGCAGGAGATCATGCTCAAGCACATCAGACGAAACGTACCGGTAGGCACTGGACGCGCCGACACCATGCCGAGGGCCTCGTTGTCGAGCAAGCGCATGCCGCGCTTGTACAAGCGACCGAAGAGGTCGGCAGGAACGTAGTCGCGCGTGGCAAGCGCTTCGCGCGACAGCCCCTCGGACGCGAGAAACTCGTCGACATCGCGCTGCCCCTGCTCGACCGTCGCCACCAGCGTGCGCAAGTAGGTGCACGGAACCTGGGGCGTGTCGTTGGCGGAATTGGCGCTCACAGCGCAACAGTTTACGCGCTTGGCTCGATTGACACCTCAGCACGAGAAAAACAGCGGTTGGTGCGGACTCGAACGCTCGCAATACTGCAAGATGACACGCCTCAAAACGACAACACCGCCCGGAGGCGGTGATGCGTTAAGAAAAATGGTGCCGGCACACGGAATCGAACCGCGGACCTACTGTTTACAAGACAGTTGCTCTACCAACTGAGCTACGCCGGCGTGGGCCTGATTGTAGGCCCCGGAATGGTTGCATGCAACGTGCCTAATCGCAGGGTCGAGACTCCGGGTTGGTGTCCGCAACGACCTTGATGCCCTTGAGTACCAGAAGCGGATCTCGCACAACGGGACGCTGCGTCAGACTCTCGAGAATGCCGGACTCGCCACCGGTAACCACGGTGGTCACGGACCCGACTCGCGCCTCGGCCTCACTGACCAGGCGATCGATGGCACCGACCGATGCGAAGCCCGTGCCGCCTGCAATTGCGCTCGCGGTGTTGTCGGAAAACGCAGCGATCTCCGTGTCCGCGGCAAACAGGGCGGCGGTGTACTTTCCCAGCGAGCGGCGCATGGTGTACACACCGGGAAGAATTGCGCCGCCGATGTGCTGTCCTTCGGCCGTGATCACATCCACCGTGGTGGCCGTGCCCGAATCCACAACGCACAGTGGCCCGGCGTACTCATGATGTGCGCCGATCATCGCAGCCCAGCGATCAACCCCGAGCGTTGCCGGCTCCACGTAACCATTGACCAGGCCATTGAAACGCGCCGTCGACTCCAGGGGGATCGGCCGCAGGCTCCAGTGCTTGCAACACCAGGCGGTCAGGTTCGGCAGCAGACGATCCCCGGCGACATTGGATACGTGTATCGACGTCGGGCTCTCGTGCTCGAGTGCATTGATCCAGTGACGCGCCAGCACCTCATGCAGGAACACATCGTTCCAGGCAAAGGTCTCCAGCGGACGCAAGCCATTGCCATCATCCAGCGCGGACTTGACACGCGAGTTCCCGATATCAACGAGCAGCTTCATTCACAGTTCCAGAAAAAAGTTCTAACAAGCACCCGCGTGGCGAGGACGCACCGACACGTCGCCGGCCTGCACCCGATGCACTTCGCCGTCAGGCGTTTGCACCTGTAGCGCTCCACCTTGATCAACGCCGCACGCCCGTCCATCAAAGGACGCGCCACCGTCACCAGGCAAGCCACTGAATACACGCACGGGCACATCGACCAGGGCATCCACACGACTCCAGCGATCCGCAAATGCAGACCAGCCGCTCTGCGCCCATGCCTCCCAGGCGTCCAGCACCGCAACGGCCAGCATTGCTACCAGCTCATCGCGCCGATCAGAAGAAATACCCTTGGCCCCCAGGGAAGTACGACCAGACGTGCTATCAATGACAGCAGAATCATCGACAAGGTTCACCCCGATGCCACCGATGACCCGCTGCCCACCGGGGCGAGCAGCTGATTCGTGAAGCAGGCCACCCAGCTTCTCACCATTGACGAGCAGATCATTCGGCCATTTCACCTGAACATCGATACCGAGACCCGCGCGCAATGCTTCAGCGCAGGCGATACCTGTGACGAGCGGCACCTGGGATATCGTGCGTGCAGCGACATCCATCGTCTGTGCAATGGAAAAGGTGATGTTGCCAGCGACGGCATCCCACACGCGACCACGCCTGCCCCTGCCCGCGGGCTGATGGTCGGTAATGCACACACCACGCGCAATATCATGCTCGGAAAGCCACGCGTTGGTCGACCCCAGCGTCTCGAAGGTGTGTACCTCAAGTGTGTGCCCTCGCTCGGACAGCGCTGTCTTGATCAGTACTTCGTCCGGCTTCATGATGATGCCGTGCCGAGCCACTGTTCGAGCCGGGTCGGGTCAGTGACGTCAAGCTGTGCGGTATCAGAAGGCGCAAGGCCTATCGGCAAGGTTGCCGACTCGAGCCGCCCGTTACGAAACAGATGAACCTGAACCGAGTCTGAGGTTGCATGTCGGGCGAGAAGATCATCGAGGCTGTCATCGGTCACACGATATTGCTCGACGGCGATCAGCACATCGCCCGGTGCCAACCCGGCACGCTCTGCAGGACTACCGTTGCTCACCTGCAGCAGACGCAGCCCGCCATCGGTGGACTTGACTGCGGCGCCAAACCAAGGCCCCGCCGTCGCACCGGGCTTGGCTGAGCCGCCGGTATCGGATCGTCCTACCCGCGCCCGCCACGTCAGCGACACACCCAACAGGGCGAGCGCCTCTTCCAGGGGCAGGTCGCCGGTAGCGTCGAGAACATCCGACAAACGCTGTGCAATCGCATCACCTGCCAACTCGGCGACCTGCTGCTCCGGCTCTTTTTCTGCAAGCCCGGCACCTGTATCCTGCCAACGCTTCCAGAGCGCGCGCATCAGATCATCCAGAGAACGCGTACCGCCTGACGCGTCGCGTATCCACGCATCAAGACACAAGGCGACAAGCGCTCCCTTGGCGTAGTAGCTGACGATGGCGTTGGCGGCATTCTCGTCCTGCATGTAGAACTTGGTCCAGGCATCAAGGCTTGAGTCGGTCACGCTCTGCACGTGGCGACCGCTACCACGCTGCACGCGCGTGATGGTTTTCGACAACAACTCCAGATACTTTTTCGAGTCGATGACACCACAGCGGACCAGCGCAAGATCATCGTAGTAGGACGTCACGCCTTCAAAGAACCACAGCAGCCGTGTCGGCGCTTCCCGATCGAGATCGAAGGGCATGAAACGCGCTGGCTTTATCCGCTTGACGTTCCAGGTATGGAAATACTCGTGACTACACAGCCCGAGAAACGTCACGTAGTCATCACTGCGCGTGTCGCCCGCACCGGGCGACGGCAGGCTTTGTCGCGTCGCCATCAGCGCAGTCGATGCGCGGTGTTCCAGACCGCCATAGCCCGACTCCATCAAGGCCACCTGAAACAGGTATTGATCCACCGGTGCAGGCTCACCGAAGAATCGAATGTGGTGCTCGCAAATGAGCGTGAGATCCTCGATCAGCCGCGCGTCATCAAAGCGACCGCCGCCTGCAAGCACCATCGCATGAGGTACACCGCAGGCATCAAAACAGACCTCATCAAGACACCCCATCTCCACCGGATGATCGATGAGTTCGTCCCAGTCTTGTGCCTGGTACAGACCAAAACCTGACGCGTCGACATCGACAACCGGCAGCGTCGTTGCGACGCGCCACGCAGCCCCTTGCTCATGGGTCGGCGGCGAGATGGTGAGTTGCACGGGATCCGACACACGCGACGGCAGGCAGGGAAACAGACTGGTGCCGTTGAAGAACCCGCGCTGTCGATCGAGCCAGGCTGCACGCACCGACGCTTCGTGCGCATGGACCTCGAGCTGGATGTCCAGACCGTCGGACGCCGCCGGAAGCAGCCAGGTACTGGTGTCGAGCTTGGTCAGTGCGACGTCCCTGCCTGCGCTGCGGGCGGTCATGCGCAGGATGCTCCTGGCAAAGTTGCGAAGCATGTAACTGCCCGGTATCCAGCGCGCCACACACAGGTGCTCACCCTCGGCGACGGCGCCTTCCACGCGCAAGGTCACCTCGTACACATGAGCGTCGGGCCGCGCCGGACTTACCGTGTAATGCAATGTCATGAACGCATCCGCGCTTAGGTCAATCGACAGGGGCGCGATGGTAACCCCGTTGGAAAAACCTCGACTGCTTCACTGCAACGAGGCGCAAGGCATCACAGTCATGGCGATGTGCCGCTAGAGATTCCGTGCGCAAGGATTCGACAGTCAGGCTGACACTCGGTGTCGCGTTGCTGCTGCTCCAGTGGCAGGTGGCCGCCAGTACCGTGTTCCAACACCGCGATAGCAACGGGCGCGCTGTGTTCAGCGATGTTCCGGCAGGCGATGGCATACAGCGCACGTCCTACCGCACCGATTTCGGGCGCCCGACGGCCACGGCCTCCTGCGCCGGACTGACCCCCGCCGCGCTGAATCAACGTGCCAGGACATGGCGACCTCGTATTGCTGCCGCCGCCAGCAAGCACGGTCTGGAGACAGACCTGCTGCTTGCCCTGGTGCGGGTCGAGTCCTGCTTTGACAGCCGTGCCCGCTCGAGCGCAGGTGCCGAAGGGCTGACCCAGCTGATGCCCGCGACGGCCCGATCGCTCGGCGTCAGCAACAGCTTCGATGCCGAGAGCAACCTCGACGGCGGCGCACGCTACCTGTCACACATGCTCAAGCGATTCGGCTCCGAGACGCTGGCTCTGGCGGCCTATAACGCGGGGCCCGGTAACGTCGACAAGTACGGCGGTGTACCTCCGTTTCCGGAAACCGAGCGCTACATCAAACGCATCGCCGCGCTGCGTTGAGGCAACGGCGTCCGTATACTCGCGGGTGACCACGGCATTGGCCGTACCCGCTTGCCCCTACCCCGCTTACATGTCCGCAGAAGACACCTCTGACGATGGCCCCACCGGGCCGGTCAATTTCATTCGACACCGCATCGATGCGGACCTTGCCGAAGGCAAGAACGAGGGACAGGTGTACACGCGCTTCCCACCAGAGCCAAACGGATACCTGCACATCGGGCATGCAAAATCGATCTGCCTGAACTTCGGGGTTGCTCGGGACTACAAGGGTCACTGCAACCTGCGCTTTGACGACACCAACCCCGTCAAGGAAGACGCCGAGTTCATCGACGCGATCAAGAAGGACGTCAGCTGGCTCGGATTCGAGTGGGCGCAGCTGCGCCATGCCTCCGATTATTTCGATCAGCTGTACGCCTACGCCTGCGAGTTGATCAAGAGCGGTAACGCCTACGTCGACTCCTGCAGCGCCGATGAAATCCGCGAAATGCGCGGCACGCTGAAAGCACCGGGTACGCCCAGCCCCTACCGGGAGCGCAGTGTCGAGGAGAATCTTGATCTGTTCGAACGGATGAAGGCGGGTGAGTTCAACGATGGTGAACACGTGCTGCGCGCCAGGATCGACATGGCCTCAGGCAACATCAACCTGCGCGATCCGGTGGTGTACCGCATCCGCAAGGTGAACCATATCCGCACCGGCGACACCTGGTCGATCTACCCGATGTACGACTACACGCACTGCCTGTCGGATGCGATCGAGGGCATTACGCACTCACTATGTACGCTCGAGTTTGAAGATCACCGTCCGCTCTACGACTGGATTCTCGATACGCTGAACACACCGGTTCACCCGCAGCAGATCGAATTCGGGCCGCTGTTGCTGGAATACACGCTGCTGTCCAAGCGCTACCTGCTTCGACTGGTGCAGGAAGGCCATGTCGATGGGTGGGACGATCCGCGCATGCCGACCCTTGCAGGGCTTCGACGTCGCGGCTTCCCGCCAGCCGCCATTCGCCGCTTTTGCGATCTCATCGGCGTGACCAAGAACGCCGCCTGGACAGACATGGCGCTGCTCGAGACCTGCATTCGTGATGAGCTGAACGTTGCGGCGCCGCGCCGGCTGGCCGTGCTCGATCCGATCAAACTGATAATCACTGATCTGCCCGAGGACCACGAAGAGCCACTGACCTTTCAGAACCACCCGCAAGACGAGTCCCAGGGCACCCGGCAGGTCCCCTTTACTCGCGAGCTCTGGGTCGAACGCGATGACTTCGCCGAGGTACCCCCACCCAAGTGGCAGCGCCTGGTCGAAGGTGGCGAGGTGCGACTGCGTGGTAGCTATGTCGTGAAGTGCGAGTCGCTGGTGAAGGACGCCGACGGCAAGGTCATCGAACTGCACTGCACACACGATGCGAATACCTTGGGCAAGAAGCCTGAAGGGCGCAAGGTCAAGGGCGTTATCCACTGGGTGTCGGCACGCCATGCCATGAACGCCGAGGTTCGACTGTATGACCGCTTGTACAAGACCCCCAACCCGTCGCCGGAAGATGACCTGGACGACGTGCTGAACCCGCAATCACTTGTGGTCATGCCAAACGCCAAACTGGAAGCGTCCCTCGCAACCGGGAACACGCCTGTGCAATTCGAACGCCTCGGCTACTTTGTTCCGGACTCGGGCACGAGCGCCACGGGCCAGGTGGTGTTCAATCGGGTGATCACCCTACGGGACACCTGGGCAAAAAGTTGACGCGACGTTTGCGTCAAATACAACTCATCTGCGGTTTGACGGGTCGGCTTCGGCCGACTATCTAAAGGGTGTCACGTTCGCCGACTCACTGACGCGCAGTTTCATGTGCAGGGCCGACGAACACTCGCTCTCGTCCTAGTGCGCCAAGGTGAAATTGCCCATGTCTCCGAGACTCCCCTCTATCTTCAAGAAGACCGCACTGGCGGTCGCCATCGTGTCCCTGACTGGCTGCGCCAGCACATCCCCCAACCGTGACAGCGGCGGTATTGGCGATACGCTGATGCGCGCAGGTGCGGCTACCGCCGACGCCAGTGCACGCGCCTGGCACAAGACGACCTACCTGCTCGGTTTTCACGATGAAGGTGGCACAGGCGGCCAGTTTGATGCCCCCCTGCGCGATGACATGGACGATCTGGACATCGCCCTGATGGAGCCGGAAGTCTTCACACCGGGCGCGTCTGATGAAGCGGCCACGGCAGACACCATCGATATCGCTGCCGCACGCGTTGACCGCGCCATTGCACTCGGCGCCACGCCTTTCGAGGAAGCGGGTGCAAGCACGGACAACAGGGTCACCGCCGAGCGACTGGTAACCGATGCCGACCCGATGGATATCTTCAGCGACCAGGACGAAGCGCTTCTTGGCGCAGACACGACGGTCGTTGCGACAGCAACGGTGGCCGAGGGATCTGACGAGGCGATTCTCGAGACCGTGGTGCTGGACGACTACATGCACAAGGTCGGCGACAGCGAAACTCTCTGGGACATCGCCAAGGCGACCACCGGTGACGCGACCAACTGGCACGTGCTCGCGGATATCAACGACCTCGCGCCCAATGCCTCCGTGTACCCCGGTCAGGAACTCGTGATTCCAGCTGACATGGTCAAGCCCGAGCTCGCCGCAGGCCCCACGCCAGAGGCAGAGCAAGAGCCCATGCTGGCCGACGCGGGTGAGCGTCTGAGCATCCCGACCGGCGACGATGAGATCGCCACTGTCGCGACTGAAGAAGCGCCCGCTCAAGAGTCCGTCATCGTGGTAGCCGCCGCCTCCCCGGTTGCCGAGTCACCCGCTACCAGCGTCGAAGACGATCGCGGCTTTGTCATCGAAGAGGGCGAGACACTGTGGGATTTCGCCAAGCGCACCACCGGCGACGCGACCTACTGGCAAGCCATCGCAGCGCACAACGGAATGGACGAGGCCGCGTATCGGTCAGTACGCCCGGGCCAGAAAGTCATGGTTCCCGAGCTGCTGGTTCGCCCGGAACTGTCCGGCGACACCGTGATCGCGGAGGCCCCCGCAGCGGTCACCGTCACCGAGCCGAGCGGCGCAGTAGACGACGTCGCGGTCGCCGAGCTCGACACCAACGAAGCGGTTGACGCAGGCGCCGCAGTACTCGCAGGCACCAACGGCCTCGACACCTCCAAGAGCATTCTCGACGAAACTCAGGGCCAGGACATCACCATCGTCGAGGCGGCCTTTCGCAGCGACACGGAGCTCGACCTGGATAGCGCCGAAATCACCGCAGACCTCGGCGAAATCAAGATCCGTGGAACCTACTATCCGAAGGCGATCTACAACGACGCCGACTTCTCCTCCAGCCTGCTGATGCGCGTATCCCCCGGCACGACCCTCACCGTCTCCAGCGTGGACGGTGCCTGGTACCAGGTAGAGACCGAGCGCGGCACCGGCTACGTACACAACCGCGACATCAAGTAAGCCCTCCAGCTCAGGGACAGGTCAATACGGCCTGTTCCCTGCGAGCGGCCTCACCGCCCTCGACATGACCCGGCACCGCAAGGTGTCGGGTTTTTTTTTGGCTGTCGATCACGCTTTTCTGCAAAACGCGCCCTGGTACCGCCAAGCGCGGTAAAAACGACGGCCAGATCACGGATTGCATCTGCCACAGTTTCTAGGATTCGCCTCAAGCCGCGCACCTCAATAGACGCGGCAGTCAGGCAATCGGGGAACCGGGATGATCACATCACGTAACGATTCATGGGTAGCTGCAGCAAGGCGCGACAGCGTTTCGGGCATCACATTGGCGATCGCGCTACTCGCCACCGGCTGCGCGAGCACGTCGGGCCCACTCCAGGCACCCGCGCCACAAGGAGAAGCAGCTCCGCTGGTCCCTTCCACCGTCTACTACACCGTCAGACGTGGCGACCAGCTGGCCAAGATCGCCGAGACCATGACGGGCAGTCGCGGCAACTGGCGGGCGATCGCCGAACACAACGGCATCAGCAGCCCGAAATATCTCGCCGTGGGCGCGTTGCTCGAAATTCCGGGTGACTTGTTGGTCACGCATGACGTCGCAATTGCAGCTGAACCCGCGATCGACATCGATAGTGTCGCGACCGCGCAATCAGCGAGCCGTGGTGAACCCACGTCGCGCGTGCGACAGCTACCCGTCGCGGCGCCGGCCAAGGTGGTACTGACGCCGGTCGTCACCAACCGCCACTTCGATCTGTCACCGATGGATGCGGGTGTCTCGGGAGGCAAAAGCCGCAAGCGCCTGGTCAAGGTTGTCGGCAGCTACTACCCCAAGGGGGTATACACCGCACCGGACGCGGCCTCACGTGTGCTCATGCGACTGGCTCCCGGTACCGTCCTTGAGCTGGAGCGCGAATACAACGGCTGGTTCAAGGTCATCACGGGCGAAGGAGCGGGCTACCTGCGCGCCGGTGACGCCGATGCGGTCAGCAACAACGCGCGATTGGCCAACGCTGACCAGCAGAACAGCTGACGGCCGGGATTCAGCGGCCCGGGTGGCTGTCCGGGTTGATCTTTTCGAGCTGAACCGACGGCGAATCCCCTCGCCGGTACCACGGCGGATGAGCGCGCATGTCGGCCATTGCCGAGTCCCGCTCTGCCTCGGAGGCGTACCACCGGTTGCCTGACCAATCCTCACCGAGCAGGTGAGGCGCCGACATCGGGTCGCCAGCGGGCATGCGTACCGCGATGCCCCAGGGGCGTGATTCCGAGGGTGTATCCGAGCGACTCATGGTGTTACCAGATTCAAGGAAGCGAGCTCCGTGGAGTCTACTCGTCACACCCTGTTTCAGCCACGGCTCCGGCTCACGGTGTACGCTTCCCAACACCATTCAGCCATTTTGAAGGAAACACCATGGCCGCCGGAATTAACGTTCGCCCCGCTGCGCTCATTGCCGCGAGCCTTCTGCTTGCCGCCTGCACCCAGGAATCGCAGAACAACATCGGTCGCTCGATCCAGAACTGGACGGGTACCGACGGAATCATCGAGATCTATGCCGGCGACAAGCTGGTCCGGCGGTTCATGAGCATCGACAAACTCACGACCGCTGCCGGCACTGGCAATGGCGCGGACCGTCCCTACCGCTTCGGCTACGGCGTGCTCGACGCCAACATGAACGGCACCGTCGACGACGGTGAAAAGAAGGTCTACTTCGAGTTCAGCGACTACTCCACCTCCTATATCTTCTACGAAAATCCCGACTAGCATCCTGATCGAGCGTGAGCGGCGCGGGTCACTCTCGTCACCCGCTGTTTGACTTGTCGGATCGAGCTTCTACCTTAAAGGGTGGCGTGATACCTCGCTTTGTTGTCACGTTCTCACCCCCTAATCGGGCCCGCTTGCGGGCCCTTTTTTTAAAAGGGCATACCCCGTGCTGGTATCAGTGCAGGGATATACTCCAGGGCAACCTCACGCCGAATAACTGACATCTCATGCGCATGGACTTCTTCAGCGATCTTGTCGAAAAAGAAATCGACGGCGCGAGTGCCGACGTAACAGGAGACGGCAGCAAATTCGAAGCACGCGTGGTCAGCGAGCAATTCGAAGGGCTCTCCACCATCAAACGACACAAGCTGGTGTACGCCGCGCTCGACGAGCACATCAAGACCGGCGCCATTCACGCACTGTCCATCAAGGCGCACACGCCGCAAGAAGTCGCAGAACAGGGCTGATACCTCGCTGGCCGGTCAACGGGACAGCCCACACGCACTGCACGACAAGTCTTTGACCATCACGGCACGGCGCTCGCCGCGGGAGCTGTCATGGCCCGAATCTCGCTTTGAACTGCGTCACAGTCTCGGCCTGCCGGGACCAACGTTGACGAGCTCGCGAGCTGACGATGGCCAGAAAGAAAAAGAAATCGCAACAGGCGGCAAACAGGCACCGCAACCGGGGTGCCGAGGCAGCGGCCCCAAGCAAGAACGCGCCCACGTCGAACGACACACCCACCAGGAGCTGGATTGAAGCACTGCATCGTGTTGTGCAGATGACCGCCGGCGAGCAATCCGCGACCGTGAAGACGTCCGTTGCCTGTCACGCCAAGGATGATCGGCGCACACTGTTTCTACCGCCCGAGATGCCGGCGCTGCAGCCGAGAAGCCTCCGCTACCTCGGCGCCTTTGGCATGCGCAACAACTTCCAGCTGATCGAGGACCGCCGCCAGATCAAGGTCAGCCCGGTCGTGGAGCAGCGCAACGGTCGCCCACCCGCGGTCACGCTGGGACTCGCTCTGCTGATGAAGCAAGCTGGCCTCAAGGGTCCGGTCGTCACGCCTTCCCAACCGCACCGACTCGAAGCGGACAACCCGCTGATCGACCTGCCGGAGCTGATTGGCATGGCCGCGCATGCCGCGCCATCGGCAAAACGCATTGTCACCCTACCCAACCGCCCGCTGGTGGATGTCCTGAACAACGACACCCAGCCCATCACCGGCTACGGCTGTCTTATGGAAACCAACAAGACTCGAACCCTGCTGACGCACTTCGAAGGCGAAGCATTACGCTGCATCGGCTACTCCACCGGCAGCCAGTACGTCATGCATCTGCTGCTGGCCGGAGGACCGCTGACCTCCCCGACGCTGTGGACTCACCCGAGCACGCTGACACGCACCGACATCCGCTTTCGTCTGTTTCACGGGCACAAGCACGCCCACGACTTCGGCGTGCTGTACAGCACCTTCTACTTCGACATGGAAAAGCACAATCCCCGGCCCTGGTGGCTGGATGGCTTTGCTGGTCGTGCCCAAGCAGACGCCACGCAACTGGCGGCAAGCTAGTGGTGTCAGCCAGCTCGCTACGACAAGGGGCTGCGCTTCGCTATCATGCACTCACTTCGGGACGGCAACAGGAGCCGACGGCAATGAGCGATCAGACCAGCGTGTTGCTTGGTAAAGGTGAAGATCAGGTCACGCTACTGGCGCGCTACGCGAATCGTCACGGCATGATTGCCGGCGCCACCGGCACCGGGAAGACGGTCAGCCTGCAAGTCCTCGCCGAAGGATTGTCCAAGCTCGGTGTGCCCACCTTCATGGCTGACGTCAAGGGCGATCTATCCGGCATCTCCCAGGCAGGCAAACCGCACCCGAAGATCGACGAACGGGTCGAGACCATCGGCATCGAGAACTTCAGCTTCGGTGCCAATCCAACGGTGTTGTGGGATCTTGCCGGCAAGACCGGCCATCCCATACGTGCCACGGTCACTGACATGGGGCCCGCTTTGTTATCGCGCCTGCTGGATCTGAACGAAACCCAGGAAGGTATCCTCAGCATCGCCTTCCGCTTTGCAGACGACGAAGGCATGTTGATGCTGGACCTCAAGGATCTTCAAGCCACGCTGAAGTTTCTGGCAGACAATCGCAAGACCGTTGCCGATGACTACGGCAACGTGACATCGGCGAGCGTTGGTGCAATTCAACGCCGCCTGCTGGTGCTCGAGGACGAAGGTGCGGACGACTTCTTCGGCGAACCCGCACTCGAGTTGACAGACCTGATGCGCACGACCTACGACGGGCGCGGTTTCGTCAACGTACTCGACGCTCGGCAACTGATGACACAACCGCGACTCTATGCCACCTTCCTGATGTGGCTGCTGTCCGAACTCTTTGAGGAACTACCGGAGGTCGGCGACCTGGACAAGCCGAAGTTCGTGTTCTTCTTTGATGAAGCGCACTTGTTGTTCAACGACGCGCCCAAGGCACTGGTCGACAAGATAGAAACTGTCGTCAAGTTGATTCGATCCAAGGGTGTCGGCGTGTACTTCATCAGTCAGAACCCGCTGGATGTTCCGGACTCGGTGCTGGGCCAGCTTGGCAATCGTATTCAGCATGCATTGCGTGCATTCACGCCCCGCGACCAGAAGGCGGTAAAGGTCGCCGCGCAAACGCTTCGAAAAAATGATGCCTTCGATACCGAAGAGGTGATCACACAACTCGGTGTCGGTGAGGCTCTGGTATCCGTACTGCAGGAAGACGGCACACCCAGCATCGTCGAGAAGACGCTGATGAGCCCACCCAGCTCGCGCATCGGTCCCGCCACTGACGAGGAGCGCGCCAAGGTCATGCAGTCGAGCCCCGTCGCCGGTCGTTACGACACGTCGGTGGATCGTGAATCCGCCTACGAGCTACTCGAAAACCGTGTCGAAAAACAATCACAGCAAGCCGAATTGCAGTTGCAGATGGCAGCGGCAGAGAAGGAACGAAAATCCATGGAGAAGCTTCTGCTCAAGGAGCAGAAGGCTCAGGAACGCGCATCACGACCCCGTGGGCGCGGCCGACAAACCTTGGCAGAAGCCGCCGCCAAGACCTTCGTACGCTCATTGAGCAACAAGCTCGCGACGCGTGTGATGCGTGGCGTGCTCGGATCAGTGACTCGCCGCTAGGCGAACAAGCACACCTCACGGCGATGCCCACCATCACACGATGGGATGTGGCCGTCTCCGGACAACCTGTTACCCGAGAAACACACCCATCAGTCTTATCAGACTCAGCAACGTGCGCATCGCGTTCGGTGCCACACCCTTGCTCGACGGCGCCAATGTATCCATCGAGCGTGGCGAACGCGTTGCGCTTGTCGGACGCAACGGCGAAGGCAAGTCGACGCTACTGAAACTGGTTGCGGCGACCTTGCAACCGGACACTGGCGAGATCGTGCGCAGTACCGGGCTCAAGGTGGCGGCCATGCCACAGGCGGTCCCCAAGGATCTCGATGGCGACGTGTACTCCGTCGTTGCCAGCGGGCTTGATGAAGCCGGCAAGCTCCTCGCCGACTATCACGCGACGACGGCCGAGCTTGTTGCCGGCAAGGATGTGAGTGACAGACTCGCCCGCCTCCAGGACAAGGTTGATGCGGTCGATGGCTGGTCACTTGCCAATGACGTGGACCGCACACTGACCAAACTCGGGCTACAGGCAGACACCCAGGTCGCGCCACTATCCGGAGGCATGAAGCGGCGTGTGTTGCTGGCACGAGCCATTGTTGCGCAGCCAGACATCCTGTTGCTGGACGAGCCCACCAACCACCTCGACATCGGCGCGGTAGCCGAGCTCGAGAAGACCATCGCCGGACTCTCCTGCGCAGTATTGTTCGTCACCCACGACCGGGCATTTCTCGATCGCGTGGCCACGCGTATCGTCGAGATAGACCGCGGGCAGATATCCGACTGGCCCGGTGACTACCACCGCTACCGCGAACTCAAGCGCGAGGCACTGGAGGCAGAAGCCACCGCATTCGCCGAAGCCGACAAGGAACTCGCACGCGAGGAAGTCTGGATACGTCAGGGTATCAAGGCGCGCCGAACACGCAACGAAGGCCGTGTACGCGCCTTGCAGAAGTTGCGCGAGGTACGCAAGGCACGACGCGATGTACAGGGCACCGCAAAACTCACCGCAAACGTGGCCGGCAAGTCCGGCAAGCGCGTCATCGAAACCGAAGGTATCGGCTTTGCGGCAGATGGCCGCACCATCGTCGCGCCGATTGACCTGCTGGTACAACGCGGCGACCGTATCGGTCTGATCGGTCCGAACGGTTGCGGCAAGTCCACGCTGGTAAAACTGATGCTGGGCGAGCTTGCACCCACGCAAGGCAGCGTACGCGAAGGCACCGAGTTGCAGATCGCCTATCTTGATCAACACCGCGACGTGCTGGATCCGAACAAGAGCGCGGCGGACAACGTCAGTGGCGGACGCGACACCGTGCAGCTCAACGGTGGTGAGCGCCACATCATGAGCTACCTGCAGGACTTCCTGTTTCAACCGGCGCGTGCGCGTGGCCCCATCACCGCACTCTCTGGTGGAGAGCTTGGCCGGCTGGTACTGGCACGACTGTTTGCCAAGCCATCGAACGTACTGGTACTCGATGAGCCCAGCAACGATCTCGACATCGAAACACTCGAACTGCTCGAGCACATGCTGGCCGAGTACCCCGGCACCGTGTTGTTGATCAGCCACGACCGTGCGCTACTCGAGAACACGGTGACCCGTAGCCTCGTTTTCCAGGGCGACGGCAGGTTCGTCGAAATTGCCGGTGGCTGGGAAGACTTCGAGCGCGAAGCCAGGTCCAACCCTTCACTACGGAATCCTTTTGTCAATGACGAGGACCAGAGCAGCTCATCTGCAACCTCAAGCAGTGCCTCGAAATCAGCATCAACAAGTAGCGCACCCACAGCAAACAAGCCCGCAGCCGGAAACAAGCTCAGCTACAAACTGGCACGCGAGCTCGAACAGCTACCCGACGAGATTGCCAGGTGCGAAGCCGATCAGGCTGCACTGAACGAGGTGATCAATGCACCGGGGTTCTTTGACGATGCCGATGCATCGAAGAAGACGTTGGAGGAAGGCGCCCGCATTCAGGCGGAGCTGGATCGACTGTATGCGAGATGGGATGAGCTGGAGGCCCAGGCGACAAGCTGATAGACCTAGCGCCCCTTCCACACCGGGTCGCGCTTTTGCGCAAACGCGCGTGCACCCTCGAGCTGATCCTCGGAGCTGTAGAGCGTGTCTACCGTGGCGAGCTGCCGCTTGGAGACCTTGTTGAGCGCATCCTGAAACTTCGTGTCTTCCGCTTCCCTGACGATTTCCTTGATGGCGGCATACACCAACGGTGGTCCGGACGCGAGCAAGGCCGCAAGCGCCCGTGTCCTGGCGAGCAATTCGGTCGGCTCGCAGATTTCCTTCAGCAATCCCCAGCGTAGCGCTTCCTCGGCATCAAACCATCGCCCGGTAAGCAACAGGTCCATCGCCACGTGATACGGAATTCGCTTGGGCAACTTGATGGATGCCGCGTCAGCGACCGTGCCGGAGTTGATCTCCGGCAAGGCAAAGCTCGCCGCGCTTGACGCCAGGATCAGGTCGCAGGACAAGGCAAGCTCAAGACCGCCTCCACAGCAGATGCCGTTGACCGCACAGATCACGGGCTTGTTGAGGTTGCCAAGCTCCTGCAGGCCACCAAAGCCACCGATACCGTAGTCACCGTCGACTGCATCACCGCCTGCCGCGGCCTTCAGATCCCATCCAGGGCAGAAGAACTTCTCTCCCTCTGCACGCAATATGGCGACGCGCATCTCGGGGTCATCACGGAAGTCCATGAAGACTTCTCCCATGATGCGACTGGTCGCAAGATCGATGGCATTGGCCGTGGGTCGGTCTATCGTGACTTCCAGGATGCCGTTGTTACGGTGGACCTTGATGGGATCGGTGCTAGTGGAGGTGATACTCATGATGATGTCCGTAGTGAGTCCGACGCCGTGATCAGGGCATCAACAACGACTGCTCTGTCTTCAAGGCACAGCAGGGGATTGATCTCGGCTTCTACCAGATCCGCATGATGGGCTTCGACCCATTGACACAACTGCGTGATGGCCTGATACACCGAGGACATCTCCGCACGTACCTGCCCGCGGTATCCGTTGAGAAGTGGGTATATCTTCAAGGCCTGCATCCTTGCCTGCAACTGCTCGTCAGACACGGGCAGCAACAGAGACAGGGTATCGTGCAATAGCTCGGCAAGCACGCCCCCGGCACCCACGGTCAGCCTGAACAGGCCATCGGGCTCACGCACCACACCGATCAACAGCTCGGCAACGGCATTGCCAAAGTAAGGCTCAACCAGCAGTTCGTCGGCTTGCATGAACAAGCGAGTGCAATGTTCAACGAGTGCAGCTTTGGTCGTGACGTTCAGCACGACACCGCCCTGCTCCGTCTTGTGCGCTGCCCCCGACACCTTGACCACCAGCGGAAAGCCGGTAACGCCGCTTGCGGTGATCGCGTGTTCAATCGAGGACACCGTGATCGCGTTGGCCACTGGCAGGCCGTACGCTCCCAATTGTGCCTTGGCGTCGTGTTCGGACAACACGGCTGTGGTCAAAGGTGCGTCGCGCGACTGCAACACTGGCAATCCACAGCTCGTGTGCGAACCGATGAAAGCGGCAGCCACCACCGCATCCAACGCTTCTTGTACACCGCCGAATGCAGGGACACCCTGGGACATCGCGTGCAGGGCAACCGCTTCAGGCAGTGTTTCGGGGAGTGTCGCCAGCAAGGCGACCGTCGCGCCTGTCTGCGCCTTGGCCGCCAATAGCGCCTCGACCGCGACCCACCAGCTGTCGTCGCTGCACGTATCGTTGCGCGGAAAGTCGATGACCAGAAACGTCATCGCGGCCGGTGTTTGCAGCATGGCAGCGAAACACGCCGTCATCGCCTCGATGTCACCCCAGATGTAGGTGTGATAGTCCAGGGGATTGGCGAGTGCGACCTTCGGGCCAAGCGCTGCTCGCAAGGCATCCTGCTGTCTTACATCGAGTGGTGGAAACACCAACGGTCTGTCACCTACGGAGTCCGCCATCAGACCGGCCTCACCACCGGAACAGCTCAACGAGGCGATGGTGTTCTGCGCCAAGGGGCCACAGACATGTAGCAACTTGAGTGCTTCAAGAAAGGCCGGTACCGAGTGGACACGCGCAAGGCCCAGTCGCTCCAACAACGCATCAGCCGATGCCTCGGTGCCTGACAAGGAGTTGGTATGTGACACCATGGCCGCTTGCGATTGCTCTGTCGTCCCGGCCTTGATCACCACCACGCCCACGCCTCGCGCCTTGGCCTTCAGCGCAAGCTCATGCCATGCAGCAACCTCTCCAAAGCCCTCCACGTGCAAACCGATGGCGGAGACACGCTCGTCATCCAGCAGGGCATTGGCCATGTCGGCAAGACTGACCTGCGCCTGATTGCCTGCGGTCATCACATAGGCGATGGGTAGCCCACGACGCTGCATGGTCAGGTTGATGGCGATATTCGAGGACTGGGTAACGATACCGACACCGCCGGTTACGCGCGTGCCGCCGTGTTGATCCGGCCAAAGCAAAGCGCCGTCGAGGTAGTTGATCAGGCCATAGCAGTTCGGACCAATGATGGTGAGGTCCCTGGCCGCCTCAAGGAGTTCAGCTTGCAATGTCGCACCGTGCTGATCCTCGGCGGCAGCCTCACTGAAGCCGGACGCAAAGCACACCGCTCCTCCCGCGCCCATGGCAGCGAGAGATCGGACGATGTCAACTGTGAGATCACGGTTTACACCGATAAACGTCGCATCCGGTGCGTAAGGGAGTTGCTCCACCGATCGATAGCAAGGGATGCCATGCACCTCATCGAGGCCAGGGTGCACCGGCCATATCTCACCGGTGTACTGCATCCGCAGACACTGCTCGACCACATTGCGAGCCCAGGCACCACCGACGATGGCAATGCTCGTGGGGCGAAGCAGCCTGCCGAGACCCTTGTGCTCAACGCTCATGGAGGGTTCAGTCAGGCGCCCAGTGGCCTGAGCAACTCACGACTGATGATGTGACGCTGAATCTCGGACGTGCCATCCCAGATTCGCTCCACCCGTGCATCGCGCCAGAAGCGCTCCAGCGGGAGATCGCTCATCAGGCCCATGCCACCGAAGACCTGTATGGCCTCATCGGTGACCCTGGCAAGCATCTCCGAGGCGTACAGCTTGGCGCTGGCTATTTCGCGATTGGTCGGTAGGTGCTGATCCAGCCGCCATGCAGCGGACAGCGTCAGGAGATCCGCCGCATCGATCTCGGTGATCATGTCCGCAAGCTTGAAACCAACACCCTGAAACTTGCCGATGGCCTGCCCGAACTGCTTGCGCTCCGCTGCATGTGCCAACGCAAGATCGAATACGCGCCGCGCACGCCCCACACACATCGCAGCCACCGTGATGCGCGTGCCGTAGAGCCACTCGTTCATGATGTCGAAACCACCGTGCAGCTCGCCGAGTATCTGCGCCTCGGGAAGACGACAGTCATCGAACTGCAGGCGGCAGTTCTGATACCCACGATGCGACACCGAATCGTAGCCAGGCAGGATCTCGAAGCCCGGCGTACCACGGTCCACCAGAAAGCAGGTGATCTTCTTCTTGATACCGCGAGGCGTGTCTTCCTCGCCGGTTGCGATAAAGACGATCACGAAGTCGGCGACGTCTGCATGCGAGATGAAGTGCTTGCTACCGTTGACGATCCAGTCGCCGCCTTGCTTCCTTGCCGTGCACTTCATGCCACGCACATCAGAGCCCGCATCCGGCTCGGTCATGGCGAGTGCATCCATGCGCTCGCCGCTGACGGCAGGCAAGAGGTACTTTTCGCGCTGCTCGCCGGTGCACGCCATCAGGATGCCTGACGGGCGTCCGAAGAAGTGACTCAAGGCCATGGATGCACGGCCGAGTTCTCGCTCGACCAGACAGAAATCGAGGTGACTCAGGCCACCGCCACCAACCGCTTCCGGCATGTTCGCCGCATAGAAGCCGATGTCCTTGCACTTCTGCTTGATCTCGTCGGCGAATTCAGCGGGCACGACGCCGGTGCGTTCCACCTCGGCCTCGTGCGGGTAGAGCTCCTTCTCGCAGAACTCCCGTACGGTCGAGACGATGAGTTCCTGCTCTTCGGACAAGGCAAAGTTCATGGCGAGAGCCTAGTGGTCTGTCCAGTTGATAGTGTCGGTCAAGCGTTGGTCGTGCTCGTTGAGCAATCGGCCAGCGCCCCAATTGGTCTTCTTGAGGCCACGCATCATCGCAACAAGATTGTCGTCACGAATGCGCTCGAGCTCTCGTATGGAATACATGCCCGACTGCTCGTCGGACTGGCTGGCGATGGTGTGAACCAGCTCATCGGTGAGTTCCGGCACGTCGGTCAGTTTTGTCCACGGCCATTGAAGGCAAGGACCAAACTGCTCGATGAAGTGCGCCATACCCGCCTCGCCACCGGCCACCCGGTAGGTCTCGAACAACCCCATCTGCGCCCAACGCAAACCAAAGCCGTAGCGGATGGCGTCATCGAGCTCTTCGGTAGTGGCTACACCGTCCTTGATCAACCACAGACCTTCACGCCATACCGCCTCCAGCAACCGATCGGCGATATGCGCATCGATCTCCTTGCGCACCTTCAAGGGCTTCATACCAATCGAGGTCAGCAGATCGCAGGCTGTATCTACGGTGGCTACGTTTGTCGCGGCACTGGCCACCACTTCAACCAGGGGAAGCAGGTACACCGGATTGAACGGATGCGCGACCAGCATCTGCCCGGGGTTGGTCGCATTCTCCTGCAGTGCTGTCGGCGTATAGCCGGACGTGGACGATCCTAAAACCGCAGTCGCTGGCGCGTATTCCTGGATCTGTCTGAACACGGTGTGCTTGAGCTCCAGGCGCTCGGGCACGCTTTCCTGGATCCAGTCCACGCCTTCCACGGCAGCGGCGAGCTCTCCTGCAAAACTCAAGCGGCCCTCGGCAGGCATCGGCACATCGGCAAGTTGCGGCAAGGACACGCGTGCGTTGTCGAGTACTTCGCCGATCTGACGCTCGGCCTCGGCTGAAGGATCGAAGACACGTACGTCCCATCCGTTCAGGAGGAAGCGTGCAGCCCAACCACCACCGATGACACCACCGCCGATTATGGCGGCTGTTCTATTGCTCATGGATGACACTCACAAAACCTTGGTGGGACTTTGCTTTTCAAGCTTCAACAGCTCGCGCACCTGTTGCGGGCCCATCACTGTCGAGCCCATGTTTTCAATCAGATGTACCGAACGCTCCACCAGTTGGGCGTTGGTTGCCAGCACGCCCTTTTCAAGCCACAGGTTGTCCTCAAGACCCACACGGACATTGCCCCCTGCCAACACGGCGGCCGCCACAAACGGCATCTGGTTACGACTGATGGAAAACGCGGAGAACGTCCAATGACTCGGCACGTTATTGACCATGGCCATGAAGGTATTGAGATCATCCGGTGCCCCCCACGGTATGCCCATGCAGAGCTGTACCAGCGCCGGGTCCTCAAGAATCCCTTCTTCCACCAGCTGCTTGGCAAACCACAGGTGTCCCGTGTCAAACGCTTCGATCTCCGGACGCACGCCGAATTCGGTCATCATGCGGCCCATGGCCCGGAGCATGCCCGGTGTGTTGGTCGCCACGTAGTCCGCTTCGGCAAAGTTCATGGTGCCGCAGTCCAGGGTGCAGATTTCCGGCAGGCACTCCGCGATGTGCGCGACACGCTCAGCAGGACCCACCAGGTCCGTACCTGCAGCAGGTGGCAGCGGGTTCTCACCACCACCAAACACCAGATCCCCTCCCATACCGGCGGTGAGGTTGAGCACAACATCGACCTCGCTTGCGCGAATACGGTCAGTGACCTCACGGTACAACTCGAGTGTGCGTGAAGGCGCGCCACTCTCGGGGTCCCGGACGTGACAGTGCACGATCGCAGCCCCTGCCCGCGCAGCGTCTATCGCGCTATCGGCGATTTCCCTCGGGCTTCGCGGTACATGAGGCGAGCGGTCCTGCGACCCGCCAGAGCCTGTGACCGCACAGGTAATGAAGACGTGCTTGTTCGGCGCAAGACCCATGGAGTATCCACTGCGAGAGTTTCAGCAATTATATAAGGGTCGTATTTCACACCGATGCTCCCGCGACGCCATCGTCGGTTCAACAGGTGACCCCGACTCAGGTAGTCAAGCTATCCGGCTCGGGCGCCTTGAGCTCTCGATTCGAATGGTTTGACGCCTCTACTGCGGTCACGACACGTTTCCGCATTCTCCAGAAAAACGCGACGCGGGATCCGCCGGTTGTAGTAATGTCAGCACAGACAACAGCAGGAGCGTGTTCGGATGTGTAGATTGATTCCGGTCAGTCAGCTCGTCGAACTCCCGGTCAACTGGATCCGAAGTAACGACGCACGGCTCGCGCCCATTCTCGAGTCTCTCAGCAACGGTGACGGAATCGACAAACCGATCGATCTGATTCGCTGCGGCTGCGGCAAGACCTACATGCTCAAGGATGGTGGGCATCGGATTACCGCAGCCAACACGATCTGGAAGACGACCGGCAAGGATCTTGTGCTGCGTGTGCACGAGCATGTGGCGGACTTTCAGTAGAAAACCGGCCCTTCGAATGGATACATCACTGCAAGGAAAATGCAACTGTGGGCGTGTCGTCTTCAGAATAAACGGCCCGTTACCGGCCATGTACCGGTGCTATTGCACCTTGTGCCAGAAGCAGTCGGGCACCGCGTCCAATGCGGCCACACTCGTCAGGCAGGAGGCCTTCGAGTGGTTACACGAGGCCGAGTCCATAACCATCTGGAAGATGGACAGCGGCTTCAACTCGCACTTCTGTTCGACATGTGGATGCCCGACACCCAACCCGATTGGTGATGGTCTGATGTGGGTGCCCATGGGCTTGCTTGATTCGGTGGACACCCCTACTGCCGTCCATCTTTTTGAAACGTACAGGCCAGCATGGGACTGCTCCAGCTCGCAAGACTGTCTTTCAAAAGGGGTAGAGAACGTGGAGGCCTTGTACAACGCTCTTGCGAACCATGAGTCAGTTGAACAATGACACTGAAGGGAAGCTGCCTGTGCGGCGCCGTGCGCTTCGAGACGCAAGGTACACCTCGCGACATCGTTGCCTGCCATTGCACTCAATGCCGCAAGTCCAGCGGGCACTTTATCGCGGCGACATCGGTAGCACCCGAGGAGCTCACGCTCGTCGAGCACCGTGGCCTCAAGTGGTACCGATCCTCGTCTGCTGCCGAGCGGGGCTTCTGCCAGGATTGCGGCAGCACCCTCCTCTGGAAGCCTGCGAGCGGCGATCGTATCAGCATATTCGCAGGCGCCATCGACAAGGACGTGGACTTGCCTCCGATCGTGTCCCATATATTTCTTGCCGAGAAAGGCGCTTACTACGACGTGGACGATGCGGCCGAACGTCACCAGGCGACTGGCGCCAAGCTGACGCTCGATTAGCTCGACTACTCGTGCTGCCGGATTTGCCCGGGTGCCACGGTGTGCGCCTCCATCTCCTACGGACCGCTCAATTCCGAACGCAGCTGACGTCGGCACGCCGTCGATGATCCATTGTCCCGCATCGATCGCGATGGTGGGAGAGAATTCGTTCATCTACCCATCACTACTCGCGCCGGGGCGAAGTGTGACAGGCGGTCGAATCAATCCAGCAGCAGGGACTTCCCATCCATGCCCGCCGGCACTTCCAGCCCCATCAACTCGAGCAGCGTGGGTGCAATGGATGGCAGGGCATGGCCACAACCGAGCTCACGTGCATGCTCATCATGAATGGCACAGGCCACCGGGAAGGTCGTGTGCTTGGTATGTGGCGCGCCACTCACCGGGTCCAGCAGCATGTCGGCATTGCCGTGATCAGCGGTCAAGATGATCGAGTAGTCGTTGGCCACTGCGGTGTCCCATAATTCACCGACCATGGTGTCCACGGTTTCCACCGCGGCAATCACCGCGTCCCGCACGCCGGTGTGCCCGACCATGTCACCGTTGGCAAGGTTCACGACCACAAGACCAAACTCACCACTGCTCAAACCATCGAGTACGCCGTCGGTCACACCGCGCGCACTCATCTCCGGCGCACGATCATACGTCGCGACCTTCGGGGAATCGACTAGCCTGCGCTCCTCCCCGTCAAACGGTGCGTCCTGCCCGCCGTTGAAGAAGAAGGTGACGTGCGGGTACTTCTCGGTTTCTGCCGAACGCAGTTGCTTGATTCCCGCCTCACTGACCACCTGCCCCAAGGTCGCTTCCGGTCGGTCGCGCGAGTAGGCGAACGGAAAATCATAGTCCGCGTGATAGCGCGTCATGGTCGCAAGAGCAACGAGCGGCGCGTCTGCGCGATCAAAACCCTCGAATCCTTCAGCAGCGAGCGCTTCAGCCAACTCGCGCGGTCGATCGTTGCGGAAGTTGAAGAAGAACATCGCATCACCGGATTGCAGCGGCTCATGACCGCTCAGCACGGTCGGCTCGATGAACTCGTCGGTGACATCGTCCTTGCGTGCCGCAGCGATGGCCGCTTCTGCACTGTCCGCCTTGTACCCTTCAGCCAGCACTATCGCACGCCAGGCCTTTTCGACACGCTCCCAACGCTTGTCGCGATCGAGCGCAAAGTAACGACCGGACACGGTGGCCACCGCACCGCCCGCATCGTTGAGCGGCGCGACGATCATGTCGAGAAATTGCTCGGCAATGGCGGGTGCCGTATCGCGCCCATCGGTAATCATGTGCACCCGCGGTACAACGTCATGTCGCTTGCACAGCTCGATACTCGCGAGCAGATGGTCCATGTGTGAGTGCACGCCACCATCGGACACCAGCCCGACAAGGTGCAATGGCCGACCTGTTTTCTTCGCGATACCTACCGCACCGAGCAGCGTTTCATTGTCGTAGAAGCTACCGTCGTCGATGGCGTCGCTGATCTTGACCAGGTCCTGCTTGAGCACACGGCCGGCGCCCAGCGTCAGATGCCCGACTTCGGAGTTACCCATCTGACCGTCAGGCAGACCCACCGCGCGGCCCGAGGCTTCGATGACTGTGGTCGGTGTGCTCTGGTAGATCCGGTCGAGATTAGGGGTGTTGGCGAGAGCGACTGCATTGTCGCGCTTCGACGGGTTATGCCCTACCCCGTCCATGATGATCAGCAGCGCCTTGCGGCGCGGGGGTAGCACACTCATGGACCGTGTTCTTCAGGGTCAGCCCCCGGTAGTGATTTAACGGAGGTCTTGCTCGCTTCACGCTCTTCATCCGGCGAGACGATGTCGTCGTCCAGAATGCGATCGCGTGCCTTGCCAGCTTCCTGAATGCGCTTCTTGTACATGGCGGAGAACACGATGCCCACTTCGTACAGCAGCCACATGGGGACGGCGAGCAGTGTCTGCGAGATGATGTCCGGCGGCGTCAGGAACATGCCGATGACAAAGGCCGCAACGAACACGTAGGGACGGATCTTCTTGAGCTGCTCAGGCGTCGTGATACCCACGGCCACCACCAGCACGGTGGCTACCGGCACTTCAAAGGCGATACCGAATGCAAAGAACAGCGTGATGACAAAGTCCAGATAGCGACCGATATCGGTACTGACCTCGACCCCCTCGGGTGCCACGCTGGTAAAGAAGCCGAACACCAGAGGGAACACCACGAAGTACGCAAAGGCCACACCGAGATAGAACAGCAGCGTGCTGGACACCAGCATCGGGAAAACCAGACGCTTCTCGTGCTGATACAGGCCGGGCGCAACAAATGCCCATACCTGGTACAGGATCCACGGAATCGCGAGGAAGATGCACACCATCAAGGTGAGCTTGAACGGGATGAAGAACGGCGCCGCCACATCGATCGCGATCATGTTGCTGTTGGGCAGGTGCGCAAGCAGCGGTGCGGCAAGTGCGGAATAGATCTGATCGGAGAACCAGAACAGGCAGAGGAACAAGCCCGCTACCGCATAGATCGCCTTGAGCAGTCGGTCGCGTAGCTCGACCAGGTGCGAGAGAAACCCCTGCTCTTCAGCCACACCTGCCTCGTTGTTGGTCGCCACGTCTGCTTATCCTTCGTCGGCACCGGCAGCGCGCCGCTTGTCGGCCGGGACCTCACCGACATCCACCTCGGCATCCGCACTGGCTTCGACCGAGACGTCGTCAACAGGAGATGGCGCATCGAGGTCCACAGGTGTTTCCTGAACTGCCTCGCTACCAGCAAGCTTGGGCGCGTCATCCTTGGTGATGCCGTGCCCGGCCGCTTCCTGGATCTCGGCAAAGCGCTTCTTGGCGTCTCCGGTGACTTCGGTGGCGCTCTTCTCGAAGTCCTTGCGCGTGGTGTCCACCATCTTGCGCAGCTCATCGATCTGCTCTTTCTGATCGCCGATGAGCTTCTTGAGTTCACCGGCTTCGAGCTCCTTCTTGAAGTCGCGCTTCACGCCAGTGACAAAACGCTGCAATTTGCCCACGTAGCTACCGACCGTGCGCGCCACATCGGGCAGGCGCTCGGGGCCGATGACCACGAGGGCCACCACGCCGATAAGCAACATCTCGGTAAAGCCGACGTCGAACACTGGATTTCCTCGTGCCCTTCAGCAGGACACTTTACGTGGAGACCGCGCGGCGGCTCAGGCCGCGTTCTGGTCGTCGGTCTTGCGAACCACCGACGCATCGGCAGGCTCGGATGCGTCCTGCTCGGCGAGCTTGGCGGTCTCTTCGCTGGCATCGGCGGACTCGTCCTTGACGGCTTCCTTGAAGCCCTTGACGGCGCCGCCGAGATCTCCGCCGAGGCCCTTGAGGCGCTTGGCTCCAAAGATCAGCACGACGATCACGAGGATGATCAACAGTTGCGGGACGCTTGGCATCATGAGGGTGTCACTCCTTTCTGGCCGATCCGACGAGGGCCGGCTCGGTAATTTAGTCTGCGGTGCGAGAGGCTTTCTCGGCCAATCCCGAGAGCCCTTCGCGCCGCTCTAGTTCGTCAAGTATGTCAGTCGCGCCGAGTCCCTTGTGCTTTAACAACACCAGCATGTGAAACCAGACGTCCGCTGATTCCTTGACGAGGTGCTCGTTATCGCCGGATTTGGCAGCCAGAAGAAATTCGGTGGATTCCTCCCCGACCTTCTTCAATATGGCGTCTTCCCCCTTCGCAAACAAGCGTGCAACGTAGGAAGAGTCCGGATCAGCGGCCACACGCGCCGCCAGCGTGGCTTCCAGCCGTTCAAGGGCCTCGCTGTGACTCATGTTGACGACTCTCCGTAGATGTCATCAGGTGATGTGATGACCGGCTCCACTGTCTGCCAGACGCCGTCCTCGAGCTTGCGCCAGAAGCAGTGTCGCCGACCGGTATGACAGGCGATACCGCCGATTTGTTCGACCTTCATCAAAACGACGTCTGCGTCACAATCCAGACGCAGCTCCTTGACGTTTTGCACGTGGCCCGATGACTCCCCCTTGCGCCACAGCCGCTGGCGCGAGCGCGAGAAGTACACGGCACGGCCCGTCTCTGCCGTCTCGGTCAGTGCTTCACGGTTCATCCACGCGACCATCAGCACTTCGCCGGTCGTCGCATCCTGGGCGATGGCAGGAACCAGCCCGGCCTCGTTGAAGGCAACGGTATCGAGCATGGGACAGCGGGGCGCAGGAGACGGTGAACCGGATTACACAGATTACCATGCACGTTTGACACGCCGTTACCATCGAGCGCGTAACTGAAGACAACGGGCTCTGGCACGAGATGGGACAACTGGTCAACGGCGAATGGCAACGAAAGCCCTTGCTTTCGGGAGATGCCTTCGAGCGCGAGCAATCCCGTTTTCGTCATTGGGTCACCGCAGACGGAAGTCCCGGGCCTTCCGGCGACGGCGGATTTGCCGCCGAAGCCGGTCGCTACCACTTGTATGTGAGCTATGCCTGTCCGTGGGCGCATCGCACGCTCATATGGCGTGCCCTGAAGGGCCTGACCGATGCCATCGATGTGTCGTCGGTGCATTGGTTGATGGAAGACGACGGTTGGACCTTCGAGCCGGACGAGCACGGCATCGTCGGCGACACGCTGGCCGGTCGCACGCATGCACATCAGGTGTATACCGACGCCGACCCTCACTGCACGACCCGCGTGACGGTCCCCATCCTGTGGGACACCAGCACCGACACCATCGTCTCGAACGAATCCAGCGAAATCGTGCGCATGCTCGACAGCGCCTTCGACGGCGCTGGAGCGACAGGCCCTCGCTTGTACCCACCAGAGCATGCCGACGGGATCGATGCGATGAATGCTCGCATCTACGAGACGCTCAACAACGGCGTGTACCGCTCCGGATTTGCACGCACGCAGGACGCCTACGAGGCGGCCGTGTACCCGCTGTTCGATACGCTGGACTGGCTTGAGGAGCGCTTGTCGCAGCAACGCTACCTGATCGCCGACCGACCCCTCGAGGTCGACTGGCGCTTGTTCCCGACGCTGCTGCGCTTCGATCTTGTCTACCACGGTCACTTCAAGTGCAACCTGCGGCGCATAGCCGATTATCCGCACCTCTCGGGTTATCTGCGCGAGCTGTGGCAATGGCCGGGCATCCGCGAGACCTGCAACATCGCACACGCCAAACAGCACTACTACGCCAGCCACGAGAGCGTGAACCCGACGCGCATCGTCCCGGCCGGTCCGGTACAGGATCTGGACGAGCCTCACGGCCGGAATCGCTTCTAGCGGACGCGCGTTGCGGCGGGATCGGAGGGCATTTCCTTACGACTTGTAATGCGCCAACTCGTTGACGCACATGGCGAGTAGTCGTTAGCCTGCGCGGCCCATTTGGCGTCCTTGGCGCCTGAACAGTCGCACAGGAGCCCGATCGTCATGCCTAAGCAGGCACTCGTTTTTTCGCTGTTTGTTCTCGCACTGATGTGCGGGAGTGCCGGCGCCGCCACATTCGTCGAACGCAATGGCATCGTCGTGATGGACGTGGAGTCCACGTCCCCCGCCGGTAGCTGGCGCCGCGAAACATCGATTGGCGGATACAAGGGCAGTGCCTACTACGTGTGGCGCGGCGCCGACCGTTTTGCGTCCTCCGGTGCCGGGCAAGGCACGATGCGATACCGCTTCCGCATCAACACGCCAGGCAACTATCAGTTGCGCTGGCGCTCGCGCATCGCCTCAGGCAACAGCGCGACCGAGTCCAATGACTCGTGGGTGCGTTTTCCCACCGGGCGCAACGTCTCCGGCGAGCACTCGCTCAACGGCTGGACCAAGGCCTACATGAACACGCTCGGCAGCTGGTCCTGGGACGCGCGCACGGTCGACGGCCGGGGCCTGCCGCTGCGTCAGTACTTCAGTGCCGGTGACCACTACCTCGAGGTGTCCGGACGCTCCAACGGCCACGCACTCGATCGTATCGTGCTGTATCGCTACGCCTCGGTGAACTACTCGCAGAACGCCTTCGAGCGATTGGCGCAGTCGTCAACGACGTCCGGCGGATCATCCAATCCCGAGCCGCGGCCGGAACCACAACCTGAGCCGCAACCTCGGCCCGAGCCGGAACCCCAGCCGGAACCCGAGCCGGAACCCGAGCCGCAACCCCAGCCCGAACCGGAGCCAGAGCCCGTTGCTGCTCCCCAACCCGTAGCCGCACCGGCAGCGACGTTGCCCGCGCCCACCGGCCTGCGTGCAACGGTCTATTCACGCACCTCCCTCGAGCTGTTCTGGGATCGTTCGTCGACCCCGAATCTTGCGTACACGGTGACCCGCAACGGCAATACCGTCGATACGACAGACGGCACCAGCTACTACTTCTCGGGCCTCGCGACCGACAGCGAAAGCACGTTCTCGATCATCGCGACCAACGCGGCGGGCGAGACCTCGCAAACCGCAGCCATCACGGTGTCTACCGCTGTCACGGCTGCCGCACCGGCGGAAAGCACAACACCGGTGTCAGGCGACATCGCAAGCCCGGTCAACCTGCGCGCCTCGGTCTACTCGTCGACCGCACTCGAGCTCTTCTGGGATCGTTCTACCGAGATCGGCATGAGCTATGACGTGGCTGTCGACAACCAGGTGGTCGATACCACGAACGGCACCAGCTACTTCTTTTCTGGTCTGTCGCCCGATCGTAGCTACACCTTCTCGATCACCGCGAAAAATTCGGTCGGTCAAGTGTCCCAGGCGGCCGTACTGAACGTGAGCACCACCGAAGGATCGACCGGCAGCGCAAACGCGAGTGGGTCGAGCGTGGCAACACCTGGCAACCTCACCGCGGCTCGGTACTCGCGCACCGCCATCGAGCTGTTCTGGGATCGTGCTGCGGCCTCTGACGGGGTCGTATCCACCGAGGTGTATCGCGATGGCGTACTGATCGGCTCATCACCGGGTAACAGCTACTACGATGACGGTCGTGCAAGCGATGCGCAGTACGAGTACCGCGTCATCGCGGTCACCGCATCGGGTGGTCGCTCAGCCGCTGCAGCCATCACCCGCTAGTCAAGCCAAGGTACTAGCGGCGGCATCCGTACGGATTGCCGCCGCTACAACCGCACCTCGACGCCACGCGCCGCCATGTGCGCCTTGGCTTCAACCACGGTGTGCTGACCGAAGTGAAAGATGCTGGCGGCCAGCACGGCATCCGCACCACCTTCCATCACACCGTCAGCAAGATCATCGAGTGAGCCGACACCGCCGGAGGCGATGACCGGTATCTCCACCGCATCGCTGATCGCGCGCGTCAGCGCAAGATCAAATCCGGAACGTGTGCCATCGCGGTCCATGCTGGTCAGCAGGATTTCCCCGGCACCGAGTGTTTGCATGCGCGCCGCCCATTCAACAGCATCAAGTCCCGTCGACTTGCGGCCTCCGTGCGTGAACACCTCCCAGTGATCGTCAACGCGCTTGGCATCGATGGCAACGACGATGCACTGGGCACCCACGGCATCGGACGCACGCGCCACAAGCTCAGGCTCGAACACCGCTGCGGTGTTGATACCGACCTTGTCGGCACCCGCATTCAAGAGCCGCCGGACATCAGCAACCTGTCGCACACCACCGCCGACGGTGAGTGGGATGAAGACTTCCGACGCGACTGCCTCGACGACGTGAACGATGGTTTCGCGCTCACCGGAGCTTGCGGTGATATCAAGAAAGCAGATCTCGTCGGCGCCTTCACGGTCGTAGCGACGCGCGACTTCCACGGGATCTCCGGCATCGCGAATGTCAACGAACTTGACGCCCTTGACCACACGTCCGTCGTCGACATCAAGACAAGGAATGATACGGCGCGCGAGCCCCATGATCAGCGCTCCGAGAAACGGTCGCCAAGCGCTTGCGCCTCGGCAAGATCCAGCGTGCCCTCGTACAAGGCGCGCCCGGCGATGGTGCCCATGATGCCGCTGTCTGCAGCGGCACCCAGCGCATGGATGTCGTCCAGGTTGGTGACGCCACCGGATGCGATGACCGGGATACTGATGTCACGCGCCAGTGCCGCAGTTGCATCAACGTTGACACCCTGCATCATGCCGTCGCGACCGATATCGGTGTAGACAATCGCGGCGACACCCGCCTGCTCGAAGCGACGCGCCACATCGATGACCGGCACACCGGAAGACTCGGCCCACCCTTCTGTTGCGACCTCACCGTCCTTGGCATCGAGCCCGACGATGATGTGTCCGGGATGACGCCTGCACAGCGTATCGACAAAGTCCGGATCCTTCACCGCTTGTGTCCCGATGATCAACCAACGTACACCGCGCTGAATATAGTCATCGGCAATCTCCAGTGTGCGGATGCCCCCGCCGATCTGTACCGGTATGTCACCCGCGGCTGCAACGATCGACGCGACCAGCTCTCCATTGACGGGCTTGCCGGCAAAGGCACCATCAAGGTCGACCAGATGCAAACGACGCGCACCCTGCTCCAACCAGCGCCGGGCGACCGCAACCGGGTCATCATCAAAGACGGTGTCGTCTTCCATCCGCCCCTGACGCAGGCGCACACACCGCCCCTCTTTCATGTCGATGGCAGGAATGATCAGCATGTGCCGTCCCAGTTGACGAAGTTGTTCAGAAGTTGCAAACCATCGCGCGCGCTTTTCTCGGGGTGGAACTGACAAGCAAACCAGCCGTCACCACCCGCCGCCACCGCGATATCCAGACCGTAGCGAGACCGACCGAGTACCGCCTGCTGATCGTCCACGTCGCAGTAGTAACTGTGCGCAAAGTAGAAGCGCGACTCATCGCCAATGCCTTGCCACATGGGGTGAGCGGCCTGTTGGTACACCGGGCTCCAGCCCATGTGCGGCACCTTGAGCTGCGCACCGTCTTCATCCAGTAGCGGAGAGGGAAAGCGCTTGGCGCGTCCACCCACCACGTCAAGACAGGCGACACCGTCGTTCTCGTCACTGTGCGAAAGCAGCACCTGAAAACCCATGCAGATACCAAGAAAGGGACGGGTCTTCATCCCTTCGACCACGGCCTTGTCGAGACCACTGTCGGCGAGCGCTGTCATGCAGGCGCGCGCGGCACCCTGCCCCGGACACACGATGCGATCCGCAGAGAGAATTGCAGTGACATCGTCGCTGACTACAACGTCAGCGCCCGGCGCTGCATGCTCAACCGCCTTGGCGACCGAGCGCAGGTTACCCATGCCGTAGTCGATGACGGCAATACGTTGTTGCGACATCGAGACCTCTACAAGGACCCTTTGGTCGAAGGCATGGCCGTTGGCGCGCGGGGGTCAATCTCCACCGACATGCGCAAGGCGCGACCAAAGGCCTTGAACATGGTTTCTATCTTGTGGTGATCATTGCTGCCGCGCAGATTGTCGACATGCAGCGTCGCGCGCGCATGGTTCACGAAACCCTGAAAGAACTCGGCAGCCAGATCGACATCGAAAGTGCCGACGCGAGGGCGTGTGTACTCGGCATTGAAATGCAAGCCCGGCCTGCCTGAAAAATCGATGACCACACGAGAAAGGCTCTCGTCCAGCGGGACATAGGCATGCCCGTAGCGACGTATGCCCTTGCGGTCACCCAGTGCGTCAGCAAAGGCCTGGCCGATGGCAATGCCCATGTCCTCGACACTATGGTGATCGTCGATATCGATATCGCCATCGCATTCGACGACCAGGTCGAACAGGCCATGTCGTGCGATCTGGTCGAGCATGTGCTCGAGAAACGGCACACCGGTAGCGAAGCGCTGCTCGCCACTACCATCCAGATCCAGCGTTACGCGGATCTTCGTCTCATTGGTCTGGCGGCTGACTTCCGCCTTTCGAGCTGCCACTCAGTGACACTCCTGCTTGCGTTGAAGGGGGCTGGCACGCGCTCGGCGGATACCAGTCGACAAGAATAGCGCGTCAGCCCTTGCCGGGCGGGACTTCCAGTCGAAACGTGACGGGGCCGTCGTTGACGAGTGCCACTCGCATGTGTGCGCCGAAACGACCGGTTTGCACCTGCCCGTGACGCGATTGCACCGCTGCCACGAAGTGATCGAACAAGGGCTCGGCGCGATCGGGCGCGGCGGCAGTCGAGAAGCCTGGCCGCCGGCCCCTGCGTGTATCGGCCGCCAACGTGAATTGCGACACCAGCAGCAGTGCGCCGCCCACCTGCTGGACATCGAGATTCATGCGCCCTTCCGGGTCGTCAAACAAGCGGAAATTGACCAGGCGTTCTGCCAGGGCGTCGGCCTCGCGCTCCGCGTCGTCGCGCTCGACGCCGACCAGCACCAGCAATCCATGATCGATGGCCGAGACGGTATCCGTGCGCTCGCCATCCACCACCGATACCGAGGCCGACAGAACACGCTGCACCAGACCAATCATGGCATCCAAACGTGAGTCAAAATAACGCCACAAACAGCAGAGTAGGAATTTTCTGACCACACAATGAGGGGATTCCTATGCTGAAAAAAGCGTTGTTCTGATGGCATATCACGAGGCATGTCCGGATACTGTGCCCCGTAGTCTGTAACAACGGATACGCCACGGACTGGCGATACGGTGAAAGGGAAGACAGTGCGGCGCAGGGCATGCGCACACACAGGGAAGACTACTGCAGATGGGAAGCAGGGATACGCTGTCCCCGACCACGGATCGGTCGGGGCGTCTCAAGACAGAGACCTGACAGCGCCCGTCAGCACTGCTCCCACGGGAGCCCGGCAAACCGCCACCCCGACATCGTGTTGCGATGATGCTCTGCATCGAGTGGTCCTTCAAAACCACCGTCGACGATGTACACCCCCTCAATGCCTGCCTCGGCCAACGCAGCGGCCGCATCTCGTGAGCGGTTGCCACTACGGCATATCAGATAAAGCGGAGACGCCGGCTGATGCGCCTTTGCGTCACGCCCGCTACTGCGCCGTCCCAACAGCACCCGTCTGATCGCTGCAACAAATCCGGGGTTGACCGTCCAATCCGGCGCATCAACCCAGGGGATATGTACCGCCCCCTTGGCATGGCCAATCATCAGAAACTCCATGTCGGAGCGAACATCCACCAGGACGGCGCCCGGGTCCGACTGCAGGCTTTCCCACACGTGCTCTGGCGCGACGAGCTGCGTATCGATGTCCGACGATTTATCAGCCATGCGCGCGGGTCCTTGCGGCGCGATGGGGTGTATTCATGTCTGTCATCCTGCCTATCCTAACTGGCACACTTGGGTGTTGGTGCAACCGTTATCCGGACCAGTTTTGTGAGGGCAACCATCGCCAACATTGTCGCCACACTGCTCGCGCGCCTGCCTCTGTCACTGAATCGCCGCGTGGGCGCGGCATGCGGCTGGCTGGCGTGGACACTGCGCCTGCGGGCGCGCCGGTTCACCGAGATCAATCTCGCGCTGGCCTTCCCGGCGATGCCCGACGACGAGCGCCGCAGACTGTCGCGGCTCAGCCTGATCGAGACCGGCATGGCAACCACGGAAACCGCGTGGGTGTGGAAAAGCCCGTCCGAACGCATCCGGCGTCACATCACGTTTGGCGACACCGCAATCACCATCGAGCACATCCGCGCCAGCGGTCGCGGCACCCTGCTGGCCTCACCGCACACGGGAGGCTGGGAGACCACCTGTCTGATGGGGTCGGATCACGTGGGCAAGCTGGCCTACTTCTACCGTCCGCCACGTGACCTGTCCCTTGAGCCGGTACTGCTGGAGGGGCGCGCAAACCTCGGCGGCACTCCGCTCAAGCTCGACAGCGGTGGTATTCGACGCGCCATCCGATTGCTGCGAGCGGGGGACGTCGTGGGCATCCTCCCCGACCAGGAACCGGACCGTAACGGCGGTGTGTTCGCGCCGTTCTTCGGCGAGCCGGCCCTCACCATGACGCTCATATCCAGACTCATCAAGGCCAGTGCAGCGGATGTGTTGTTCGTGGTCGCCGAGCGCACACCCTCTGGCTGGACGGAACACTGCCTGGCACCGGATGCGCGCATCGCCGATGACGACCCGGTGGTTGCGGCCACAGCGATAAACGACGTCATTGAGCGCTGCGTCGCCATCGCGCCCGAGCAATATCTGTGGAGCTATCGACGCTTCAGGGAGCTTCCGGAGGGTGGCAGACGCCGCTATTGAATCGACTCGCTGTAAGGTACACCTACATCTTGAGCAACGTGACTATCATTCAACTACCCATGCTTTCCCTACGTACCTTGGCCTGTGCATCGTCAGTGCTGGCTGCCGCAGCTGCCAGTGCCCAGTCAGACACCCGCACCCTCACGGTGTATACCTACGACTCCTTTGTAGCCGATTGGGGCCCGGGCCCTGCCATGGAAGAGGCCTTCGAGGCGCAATGCGGCAACTGCGACATCGAGTTCGTCGCACTTGAAAACTCTGCTGGCATTCTCAATCGCGTGCAGCTCGAGGGAGAGAACTCCCCGGCTGATGTTGTCGTCGGGCTCGACACCAACCTGATGGCCATCGCCGAAGACTCGGGCCTGCTTGCACCCTCCGGTGTCGACACCTCGGCACTGACACTGCCTATCGATTGGACGTCGGACACCTTTGTGCCCTACGACTACGGCTACTTTGCGTTTGTCTATGACACCGAAGCCCTCGAGCAACCGCCCACGAGCCTTGCCGAGCTGGTCGCAGACCCGGACGGGCCAAAGATCATCCTGCAGGATCCGCGCACGAGCATCACGGGCCTCGGCTTTCTGCTCTGGATGAAGTCCGTGTTCGGGGACGATGCCGGTGAAGCCTGGGCCGATCTGCAACCGCGCATCCTTGCCACCACCAAGGGGTGGAGCGAAGCGTATTTCACGATGTTCCTGAACGGCGAAGCACCGATGGTGCTGTCCTACTCCACATCGCCGGCGTATCACATCGAAGTGGACGGTACCGATCGCTATCAGGCGGCGGCCTTCGACGAAGGGCACTACCTGCAAGTGGAACTCGCCGCCAAGCTTGCCACCAGCGATGAGCCGGAACTTGCCACCGAGTTCATGCAGTTTCTGGTTTCTCGTGAAGCGCAGACCTCCATTCCGCTGGGCAACGTGATGTACCCGGTTGTCGATCTCGGCGACGATTTGCCGGGCGCCTTCGGCCAGCTGATTCAACCCGCAGACGTGCTGACATTCACACCGGCAGAAGTGCGCGACCAACGCAAGGCCTGGGTCAGCGAATGGTTGGAAGCGTCCACGCGCTGAGTCTGACAACGCGAAGACCCACCGCGAACCACGCGTCCACTCACGGATGATGCTGGACCGCGTGCCTTGGTGGTCGGGAGCTCTGCTTGCGACCGCCTGTATCGTTCTATTGATCGGTGCACCAGCCCTGACGCTGGTGCACCACGCGGGCGAACTACCCTGGCAACGCGTCAGCGGTGACCCCTGGTTGCGCCGGGTGCTGCACTTCAGTCTGACGCAGGCTGCGCTCTCTACCTTGCTGGCACTGTTGGTCGGGATACCCGCAGCCACTGCCCTGCATCACGAACGCCGCTTCCCCGGCAGACACTGGCTGACCACCTTGTTCGGCATCTGCCTCGTGCTGCCTGCCATCGCCGCCGTGTTCGGCCTGGTGACGGTATGGGGAGGTGCCGGATGGATGAATCACGCGCTGGACGTACTCACGATGGGTCTGCGAGGTGAGCATGCCGCCCCGCGCGTACCTGTTCTCTATGGCATGAACGGCATTCTTCTGGCCCATGTGTTCTTCAATGCGCCGTTGATGACACGGGTGCTGTTGCAAGCGCTCGATGGCATACCGGACCACGAATGGAGGCTGGCCTCTCAGCTCGGCTTGCCGGCAACCACACGTTTTCGACGCATCGAACTTCCTCGTGTACTGGCAAGCCTGCCGGGACTTCTGGTGCTCGTGTTCACGCTGTGCTTTACCAGCTTTGCCGTGGTGCTCGCACTCGGTGGCGGACCCCGGGCGACGACACTCGAGGTCGCCATCTACCAGGCGCTACGCTTTGATTTCGACCTGCCACTGGCAGTCGCGCTTGCGCTGGTGCAACTGAGCATCTGCCTCGCACTGAGTGTGATGGGTGGACTGCTTGGCCGTGGCACGGATGGCAGCCTCGGACTGGCGGGCGATCAGGCCTCTACCGCTCCCTGGCCCGCATGGCACCCGCATCAACAGCGCTCGATACTTCACCGTTGCATCGACGTCGCATTGATTCTTGCGATTACCCTGCTGGTGGTGCCACCGCTTGTCGCCTTGCTGGTATCCGGCATCAACAGCAAGATCGTCGAGGTGCTCACCGATCCGACGACCCTTACTGCGGTGTGGCGCAGTATCGTGACAGCTCTCTTTGCCGCAGCCGCTGCGGTTACGCTTGCCTTGTGCCTGTTGTCTGGCAGTCGGCATCTGCTGACCCGGCACAACGCCAATAACACAGGCATGGCACTACAGCTGATGGGTAATGCCATTCTGGTCATGCCGCCGGTCGTACTCGGCACGGGGCTCTTTTTATTGGTGCGCTCGCATGCCGATGTCTTTGCGCTGGCATTGGTGCTGGTCATCATCGTCAATGCGCTGATGGGTCTGCCGTTTGCGCTGCGGCTGCTGGCTGGCCCGGTACTCGAAGGTGCGGCTGCGCGCGATCGCCTTGCGCGCTCACTCGGCATGCCGCGTATCGCACGCTGGAGATATATCGATGCCCCGCTGCTGAGACGCCCGCTCGCGCAAGCCGCGGCTGTCTGCGCCACACTGGCCGCCGGTGACCTGGGCGCCATCGCCCTGTTCGGCTCGGAGCGCATGCTGACACTGCCATTGCTGTTGCACACAAGACTCGGCAGCCATCGACTCGATGAGGCCGCGGTCACCGCGATGCTGTTGATCAGCGTGTGCATCGCACTCTATGCGGTGATTGTGCGGGTCGTCGGTGGACCACGGACCGCAGCATCATGAGCCTTGTACTGTCCGATGTGCGCGTGCAACTGGGGGAGCGCCACTGGCGCTTTGACACCGAGTTTCCGCGCCACGGCATACACGCCATTCTCGGACGAAGCGGCTCCGGCAAGAGCACCCTGCTCAACCTCGTAGGTGGTTACCTGCAAGCGGCGTCGGGGACGATCCATTGGGAGAGCACGCTGCTCGATCCGCTGCCCCCATCGGAACGTCCCGTCAATACGCTGTTCCAGAGCGACAACCTGTTCGCCCACCTGAGCGTTGCAGACAACATTGGCCTGGGCCTTGATCCGCGCTTGAAGCTCAGTGCATCACAACGCACACAGATAGAAGACGCCCTGCGCGACATCGGCATGCCGGGTTTTGGAAAACGCAAGCCTGGCTCCCTTTCGGGTGGTGAGCGTCAGCGGGTGGGACTGGCGCGTTGCCTGCTGCGCGCCCGACCCATCCTGTTACTCGACGAACCCTTTGGCGCGCTGGATGGCAACACGCGAGCCGACATGCTCGCCCTGACGCGCGATCTCATCGCGCGGATCAAACCGTGTGTGCTGATGGTGACTCACGACGCCGACGATGCCGACGCCATCGGCGCGGACATCGTCGAGATTGCCGAGGGTAGCGTCAGGTGGCAAACAGCGCAGCGTCGTCCGCAAACGCCTTGAATTCCAGCGCATTGCCAGCGGGGTCGAGGAAGAACATGGTGCGCTGTTCGCCCGGTTCGCCGGCAAAACGGGTGCGCGGCTTGATGATCCATTGGGTGCCGGCATCCGCTTCGAGCCGTTGCGCCAGCTCATCGAACTGCGAGAGCGTAAGCACGACACCAAAGTGAGGCACCGGCACGGCATCTCCGTCCACCGCGTTTTCAGCGCGGATAGGGCGCGCGTGCGCTGGGTCCCGGTGCGCGACGATCTGATGTCCGAACAGGTCGTAGTCTATCCACACGCCGGGGGCTTCACGCCCTTGCGGGCAACCCAGCACGGTTCCATAGAAGTGCCTTGCCGCGTCGAGATCATCGACCGGAAACGCAAGATGAAAGGGTCGAATGTCAGGCATGGTGATTCTGGGTTGCAGGGCTCAGCGAAATACTAAGGCAGTAACGCAACGAATCAAACAAGCTGTTGCGACACCGGTCACGCTCAGGCGTCGAAAAAGCGCCCGACCACCTCCGCTACCCGCGGCAGCGCCGACGCTGGCACATCACGATGCAGGACCACACGCGCACCGTAGGCGCTGGCCGCGAGCAGCACGCCCTGCTCCTTTGCAAACGTTGCCAGAGCCTCACCGACATCGTCATCCAGATCCAGCCAGATCATGTTGGTCTGCGTCCATCCGGCCCGTATCGAAAAGCCCGGCAGAGCCTCGAGCATGGCGGCCAGTGCCGCCGCGTTGTCGTGATCTTCATGCAAGCGCTTGTAGCCTTCATCGAGTGCCAGCAAGGCAGCCGCTGCCAACACCCCGGCCTGCCTCATGCCACCGCCGGTGACCTTGCGCCAGCGACGCGCTTCGCGCACGAAGTCGTGAGAGCCGACAAGCACCGAACCCACCGGCGCGCCGAGACCCTTGGACAAGCACAGCGACACGCTGTGAAAGCAGCGCCCGATGTCCTCCAGCGACACACCCAGAGCAACCGCTGCGTTCGCTGCACGCGCGCCATCCAGATGCAGAGACAATCCGTGCCCATCAACAAACTCGCGTGCTCGCTGCATGCTCTCGAGTGACTGCACGCGCCCGTGCTGCGTGTTCTCGAGACACAAAAGACGTGTGCGTGCGTAGTGCACATCGTCCGGCTTGATGAGCTTGGCCACGGCATCCAGTGGTATCAGTCCGTTCTCGGCAAAGGCAACCGTCTGTGGTTGGATACCGCCGAGAACAGCAGCACCACCGCCCTCCCACTTGTAGGTATGCGCATCGTCGCCGACGATGTATTCGTCCCCGCGGCCGCAATGGGTGAGCAAGGCGACCAGGTTGGCTTGCGTACCCGTGGGGCAGAACACCGCAGCCTCGTGCCCGAGTCGCTCGGCGGCTACCGCTTCGAACCGGTTGACCGTCGGGTCATCTCCCCAGACATCGTCGCCGACCTCGGCGTGGGCCATGGCTTGTCGCATCGCAGGCGTCGGGCGGGTCACCGTATCGCTACGCAGATCGATCACGCTGTCTTGCGCGCTCATTGAATGTTGTCTTCCTGGTTCTGCCTGTATTGCTCAGGAGAGTACGCGCATCGCAAGCACGCGTCCGCGCGTCACCGAGACCTGCACGCGCCCCCCGCTCGCCTCGTTGGACAAGCCCAGCGTGCTGCCCGGAGATAACACGGCATCGGATAGCGCAAATCTCAATCGATCCGTCGTGACACCTTCGGCACGACCCAGTGGCAACAGACTCACAATATCGCCGGCTGCGCATTCGATGTCGCAGGGCCCGCTCGGTGTCACCAGATGCGCATCCACGTGCTTGTCGACAAGGCGCAAGCGAAAGGGCCAGTCCCGCAGGGCCGGCAACAGCCAGTTGAACAAGTGATGATCCGATCGCCCGCCCGAGACGCCCAGCAGTATCACCTGATCCGGTAGCGGCTCTCGTTGCAACAGGTACTCAAGGCAGAGTTCGAGATCACTGGCATCCTTGTCGACCGGATGCTGCAGGCGAGGGGTATCCGCAATGTCCGGGCGTGACAGCACCGCCTTGTCGATACTGTCGAAGTCGCCGATCAGACAACTCGGACTGAAGCCTGCATCAAGACAATGCGTCAAGCCGCCATCCGCGCACACGACGTGTTCGACACCGGATGCCTGCACGTGCGCTGCAAGGTCTGGCGGCGCGTCACCCGCTGCAAACACCAGTGCCGTGCTCGGACCCTTCGTCAGTGGCTGCGTCAAAGACCGAGAAAGTCGTCAGAGAACGAGATCGCACGCGACAGTCCGATCAGCGTGGCGCGATACTGCGCAGCGCCACCATCGGCCGCGCTGCCAATCTCGATACGCAGCTCGCTGCCACGCTTCATCAAGGGCATCATTTCGTTGTCGACAAAGTAGCGCTCCTTGATCAGCTGCAGACTCAATTGATCGCCCACCTGGAGCGTTGAACCGGGCACCTTGCCAAACAGGTATCCGTCTATCCCCCAGAGAATCTGGTCGACCGACTCGAGCTCCCTGCCCGGCAAGCTGAGCTCCATGTCGATGCGACCACCCGGCTGACGATTGAGCATCAAGGTGGGTTTCACCGAGCCGCCGTCGAGCTCGACGGCCAGCGTGCAACGGCGACTGCCACCCGCGCCAGAACAATCGGCAAGCCAGGCGCCGAAGTACGCGGTCAGTGGTGCGCCATCGCCGGTATTGGACGAGCTGGCGGCCGAAGACGTCGAGGCCGACGGGGTCGTCGCGACCGACGGCGCAGGCTCGACCACAGGCGTTGACGGTGGCACCACACGCGGCCCGGGATCGGCCACAGGATTGACGGTCGATCGAACCGGAGACGGCGTGGCAACCGGCTCTGCCACCGCGACCTCGAGCTCCGCGTCCGCTTCGGCGTTCGCTGCAATGTCTGCGTCTGTGACCGGCTCAGCCTCAGCGACCCGCTCTTCCACCGAGGTCGCGCTCTGACCGCGCGTGGCGGAGACAGCGGCGACCTGAGGAGAGCCGGTCGGCAGACTGCAATCGGATTCACTCGGAAACCTCAGATCCCGCACGGACGAGATATTGATGACCCCCTCGTGGTCCGCGCCACCATCAGCGCTCGAGTCGATCTCGCCGGTGACACTGGCAAACAGGATCTGCAGATCGACCGAGGCCAGCGAGCTGTAGCGCTGCTGCAACTCGCCCACCGCGCCCGCATCGCCCGCCACCAGATAACGCCCATCGGCACCACAGGGTCGAAAGCTGTTGCGGTTGGCGCCGTACACAAAAAAACCGTCGACCACCTGGGTCGAGGCATCGTCGCGCGCCAGCAGGCTCTGCAATTCGGCCAGTCGCTCCACCGAAAGTTGAGCGAGACAGTTCTTGGCAATCTGCTCCGCGACGGAACGCGGTGAACTGATGGCGAGATACCACAGGCAGTTTTCGCGGCGAAAGGTCTCGAACGCTGCTTGGGACCGGTTGAACGCCACACGCATATCTCCGTCAAATTCACGCCGGATGAAGGCCGTGATATCGCGCAGGTTGTCATCCATGATGTCCAGATAGTTATCAAGACAGGCATGAATGTCGTCATCCACGGGGGACAGCGCCATGCATTCGCCGAGTACACCTTCATCCTGAGCCTGCGATGACAGGGACAGACACCCGGCAGCCACCAGGAGCAACAAGGCGAAACCGCGTGGTGCCAGACAGCAGCGCAGAAGAGAGGATGTGAAGGCCATGGCTCATGGTATCAACCGTCTGTACAAACACCATGGCCTTTGCGCGCCGGAAAACCACCGCTGATGGCAGTCGCGTCGCCTGTATCATGTCGAGCTTGCGGCCGCACCGCGCATGATGCTCATACCGGCAAATCACACCGTGGCTCGAAATCGTTCTTTCATAAACCGGCTGGGAATCGGCGAGCTGCTCTGGGTGACAGCGTGGCTGCTTGGCCTTGCTGCCCTCATCAGCTACGCCATATGGCGCGTCATCCCCGGCATCGAGCGACACATCCTCGGTAATGTGCAGCAGTCCATCAGCCCACTGGTGACATCGCCGGTCATGGTTTCCGTGGACGGTCACCAGACGACGATCACAGGAGAAGCGGCAACCGACGCCGAGCATGACGATCTGCTTGCCGCGGTGGAACAGACTCCAGGCGTACGCAAGGTAGTGAACCGCTTGACCGTTGCACGCTCTGCCCCAACCACAACGAGCACCGATCAACAGCCAGTACCGACCAGCGTCACGTCGACTGCTGACACCGCTGTGGAGGATGCGACGGTGGAAGACAACGACGCTCGCGAACTGGCCGATGGACCCGACGAGGATGCGAGCGCTGCCGACATCGGCGCCCTGGCCGACGCCACGGTCGAGTCGGAGGAGGATGCGGCCGCAGGCGACGCGGATCGAGCGGCTCCCACACTGACAATCCGCATGGAAGAATCCGCACTGACACTGGAGGGCCGTCTCGACCCGTCCGTGGATGTCACCTCGGTCATTCAACCCGCATTGGCCGCATTTGATCCGAGCTACCTGACTAATCGGATCCAGCTGTCAGAACCCACCGCCGATGCGCCCTGGCTGGCACCGCTGACCGCGTTGCTGCCCGCCATGAGCACACTCTCTGATCCGGCTATCGAGATCGCGGACAAGCAGGTCACCCTGTCAGGTACGGCCGCCACACGCGAGCAGCACGATCAGCTTGTCGATGACGCACTGGAAACGCTCGCCGAGTATTCGCTGATCGAGCGTATTGATGTCGCCACCCCACAAGTGGGCGCGGGTATCTCGGCCACCGCTGAGAGCAACACGCCGACTCGCGGTTCCGCCGATGCAGTCAGTGCCTTGTTTCAAGCGATGAACACTCTGGACAGCGACGACCGACGCATTCTGTTTCTACCAAACTCGGCGGAGTTTGCCGATGGAAGCGCACAGAAACTCAACACCATCGCCACCTTGTTCAGTGAACACGTGGACACCCGCATCGAGATCGAAGGGCATACCGACACCTCCGGTGATGCCGATGCCAACATGCGGCTGAGCCAGCAACGCGCCATCGCAGTGCGCGAGGCCCTGGTGGATCGAGGGATCGAGCGCGACCGCTTGGTGGCCTATGGCTACGGCGAAGGTATCCCGCTGGTGGACAACGGAACGCCCGAAGGGCGCGCACTCAACCGCCGTATCGAATTTCGTATTCAGCCCCTTGAGGACCAACCATGAACACCTTGTATCTTGAGGTCATCGCGAGCATCGTGGCCGCGGCGGTTCTTGGCCTCCTTGTCGGTTGGTTCATACGCGACGTACGCGCCAAACGCAGGCTCAAGGCCACCATTGCCCATTGGAAGAAGAAGTCATCCGAACAGGCAGAAACGCATGCAGTGGAGGTCGAGGAACTGGAGTCGCGACTGCAGTCCGTCGGTGAAGACGTCCGCGAGCTGACCGCTGCCAACCGCCAACTCAAGTCAGTGTCCGCAAGAAACGACGCCGGCGTCGACAAGGCACGAAGCGACGCGATCGAGCTGAATCGCAAGCAGGCTGAACTGCAAGACCGGCTCCAGCGCATCATTCGACAGAAAGACCGCGAAATCTCCGAGCTTCAAAATCAGTCTTCACGTGGCAGCGTCGCGATGCGGTCTGCAGGCAAGACCCACGACAACCTGGAGAGCGCCCCAGCGGAAGAAGAGGTCGAAGCCTACATCGATAGCCTTGCACACCGCGGCAATCGCCTGCGCGACGAGGCGCAAAGCCTGGTGTCGTCTGAGCGCAGCTCAAAACACCCGGCAGCGGGTATTGCTGCAGGCGCTACTGCAGCCGCCGCGGCCATCGGTACAGGCCATGTGCTCGCCGATGCCAACGATGCGCAGGAAGACACCCTCGATCACGACGCCACCATCGAAGACACGCTGGACGAGTCTTACGATGCGACCGCCGTGATCGACGCGCAGGCACCGACTCGCGCTGCCGGCGGCACGCCTTCGGACTTCGATGACACGCTGCCGGAGCTTGACGACGAACTGGATGCCACCGAAGTCGCCGACTACGACGAAGCCACTGTTGCACTGGACGATGAGGTATTGGCACAGGTCAGAAGCCGCCCGCGTAGCACGAGCGGCAATCCGGACTGACCATGTCGCGGTTCACTCTCTTCCACGTGCACGATCCGATGTGCAGTTGGTGTTGGGCCTATGCGCCCGTGCTCGAGAAATTGTTGGCAGCGCTTCAAGGGCCCGATTTTGAAGCGATCGATGTCAGCCACGTGGTAGGCGGCCTGGCACCGGACAGCGATGTGCCCATGCCGGCCGAACTTGCCGAACACCTGCAAGGTGTGTGGCGGCAGATACAAGCTACCGTACCCGGCACCACCTTCAACTTCGATTTCTGGACCCGCAATACACCTCGCCGGTCTACCTGGCCCGCATGCCGCGCAGTGTTGGCAGCAGAATCACTCGCTGGCCTCGCAGAGGCGATGACCCGCGGCATTCAACGTGCCTACTACCTCGATGCACGCAACCCATCGGATTCCGAGGTGCTGATCTCGATTGCCGCGGAGCTCGGCATGGATCGCGAATTGTTCGCAGCACAGCTTGGCGCGGACGCCACCGAATCGCTCCTGCTGGACCACTTCACGACGGCGCGACGCATCGGAGCAGCAGGTTTTCCGAGCCTGTTCATCGAAGGCCCGGGTCTTTCACCGACTCGCTTGCCGTTGGATTACGCGGGTACGAACGCGACCTTGAGCAGTATCAAGCACCACGTGCAACTTCAATCCTGATGCTCGGAATCGGTGTGTCGTAGTTCACATCGACAGGGTGTTTTGCGACGACTGCACGACCTCCATCACACCGTAATCGTGTGTCATGGGCGAAAGCCCTCTGCCGGCCGTTACCGCATGTGTCGAGGTAAGCGGTCGGTTGTTCATGAGATCACATCTGCGAGCAGTACTGATAGGTAGCGCCTTGGCCACCCTCATCGGGTGTGGCACAGCGGACGAGACCACGTACAACACAGGTTCAGCCAGTAGCTCAGCTGCGGTTCCCGGCCTGGGTGCTGCGCTGCCTGCTACCGAAGTGGAAAACGCCTTTGAAGACGGGCCGCTGAATCAGCGCCAGGCGTTTCGTCTGGTCGAACAGAGCACCTACGGTTTTCGCATGGAAGACCTCAACCGTGCAGCAGAAGGCGCCAACGCCTGGATCGACTACCAGATGCAACAGCCGGTCACATGGCTGCTACCGACCTTTCGTTCGATCGACTCCGGGCTGTGGAACGAGCACGTGAATGCCTGGTGGCGTAATTCCATCGAGGCCGATGACCAGCTCAGGCAGCGCGTCGCCTTTGCCCTGTCGGAAATCTTCGTGGTCTCGGGCACCAATGGCCTTGGCGGTCATCGCGAAGGACTGGCCAACTTCTACGACATCTTCCTCAAGAACGCATTCGGCAACTACCGCACCTTGCTCGAGGAAGTGACGCTGAACCCGATCATGGGTGAGTACCTGAGCATGAAGGGTAACCACAAGCCCGTACCAGAAGAGAACATTCGCCCGGACGAGAACTACGCGCGCGAAGTGTTGCAGTTGTTCAGTATCGGGCTGGTGCAACTTGCGCCTGATGGCACACCCATTCTCGATGAGGATGGCATCGGTGTACCGACCTACACACAGGAAACCATCGAAGCCTTCGCACATGTGTTCACCGGATGGCACTTTGCCAACGCGGATCACTTTCGCTGGCCGAAGAAGGAGGACTACATGAGTCCGATGGAGCCCTGGGAAGCGTTCCACGACAAGGGCAGCAAGGCGTTGCTCAACGGCTTTGTCGTGCCGGCAGGCCAGGACGCCAGAACCGACCTGGACATGGCGCTCAACAACATCTTCAACCATCCGAACGTTGGCCCCTTCATCAGCGAACAGCTGATTCAACGGCTGGTGACAAGCAACCCCACGCGGCAGTACGTGCAAGATGTCGCCGCCGTGTTCAACAGCAACCGCAACGGCGAACGCGGCAACCTCGGGAGTGTCATCAAGGCCATCCTGATGCACCAGGAAGCACGCGAGGGGCATGAGCGCTCACCAGACACCTTCGGCAAGTTGAAGGAACCGCTGTTACGCATGACACAACTGTGGCGAGCTTTCCAACCGACGCGCATCCAGAAGGAATTCAACTATTCCTGGGCTGCCAACGAGCTCGGACAAGCGCCGTTTCAGTCGCCGAGCGTATTCAACTTCTTCAGACCCGACTACAGCCACCCCGGCCCCATCGCCGATGCGGACCTGGTCTCGCCCGAGTTCGAAATTCACAACGAATCGTCGATCATCGCTATCACCAATCGACTGCTGCACAGCAGCATCTGGGGACACAACTACAAGGCAGACCTGCACAGCCAGAACATCGCGATCGACATTACCGACGAGATGCAACTGGAGCCGGACCACAATGCCTTGATCGATCACCTTGATCTGCTGCTACTGGGTCGTCGCATGAGCGATGAACTGCGAGCCGAGGTCCAGCAGTTGATGAGCGAGCGAAACGGCGAGGGCAACGCGTCGCTACGGGTGGCCGAAGCGATCTTCCTGATCATGTCGTCCGCCGAAGCGGCCGTTCAGAAATGAGCGCACACGACGTACACGTCATCACCCTTCAACACGCAGAGCACACATAGATGAACAATCGACAAAGAAGGCGCTTTCTGGGTGTAGGTGCAAAGACCATGGCGGGTGCCGGCCTTGCATTGGGTGGCAACCCCTTCCTGACGCTTGCGCAGGCACAGGACGGCACTCTGGATACCGGCGGCGGCGATGACTACCGTGCACTGGTGTGCGTATTTCTGCACGGCGGCATCGACGGCTTCAGCCTGCTCGTACCGACGGGTACTGCAGAATACGATGCCTACCAGCGATCTCGCGGCACGCTTGCCTTGTCGCGATCGCAGCTGCTGGATCTGGTGCCACGCTCTGGCGCGGGGCTCGGCAGTGGCGAGAGCCTCGGCCTGCACGAGTCCGCACGGCCGCTGCTGCCCTTGTTCGAGGACGGGCGTCTCGCCGTCATTGCCAATGTCGGCAACCTGATCGAGCCGACATCACGCGCGCTCTATGAGTCGGGCGATGTCGATCTTCCCTCGCAGCTGTTCTCGCACTCTGACCAGCAGATCCAGTGGCAGCAACTGCAAGGACCCATCCGTACCAAGAATGGCTGGGGTGCGCTGGCCGCCGACTACCTCGCCGCCGAACAGCAACGCGACTATCTGACATCGATTTCCGTTGCCGGGTCCAACTACTGGCAGAGCGGCGAAGGTCAGCGACCGTTTGCGGTCAGGGAGTCAGGGGTTCTCACGCACAGCGGACTCGATGTCGGCACCAGCTGGCAGCAACCGCGTGCCGAAGCCTTCGATCGCGTGCTGCAACTCCAGAGCCGCAATGTCTTTGAACAGGCATACAACGACCTGCATCAGCGCGCCCGCAACAACACGACCGAACTGGGTGCGCTGCTGAGCGCTCGCTACCCGAATGTCGAGGACAATCCGGTCAGCCATGATCCGGAAGAGGATCAGCTGGCGGCGCGTCTCAACATGGTGGCCAAGTTGATCTCCCTGCATGCCGAGCTCGGCATGAAGCGTCAGATCTTCTATGTCGGCATGGGCGGTTTTGATGTGCACGACAATCAGAACCGCGCCCTACCGGAGCTTTTTGGCAGCATGGCCAACGCGCTGTCCGGCTTTCAGACGGCAATGGACATGTTCGGCCTGTCAGAAAATGTGACGACCTTCACGGCGTCCGACTTCGGCCGCAGTCTCACCAGCAACGGAGACGGTACCGACCACGGCTGGGGCAATCACATGCTGGCCATGGGCGGCGCAGTCAATGGAGGCACGGTCTACGGGTCCTTGCCGGTGCTTGATGTCGATGGCCCGGATTCGGTACAGAACGGCCGTATTGTGCCGTCGTTGGCGGCGTCCCAGTACGCGTCCACGCTGCTGGACTGGCTCGGCCTGGATGACTCACGGATAGACACCGTTCTGCCGACCCTTTCAAACTTCAGCTCGCGCAACCTCGGCTTCATGCATGGCTGATCGGCACTGACCCCAACGGATTTGTTCCGTGCATTAATGGAACCTGTGATTGTTTAATTGACAATGTACTGCCGCGAGTGCGACGCTCTCCGGGTCGGAAAACCCTGTGCGGGTTTCCCGTGATTCGACCACCCATCTGACATATCAACGTCGACACGGTGGTCTCTATCCACAGTGCCGTATTCAGATCGGCACGTGAACCACCTTGGAGACTTTCACATGCTCAAAGCTCGTCACGGGCGGCTGTCGGCAGTAGCCGGCGCACTGGCAGCGGTTGTATCGCTTGCCAGCACCGATGCCCTAGCAGCCACCACGATCCAGATCCAGTCGGTACTCTCGGACAAGTCCGATGAGATCGTCATGGTCAAGGAATACGCTCAGGCCGTGTCCGATCTGACCGACGGCGAAGTCATCATCGAAGTTCTGCCCGGCGGCTCTGTTGTCCCGAACACCGAAATCATCGACGCGGTCGACAAGGGTCTGCTCGACGGCGGCTTTGCCTGGACGCACTACTGGTCAGGCCAGCACCCGGCAGCCATGCTGTTCGGCTCACCTGTTGCGGGTGCCGGTGTCGGTATCGACAACATCGCCTTCCTGTCGTGGTTCCAGTACGGCGGTGGTCGTGAACTCTATGACCGTCTGTGGGACGAGATGGGCGTCAACGTCAAGGGCCTGATGCTGCAGCCGGTTGGACCAGAAGCGCTCGGTTGGTTCAAGGAGCCGATCGAATCGATGGATGACTTCCGCAAGCTGCGTTTCCGCGCACCTCCGGGCATCCCGGGCCAGACCTACAACGACATCGGTGTCGCGGCTGTTGCCATGGGTGGACCGGACATCCTGCCCGCGCTGGAAAAAGGCACCATCGACGCAGCCGAGTGGTGCTGCCCGAAGCCCGACAGCGTGTTCGGTTTCCAGAAGGTGCTCAAGCACTACTACCTCCAGGGCCTGCACCAGGTCGTGGTCAACGCCGACATGTACATCAATGGCGACATCTGGGATTCACTGACACCGCTGCAGCAACGAGCGATGGAAGTCGCCGCTGATGCCTCGTTGTCACGTTCCATGAGCTACCGCATCTACGAAAACGGTAAAGCGCTCAAGGACCTCACCGAGAACGAAGGTGTGATCCTGCATGACACACCGGCTGACTACTTCACCGAGTACATGGCTGCGGCCAATGCCACGCTCGAGAAGAACGCTGCCGACAACGAGTTCTTCTCTGAAGTCTGGGACTCCATGAAGGAATTTGCCGACATCGCCGTACCGTTCTGGGCAGGTGCCCAGACCTCCAACGCGGCACTCGGCTCGGCGTACGCCAACAGCAAGTAAGCCGTTAGTACGATCGGGGAGCCCCTGTATTTCCGGGGCTCCCCTTTTTATTGTCAGTTGTCGTAATTCCGAGGGCGTAACGTTCCCCTCGCCCGCCTGGCCCCTCGCGCAGGTAACGCGACCCGGTGCATCAATGCACACAGTGTCGCGCGCGCTTCATCTTGACCGTCATATCGACCCACCCCGTTTGCCATCAATGCGCCATTAAGGCGCCAGCGATGCGCCAGGGATGCTCGGTCGACGCGTCACAAGGAAATTGTTTGACATGGCAGAAGAGGTCGATCCGAACAAGCTGGAGATCGCCGACGAGTTGATCGCCGAGCGACGCAGCGCAGCACCCGGCGAATTGCCGGATGACATGCGTGCCTCGCACCGCAGCATCATCGGCTTCATCGATACGCTCAACGGCTGGGTCGGAAAGATCGTCTCCTGGTTTGTCGTACCGCTATGTCTTGCCATGGTGTACGAGGTCATGGTCCGCAAGTTCGGTCTGGACGTGACGCTCTGGCCTGCCGAGATGTGGCGCATGATCACAGACCCCGAAGCCGAAAGCCTCGTGCAGCCAAGCCCCACCTTGTGGGCCTACGATGTCAGCCGCATGCTGTACGGCGCGATGTTCATGCTCGGGGCGGCCTACGCCCTGTCGCGCGGGGTACACATCCGCGCGGACTTCATCTACCGCAACTGGTCCGATCGCACGCAAGGCATCGTAGACCTGTTCTTGTACTGCACCTTGTTCATGACCGGCATGATCGCGCTGTTCTACTACGGCGCCGAATACGCCTGGTCCGCCTGGTCGCGTGGGCAACGCGCAATGGACACCGCCTGGATGCCCTTGCTGGGCCCGGTGCGTAGCGCAATACCCATCGGGGTTGGCTTGCTGATACTGCAAGGCGTGTCCGAGATCCTGAAATCATGGTACGCGGCCACCCGCGGGAGATGGCCGGTATGAGCCCTGAAATCATCGGGCTGTGGATGATCGCAGCCATGCTGTTCGCGATCTTCGTGGGCTTTCCAATCAGCTTCACGCTGATCTTCCTGGGCACCGTGTTCGGTGTCTGGGGCATGTGGCCCCGCTGGGAGCTCACCTTCTATCTGGAGACCCTGCAGTTCTCCGGCGCCATGATGGAGCAGACCCTCGCGGCGGTGCCCTTGTTCATATTGATGGGGATATTGATGGAGCAGGCGCAGCTCATGGAGCGCTTGTTCACCGCCGTGCAGCTGATGCTGTCGCGGGTGCGTGGTGCGCTGTATATCGCGGTGCTGTTTGTCTCCACGATCTTTGCGGCAGCCACCGGCATCGTCGGCGCCTCGGTCACCATCCTCGGCATCATGGCCGCCAAGACCATGAACAAGTCGGGCTATGACGTAAAGCTTGCCGCCGGCGCCATCACCGCAGGTGGCACCCTCGGCATATTGATTCCGCCCAGCATCATGCTGCTGGTCATGGGGCCGATTCTCGAAGTGCCTGTCACCAGCCTCTTTGCCGCGGCCATCGTGCCGGGTGTGATGATGGCGCTGCTGTACGTGGGCTATGCCCTGGTGCGCTGCAACCTGAACCCGTCACTGGGGCCTGCACTGCCGGTCGAGATGCGTGCTTCGTCCATGTGGGTCATTGCACGCGAGTTCTTTCTGGGACTCGTACCGCCGGCGCTGCTCGTTGGTTGCGCGCTCGGCAGCATCCTGTTCGGTTTTGCCACACCGACCGAAGGCGCGGCAATGGGCGCCTTCGGCTCCTTCATGTTGACCATCGCCTACGGGCGCATGACCTGGCAGGGCTTCAAGGATGCACTGATCAAGACACTGGAAATCTCGGTGCTGATCCTGTTCCTGGTCGCTGCCAGCAACTTCTTTGGTGCGGTGTTCTCCAAGCTCGGCACCCCCGGCATGCTCACCGACTATCTGTTGACCCTCGACCTGCCGCCCTACGCCATCCTGCTGATGGTGATGGCGCTGATCTTCCTCCTGGGCTGGCCGTTGGAGTGGGTGCCGATCGTATTGATCATCGTACCGATCACCCTGCCGCTGATCGAAAGCCTGCCCTTCACCGGCATTCTGGAGGACCCGACGCAGCGTCTGCTCTGGTTCGGAATACTGGTGGCGGTCAATCTGCAGACGGCCTGGCTGAGTCCACCGGTGGCATTGTCGGCCTACTTCCTCAAGGGCGTGGTGCCCGAGTGGGACCTCAAGGACATCTACTTCGGCATGATGCAATTCATGGTGCTGCAGCTGATCGGCCTGATCCTGATCATCGCCATCCCCGAGATTGCACTGTGGTTGCCCGGGTGGCTCGACTCCCGTCCGGAGTAGTCCGCTCGGGTACGCCCGCCCTCACTCCATCGACGGTCTGATCCATGAAAGCTCTTGTGTATACGGGGGCCTGCACCCTCGATATCCGTGACGAACCCAAGCCGCGCCCACAGGCTGATGAAACCCTGGTGCGCGTCGATGCCGCAGGCATCTGCGGGTCCGATCTGCACGCCTGGCACGGCCACGACGAACGACGTGTGCCGCCGCTGATACTCGGGCATGAGCTCGCAGGCACCGTGGTCGACGGGCCGATGGCCGGACAGCGCGTCGCCATCAATCCGCTGGTCGGCTGTGGCCGCTGCCGCGATTGCCTGGAAGGAGAGGCCAATCTCTGCAGTCAGCGGGACCTCTTGGGCCTCGGTCGCCCGGGCGGCTTTGCCGAGTTTGTTGCGGCCCCCACGAGCAACCTCTTTGCCCTGCCGGATGACCTTGGCAGCGTCGAGGCGAGCCTGATGGAGCCGACGGCGGTGGCCGTGCACGCCGTGGCGCTGGCCGAGCGTCTGGCCAGGCGGCCGGTGTCGGAGTCCCCGGTGCTGGTGATCGGTGGTGGTGCCATCGGCGTGCTGGCAGCGCTGATCCTGCGCGACAAGGGCGTGCCGGAGATGGTCATTGCCGAGACCGCCGCACCGCGGCGGGCCATGCTCGAGGGGCTCGGCTTTGCTGACGTCATCAACCCCATCGACACACCGGCTCGCGACAACCATTTTGACCTCGTGGTCGATGCGGTAGGCAGTGGCGCCACGCGGCGCGATTCCAGCCGCTGCTGTCGCAGTGGTGGTGTGATCTCGCACATCGGACTGCAGGACAACAAGGACGGGCTGGACACCCGCCGACTGACACTCGCCGAAATTGTCTTCGCAGGTAACTACACTTACACGCCTCGCGACCTGACGGTATCCTTGGACCTGCTGCGACGCGGTGCCCTCGGATCTCTGGATTGGGTTGAGACTCGTCCGCTGGATGCCGGGGCGGCCAGCTTCGAGACACTCGCAGGCGGCACCGCCACAGCAGCCAAAATCATCCTGTTGCCTGAAAGTCAGAACCTGCCAACGTGAATCGCTCCGCCGACGTCCACTTTCCCGCCCCGCGAGTCAGGGCCGTCAGCCTCAAGGGCATCATTGGCTCACTACTCGTCGTTGCCGCAGGTCTTGCGTCCGGCGCCGCCCAGGCGGCCGATTACACCTGCGAAGTTCCGGGCGACAAGCGCCACCTGCGCCTCGATATCCCGGGGCAGCAGCACCTGTGCGAAGTCAGCGTGACGCCCGCCGGTGGCGAGCGGCGCGTGCTCTGGTACGCCGACAACAGCACCCTGTTCTGCTCGGACAAGACCGTGGAGCTCGTCCAGAAGTACACCGAACAGTGGGGCTTTGAGTGCTCCGCCTGGCCTACCGACGATGACCTGTCGGAACTCAACAACGCCCAACGCGAACAACTGGACACGCTACTGCGTGAACGCCGCCGTCGCCCCGATGGAGGCCCGGACTCCTTGCGCGTAGCCGTCGGGCCTGTCCACTTTGACGGCAGCCGATTGATCGCCGTGCAGTGGCTCGGCAAGTCCGGCGAGCGGGACGCCTTGAATGTCGTCATCGATAGCTCCGGAGATCAGAGCACCGATGCCCGCCCGTGGCAAACCGTGGCCTACATCGAGAACCTGATCAGCGCGATCGACCAGAGCGAGGCAACGGTGCAACGCGCCATCATCCAGGACATTGACCGCTCGGGCGCGGTACGCCTGAGCACCGTGGTCGAATCGGCCAGCGGTGCATCGGATGCGCCCCCGTGTCGCGGGCAACAGCTGTTTGCCATTGATCCGCGACAAGGGCTCACGGCGGTGACACCGCATCGCTACAGCTGCGCGGAAGACCTCGCCAAGGGCTGAAGCGTCGTGCGCTGAGCCTCGGTCTGGCTCAACAAAGCTTGGCGCCATCGGGCACGTGTCGGTCCGGCCCCACCAGCACGATCGCACCATCCTTGCGCGCAAGGCCGGTGACCAGGCATTCCGACATGAAGGGGCCGATCTGCTTTTTCGGGAAGTTGAGCACCGCCATGACCTGACGCCCCATCAAGGCCTCGGCGTCATAAAGGTCGGTGATCTGGGCGCTGGATCGACGTGTTCCGATTGCCTCGCCGAAGTCCACGGTGAGCTTCCAGGCCGGCCGCCGCGCCTCCGGAAACGGCTCCACCGCGCAGACCGTACCCACCCTCAGCTCGACCTGTTCGAACTGGTCCCAACTGATCTGGGGTGCAAGGCTTGCTGGTCCGCTGTCTTCGTTATCGGTCATGGCGTTTATTCATTCGTAGAGGAGGCTCGCGGCCGTTTCGTGATGCCGTCGACGCACCGATGATACGTCCACGAGAGAGCTGATCCACAGCTTGGGACCGCGCTTGAGGATGCTACTCAGTTTGCGACCAGGAGCACGCCCGCGCACTCGATAGATGCGCCATTCCGCCGACACCCCCTATCAAACGCGCACCTAATAGCGCGTGAATTCAGCGAGGGGAGAAAGATGAAGTACTCAAGGAATGTCGTGCTGTTGTCCGTAGCCGTTGTACTCGGTAGCGCCTGTGCCACCGACGACCCGAATCGTCGTGCCAAGGCGGGGGCCGCCATCGGCGCTGTGACAGGAGCTGTGATCGGCCACCAGGTCCATGACAAGAACGGCCGCTATGTCGGCGCCGTAGCCGGCGCACTGACCGGTGCCGCCGTTGGCAACTACATGGACAAGCAGCAGCGGTCACTCGAAACCACTTTGGCCGATGAGCTGGGTGCGTCCAAGATTCGGGTCACGCGGGTCGACGAGGAGACGCTGAAGCTCGACCTCAGCTCCGAGGCGACGTTTGATCTGAACAGCGACAAGGTGCGTGCGGACTTTCGCAACAGTCTCAAGAAGGTTGCGGGCGTGGTCGGCCAGTACGACAAGACCGCGATCCACTTGCTGGGCCACACCGATTCCACGGGCTCGGAAAGCTACAACCAGCAGCTGTCCGAATCCCGCGCGGACTCGGTATCGCGTGCGCTGTTCAACGGTGGTGTCGACAAGGCACGTGTCAACACACGTGGCTATGGCGAGAACAACCCGGTGGCCTCCAACGAGTCCAAGTCCGGACGCAGCCGCAACCGCCGCGTGGAGATCTACCTGAAGAGCATCGTTGAAGGACGTGAGGATGACGCGTTCCGTGCGCCCTACTAAGCTCCTGTAGTAACGCCGGAGAAGTGAGGAGCACAGGCAGGTGACAACGCGACAGATGGCAGAAGCACTGGCGCTCGCGCCGTCCTCCGCCGTCAACCCTGCTGCTACCGGACGTCAGCTCGGTGTGCTCCAGCTGCCATTGCGCGATACGAGCGGTGCGGTTGCGTGGCGACGCATACCGCATGCGCAGATTGCCTACGGTCAGGGACCGACCGTGGCGATCATCGCTCACGCCAGAGCCGATTCGCTCGATGCTTCGCTGATCGTCGCCGAGCTGATGCGCGAGCTGCACGCCCCGGCCATCACCGGTTGTGTGCGCTTGCTCAGCTGTTTTGAGCAGACGCACACGCCCGCCGCACAGCACATCTTGCAGCAGGCGATTGTCGAACAGGTCGTCGACGGTGCCGACCTTGTCATCGAACTCGGCGGGGATCCGCTGGAATGGGAGTGGTGTGGCACCGCCGCCATTCACACCGGCAGCAAGCCCAACGCCATCGACCGAATCGCCGACGACGCACGTATCGCCTTTGGTGCGCCGATGTCACTGCGCTTGCTACGACCGCCGGTACCACCGCAACGCCCGGACATCTGCCTTGATGACGAGCAATCCCCGGCTCCGCTGGTTCACGCACCCGCGGGGGCGGGCTCCTTGAGCGACGCCTGCCACGCTCGCGGGATTGCACACATGCATGTCAGTACCGGAGGGGACCAGGCCGACTACTCGCGTCGTGAGATGTTGCGTATCGGCTGCCGCAATGCATTGATCACAAGCGAAGTGCTCGACGCCTCCTTGACCTTGCGTGCGTCGCGTCTGTTCCAGTGCTCGCCGATGGCCGATTCGGTGACCACACCGGTGGGCGGTGCCCTGCACATGAGAGCGATACCGGGCCGCAACATCTATCGCGGGGATGTGCTGGCGCATATCGTTGACTCGGCGACGCCCTGGGATACTCCCACACCGGTACACGCCCCCCGCAACGCTGTGGTCATGGCCGCCAGACGTGGCAGCATGGTCGCCCCGGGCGATGCGATCACATTGCTCGCCGACGAGATCCAGGGCTGATCACTGCAACTCCCGTAGTTCCGGCACCCGCTGCCACACCGCCGACGGTTACGGCACTCATACCCACCTGGCAACGTCGCGACAGGATCGACGCGGCGCTCGACTCTGTGGTCGAACAGACACACCCGCCCGATGAAATCATCGTGGTGGACGATGGCTCGACCGACGGCACCACAGCGCATCTGCATGAGCGATGGCCACAGGTGCGCGTCATCGAACAAGACAACCGTGGTGTTTCCGCGGCGCGCAATGCCGGCATCCACGCCGCCAGTAGCGAGTGGATCGCGCTACTCGATTCTGACGACCGCTGGTATCCGACCAAGCTTGAAAAACAGCTCGCAGCACTACAAGAGCATCCCGGGCATCGCTTCTGCCATACCGATGAACACTGGATACGCAACGGGCGCCGCGTCAACCCCGGCAAGCGACACGCCAAACCCTCGGGCGATGCCTTTGCCGCGTCCCTGCCCCTCTGCGCCATATCGCCCTCATCGGCATTGATCGAGCGCAGGCTGCTACTCGAGCTCGGCGGCTTTGACGAGAACCTGCCGGCCTGCGAGGACTATGCGCTGTGGCTTGCGATAACGGCGACCGAGCCGGTGCTGTTTGTCAGTGAGGCCCTGCTGCAAAAACACGGTGGACACGAGGACCAGCTTTCACACCGATACCCGGCGATGGACCGCTTCCGTCTGGATGCGCTGGCAGGAATCATCGAAGGTGACAGGCTCGATTCGCTGCAACAGCGACAGGCCTTCGAGATGTACCAGCAGAAGTACGCGGTATATCGTCAGGGTGCGCTACGGCGAGAGCGGCACGAAGAGCTTGCGCGTCTGGACGAGCAGCAAGCCTCGCTGGCGCGCCTCCTTCAGCACACGGCGAACTGATTACGACGACTGAGCGCGGCGACGGCAAGCGCGTGAACAACGAGTATCATCGCCGCATGTCGGCACTGATATTTCGATTGCGCAACGTACCCGAGGATGAAGCGGCGGACGTGCGCGCACTACTCGACGAGCACGATATCGAGTGGTACGAGACCACCGCCGGCAACTGGGGCATCGCCATGCCTGCCCTGTGGGTGCAGCACGACGAACAGAAGTCCAGGGCGCGCCAGCTGATCGAGGCGTATCAGCACGAACGTGGCGAACGCCTGCGTCGCGAGCAGGATGAGCGGAAGGCGGCCGGCATCGAGCCCGGCTTGTTTGATCGCATCAAGGAACGCCCATTGGCCTGCGCCGGCATCATCCTGTTCTGCGGCTTTATCGTGTACGTCACCCTGTCGCCGTTCTTGCGTCTGATTTCGACCACGCGCGGCTGACACTCCCTCACACCCCATTCGGTAACCGGCACAGCTCCCATGTTCAAGGCCCTGCAAAGCACCCGTAACGCAGACAAGAGTGTTACCCACGAGATCGTGTCCCTGGAGGACAGCCAACTACCGGAAGGCGATGTCACGGTCGATGTCGCCTGGTCCACGCTCAATTACAAGGACGGACTGGTGCTCAACGGTCTCGGTGGGCTGGTGCGCGAGTGGCCGCACGTCTCCGGTGTGGACTTCGCAGGCACGGTTGCGGAGAGCTCCAACCCGGCGTTCAAGGCGGGCGACCCCGTCATCCTGACCGGTTGGCGCGTTGGCGAGATTCGCTGGGGCGGCCATGCACAGCGTGCCCGCGTCAAGGGTGAGTGGCTGGTGCCGCTGCCCGACGGCATTGATCTGCGCCAGTCCATGGCCGTGGGCACCGCGGGCCTCACCGCCATGCTCGGCCTCATGGCGCTCGAGAAGGCCGGCATCAACAAGGACTCCGGCCCCATCCTCGTGACCGGTGCCGCCGGCGGCGTGGGTTCGATTGCCTGCGCCCTGCTCGCGGCCAACGGCTACGAGGTGGAAGGCTCGACCGGACGTGCCGACACCCACGGCTACCTGACCGGCCTCGGTGTCGGCAAGATCATCGACCGGGGTGATATCGACACGCCCACCGGCAAGCCGCTCGAGAAGGAATACTGGGCTGGCTGCATCGACGCGGTGGGTGGCAGCACCCTCGCCAACGTACTCGCGCGACTCCGCCACGGAGGTGCCGTCGCCGCGATCGGCCTAGCGGGTGGTGCCGGGCTTGACACCACGGTCATCCCGTTTTTGCTTCGCGGTGTGAGCCTGCTGGGCATCGATTCGGTGATGTGCCCGATAGAGCAGCGCAAGGAGGCCTGGGCCCGCCTGGCGAAGGAGCTGCCCCAGGACAAGCTCGCCGACACGATCGTCGAGACGACCCTCCAGGAACTGCCGGAACTCGGCAAGGCCATCCTCGCCGGGCAGGTTCGCGGCCGCGTGGTGGTGGACGTCTCATCCGTGTGAAACATCCGCCTGCCACGTGTGCGGGCTTGCATTAGCGGGAGCGCTACCAGCCACTCCTGTGAGCTGAAGGAACCAGTGCTATCCGGCCGACTGAGCGAGCGTCCGGGCCTGCTTCACTATTACAAGCCGGATAACTCGGGCGGGAATTTGGGCAGGCGCCGCGGCGCACTGTCACGGCGCCTTTGGATCATTAAGAAACCGACATGCGGCACGGCCCTCAGTGGCCCGGGAACTGACTAGTCTCTTCCACCGCATCGCCCACACGTGTCGTGTCGCGCCGCGTTACTCGACGAGCGTCCTTGAGACAGCTTGTCCGGTGCGAGGCTGTTGTCGCGCCTCGATATGTTCCACGGCGAACTTATCTGATTCCTAGCATTCTTGTACTGATGAGATCACGGATTTTTTGTTCGTTCACAATCGCGCTGGCAAGCACCGCTGCCATTGCCGATACCCAACGGCCTTCTGCTCCTAACAACGTGCAAGCCGCTTCGTTGTCCAGCAGCGCCAATCGGGTCACCTGGAACACCCCCTGGGATGACACTGGCGTCGATGGCTACAACATCTACCGCGACGGCAGCTACTACTCCACGGTAGGCGCCACCACCAACTACGTTGACTACGGCGTCAACTCCGGCCGCAGCTACCGCTACAGCGTTGTCGCCTTTGATGCTGCGCGCAACTATTCGGTGCTCTCGCCTGACGCGTCAGTCACCACCGGCAGCAACGGCGAGCAGGGTGGCGCACCCGCATCCGGTGGTCGACCGGCGTCACCGTCCAACGTGTCGGCGCAGGCGTCAGGCAACGGCATCCAGGTCACCTGGAATGCACCCGGCGGCAGCATCGCCGGCTACAACCTGTACCGCGACAACAGCTACTACACGACGGTTCGCGATACCACCAGCTACACCGACAGCAACGTCGATGGCGGACGCAGCTACAGCTACCGCATCGTTGCGTTCACCACCGACTCGCAGTTCTCGCCGCTCTCCAGCAGCGTGACCGCCAGCTCCAACGGCGGCGCTACCACCGCAACACTGCAAAACGACGACAGCTCGGCATCCAGCAATGCCTCCGGCGGCTACGCACCCGCGGGCTACACCATGGTCTTCAACGACGAGTTCCGTGGCGGCAATGTCGACCCGAACAAGTGGTCGTCGCGTCAGCGCTGGGGGCCGGACTGGGTGGTCAACGGCGAGCAGCAGTACTACGTCGACCTCCTCAACGAGCCGAACTTCGGGTACAACCCGTTCCAGTTTGACGGCGAGAACCTGAACATCACCGCAAGCCGCACCCCCGACCACCTCTGGGGCAGCGCCAACTCGCAGTCCTGGTTGTCAGGCGTACTGACCACCTACGGCAAGTTCAAGATGCGCTACGGCTACGTCGAGATGCGTGCCCAGCTACCTGCAGGCCAGGGCCTGTGGCCCGCCTTCTGGCTGCTCAACCAGCACGACCATGAGAACCAGCCGGAGATCGACGTGGTCGAAGGCGTTGGCCGCGACCCCAACACGGTCTATCAGGTCTACCACTACTACGACAACTGGAACCTCCAGTCCACGCCGTCCTTCCCCGCGACCGGTGCGGATTTTTCTGCCGGCATGCATACCTACGGCATGAAGTGGGAGCCGGGCCGAATCACCTGGTACATCGATGGCCGTGAAACCAACCGCTTCGAAAGCGGCAACGTGTCCTGGGAAGAGATGTACATCATCGTCAACCTCGCGGTCGGCGGTTACTGGAACGGCAGCGCCGACAGCACCACCCCGTCGCCGTCACGCCTCAAGGTCGACTACATCCGCGCCTACTCACCCCCCTAGCGCGGAACTCACCGGGTGAGCCCCAAGCGGGCTTCCCGGCACACCTGATCGATCCCCGCCGGGCACGCGCCCGGGGCAAAACGCCCCGGAACGCGGCCCGGCTTCTCATTTCTGGCACAGGCAAAACCCCGCGCGCCACGCTGCCGGGGCCTGACAGCGCGGTTACCGCTGGCTTGTGACGCCCCCGACACGTCGCGTGGGCCCGGGCAGTTAGACTTGTTTCACCAAAGTCGCCCGACGAGCGTCCGATGCGCGTTTTCTCTGCCCCAGCCCTAGTTGCTGTTGCCACGGCCATGACGCTCAGCGCCTGCGCTGTCGCGCCCGTGGACACGACGCGGCGATCCGCCAGCGACGCGACCCTGCCGATCGTGGTGCCCGTCGAGAAGTCACCAGCGGTGTTTGTCGACGACCTCGCCCCCACGGCCTCCTGGCAAGTGTTGTTTGACCGCGCGCGGCAACTGGTCGAATGGCGCTCATCGACCCCGCTCGACGGGCTCGAACTGCACCTGGTCGATGACGGCGTCATCGCCACCGAGATCAACCGCGAGACCCGCCGCCTGGTACACGCCCAGTTCAAGAACTCGGCGTATGCCGAGCGCTTCATCAACAAGATCACCGACGCGCAGTCGGGCACCTATCTCGCCTTGTACAGCGCGCATCACAACGCGGTGTTTGTCAGCAAGCCCCTGCTCGACCACTTCATGCGCGGCATAGAAGATGACGGGCTCGCGCAACGCGCCGCGTTCGCCCTCTTCGTTCACGAGGCCGTGCACGCCGCTGATGACCGTCGACACGACATCAACAAGGTACGCACGCTGGATTTTCGCGCAGCGTTCGCACAATCCGCCGTGTACGAAGGCCACGCCCAATGGCAGTCCCGCAAACTCTGCGTGATTGCCGGATGCCTGGACGGACTCGATGCGCTGGACCGCTTCATGTTCGGCACGGTGGCAGGACCCAACCAGGCAAGCCAGTCCGCCAACGCGCTCAGCCGCAACGTCATTGAATACGCCTATGTCGAGGGCGAGCGCTTTATCGACTCTCTCGCCTCACGGCCCAACGGCGAGCAGGCGCTGGAGCGACTACTGTCTGCACCGCCGGTCGACCCCATTCAGATCCTCGACCCGCCGAGCTGGCCCGACAATCGACGCGAGCTGCGTAACCTGAACCTCTTCGCCTCACTCGATCAGCTGGACCATCCGTGGAACGGCAATCGATACGAGCGCATCCAGACCTCACCCCTCAAGGGCGTAAATCTACGTGCAGACCCCGCACGCCGTGCCGCAGCCGTCGATGGCTTCACGCGCTTGCTAACCGCGATGGCATCCATGGAAATTCATGCCATGGACAGCGCAGACGCACCGGTCGATCTCACCATCCTCGAAGGAGAATCCGACGGCACGGCCGTGCTGTTCGCACGCACCCTGCACGCTAACAACCTCTCACACGCCGACGCGACCGAGCTGGAAACCTTGCGAGATGGCGTCACCACGCTGTACAGCACCCGTCGTACCGGAGCCGCCGACACCATCGCGCACACCATGGTCGGCGTAAGAGGACGACACATCCTGCAGCTGGCCGGTGTCGGCACCAATCCCGACGTCATGGAAGCCTATGCAATCGGTGCGCTGGAGCAGCTAGCCGCGATCAGTGCTGCATCGCTCAGCAACTGAGCTGCGACAAGCCCCCGTTGGCACTGAAGCGAGACTTCAGAAAATCCATCTGATCGGCCAGTACGTCCCGGTTGGCCAGATAGAAGTACTCATGCCGGTTCGGCGCAAACGGCACGGCAAGCAGCTCCATGCCCGCCTGCTCTGGCGTCAGATTGCCCTTGCGGTTGTTGCAGCGCCGACACGCGGTCACACAGTTGGTCCAGGTATCTGACCCACCACGAGAAGTCGGCAGCACATGGTCACGCGACAGGTCGCGCACCGGATGCTGCACCCCGCAATACAAGCAAAGCTGACGATCTCGGGCAAACAACAGCGAATTGCTGAGCGCCGGTGTGAAGGAACCATGATCCACACGCCCATCGCAAGCGATGATGCTCGGCAAATCCAGCACCGAGCGCACCCCGTGCCTGTCATAGCCACCGCGGATACGACGCACGGTGTCCCCGAGGCTCCAGAGAATCTGCTCCTTGGCGACCAAAGTCGCGGCATCTTGCCAGCTGAGCCAGGCAATCGGAGTTCCCGCCTTGTTCAGGCGAAGGACCTTGACGTTCATGTCACGTACGGTTCCCCTTGATTCCTTGACCTTTGTATATCACAGGGGGTGTGGGGCAGCGAGAGTTGGGGTGGTGGTGAGTAGGCCGAGGGAACTGCCCCCGCAGCCTCTCGCAGAACCCGGCGTGACACTCTCGCGTCACCGGGCTCCCATTGCTCCAACCGTGAACGACCCGCCCGGTGTCCAGTGATGGAACAGAGCGGGATGCTCGCGTCTGACACGCCAGAGCCAGGCATAGGCCCGGGTCCGGCGACCTCGCAGACGCTTGAACTTCCTCATGGCCCAGCGCACGATGACCTCATCGAGATGTCGTGCCACAGTCTGGAACTCAGAGCCTCTGAACCGGCAGTAATAACCGGTCCAGCCTCGTACCACGGGATTGATCTCCCGTGCCAGGCGTTCGACGCTCCAGCCACTGTGGCGCTGAAGGCGTCGTCGTCGCATCGACTGACGCATCGCCGTCATTGACGACCGGCTGAGTGCCGGAGTGAACCCCGTACCCAGTTGTCCATCAGGTCCTACGATGCGTCTTGGCCGGAATGTATAGCCAAGAAAGTCGAACGCGACGTGCTCGTGTGTTCCCGTGCGATTGTCGTCCTTGCAGTACACCACCCGCGTCTTCTGCGGATGCAACTCCAACTTACAGTCGCGAAGCCGTGCGTCCAGCAGATCAAGCATGCGGGTCACCTCCTGTTCGCTCCTGCAGTGCAGGATGCCGTCGTCTGCATAACGACAGAACGGGATGTCCGGATGATGCGCGGCCAGCCACCGGTCCAACGCGTAGTGCAGAAACAGGTTCGCGAGCACAGGAGACAGTGGGCCGCCTTGGGGCGTACCGACCGTTCTCGGATGCTCATGACCGTCCACACCCCGCATCGGGGCCGTCAACCAGCGTTGCACCAGCAAGAGCACCCAGCGCTCGTCGCAGTGCTTTCGAAGTGCAGTGAGAAGTAGCTCGTGATCGATGTTGTCGAACAGACCGCGGATGTCGTACTCCAGCACCCAATCACGCTCCCAGCATCGCT
>CALLMF010000017.1 GCA_938006335.1 uncultured Granulosicoccaceae bacterium | reverse complement strand
GCCTTGAGTTCCCGCCATTCGGCAAGTGCCTGGATACAGGCCAGCGCGGCACCCTTGTATCGGGTCACCTGACGCACCTTCTTCCAGCGTTCGCCAACGGGTTGGTCGTATTTTTCGACCGCTTCGATGGCGCGGAATTCGGGCTCCAGCCATTCGAGCCGGCCGAGTGTCTGCAGTTCCTTGCGAATCTCGAGGTACAGGGTCTCCAGGTGAATCACGTCGTCGAGCGCGTAGCGGATCTGTTTTTCGGGTAGGGGTCTGCGCGTCCAGTCCGCCCGGGTCTGTGATTTGTCGACCTCGATATCAAGCACCGCCTTGCAGAGGTTGGCGTAACCGATTTGTTCGGCGTGTCCGAGAAGGGGCGCCGCGAGCTGCGTATCGAACACCGGAGTCGGCACACGCCGCGCAAGCATCCAGAAAATCTCGAGGTCTTGCGAACCGGCGTGCATGACCTTGACGATGTTGGTGTCGAGCAACAGATCGATGAGCGGTTGCAGGTCGGACACCGTCTGGGCATCGACGATGGCTAGTGTGTCCTCGTGCTTGATCTGTATCAGGCAGAGTTCAGCGCGATAGGTACGCTCGCGAAGGAACTCGGTGTCGAGTACTAGGTAGGGCGCGTTCTCCAGTTTCTGACAGAGGGACGCGAGGGCCGCGTCGTCGGCAATGTATTCGTGGTCGCTCATCCGGTGAGCATACGCGCTACCAGTGCGCTACTGGGTCAGAACGAGAACTCGTAGAAGAGATCAACCGCCTGCTCGACGCCTTCGGCCGCTTCGACGTAGAGTTTCTTGGTCAGGTCATAGCGCAGATACAGCGTGCTTTCGGTGTCGAACACGCTACGTCCGTACTTCACCAGCAACTTGTCGGTGACCCGACCACTGACCACCAGCTGCGTGTTGTCGCCAGAGCCGCTGGTCTCGAATCCGAAGTCCTTGATGCCGAGCGATTCGGCAATGTTGCCGCCCACGACCTTGCCGCCTTTCACGCCGAGCGCTAGAGCCGCCGCTGCGAGCAGGTTGGAATCCGAGTCCGATGTTTCGTTGATGTCGCGACCCAGAACGATGTACGACAGAATCGATTCATCGCCCTTGTCGCTGGGGTCGGTATACAGGCTGATCTCCGGCTCTTCCACGCGTCCTTCGATCTTCAGGCCGGCGGTCCGGTTCTCTGCCGTAATTTCCCTGACCGCCTGGATGTCCAGGCGGGTGGAGGCTACAGGTCCGACAAACAGGATACGGCCCGTGGCGGCGAGATCCTGCCCGTACTGCTTGTAGATGCCGTCAACCACCTCGATCTCGCCACTGAGATTGACTGGATCCGGGGATCGCAGGGACACGCCGATGTCGCCGGTCAGGTTGGCGTTAAGGCCGTAGGCACTGAGCTCCACATCGTCGCCGAGGAGGATGTCGACGTTGACCCTGAGGTCGGTGTCTCCGGTGGCGGCCTGCACTTCTTCCTCGACGGTGTCCTCGTCGATGTCCTCGATCACGACGATATCGTCGGACAGGGTGGCGGCCCCTGCGGGTAGCTCACCCACGTCGATCAATGCACTCGGGATGTCGACCGAGCCACCGACGCGAATGGAGTTGGGTCGCGCGGCAATGGTGATGTTCGGATTGATGTCCGACTCGATGAGCGGGTCGCTCACGATGTTGAGTTGTTTGCCGTCGATCGATACATCGGCCTGCCAGGAGTCGCCTCGCCAGTTGGCAGAGCCATCGATATCGAGCGTGCCTTCGCCGGCGTTTATGGCGCCTGAAATGTCGGCGCGTTGCCCACGCACTTGCGTGACGATGCGCCCTTCGTCGATGTCCAGTGGCAAAAGCTCGCCGCGCACCACCAGCCCATCCAGCACGACGTCGCCATTGAAGGCGGGTTCGGTCAGTGTGCCGGACACGCGGCCTTGCGCATTGATCACGCCGCCAAATTCGTCGAAGTCGGGCAGGAAGGCCTCGATGACTGCGATGTCCAGACCATCGAGGCTGACATCTCCCGAGATCGGCTTGTCCTCGGCACCGGCGTCGAGCTCGATGTCCACGCGCGCGGCGCCCAGAGTTTTCGAGTCGATGTCGAGTTGCGCCTTGACGTCTTCGGGGTCGGCAGTGGCGTTCAGCGTGATGGTGTCATAGCTGAAGGTCACCGGGTCGTCGTAGGCATCTCGCACCGTGAAACTGCCTTCTTGCAGTTCGGTGTTGACCACCGCTTCAAAGCCGCCGGTGACCTCGGGTCCCCAGGTGACATCGGTGGCGAGCCCGAGCGTGCCGTCAACGGTGGACTCGGCCGGCAGGAACGGGTTGAGCCGCGCCATCGGGTAGGTGTCCAGCGTGATGCGCGCGCTGCCCTCGGGCGCTGCATACACCTTGTTTTCAAGGCACAGATTGGTGTCTTCGGTTTGCCAGCAATGGGCGTCCATGCCGAACAGTTTGTCTTGCTGATTCCACTCGAGTGCGGTCGGAGATTCGAGCGTAATGGTGTGCGCTGGCACGTCCAGTACGACCGAGCGCAACTCACCGGCCCAGTCGAAGCTATCGGACAAGCCGCCAGCCAAGGTGATGTCTGCAGCGGTAGCCTCCGGGCCGTCGGCAAAGAAGCTCAGGCGATGCTCTGCACGCGTGCCGGTGGCGTTGAGCTTGAGGTTCTGCACCATCTGCCCGGCGGCATCGATCTCGGCGATGGTCAATCGCAAGGTGCTGTCCTGCAAGGCCGCCTCTGCGACATCGGTGGTGAGCCGAAGGCCGCGGACCTCGTAGTCCTGGAAGCGGATGCGGTTGGTGACGGCGTCGAGAGTGACGTCCGGCGTTGCGAGCTCGCCTTGCACGTTCAAGTCTGCGGTGATGTTGCCCGACAGGTCCGGCACGAGATTCTCGAGCTCGGGCAGCTTCGCCGAGACTTGCAGGTCAGAGCGTGCGCCTTCGGCCAGTGCGAGAGACCCGCCACCGCGAATCTGATTGGCCCCGTTGTCGAGAATCAATTCATCGATGACCAGCGACTCCGGATCGGTCTTGTGGGCACGCGCCACAAGCTCGAACGGGTAACCGTTGAGAGCGCCGTTGAAGTCCGCCTCGTCCAGCGCAAGCGTCCAGTCACCATCGACGACGGTGCCCGCAGCATTGATGACGCCGCCGATCGCGCCGTCGATCCCTTCGACCTGCTGGCCGGGCTCAATACCGTCGAGAGTGATGGCCGTGAGCCAGTCGATGCCGTTGGTCCAGTCAACGACGGCGTTGCCATTGACAGTGCCTCCCAGCGTATCGATGCCGATCTCCGACACATCCGCACGCTCGGTGTTTACACGGCCGTCGATGGCGAGTGTGGTGTCCGGTACTTGCTCACCAGACACGGCAGCATCAAGGTCGAGAAGATAATCATCGAGCGTACCGTCGATGCCGAGCGTGAGATCGCGCACCGCGGCGACTTGCTGCGTGTTCAGCGGCCAGCCGACGAGGTCACTGCTGAGCGTTGCCTTCAGCGGTAGCTCGCTGTCGAGAGGTTGTACCCGACCGGCCAGGCGCGCATCGGCAAGGCCACCGACCACCACATCAAAATCAAGATCGCGCACGCTGTTGTCGAGCGCCACGTCGACCGTTGCGTCAAATTCCTCGAACACGTCATCCGCGGTGAGCGCCAGATCAAGATCCAGCGGGTAGTCACCATCGAGCTCGACGGTGCCTTGTGCGCCGACCCCGTAGTTCTGATAGACCGCCGCGAGGTCGTCGATCGTGACGGTACTGCCTTCCGTGCTTGCCGAGAGGTGGATGTTCTCCACGACCTGCTCGGGCACATCACCGACCGCTTGAAAGACGAAGCGATTGATGCGCAGCTCGGTGACCGTGACATCGATGGGCAGTGACACGGCCGGCAGTTCTATCGGACCGGGCTCGGTCTCTTCTTTCTCGGCAACGGACAGTTGCTCGAAGCGCACTTCATCGATGGTGAGACTGTCGAGGCAGAACTCGCGCTTCAAGAGGCAGCGTGTGCGCCATTCGGAATCCAGGCCTGCAACGTCGACCTGCATGGCATCGTTGGCAAAGCGCACGCTGTCGCTCGCGATGCCACGATTGAGATTGCCGCCGACCTCTCCAAGGTCCAGCCCCGGTACACGCTTGGCAATCTGATCGGTTGCCAGCTCGAAGCCCTTGTCGGTGCCTGCCAACCAGGCTACAAGACCCACCGCCAGTAGAATCAGCAGCAGCGGAATGCCGATCAGCCATGCGAGTATCTTGAAGGCTCTCTTCATTACAAGTCAGGCCCTATTGACAGGTGCAGGCGCACGTCGTTGCCGTCACCTGAACTGATCGGTGTTGCGAGGTCGAGCCGCACCGGCCCCACCGGCGACTCCCAGCGAATGCCGCCACCGGCGCCGGCGCTGTAGCCCGTGTCGTAAGTGTTGAAGGCACGCCCTGCGTCGACGAACACGGCCCAGCGCCAACGGTCGTAGATGCGCCGGTTGTACTCGACGCTGAATTCCTCCAGGTAACGCGCGCCTACGGGATCGCCGTCGAGATCGATCGGGGAGATATCGCGATACTTGAAGCCTCGCACGCTGCGATCGCCGCCGGCAAAGAAGCGCTGCGAGGCAGGCACGCGGGTAAAGTCGTTGGACTCGATCCAGCCGAGGCCGACTGATCCGATGAAGGTGTTCTTGCGCCCGAGAAAGGAGCGCAGGTAGCGGAACTTGAACGTGGTCTTGAAAAAGTCGATCGACGACAAGGCCTGATCAGAGCCACCGTAGATCGAGAAGCTTTCTGACTGTCCCCAGATCGTGTAGGGCCTGCCTTGCGCTCGCGAACGCGCATAGGAGATGCCGGGCAGCACGAGGTTGACCGTGTCCTCGACATCACTGATGGTGGAACGCTCACGTTCCCAGCGAAGGAATATCGACTGCTCGAAGTCGCTCTTCGTACGCGACACGCGTTGAATGGCCACCGTGGACTTGAAGTACTCCGGTGTATCGTCGTCAAAATCCTCGTTGAGCAGGCCAGCCTTGATGCCGTAATAGTTGGTCAAGGGTTGTCGCTTGCGGGGAATCTTGTATTCGAATCCGATGCTCTGCCGCGGCTCGGACAGTTGCAGGTCCACCGAGGCCGAGTGGCCGCTGCGGTTGATCAGCGGTTTTTCCCAGGACAGGCTGAAGCGCGGACCCACGTCGGTCGCAAAGCCGATGCCGACCCCGACCAGGTTTTCGTCCTTCTTGGTCATCGAGACCTGGATGGGGACAGTCTTGCCATATCGCTCGTCGCGCTGCGGGATCACGCGTACCCCGTCGAAGTAGCCACTGTTGCGCAGGTTCGAGGTGAGCTCGCCGACCTGGTTGGTATCGAAGGGCTCGCCGGGCGCGAAGGTCAGCCAACGCTCCAGGAACTCGTTGCTGAATGCGGTCTCGTCGAACACCACCTTGCCGAAGGTGTAGCGGGGGCCGCTCGCGACTTCCAGTGTGATGTCTGCGCTCAGGGTCCGTCGGCTCACGCTGACTTTTGATACTGGAAAATCAAGATCGAAGTAGCCGAGCTTCTGGGCGGCGTTGACGTAGTTGCCCTTGATCGATTCGTAGTCGGCCGACAGAAAGATGTCGCCGGGCTTCAGCGGCGTCTCGGCGAGCGCGGCCATGAAGTCCTTGTCCTCGCGGGCGGGGCCGGTGATGTTGACGTTGAGGGTCTGCACCTTGACCGGGTCGTTGGGCGTGGCGTCGATCACGATGATCGCGTCCATTCCGTCCGGGTTGCTATCGGTGACGCCGTCCGCCGACGCTTCTTCGCGGGTGTTCACGTCGATATCGGCGGCGTAGTAGCCGAGGGCCGACAAGGCGGTGCGGGTCTGATCGTCGAGATCGCGGGCAAAGCGACGCACGGCGCGCGCCTGATCACGGGGCAGCGTGCCGATCAATGCGCGTACGTTGGCTTCCTGCTCATCGTTGAGCCCATTGATTTCGAGCCGAACCTCAGCATTAACCGAGAGCGGTGCAAGTAGCAGGGCCAGCCATAGCGCAGCCGCACCGAAAGGCGCAGGCAGACGCAGACGACGGAGACCTCTGGGTGGCATCGAGTGGCTCGGTTGGGGAAAAACAGCAAGGCGTGTACTTATGCAAACGACGTACGCATGCCCTGTGGATGCACGAGCGGAAATGAAAATCCGGGCGTTTGTGTGACCGGGTTAACCTTACAGCTAGTCAATGGGGGTCAGGACAACGAGTGCAAGAAGTGGATTCGCCAGTTTTTCGACGCCTGAGGCTGGCGTGGTCGGATCAGGTGGCCGCTCAGTCAGGCAGCGCTACCTTGCCACCCGCCTCGCGCGGGGCCGACTTCCATTCCTCATAACCGCCATCGAGGCTGTAGACTTCCTCGAACCCCTCCCCGGCAAACCACGCAGCAGCCTGCTGGCTGGAGTTGCCGTGGTAGCAACACACGATGATGGGTGTGTCGAGGTCTGCGCCGTTGCTGATCTGGGTGGCGATCGCGGCGTCCATCAAGTGCGCCCCGGCGATATGACCTGCGGCGTAACTGTCCGCGTCCCGAATATCCAGAACCAGCGCATCGCGCTGAGTCATCAACGTGGCGGCATCGTCGGCAGACAGTCGCTTGAATTCCGGCATGAGAAGGCGTGAACGAGAAGACGTGAGTGAGCTGGAAAAGTGCAAGGTGCGCCCGGTGCATGGCGAGCCCTTGTTTACGGCCATGCTGCGCGAAAGCGCTGAGGATTTCGTGGTGGACGAGATCCTTGATCTGGCACCGGATATTACGGGAAGCCGCGCACACCTGTGGCTACAGGTGGAAAAACGTGAACTCAACACGACCGATGTGGTCGCGGACGTCGCGCGGCTGTTTGCTTGCCCCGCGCGGGATGTCGGTTATTCAGGCCTGAAGGACCGGCGCGCGCTCACCCGTCAATGGTTCAGTGTTCCAACGGAACTCGCGGCTGACTGGGTGGCTGAACTCGGCGAAGGCGACGCGGTGAGCGTGCTCGAGCGCGTGAACACCGCCTGTGTGGATGCTCGGTGGCGCGTGTTGAATGCCGAGTGGCGGTCGCGCAAGTTACGCCGCGGTACGCACAGCGGCAACCGCTTCTCGATCACGCTGCGTGAGGTCGCGCCGCTGTCGGATCCGGCAACGCTTGAGGCCCGCGTGGCCGCACGTGTCGAGTTGCTGCGAGCAGAGGGTTTCCCGAACGCCTTTGGCCCACAGCGCTTTGGCGCGGCGGCGCGCAATGTGTCGAGTGTCAGACGCTTGTTTGCGCGTGCGGGGTCGCCACAGCGACCGCGCGGTCAGCGGCAGAAACAGGAGCGAGGCATGTTGCTGTCCGCCGCGCGCTCACTCGTGTTCAATCAGGTGCTGGATGCCCGCGTGGCCGATGGCAGCTGGAATCAGGCGCTTGAAGGTGAGCCGTTGCTGCTCAGCGGTTCCAACAGCCGCTTCGTACCGGACAGCGTGGACGATGACATCGTGCGCCGCTTGCAGCAAAAGGATATCTCCCCATCGGGGCCGTTGCCTGGCCAGGGCGATGGTGGAGCGATCGGCGAGTGCCTCGCTCTGGAAGAGGTCGTGCTGGAGCGAGAGTCGGCGTTGGTGGCCGGATTGGTCGCGGCCCGCGTCGATGCCGATCGCCGCGCCTTGCGTGCCGAAGCACGTGAGTTGACGTGTGAGCCCATGGTTGGCGGTGACGGTACCGGGGCTGACGACACATGGCAGCTGGAGGTCGTGCTCGACACCGGCGTGTTTGCCACGAGCCTGCTGAATGAACTGGGCGAATGCCGGGACGTCGGCGTTGGCCTCAGCTCTCGTTGAGCCGAGGTATCAGCATCACGAGATTGCAGGGCCGTGTACGGTTGTCGAGCTGGTGACTGACGAGCTTGTCCCAGGCGAGTCGGCACGCACCACTTGAGCCGGGTAGCACGAAGACGAAGGTGGCATTGGCCACTCCGGCGAGTGCGCGCGATTGCAGGGACGAGGTGCCGATCTCCTCGTAGGACAGCATGCGGAACAGCTCGCCGAAGCCATCGATGACCTTGTCGAGCAAGGGCTCTACCGCCTCGGGAGTGCCATCGCGTCCGGTGATACCGGTACCTCCGGTCGTGAGCACCGCGTCGACATCATCGGCCGCAATCCAGCGTGAGACTGCCGCGCGAATCTGGTACGGGTCATCGCGCACGATCGCTTTTTCGGCACAGTGGTGGCCGGCCGCGGTCAGTGCCTCGACAAGGCGTTTGCCGGAGACATCTTCCGCTTCGCCCCGACTATCGGAGACCGTGAGCACGGCAATGTTCAGCGCAATGAAGGCGGCAGCGTCGTTGCTTGCCGTGCCGGTCGGAGTGGGTGATGAGCGCATGGAATGAATCCTAACAGTGAAAGCGCCTTACACTGAACGGCATGGCGGAGCGACTACAGAAAATACTGGCAAACAGCGGGCTCGGATCGCGGCGCGAGCTCGAGCGCTGGATCGCCGCCGGTGACATCAAGATCAATGGTCGCGTCGCAACCCTGGGCGATCGCGCCGCCCTGGATGACGATCTCGCCGTTCGCGGTACGTTCTACAAGGTCGTCGCCGATGACCAGCAGACGCGGCGCGTGCTCATGTATCACAAGCCACTGGGTGAGATCACCACGCGCGATGATCCGGAAGGCAGGCAAACCGTCTTCGACCGTTTGCCACGCTTGCATCACGGTCGATGGATTGCGGTCGGGCGTCTGGACATCAACACGCTCGGTCTGCTGTTGTTGACGAATGATGGTGAGCTTGCCAACGCCTTGATGCATCCGTCGGGTGGATTTGAGCGTCATTACGCGGTGCGGGTCAACGGCGAGGTCACCGACGACATCCTGCAGCGTCTGCAAACCGGCGTCGAGCTGGAAGACGGCCCTGCAAAGTTCGATCGCATCATCGCCGAGCCTGCTGAGGGCGTGGCCAGCAATCACTGGTTCAGGGTTGTCCTGCGGGAAGGTCGCAATCGCATGGTACGGCGCCTGTGGGAATCCCAGGAGCTTGTGGTCAGTCGTTTGATTCGTACGCGGTTTGGCCCGGTATCCATGCCGCGTTGGCTGGCGCGCGGCAAGGTGCATGAAATGCAGCCATCAGAGATTGCCGAGCTGGCCAGGGCCGCAGGGCTGGATGCCGCACCAGCGACCAAGCTGCGCATCGTGGCGGTTCATCCGCGGCACCGTCGTCGTGCCGCGCGCCGACAACGATAAGCGATCATTAGCCAGGACAGGCCACGATAAGCGACGATAAGCCACGATCAGCGTGGGGCAATCCACCCCTAGGGGCTCGGATTGGCTAGACTTGCACGCACGGAGAGGTGGCCGAGTGGTCGAAGGCGCCAGCCTGGAAAGTTGGTATACGGGGTAACTCGTATCGAGGGTTCGAATCCCTCTCTCTCCGCCAGTTACTCCATCCGATGTGGCGCAGTCGCTGCATTGCGTGTGATAGAGGCCGCGGATTCGCTCGCCCGGCCTGCGTGACTACCGCCTGTGTCACAGCCTTGCGCTTGGTACCCGCGCCACCTTTGCAGATGAGTCTCTGCGTCGCCGTTACATTCAGACACAGTTGAGCTGCAGGCAGAAAGTACCCGCATGGCGAATCACCCGGATAGCGAGTTCACAGTAAACACCCGCCCATCATTCACGCCCTTGTTGCGGGCAGGTGTGCTGGCCTGTGTTGCGTTGCCGGCCCTGGCGTTGGCAAACGGTGCCGCTCCGGTCCCCGAAATTGCGATCATTGGTGGCGTTGATGCAACGGCGGGCGAATTCTCGTCGATCGTTGCGCTGGTGTCGGCGGACGACTCTGGAAGCGCATCGGCATGGCTCAGGCAGTTCTGTGGTGCGAGCATCGTCGGTGAGCGTTGGGTAATGACGGCGGCACATTGCATGTTTGATGGCAATGGCGATCCCACCAACGCGGCATCGATCCGGGTCGTGGAAGGCTCCTTGACCCTGCAGGAAGACACTCTTGAGGAGCACGTGGTCACCAACATCTTTGTCCACCCTCAGTACGACAACAACAGCCTGAACATCATGCACGACATCGCGCTGCTGGAGATGGCCAATCCGCTGCAAGGCACGCAGGTGGAGCTGTTTGCGGGAGACGCCGAGAGCCTCACCGGCACGACCGGCATCATCGCCGGCTGGGGGGCAACCGTGGTCACCAGCGATGGTGGATATCAGTTTGACGACACACTGCAACGCGCTGCCGTTCCTGTGGTGTCACGCGATGCGTGTAACGCGCCGGAGTCCTACAACGGACTGATTCAGGAAGGACAGCTGTGTGCAGGCTTCGAGCAGGGCGGTGTGGATTCGTGTGTGGGCGATAGTGGTGGCCCGATGTACGTAGTCAACGGCAACAGCCTCCAGCAGATCGGCGTGACGAGTTTCGGCATCGGGTGTGCCGAGCCTGACTTCTACGGTGTATACACCAGCGTGTCGGACTATCTCGACTGGGTGGACACCTACCGTTCAGCCACCGGTCCGGTCACCATCGGACCGGACGACACATCCGGCAGAAACGATGACGACGAGTCTGACCAGATGGTGGTCGACGCCGGTGGCAGCGCAGAAACGGACCCGGTGATCGACGTCGGTTCCGGGGGTTCGGCGGGTGCCTTCGGGCCCTTCGGTCTGCTCGCGTTGTGTGCCGTTGGTGTGGCGACGCGCAGAACGCGCTGCGCCTGATCAATTGACTTGATCAGGCCTTGTCGCCGGGCTCGGGCGATTGCAGGAACTCGTTCTTGATCTGATCGAAACTGGTATGCCGGATGTCCCGGCCCTTGACCAGGTACACCACGTACTCACAGATGTTCACCGAGTGATCGCCAATGCGCTCCAGTGCACGCGCGCACCAGGTGATCTTGAACAACTTGGAGACCTGGCGCGGATCCTCGACCAGGTGCGTGCCGAGCAGCCGTTCCAGTGAACCGTATTCGCGATTGACATCGTCATCGCGCGATGCCACCTGAATGGCGGCATTGACATCCATGCGGGCGAAGGCGTCGAGCGCATCGCGCAGCATGGTCTTGACCAGTTCGCCGAGGTGGCGCAGCTCCTTGCGATAGTCGCCGGTGTCGGGGCCGCCGAGCTCGACAGAAAAACGCCCGAGTTTTTCGGCTTCGTCGCCGATGCGCTCGAGATCGGTGATCACCTTGATCACGGTCACGATCAGGCGCAGATCGCTTGCGGCCGGCTGGCGCCGCGCAAGTACCTGGGTGCATTCCTCATCGATTTCGACTTCCAGGGCGTTGACCTGGTAGTCGGACTGGCTGACGGTCTGTCCGAGGTCTCCATCGCCTTCGAGCAGCGCGGTGAGTCCATTGGCAACCTGTTGTTCAACCAGTCCCCCCATCGAGAGGACCTTGTTGCGGATCTCTTCCAGTTCCAGGTTGAACTGTTGCGAGATGTGTTGATCGAGATGCAGCTTGTCCACGAAGGGCTCCGTGTGATGTGTAGTCAGCCGAAGCGACCGGTAATGTAGTTCTCGGTCAGCTCGTGCTGAGGATTGGTAAACACCGAATTGGTGTCATTGACCTCGACCAGTTTGCCGAGGTGAAAGTAGGCGGTACGTTGTGACACACGCGCCGCTTGCTGCATGGAGTGGGTAACGATGGCGATGGCGTAGTTCTGCCGCAGCTCGTCAATCAGCTCTTCGATCCTTGCGGTGGCGATGGGGTCCAGAGCCGAGCAGGGCTCGTCCATCAGGATGACTTCCGGGCTCACGGCGATGGTTCGGGCAATGCACAGCCGTTGCTGCTGTCCGCCGGAGAGACCGGTACCCGGCGCGTCCAGGCGGTCCTTGACCTCGTCGAAAAGCCCCGCGCGTTTCAGGCTTTCGGTCACGATTTCATCGAGCTCGCCGCGGTTACCGGCAAGGCCGTGGATGCGCGGTCCGTAGGCGACGTTGTCGTAGATGCTCTTGGCGAAGGGATTGGGCTTCTGGAACACCATGCCGACGCGGGCACGCAACAGGACCGGATCCAGATCGGGTCCGTAGAGGTCCTCGCCATCGAGCGACATCTCGCCGCTGACACGGCAGGACGGGATGGAGTCGTTCATGCGATTGAGGCAACGCAGGAAGGTTGACTTGCCACACCCGGACGGGCCGATCATGGCCACAACTTCGTTGTTGCCGATGTCGAGACTGACGTCGAAGATCGCCTGCTTTTCGCCGTAGTGGACATCCACGTTACGGGCTTGCATTTTGGGGTTTTCGACGGTTGCCGTACCGACGGTAGCCTTGATCTCTTGGAGCACTGTGTTTGCTGTCGGTTCTTCGTGCAGCCCAGCACGGGAGACGGGCGGCGAAAGTATATCGTTCATGGCCAGGCGTGGCGATTCACGGATTGATGCGGTGCGTCGGGCGCTACCAGCGGCGCTCGAAACGTTTGCGCAGCATCACTGCTACCGCGTTCATGACAATCAGAAAGGCGAGCAGGACCATGATCGCCGCGGAGGTCTTTTCGGTGAAGGCGCGCTCCGGGCTGTCGGCCCAGAGATACACCTGTACCGGAAGCACCGTGGCGGAATCGGTGATGCCCTGAGGAATGTCCACGATGAAGGCGACCATGCCGATCATCAGCAGCGGAGCGGTTTCGCCCAGTGCTTGTGCCAGGCCAATGATGGTGCCGGTGAGGATGCCCGGCATGGCAAGCGGCAGGACATGATGAAACACCACCTGCAGCTCCGACGCCCCGAGGCCGCGCGCGGCTTCGCGAATGGAGGGTGGCACGGATTTGAGCGCCGCGCGGCTCGAGATGATGATGGTGGGCAGTGTCATCAATGACAGCACGATGCCACCGACGACCGGCGCAGAGCGCGGCAGATGGAAGAAGTTGATGAATACGGCAAGGCCCAACAAGCCGAACACGATGGACGGCACCGCCGCGAGGTTGTTGATGTTGACCTCGACAAGATCGGTCCAGCGATTCTGGGGGGCGAACTCCTCCAGGTAGATTGCGGACGCCACCGCAACCGGAAACGACAACAGGAAGGTGATCAACAGCGTGTAGGCAGAGCCGACAAGCGCTGCCCGGATGCCGGCGAGTTCCGGCTCGCGCGAGTCACCGTTCTTGAAGAAGGTGGTGTTGAAGCGCACGTCGAACTCGTTGTTGGCATCGAGGTCCGCCGCCCAGGCAATCGACTTGTCGTCGAGACGGGTCGACAAGGTGTCGGCTTGGGTCAGGTCTGCGCCGCGTTTGACCAGGGCTCCAATTTCGTCGTCGGTGGGCAGCCACAGGGTCTGGCGTTGCCCGAGCAGGGAAGGGTCATCCATGACGATGCGCGCAAGATCGTACTGCGCGCCGGTGCTGACCAGCTTGTAGAGTGCGCGCCGATCACTGCGTCCTGAAACGTCGGGGAAGCGCTCGCGCAGCGCTTCTCGAATCGCACCGTTGTAGTTGGCGCGCCGAAGCTCGCTCGCCGGCAGGCTGCCTTCCTGTACCGCTTCTGCGGTTTCCGCATCGATATCGAGCGTATCGATGTCCAGCGGGACGTCCAGTTGAATGAAGGTCTGCGAGAACGCCGGCAAACCCTTGCTGACAATGCTGATCAGCAGCATCGCCAGAAATGCAAGGGAGGCCCCGATTGCGATGATGCCGTACAGGCGAAAGCGCTTTTCAGCCGCGTAGCGCCTGGCGAGTCCCGCCTTGACGTGTGCCGTGGCAGGTGAAGGCTGCGCAGGCGCGGCGGTGTGCGAAGACTCCACGCTCATTCGTATTGCTCCCGGTAGCGACGCACCACAAGGAGCGCGATGACATTAAGCACGAGGGTGACCACAAACAGCATCAGGCCGAGGGCAAACGCAGCCAGCGTCTTGGCGCTGTCGAATTCCTGGTCGCCGGTCAGCAGGGTCACGATCTGCACGGTCACCGTGGTCACGGCCTCCAGTGGGTTGGCCGTTATGTTGGCGGCAAGACCCGCTGCCATCACCACGATCATGGTTTCGCCAATGGCGCGCGAGGCGGCCAGCAACACGCCACCGACAATGCCTGGCAAGGCCGCGGGGATGACTACCTTGCGCACCGTTTCCGACTTGGTGGAACCGAGCGCGTAAGAACCATCGCGCATGGCCTGCGGCACTGCCGTGATCACGTCATCGGACAGGGAGGAGACGAACGGGATGATCATGATGCCCATGACAGCGCCGGCAGCCAGCGCGCTTTCCGAGCTGACCGACAGCCCGATCACACTGCCGAATTCGCGTATGGCGGGAGCCACGGTAAGAGCTGCGAAGAAGCCGTACACCACGGTCGGGATGCCGGCCAGAATCTCCAGCAGTGGCTTGGTGATGTTGCGCATCCGCGGGCTTGCGTACTCGGCAAGGTAGATGGCGCTCATCAGGCCGAAAGGCACCGCCACCAACAAGGCGATGGCGGAGATCAGCAGCGTGCCGGTGAACAGCGGGATGGCACCGAAGGAGCCAGAGCTGCCGATCTGGTCTGCACGAATGGCGGTTTGCGGACTCCAGCTGGTGCCGAACACAAACTCGGTAAAGCTCACCTGTTGGAAGAAACGCAGCGATTCGAACAGTACCGACAGCACGATACCGAGCGTGGTGAGAATGGCCAGCGAGGCACTCGACACCAGCAGAAACTTGACCACGCGTTCTACCGAGTGGCGGGCACGGGTGGGTGCGGCTATGCGCTTGTAGGCAAAGGCTGCACCGCCGAGGGCGGCGGCCAGAGCGAGCAGCGTGAGCGCCAGGCTGGAACTGCTGCGCTGGGCAAGTAACCGTTCACCGAGGGCGCGCTTGCCATCGTCGGTGATCTGGGAGGCATCGCCGTCGCTGATCAGGTTTTCGACATCGTTGCGGTAGAGCGCAATCTGGCGCTCGTCGCCCGCGGAGAGTTCTGCAGGTACGTTGGCGTTGACGATGTTGCCGATATAGACAGGCTCGGCAAGTTTCCAGACAACCACCAGGAGCAGGGCGGGTACAAAACACCAGATGGCGACGAGGGCACCATGGTGCGTAGGCAGCGAGTGCAACTGGCGGATGCCGCCATTCTCGCGAGCCACGGACCACGCACGGGCGCGGCCAGCAAAGTAGGACACCGCGGCGAGAACCGTCGCGACAATCAGAAGATGCGTCGTCGTCACGAAGGCCCCTCGCCCCGGTGGTTTGCCAGCAGGTCGGAAACGACCTGTGGAATCAGTTGAGTTCCAGCGTCTTGAGCTCGGTCGCAGCCGCAGCTACTTCGGCACGCTCATCCTCGCCGAGCGGGATCATACCCTTTTCGGACAAGTAACCTTCTTCTCCAAACGCGCCTTCGCTGGTGAACTCGGCGAGGTATTCCGCGATGCCGGGAACGGTGCCGACGTGCTCACCTTTCACGTAGAAGTACAGCGGACGTGACACGGGGTAGCTGCCATCGGCAATCGTGTCGAAATCAGCGAGTACGCCATCGATGAACGAGCTTTGCACCTTGTCGCTGTTCTGATCGAGGAAGCTGTAGCCGAAGATGCCGACGGCATCGGGGTTGGCTTCCAGCTTCTGCACGATGAGGTTGTCGTTCTCGCCGGCTTCCACGAAACGACCGTCCTCACGCATGGTCAGGCAGGCGGCATCCTTGGCGTCTTCATCGAGGGCTTCGATGACTTCGAAGCTTGCGCAACCTTCCTCCATGACCAGCTCCACGAATGCATCACGGGTGCCGGATGTCGGCGGCGGGCCCAGCACTTCAATGGAGAACGCCGGAAGCTCGGGGTTGATCTCTGACCACATCTTGTAGGGGTTGGGCACCAGGCCATCGCCGTCCGGAGTGGGTACGTCCTTGGCGAGGGCCAGGAACAGCTCCTCACGCGTCAGGGACATCGGCTCTGCTTCTGTGGAGTTGGCGATGGCGATGCCGTCGTAACCGATGAGCACTTCAACAACATTGTTGACACCGTTTTCCGTGCACATCTCGACTTCGCTGGCCTTGATCCGGCGCGAGGAGTTGGTGATGTCCGGTGTATCGACACCGATACCCGAACAGAACAGCTTGAGACCACCACCGGATCCGGTGGATTCGATCTTCGGTGTGGCGAAGTCGGTGGTCTTGCCGAAGCGCTCGGCGACGACGGTCGCAAAGGGGTACACCGTGGAGGAGCCCACGATGCTGATGGTGTCGCGAGCAAAACCGGGCCCGGAAAGCGTCGCCGCGGCGATAGCGGTAGCGACCAGAAGGGGAGTCTTGTGCATGGATTCGTCGGAGGTCTCGCGTTGGGTTCGCTGCGTATTCTCGGCGGCCAATGTGACACCCGGATGACAAAGCCCGAAAAATCCCGATAACCGATGCGCAGTCGGTGGCTCGATGGATCTGCGCGTTGCTTTTGTGCGTTGCCGTCAGCCAGCCGCCGAAATGTGACCCTCGTCACGGCGTTCGTGACAACGCGCAGGCGGCAACTGCACCTTGAACCACGATCCGATGCCCGGCGTGCTCTCGATGGTCAGTCCTCCACCGTGGCGGTGGGCCACGTGTTTCACGATCGCGAGACCCAGCCCGGTGCCACCGCTGTTGCGGGAGCGGCCGCGGTCTACCCGGTAGAAACGTTCGCTGAGGCGTGGCAGGTGATGGGCTTCGATACCCGGTCCATTGTCTCGCACGCTGAATTGCGCGCCGCCGTCCGGAGTGGACTGCCAGCTGATTTCCACGCGCGCACCGGCACCGGCATGACGAACCGCATTGGCCATCAGGTTCTCGCACAAGCTGTAGAGCTCTTGCGGTGCGCCGAGGACATACAGATCGCTGTTGGCGTCGACGACAAATTCATGCTCCGGCACATCGACCTGAAGTGACTTGCAGAGGGTGCCGATGACGCTCGCGAGGTAGACCGGCTCCCCCTCGTTGTCAGCCAGGGTGTTGCCTTCGAGCTTGGAGAGTTCGAGCAGGTGGTCCACCAGATGGCGCATGCGCTCGGACTGCTGGTCAATCTGACCGAGCGCCTTCTGCACGTCGTGTGGCAGGTTGGCATCCTCGCGCAGCATTTCCAGATAGCCGCTGATGACGGTCAGTGGCGTGCGCAGCTCGTGCGACACGTCGGCGACGAAACCTCGGCGCATCTCGCGAATTCGGGCCCGCTGGGTGACGTCGCGGGCAACGATCACCGCCATGTCGCGACCCGCCGGGCTCATGCGCAGGGAGAGCGTGCGTCCGGGCACCGTCGGCGACTGCACCTCGAGATCCGACATGCCCGTCGGTTCCGACAGAAACGCCTGTATCGCCGGATCGCGCAGCAGGTTGTCGATGCGCTGCCCTCGGTCACGCTCCGGGTGAACGGCGAGCAGCGAGAGCGCCGCCGGGTTGGACCAGCGGATCTGCCGGTGCTGATTGATGACGATGGTGGCGTCAGGCAGCTCGGCCGCCAGAGAGTTGAACTGTTTGAGCGCGTTCTTGTAGCGATCCTTTTGCTTGGCGCTGTATTTGGTTTCCCGGCAGACGCCGCTGATCAAGGCGTCGGTGACCCCGAAAGAGGGTGGTGCGGTCGCCACCTTGGGTTTGGACTGCAGCCACGCGACCACAGCATTCATGCGCCAGATCAGCCACACGCAATAGCCAAGCGCCGCCACCAGTGGCAACACCGCGATCATGCCGGTGATCCAGCCCAGCACGAACCCCACCAGCAGGATGCCCAACAGGCATTGGAGCTCCACACGGGCGCTGTGCAATAGAGGCAGTCGGCCCGGCCGGGCTCCTGGCTGGGCTGGGCGATCAGCCGTGCCAGCGGGCGCGGCAGGAGGAGCAGCAGGAGGAGGAGGGGCAGCAGGAGTAGGGGCGGCAGCCATGGCGGCGATCATACCGGCCGAAGCGTTCGGCGGGCGTGATGAATCGTATCCGTCGAACCGAATCAGTCGTCGCTGAGACGATAGCCCGCGCCACGCACGGTTTGCAGCACGCTATCCGCGTTTGCGGTCTTCAGCGCCTTGCGGATTCGCAACACGTGGACGTCCACGGTGCGCTCCTCGATCAAGGCGCCTGGCCCCCACACATGATCGAGCAGCTGGGCCCGGCTGTAGACACGCTTGGGATGCTGGGCCAGAAACGAGATCAGACGGAATTCGGTGTGTCCGAGCGGGACGGCCTTGCCATCGACGGTGATCTGGTGTGCCGCCGAGTCAATGGTCAGTGGGCCGACGACACGGACTTCGCCACGGTCGAAGTCACGACTGCGGCGCAGCAATGCGCGGATACGCGCCCGCAGCTCCCGTGGCGAGAAGGGTTTGATGAGGTAGTCGTCTGCCCCGCTGTCAAGTCCGGCGGCCACGTCGTTCTCCTCGCTGCGCGCCGTGAGCATCAGTATCGGCAAGGCAGCCGTGCGTTCTTCGCGCCGCAGTTTTCTGATCAGCTCAAGCCCGCTGCCGCCGGGCAGCATCCAGTCCACGATCGCGACATCGACGTTTTCCATCTGCAGGAGCTGATGGGCTTGCAAGGTGGTTTCGGCGTCGAGCACCTCGTGTCCGTCGCCTTCGATCGCAAAGCGGATCAGGTCGCGTATGTCCGATTCGTCCTCGACGACGAGCACTCGTGCGGTCATGGTGTTGCCGTTTGCCAGCGCGAGAAGGGCGCGTGAGTGGAGCTTACAAAAAGAAGCTTCACCAGTCGCTTGCGAGCAAACTCGTTAGCGGCCACAATGCGCCGGTCGACGGTGTTCCGTATCGGCACTCTCGCGACGAGACCTTGTTAACCCCGTCAGGCCCGGAAGGGAGCAGCGGCAGCAACGGAATCGGGTGCCGGGATGCGGCTGGTACGGAATGCCACCCTCTTGGAGGGTGTTTTTCTTCTCACGTGACCACCCGAGGGCCCGTCGCCGGGCATGAGCTACAAGGTACTCGCCCGCAAGTGGCGCCCGCAGCGCTTCGAAGACATGATCGGCCAGGAGCCGGTACTTCGCGCGCTGGTCAACGCTCTCGACACCGACAGGTTGCATCACGCCTACCTGTTCACCGGTATGCGTGGTGTGGGCAAGACCACCATCGCACGCATTTTTGCCAAGTGCCTGAACTGCCTTGAAAAGGGTGTGTCTTCAGCGCCGTGTGGCACCTGTTCAGCGTGTTCCGATATCGAGGCCGGTCGATTCTTCGATTTGATCGAGGTGGACGCCGCGTCGCGCACCAAGGTCGACGAGACGCGCGAATTGCTCGAGAACGTGCCGTATGCGCCGGCCAGCGGGCGTTACAAGGTGTACCTGATCGATGAAGTCCACATGTTCTCGAACGCAAGTTTCAACGCCTTGCTAAAGACGTTGGAAGAACCGCCGGAACACGTCAAGTTCCTGCTCGCGACTACCGATCCGCAGAAGGTGCCGGTGACCGTACTGTCCCGTTGCCTGCAGTTCAATCTGCGCCGAATGCCGTCCGATACGCTGTCGGCTTACCTTGCAAACATCCTTTCCGACGAGAGCATTGACGCCGAACCTGCCGCCCTTGATCTGATTGCGCGGGCCAGCGAGGGCAGTGTGCGCGACTCGCTGAGCCTGGTCGAACAGGCCGCGGCCTACGGTCAGGGAGCCGTGCGTGTCTCTGAGGTCGAGTCGATGCTGGGTCGGGTATCCGTGCAACGCCTGGCGGGACTGCTGGAAGCACTCGCGCAGGGTGACCTCGAGCAGCTGTTTACGCGCGTCGACGAACTCGCAAGTTACGCACCGGATTTCACCGAGATTCTCGGCGAGATGCTCGCCCTGTTGCATCGGGTCGCGTTGATGCAGAGTGTGCCCGATACTGCTGACCCCAACCAGCCGGGACACGAGCTGCTCGCCGAAATTGCCAGCTCCACCGCACCGGAAGTCACACAGCTCTGGTACCAGATCGGTCAGCACGCCCGACGCGACCTGCCGTTTTCCGCCGACCCGCGCGAGGGGTTCGACATGGCGCTGCTGCGCATGCATGCGTTTCGGCCTCAATCGGCGGGGACTGAAGCCGCATCACAGCAGGCCGCATCACAGGCCGCATCACAGCAGGTCGCATCACAGGCACAGGCGGCTCCGCCGCCAGACGCGCCCGCGGCCCCGCCCGTGCACCCGCCCGCGCACCCGCCCGTGCTCCTGCCTGTGCGCGGTAGCGTCTCGGCCGGAGATGCACGTGATGCCAAGGCCGTTGCCATGGCGACGTTGATGGACACGGGCAGCGAGCCAGCCCCGAAGACAAGCGCGGATCCTGCTTCCGCCCCAGCTGCGGGCAAGGGATCGCTTGATCAAATCACCGCTCAGGCGTGGTCCAGGATCATCACCGAGCTCGGGGTGTCAGGCATGCCTCGTCAACTCGCGAACAACACCGTGGTGGAGCGACGCGCCGGAAACGAGGTGCACCTTGTGCTCGAGGCCGGGCAGGACCATCTGGATTCACCGCGTTTTGTCGATCGATTGGCACAGGCCCTCGGCAGTTGGGCGGGCGAATCGGTCACGCTGGTCTTGCGCCAGGCAGATTCATCCGATGTGAGCGCCCAGCCGCTTGATACTCCGTCGAAACAGCTGCAGCGAGACGAGGCCTCGGCGCTCGAATCGGCGCGCGCCTCGATCGACGGGGACGAGCGCTTGTCCCGACTACTCAACGATATTGACGGCAAGATAGATCCCGCGAATGTGCGGCCCTTGCCAGCGTCGTCGCCCGATGCGGCGGAGACAACAACTTCGACTGACTGAAGTTCAATTGACTGAAGTTCAACTGACAGAAGGCGAGATACAGCGATGAAAGGTGGAATCGGCAATCTGATGAAGCAGGCTCAGCAGATGCAGGCTGACATGCAGGCAGCGCAGGAAGAAATCGCCAACTTGGAGATCGAGGGACAGAGTGGCGGTGGTCTTGTCAAGGTGACAATGAACGGGCAGCACGAGCTCAAGAAGGTCTCTATCGATGATTCGCTTGTTGGAGACGACAAGGACATGCTCGAGGATCTGATTGCTGCCGCGGTCAACGACGCCAGTCAGCGGCTCGCCGCGGCTTCCAAGAGCAAACTGTCTGGCCTGACCGATGGCCTTGAATTGCCGGCCGGCATGAAGCTTCCTTTCTAGGCAGCGGTATCTGGGGAGTGGTCGGCATGGCCAGTGGTCTGCTGGAGGATCTGATCGAGTCGTTGCGCTGCTTGCCTGGCGTAGGCCCGAAATCTGCCCAACGCATGGCTTTGCACGTGCTGCAACGAGACCGTGCGGGCGCCTCGCGGCTTGGAGAGGCCCTGTTGCGCGCGATGGAGCAGGTGGTTCATTGCGATCGTTGCCGAATCTTTACCGAGCGTCAGCCGTGTCGCTGGTGTTCTGATCCTGCTCGAAACAGCAAGGAAGTCTGCGTAGTTGAAAGCCCGGCTGATGTGCTCGCCATCGACCGCGCGACAGACTACAACGGTCGTTTCTTTCTGTTGCTCGGTCATCTGTCTCCACTCGACGGCGTCGGTCCGTCCGACTTGGGGCTGGATTTGCTGGAATCACAGCTCGCCGGCGCGGAAATCGAGGAGGTCACGCTGGCCACCAACCAGACCGTCGAGGGCCTCGCTACTGCCCGTTACGTCGCTGAACTGTGCGCCAGATACGCTGTGCCGGTGTTGCAGATCGCTCGCGGTGTTCCCGTGGGAAGCGAACTCGAGTTTGCGGACGGAAGTACCTTGTCCGTTGCGTTCGCCGAACGGAGCCTTGTCGGTCGATAAACGGGCGGTGCGTTAAGCTTTAAGATAAGAAATTGAGATAAGAAGTTGAGATAATGCGGTGAGTGATCGCGAGTTGGTTTCGAGGCGGAGACACCGTGTGCTCGCTGCCATGTAAAAATTTGACTCGTTCGCAACACTGATTCGGGTGCTTTTCGCGTTTTTGGCGACGCGAAAGTAGCTTCCAAGGCGAAAAAGCGCAGCGCGCTGCGCTTGGGCATGGACACATGCAGTGAACACGATTTGACTCGATCGCAACAGATCGGAAGGTGTTGCGATCGAGTCAAATTTTTACAGGGTCTGCGAACCGTGCGGTCGACGCTCTCTGCTCGAGCCCCAAATGGTCTGTTGGTGATGTTTGTGCCGGTCGCGTTTCGGGCGCCACGTCCGCGCGCGGCCAATCGACGAGGAGTCAGATCGAAAACACGTGTTTTCGATAGTGCTGCAGCTCGCCAATGCTCTCCCGGATGTCGTCGAGCGCCAGGTGGGTATTCTTTTTTCGAAAGCTGTTGGCGAAGTCCGGTGACCACCGCCGCACCAGTTCCTTGATGGTGCTGACATCGACATTGCGGTAGTGAAAGTAGGCCTCGAGGCCAGGCATGGTACGCACCATGAAACGTCGGTCCTGGCAGATGCTGTTGCCGCACATCGGGCTCTTGCCAGCCGGAACCCATGGGCTCAGAAACTCGATGGTTTGTCGTTCAGCGTCCAAGAGTGAGTGCGTGCTGCTGCGGACTCGGTCCAGCAACCCCGATGCGCCGTGGTGTTCGGTGTTCCATTCATCCATTGCCAGCAGTCGCTCTTCGGCTGTCTGGATGGCGATCACCGGCCCTTCGGCCAGGGTGTTCAGCTCGCTATCGGTCACGATCGTGGCGATTTCGATGACGGTGTCTGCGTCGGGGTCGAGCCCGGTCATCTCAAGGTCAACCCAGATCAGGTTGTCGGCGTTGGTGGAATCGCTCGTGGACATCGGGATTCAAGTGGTTGGTTTGTTAGTATTTCAGCACACCCGCGCAGAACTGCATCAGTGTTCGCGCATCAGACGGCTTTTTTTCGAGTACTTGATGGAGCAGGCAGGGTCACCCGGACCGACGCATCGAGTCATTGCCAACTTGGGCCGCAAGCTTGCGGTCGTTCCATTGACGGCTGTTTCGTCCACGCCTGTGCAAGCGACGCCGCTGCGGCAGCTGCCACTCATCGTCGCTGGCGATCGTGTAACGGTGCAAGTCGACGACGCTGATGCGACGCGAGTGGTGTCGTTGGAATCGCGCGATACGGTGCTTGAGCGCGCTGAGCGCCATGGCAAGTTCAAGCCGCTCGCTGCCAACCTGACGCATCTCGGCATCGTGTCTGCGGCGCCGCCGGGCATCGACACCCTGCTGATCGATGAATTTTGCGTGGCAGCAAGGCGTTCCGGTCTGGGCGCGCTGATCATCATCAACAAATACCGTTCTCTCACCGCGGATGAGCAGGAACGTGCGGATCGGATTCTTGACGCTTACCGGGAGGCGGGCCATGTTGCCCTGTCGTGCGAGGCAGCGGAGGATGATGGCGTGGCCGAACTTCAGGCGTCGCTGGCCGGGCGCGTAGTGGCTCTGGTGGGGGCGAGTGGTGTCGGCAAGTCCTCTATCGTCAAGCGGCTGCTGCCGGATCGCGACATACGCGTCGGCGCGGTTTCCGCGGCGACCGGACTGGGCTCTCACACCACCAGCGTGACGCTCTGGTACGAGCTGCCGGCAGAGGGAGCGTTGATCGATTCGGCAGGCGTGCGCCGCTGGTCGGTTGAAGAGCTGTCGGCGCTGGATGTGCGTTCGGGCTTTGGGGAAATTGCTGAACTGGCAAGCGGGTGCCGATTCAACGATTGCACGCATGGCGTCGAGCCGGGTTGTGCGGTCACCGATGCACTCGACAAGGGTGAGCTTGCGCGCTTTCGCTACGACAATTATCGAAAGCTTGCGGACATGGCGAGCGGTGCCGCGGACAGTCGCTGACTGATTACGTCTCTTTTGGCAGGTCCGGCCGGTTGCCCCACACCGACCATGCGCCGTCGAGTCCGCGCACGTGGGTAAAGCCTAGCTTGCGCAATACAAGCCACGTCACTGATGAGCGTTGGTGCGATTGGCAGTAAGCGACCACGCGATGGTGCGGTTCTACGTCCGCTGCTCGCAAGGCGGCGAGCAGTTGTTCGTCAGGAAGCAGTTGCCCGTTGGCATCGAGCAGTGTTGTCCATTCAAAGTGCAGCGCGCCAGGCACATGGCCGCCCTCGGCACTGCGTTTGTCGCTACCGTCGAATTCCGCGCGTCCGCGCACATCGAGTATGCGCAACTCCGGATCCTCGAGTTCCGCGGCAAGATCATCCGCAGTCGCACGATTGGCGCCGTCGAGAACGGGTTGAAAGCGGGGCGCAGTGCGGTCTGACCCGCTGGTCGCCGTGGCGTCCTTGTTCGAATCTCCCGGTACCAGCGTGGCCCCCGCCGACGTCCAGGCACGCATTCCGCCGTTCAGCCAGCTGATGGCGGTAAAGCCCCAGACCTGCAGTACCCATGTCAGCCGAGCGGCCTCGGTTGCACGCCCGCCATCGATGGCGATGACGTGATCTCCGGCGCAGAGATCCATCGCTTCGATCAACTCTTGCATGCCTGCTTCATCCGGCAGAAGGCCCGCATAGGGCGGGGCCGTGTGGTTCAGCAAGCGAGCATCCAGATGCATCGCCCCCGGGATGTGACCGTCGAGATACGCATCCCTGGCGCGCAGGTCGAAGAGTCTGAGTCGGTCTCGAGCGGCTGCTGGCTCGCCATCCAGCGCACGCTGAAGGTGAGCTACGTCGATTACCAAGGGTAATGTCATGGCGGGATGCGAACCAATTTACGAATTCGAGTGAACTATACCCACACAAGCGACTCTCAGAGGACATGTACACAACGTCGCATCTCCGAGCTCGACTGTTATGATTCCATCGCGCCGGAATACGGCAATCACCGCGGGCGGCCGCCGCCCGTCGACACCCACGCAGCTCGGCTCATCGGCGATGCAAAGCCCGAACCGCCAGTCTGGGGCAAAAGGCGACAGACCATTGAGTGATCGGGAGATCGACCAGGCGCTCGTTGAGCGGGTCCAGCGCGGTGACAAATCCGCGTTCGATCTTCTGGTGCTCAAGTATCAGCATCGCATCACTCACCTCGTGTCGCGCTACGTCAGCGACGTTCACGAGGCTCAGGACGTCACCCAGGAAGCCTTTGTCAAGGCGTATCGCGGTCTGCGTAATTTTCGCGGCGAGAGCGCCTTCTACACCTGGCTGTATCGCATCGCGATCAACACCTCCAAGAATCACCTGGTCACGATGAGTCGCAAGATCAGTGACACCGGTATCGACGCGGCAGACGCCGAGCAGTACGACACCGGCAGCGCATTGCGCGAAACGGCAACGCCGGATCGTGAACTGGTAACCCGCGAGATTGCCGACACCGTGCAGCGCTCGATTGACGCGCTGCCTGACGACCTTCGAACGGCAATCGTGTTGCGAGAGTTCGAAGGGCTCTCCTACGAGGAGATCGCGACGACGATGGAGTGCCCGATCGGCACTGTGCGTTCGCGTATCTTTCGCGCCCGCGAGGCAATCGACAAGAACATCGAGCCCTTGCTCGACGAAAAATTCAGGTAGTACTCATGGCCAAGCATACAGACAAGAAAGTGTCACCCGAGCAGCTGTCCCAGTTGATGGACGGCGAGTGGCAGGATATCGACCCTGCAGAATGTGTCGCACATGCCTGCGGCGACGACGCGATGCGCGACACATGGAATCGCTGGCACCTCATCCGCGACGTGGCGCGTGGTGAATCCATCATCGCTCCTGAACACGGAGCGTTGCTGGCATCGCGTATCCATTCGGCGATTGCTGACGAACCGACGTACAGCAACGTACGCTCGATTCTTGGTGGCTCAACCGAGCCCCAGCCCAGCGTCGTGCCGAGAAGGCGTTCTTTTGCCTGGGGCCAGTTTGCTGCAGGCGGCGCGCTTGCCGCGAGTGTGGCTGTCGCCACGGTGTTCGGCCTCGACATGATCGGTGGAAGCTCCGGTGCGCCAGACAACGCGGTGGCACAGTCCGTTGCCAGTATTGATGTGCCGGGTGCGCAGCTGGTGTCTACGGTCAGCACGTCCGCTCCGCTGGCGGCCTCCCGTCTTGCAGACGTGGAGCTCGTGTCTCACACCACCGGCACCGGTAGTCACTGGGTCAGTGTGAACGGCAATGGCGAATTACAGCGCAGCGAAGTGGAAGATCGGCTGAACATGTTCCTGTCGCAGCATCTCGAGCATTCACCGACATCACAGCGTGTGGGCATGCTGCCGTATTCGAGCCTTGTGGGATACGACGCTGCGCCAGCCGAGCCCGACGATCGCTGAGGAGCACTGGCTGTCAGTGAGGGTTCGATCAGCGGTGACCACGAGAGCGGTGCTTGCCGTTTTGTGCAGCATCGCGATGACCTGCATGCCGGTCGGTGCGCAGGTCAATCCTGACGAGAGCGACGAGGCTGCGGCGCTCATCACCCGCATGTCCGATGCGCTACGCGAGCTCAACTACGAGGGCACCTTCGTGCATATCGCGGGCGACAGCGTGTCGTCCTTGCACGTGCTGCATGCCAACGACAGCGGCGGCGAGCTGGAGCGCATGCTGTCACTGGATGGGGAGGCGAGAGAAGTCTTTCGCAGCCCTGCGCTGGTGACGTGCATCTGGCCTGATGCCCGCGCTGTCGAGGTCAGTTCTTCGAAACCGAGAACGTCGTTGCCGCAGATGTCGGGCGCACTGCTCGATCACGATTTGTACACCGTCAGGCTCGGATCCCAGGACCGGGTCGCGGGCCGTCCGACGCGCGTGGTGCATGTCGATCCGGCGGACGACTTTCGCTATGGCTATCGCTTCTGGGTGGACGAATCGACAGGCATGCTGCTGCGCTCGATGTTGCTCGACGAAAACGCGCGGCCGATCGAGCAGGTCCTGTTCACGTCGATCGAGTATCCGAGCACGATCGATCCGTCGCGATTCGATATCGAGGCGTTGGCGCAGGGACGCGAGTGGTTGCTGCCCAAGCTGGAGCAGTTGCAGGCGTCAGATAGTCAGAGTCCGATTACCGCGCAGCAGCCGACGAGCGACGACATCGTGTTTACCGGACTGCCGGCAGGTTTTCAGAAGTTGTCCGAGACGGTGCGATCGCTGCCCGGCACCGGCGGACCTGTCAGGCACGCCATGGTCTCGGACGGCATGACCTCGGTGTCGGTATACGTCGAGCCCTTGTCGGACGACAAGCGCGACTCGCTTACCGAAGGTCATTCCCGAATGGGTGGACTCAATGCCTATGGGGTAGCCGTGGATGATTCGTACGTCACGGTCGTCGGTGAGGTGCCACCGATCAGCGTGCGCTTGATCGCCTCTGCCACTCGCCTCCAGCGCTGAGGCGATGACCGATGAGCGCGATGGTCAGGTGACGTCCAGTGACGCGTGCACCCAGGTCGCGTCCACGGGGCATCGTGGAGCGATCATCGGGCACATGCCGGATGGGCGCGTTCGCGTTGCCGTGCAGGGCGGGAGCGGGTGTGATCGGTGTGCTGCCGGGCGCGGATGCGGGCTCGGGCTGCATCAGGCGGTGTCGCACATCGACTGTCGGATCGAGGCGTCTGACCGCGTCTTGCCGGTCGGCTGCGCTGTCAACGTCCACGTCGACGAGGCCTCGCCTTCAGGCTGGCTGCGCGTGGTTGCCGGAGCGTACGGACTTCCCGTTGTCGGGCTGCTCGCGGGTGTGGTGTTGAGCAGCAGTGTATTGAACGTGATTCCGGGCCGACCGCCCGGCATGGTGTCAGCGAGTGAATTTTCAGCCAGCGTTCGTGATGGATGGGTGGCCCTGGGCGGCGTCGCCGGGCTTGCTGGCGGACTGCTTGCATGGAGACTGCTGGCTAGCCGTCGGGGCTCTGCGGGCATCGACCCTCGGGCCACTCCCGTAGAAAGGACCGTACAAGATGAGTGCTAGCGTCGATAACCGGAGCCGTTGATGTCCCACCTTAGCCGTCAGTCCATTGCTATTGCTGTCGAGTGCCCGGCGGCCCGCCGCAGCCAGCGGCTGCGCATGTCGCTCGGTACGTCAATGCTGCTCATTGGCATCGCCTACGTGTGTCTTGCGGTATCAACGCGAGCTGAGGCCCTGGAGGGCTTGCCGGATTTCACCGAGCTCGTGCAGCGTAATCACGAGGCGGTGGTCAACATAAGCACCCGTCCGGGCGCGGAAGCCACGTCCCGCCGCGAAGAACTCGAGGAGTCACTGCCGGAACTGGACGGTACTCCGCTCGACGATCTCATCCGTCGCTACAACGGTGAGCAGCAGGCGCCGCCCGGTTTCCAGTCCAGCGCTCAGGGGTCGGGCTTCATCATTTCCCGTGACGGATTCATCCTGACCAACAATCATGTTGTGGACGGTGCCGGGGAAGTGCTCGTGCGCATGCACGACCGTCGGCAGTACATCGCCGAGGTGGTCGGAACTGATCCGCGTTCGGATATGGCCGTTCTCAAGATCGACGGCGAAAACCTGCCAGTTGTCAGCATCGGGGATAGCAACGCACTTGACGTCGGTGAGTGGGTACTTGCGATCGGTTCACCGTTTGGCTTCGACTTTTCCGTGACCGCAGGCATTGTCAGCGCCACCGGCCGTTCGCTGCCCAACGAAAGCTACGTGCCGTTCATCCAGACCGATGTGGCGATCAACCCGGGTAATTCCGGCGGGCCGCTGTTCAACCTCGACGGCGACGTGATCGGTATCAATAGCCAGATCTACAGCCGCACGGGCAGCTTCATGGGTCTGTCGTTTGCCATACCCATCGAAATGGCCATGGACGTCGCCGCGCAGATTCGCGAGACCGGTACCGTTCGTCGAGGATGGCTTGGCGTGATCATTCAGGAAGTCACCATGGACCTTGCCGAGACCTTCGGCATGAGCTCGGCACATGGGGCACTGGTTGCCAATATTCTCGACGACAGTCCTGCATCGACATCGGATCTGCGTGTGGGCGATGTCATCACGCATTTCAATGGTCGCAAGATCAGGCGGTCTTCAGGACTACCTCCGTTGGTGGGGCGTGTACCGGTCAACACCGATGCCACCCTGAGCGTGGTGCGTGAGGGCAAGACGATATCGGTCACTGTCAACATCGGCGAGTTGCCGGGCGAGGACGGCGTGCGCGCGGCCGTGACACCCAAGAAGTCTTCCGGCACCAATCGCCTGGAGCTTTCCGTTGCCCCGGTGGACGATGCGACCCGCGAGCGTCTTGATGTCGATCGCGGCGGGGTGCTGGTCACCGAGGTCGAGGAAGACGGTCCTGCGGCAAACGCAGGCATCGTCAAGGGCGACGTGATTCTCACCATCGACAACACGTCGGTCGACTCGGCGGATGATCTTCGTGAGGTGCTCGATGGCCTTGGAAATCGCACCTCCTTGCCGGTACTGGTACAGCGTGAGTCAGGCCCAGAGTGGCTGGCCTTGAAGTTTGCCGAGGAGTGAACTCGGCGCCATCATCCTGCGACGCACCGCCTTTGCTCACGCTACTCGTGCGTGAGGGCTGCCATCTCTGTGAGGACATGGCAGCGCAGCTCCACGAGCTGTTGCCTGGGGATGGTTTTCGTCTCGAACGCGTCGATATCGACCTCGATCCGGCGCTGCGCGAGCAGCACAATGTCCGCGTTCCGGTGCTGATGCTGGCCGGAGAGGAGCTCTGCCATCACTTTCTGGACCTTCAGGCCGTTCGAGAGGGGCTGGCAGGCTACACTGGTGGCAACGTGCGAGCGGATTAGCCGTCCGGCGGCCGCTCTCGTGGTGCCCGGCGCGCCTCGCCGCCCACCATCGATACTGCCTCCGGTCACTGCCTCAAGGGCACATGCAACAGAACATCCGTAATTTCTCGATCATCGCCCATATCGATCATGGCAAGTCGACGCTTGCCGACCGGTTTATCCAGGTCTGTGGGGGGTTGTCCGACCGCGAGATGTCGGCGCAAGTGCTCGACTCCATGGATCTGGAGCAGGAGCGCGGCATCACCATCAAGGCCCAGGCGGTCTCGCTCGACTACACCAGCAAGAGCGGTGAGGTCTACCACCTGAACTTCATCGACACGCCCGGCCACGTGGACTTCAGCTACGAGGTCAGCCGGTCGTTGTCAGCCTGCGAGGGCGCGCTGCTGGTGGTCGACGCCTCACAGGGCGTCGAGGCACAGAGTGTCGCCAACTGCTACACCGCGATCGAACAGGACCTCGAGGTCGTGCCGGTGCTCAACAAGATTGACCTGCCGGCCGCGGACCCCGAACGTGTGGTCGACGAGATCGAGGAAATCATCGGCATCGACGCGCAAGACGCGATCCACTGTAGCGCCAAGACCGGCATCGGTATCGATGAAGTGCTCGAGCAGATCGTCGAGCGTATTCCCGCGCCGCAAGGCGATGTGGACGCGCCCACGCGTGCCCTGATCATCGATTCCTGGTTCGATGCCTATGTGGGCGTCATCACCCTGGTGCGAGTGATCGCAGGTCGAATCTCCACACGAGACAAGATCCGCATCATGTCCACCGGCCGTGATTACCAGGCTGACGATGTCGGCGTCTTCACGCCCAAGCGTTCCAAGCGCGATGCCTTGTCAGTGGGCGAGGTGGGCTATGTGATCTGCGGCATCAAGGAGATCGAAGCGGCCCGCGTGGGCGACACGATAACGCTTGCCCGTGCGCCGGCGGAGGAGCCACTACCGGGCTTCAAGCAGGTACAACCGCGCGTGTTCGCGGGGCTTTATCCGGTCGAGTCCGATGACTACGAGAGCTTTCGAGAAGCGCTACAGAAGCTGCGCTTGAACGACGCCGCTCTGCATTTCGAGCCGGAGACGTCGTCGGCGCTGGGTTTTGGTTTTCGGTGCGGCTTTCTCGGCATGCTGCACATGGAGATCTGCCAGGAACGCCTGGAGCGCGAGTACGACCTCGACCTGATTTCCACAGCGCCGACGGTGGTCTACGAGATTGTCGATACCAAGGGCGACATCACCTACATCGACAACCCGTCGGATCTGCCGCCGGTCAATGTCGTCAGCGAGATCCGCGAGCCCATCATTCTTGCCAACATCCTCGTGCCGCAGGCCTACGTGGGTGATGTCATCAAGCTCTGCGTCGAGAAGCGCGGCGTACAGCTCAACCTGCAGTACCTCGGCCGCCAGGTGCAGCTCTCCTACGAGTTGCCGTTGTCCGAGGTGGTGCTCGATTTCTTCGACAGGCTCAAGTCCTGCTCCAAGGGCTACGCCTCCTTCGAGTACGAGTTCAAGCGCTTTCAGGCAGCCGATCTCGTCAAGGTGGACATCATGATCAACGGTGACACCGTGGATGCGCTGGCGTCGATCATTCACCGTGCCCGTTCACAGTCACGTGGGCGTGAGCTGGCAGAGCGCATGAAGGACATCATCCCGCGACAGATGTTCGAGGTGGCCGTACAGGCGGCCATCGGCTCGCACATCATCGCGCGCAGCACCATCAAGGCGCTGCGCAAGAACGTGACCGCAAAATGCTACGGCGGCGATATCACGCGCAAGCGCAAGCTGCTCGAAAAGCAGAAGGCGGGCAAGCGTCGAATGAAGCAGGTCGGCAAGGTCGAAATTCCGCAGGAAGCGTTTCTTGCGGTACTGCAAGTAGACCGCGGATAACCCGCCACGATTCTGGAGCTTATGTGGATAACCTGAACTTCCCCTTGATCCTGGTCATCGCGACCGCGGTGACCGGCGTCATCTGGTTGATCGATGCCTTGGCGTTTGCGCCGAAGCGCGTATCCGGTGCCCGCGGTGGAGAAGCGCGCGAGCCCTTGCTCGTCGAGTACGCCCGGTCGTTCTTCCCGGTGCTGTTCATCGTGCTTTTCCTGCGTTCCTTCGTGTTCGAGCCGTTCCGGATTCCTTCAGGCTCGATGATCCCGACACTGCTGGTCGGGGACTTCATCCTGGTCAGCAAGTACAGCTACGGGCTGCGCTTGCCCGTACTCAACAAGAAGGTGCTCGAAACCGGTGAGCCGGAGCGCGGAGACGTGGCGGTCTTTCGCTATCCGCGAGATCCGAGCAAGGACTACATCAAGCGCGTGATCGGCCTTCCGGGCGATACGGTCACGTTTCAGAACAAACGCTTGTCGATCAATGGGGAACTCGTCGAGTTTTCCGGGGGAGAGTCTTATGTCTACACCGCTGAGGACGACACAGAGGTAAATGCGGAACTGTTCCAGAGCGATCTGGGTGCGGAACCGCACGACCTGCTGATCGACCCGGCGCGTCGCTTTGCCATGAACAAGGAATGGGAGGTCCCCGAGGGCCACTATTTCATGGTGGGGGACAATCGTGACCACAGCAACGACAGTCGCTACTGGGGCTTTGTCCCGGAAGAGAATCTCGTTGGCCGGGCGACCCGCATCTGGATGCACTGGAATGGAGGGGTCAAGTGGGACCGCCTCGGAGACAAGATCAGATGACGACGACGTTCTCGAAGCCAACACAGCGCCCGGCCTCGCTGCGATCGCAGCGCGGCATGTCCATGACTGCCATCCTGGTAATCATGTCCGTGGTTGTCTTCTTCGCGACCTTCGCCATGAAGGCAGGTCCTGCCTATATGGACAACTGGACCGTCATGAAGGTCGTCGATCAGGTGAGCGAAGACGATGCGCTGATGCGCGGCTCCAAGAAAGCGTTCTACAAGTCGTTGAACCAGCAGCTCGGCTTGAACAACCTCTGGACCTACAAGGCCGAGGACATCGTCGAGCTGAAGAAGGCGAGTGGCGGACGCTTTGAAGCCAAGGTGTCTTACGAGAAGCGCGAAAACCTGTTCAGCAATATCGATCTGGTCATGCGCTTTGAAGAAGAGGTCGGATCGCTCTGACACGTCGGCAAGCCCCGGAGCATGAGGCAGCCGCGCGTGCACGTGCGGCGCTGTTCGAACGCCTCGAACTGGTTGTTGATGACGAATCCTTCTACGAGGAGGCGCTGACGCACCGGTCCGCAGGTCCCCGCCACTACGAGCGGCTTGAGTACCTTGGCGATGGTTTGTTGAACTTTGTGGTTGCAGCCGAGCTGTACCAACGCAGACCCCGCGATGACGAAGGTGCGCTCAGTCGCTTGCGCGCAAGCCTCGTGCGCGGCAGCGCACTCACCGAAATCGCCGTTGAAATTGACCTCGGGCGCAACATCGTGCTCGGTGAGGGAGAACGCCGCTCGGGTGGCCAGCACCGTGACTCCATCCTTGCCGATGTCGTCGAATCCCTGATCGGCGCCTGCTTTCTTGATCGCGGTTTTGATGAAGCCCGTGCCCTGGTGCTCCGGCTCATGGCACAGCGTCTGGACGCGCTGCCACCGGCCGAGTCACTGAAGGATCCGAAGACCCGCCTGCAGGAGTGGCTGCAGGGAAGAGGGCTCGAACGGCCGGTGTACACCGTTGTCGAGGAAACCGGGGCAGACCATGAGCGCCGCTTCACAGTCGAGGTGCGATTGCCATCCGACGACCGTCGCGTCACCGCTGAAGCGGGCAGCCGACGCAAGGCAGAACAGGCTGCCGCTGCCGGTTTACTCGAGTCGCTGACCGACTGACGCAGGCTGACTGATAGACTGCGCAGCCATCGACGCACTCGCAGTTGACCGTGTTACCCATCAAACCTCATTCATGACGCGCTCCGGTGTAGTTTCCATTGCCGGGCGGCCCAATGTGGGCAAGTCCACGCTGCTCAATCGCTTTGTCGGCCAGAAGCTGAGCATCACCGCGCACAAGCCGCAGACCACGCGACATAGCCTGCTCGGCATCAGCACGATCGATGACGTGCAGATCGCCTTTGTTGATACCCCCGGCATTCATGTGGGGGCAAAGCAACGCCTGAACCAGGTGCTCAATCGCACCGCCTCCAATGCATTGCACGGTGTGGATCTCGCCCTGTTGATGGTGCAGGCACCGGTGTTCAACGACGACGACCAGCGCGCCTGGGATGTGGTTGTCGCAGCGGACGTGCCGTTCATGCTGGTGGTCAACAAGGTCGACACGGTCAAGCACAAGCAGGAGCTGCTGCCTTACCTCGAGGCGCTACCCAAGCACGACAACATGATCGATGTGCACATGGTGTCGGCACTGAAGGGCGAAGGCGTTGATACCCTGTCCAAGGCGATACGCGCCCGCTTGCCGGAAGGTGAGTGGCGCTACGATGCCGATGAACTTACCGATCGCTCGGCGCGTTTTCTGGCAGCGGAGGCGGTGCGCGAGCAGCTCACGCGCTTGTTGTCTGCCGAACTGCCGTATGCACTGTCGGTAGAGATCGAAAGCTATGAGGAAACCACCGCGCGCGGCGATGTCCCCCTGACGCGAATCGGCGCTGTGGTCTGGGTAGACAAGTCGAGCCAGAAGGGCATCGTCATCGGCAAGGGTGGTGAGCGTCTCAAGGAGGTGGGCCGCCGTTCGCGGGAGTCTCTGGAGTCCTTGTTGCAGCGGCGCGTCTTCATCGAGATCTGGGTGCGTGTCAAGGAAGGATGGGCTGACGACGAGCGCGCGCTCAACAGCCTGGGCTACGACATGCCGACCCGACTGCGTGATGGCTGACACGATCGAACTGCAGCCCGCCTGGTTGTTGCACCACCAGTCGTATCGCGATACCAGTCTGATCATCGACATCTTCACGCTTGCGCACGGGCGCATGGCGTTGATGGCACGTAGCGCGCGGGCGGCGCGCCCTGCTGTGCGCGAGTTGTACCAGCCGTTTCGACCCCTGTTGTTGTCCTGGATGGGAGAAGGCTCGCTGAAGACCCTGATAGGTATCGAAGCGGCTGATAAACCCGTCACGCTGGATCCCACGCCGCAGGCCTGTGCCTACTATCTGAACGAACTGCTGCTGCGCCTGTGCGAGAAAGGCCATCCGCAGGCTGAGTTGTTTGCCCTGTACGGGCTTGCATTATCGGAGCTGGGTAGTGGTGTCGATGTAGAGATCGTGTTGCGGCGTTTTGAGCTGCAGTTGCTCGAAGCGCTGGGAGTCCTTCCCGACCTGGCACGCGCCACGCGTGACGGCAATCGAGTGGAGGCTGCGCTGCGCTATCGCTTCCATCCGGCCAATGCGGTGGCGGTCGTCATCGAGGACGAGGACGAGCTCCACGGCACCTTGCTGAAGTCGACATCCGCTACCGAGGGTGATGAGCGCTGGCAGGCGGACGGCATCACCGAAGATCCGGGCGTTGAAGTCTCCGGTGCCACCCTGCTTGCGCTTGCCGAGATGGACGTCGACGATCCGAAAGTACGCCGCGAAGCACGGCCCTTGATGAAACGTCTGGTGCGGGTTCAACTGGGTGATCGCCCGCTCAATAGCCGTCGCGTGTTCGAGTCCATGGCAGCACCGCGAACATGACGTCGCAGCCGATCGCACAGCGTGAGGTGGTTGCTGCGCTCGCGACCTGTGATCCGCGCGCAAAGGCGACTGCTGCCATTGAGCTCGCAGCCCGCGCCCGTCATCTCGGTGCGGCAGGGCGTTCGATTGTCGATGACAGCGACCCGCTGAGTGCAGCAGTGCCAGACAATCCCGGGCGTCCGTCGCAGCCGGAGCTGATCGATCCCTCTGCGCTACCGCGGCGAGGGCTTGGCAGTGTCCACGGGCGGGTCGCTCTGTTGCATTCGCTCGCACATATCGAATTCAACGCCATTGATCTTGCCCTCGATGCGGTGGCTCGATTTCGGGGTCAGCCCGATGACTACGACGCCGACTGGCTGCGCGTGGCAGGCGACGAGGGCGAGCACTTTCTGCTCGTGGCCGACCGCCTTGAGGTGCTGGATAGTCACTACGGCGCACTGCCGGCGCATGATGGGCTGTGGACCATGGCTCGGCGTACCGAACACGATGTGCTGGTGCGCATGGCGCTGGTGCCGCGGATTCTTGAAGCGCGTGGCCTGGATGTGGCGCCGCCGATGATCACGCGGCTGCAGAACGCAGGCGACACGGAAAGCGCTGCGATCCTGCAGCGCATCTACACCGACGAGATCACGCATGTTGCGGTCGGTAACCGTTGGTTTCGCCATGTCTGCGAGTTACGCAGTCTCGATGGCGCTGATGTATTCCGGGATCTGCTGCGCGGTGGACATAGCGTCTGGTTACGCGGACCCTTCAATGATGCCGCGCGCCTCGAAGCCGGTTTTGATCAGGCAGAACTCGAGCTGATTCGCGAGATGGAGGCCGAGTACAAGCAGGCGCAATCAGCACGCTAGCTGAAGTGCTCCAGACGCAGCCCTGCGTCGGCGTCATACACCGCGACCTCGGCGCCATCGTCGTGCCAGTCGCCGAGTACGACTCGCCGCGCAGCCGCTTCTGATTCCGGGCAAGCCGGTCGGTGGTCTGCCGGCCTGTGGGTGTGCCCGTGCAGCAAGGTGTTCACCTGTGTTGCCCGCATGATGTCCGCGACTGCGGTGGGAGTGACATCCATGATCGCGCTGCTCTTGTCTCCGGTGGCGGCGCGGCTCCCGGCACGCAGCTGCTGCGAGATTGCTGCTCTCTGCTCGAGGGGCCTCGCAAGGAACTCGGCTTGCCACTGCGGATCTCGCAAGGTGTTTCGCAGTTCGAGGTAGTCCGTGTCTTCGGTGCACAAGGTGTCACCGTGCATCAACAGGCAGCGCGCGGCCGGATCGGCTGCATCAGGGTGTTCGGGCAAACCGGTGTTGAGGTCGATGACGAGTGCATCATCGGTGTGAATCGTCACGCCGGTGTGCGCGGCAAAGTGGTCCCCAAGCAGAAAGTCCCGGTTGCCGTGCATCAGGTGCACCGCCGTTCCCGCGTCCTTCAACGATGTGAGTGCCACCATGGCGGCACGCAGCGCGCCGAAGGGTCTGTCGTCGCCAATCCAGACGTCGAACAGATCCCCCAGTATCCACAGCACATCGAATTGCGCTGCGCCCGCAAACCATTTTTCGGCCAGCTGATTGACAGCGGGCGTGCTCTCGTCAAGATGCAGGTCTGCGATGAACGCCGTCGCCATGGACGTCTATATCGCCGTTGACATGGCCGTTGGCACAGGCGGCGACCCAGGCAGCGACGATGACGGATCAGTCGGTGACGACGATGGATTCGATCACGACCGACTCGACCGGTACATCACCGTGCATACCGTGTTGGCCGGTCTGTACCGCGGCGATCTTCTGGATCACATCAGCGCCACTGGCGGTCTTTCCAAACACGGCGTATCCGTAACCGGCATCTGAGGTGTCGCGATGATTCAGGAAGTCGTTGTCGGTCAGGTTGATGAAGAACTGCGAGCTTGCCGAATGCGGCTCACTGGTGCGGGCCATGGCGATCGTGCCGGTGGTGTTCTTCAGGCCGTTGGCGGCTTCGTTGCTGATGGTGGCGCGGGTCTTTTTCTGCTCCATGTCGGCTGTGAACCCGCCGCCCTGGATCATGAAGTTCGGGATTACGCGGTGGAAGATCGTCTGGTCGTAGTGACCATCGTCCGCGTACCGCTTGAAGTTGGCGCAGGTGTCCGGTGCCGCGTTCTCGTCGAGCTCGAGCTCGATGACGCCGTGAGAGGTCGTGATGGTGGCATTCATTGCTTGTCTTGGTTCTGTCCTGGTGTGTCGGTCGGGCTGCTGTGTCTAGTGTGTGGTCACACCACTAGTTGACGTCGGTACCGCTGCTGACGGCTGCCGGCGCATCGGTGTCTTCGGGGGCAGTTTCCGGGGTGGCGGGCAACAGGCGTGTGACCCGCTCGATAAGGATAGCTTCCTTCGGTGCATCACGGCTGAAGGGGCCGTTTCTGCCGGTGGGGCTTTCCGAGATTCTGTCGACGACATCAAAGCCATCGACCACGCGTCCGAATACCGCGTAGCCCCAGCCGCGAGGCGACGCCGACGTGAAGTCGAGATTGGTGTTTTCTTCGGTGTTGATGAAGAACTGTGCGGTGGCCGAGTGTGGCTCGTTGGTGCGAGCCATCGCGACGGTGTACGGGCGGTTGGACAGACCGTTGTCCGCCTCGTTGCGGATGGGCGCGTTGGTGACCTTGCGGGTGTACGACTCATCAAAGCCGCCGCCTTGCACCATGAAGCCTTCGATAACCCGGTGGAAGAGGGTGCCGTCGTAGAACCCATCGTCGACATAGGCCAGGAAGTTCTCGACGGTACCGGGCGCGCGTGTCTGCTCCAGCTCGATTTCTATGCTGCCGAGAGAGGTCTGCAGTTGCACTCTCGGTAGATCGGCAGCCGACGCCAACGGCGCCGACAGGGCAAGCAGGATGGCGGCGACAGCGCACGAGAAAGAATGAGTGACGGCGTTCATGGCGTGGGTGATTGTTGCGGGCGCGCGAGAGTTTACCGGTTGCAACCCGGTGTTTTTGCACCCGGGCCTGCGTTAACCATAGGGTAATCTCGATTTCCCTGCGCACTATTCGGCTACCCTGAGGGGCATGCAGATCTACAACACGATGTCGCGCCGCCGTGAGCGCTTCGAACCTCGCGAACCCGGGCGTGTCGGACTCTACGTTTGCGGCATCACGGTCTACGACCATTGCCACATCGGGCATGCGCGTGCGCTGGTTGTTTATGACCTGCTGTACCGACACCTTGTCGCCAGCGGTTACGACGTGACCTACGTGCGTAACATCACTGATGTTGATGACAAGATCATCGATCGGGCAGCGCGCGAAGACACGACAGCGGACGACATCAGCGAGCGCTTCATCCGCTCGATGCACGAGGACGCGGCGTCGCTCGGCACCATTGCGCCCACGCACGAGCCACGCGCGATGGACTCGATCGACGCTGCGATCAAACTGATCGAGAAGCTCATCGACTCCGGGCATGCATACGCTGGCGACAATGGCGACGTCTACTACGCGGTCAGCGCCTTCGAGGACTACGGCAAGTTGTCAGGCCGTCGTCCTGCAGAGCTGCGTTCCGGGCTGCGCGTCGCGGTTGATGAGCACAAGCGTGATCCACTGGACTTCGTGATGTGGAAGGCCGCCAAACCCGGTGAGCCGAGCTGGCCATCGCCCTGGGGTGACGGGCGTCCGGGTTGGCATATCGAGTGTTCGGCCATGTCGATGTCCCTGCTCGGCGAGACCTTCGATATCCATGGAGGTGGCCTGGATCTGGAGTTCCCTCACCACGAGAACGAAATCGCGCAGAGCGAGGCGGCCACCGGCCAGACCTTTGCCAACTACTGGATGCACAACGGACTGGTGCGTGTCGACGACGAGAAGATGTCCAAGTCGCTCGGCAACTTCACGACCATTCGCCAGGTGCTGGAGCATTTTGACGGTGAAGAGATCCGCGCCTTCATCGCGTCCAGCCACTACCGCAGCCCGCTGAACTACAGCGATGCTCAGCTGGAGGCGTCACGCGCAGCCCTGCAGCGCTTGTACACCGCCTTGCGCGGTCACGATGACATTGCGGACGAACCGTCGAACGCCGCTGCTGGTGGCGAGCCGGCTCTGGACGAGTCCGCGATCACGCGCTTCGATGACGCGATGAACGATGACCTGAACACATCCGAAGCCATGGCCGTGCTGCACGATCTCGCCACTCAGCTCAACGTGGCATCGCGCAAGGGGCAGAACACCGACGTGGCGAAGGTTGCGCAGCTGGCGGCAACGCTGCGGCATCTGGGTGCACGGCTCGGGCTTCTTCAGGAGGACCCGGAGCGCGCTCTGCAGCGTGGCGCCAGTCTCGACGCTGATCGAATCGATGCCTTGATCGAGGAGCGCACAGCAGCGCGTGCCGCCAAGGACTTTGCCAGAAGCGATGCCATTCGCGACGAGTTGGCAAAGGCCGGCGTTCTACTCGAGGACGTTGATGGAAAGACCACGTGGCGACGCTCCTGAGGCGCTCATGAAAGGCTCAAGGCGCGTATCATTTGTGGCTATCAACGCTTGTGTCCTGACGTTCCCGTGAAGAAGATTCCGACATTAGAGTCCCTTCGCGAAGAGCAGGAGAGGGCCCGAGAGTCAGACGCGCTGGCCGAAGACTCCGTGGACGTCGCGGACGCAGGCCTCATCGAGGATGATGTTGTCACGTCAGAGCCCGATTCCGCGCCGATGCGTGATGAGGCTGAGGATGCGCAAGACAAGCCGCGACGACGCAAGCGGACGACCGTGTCACCGACCAAGCAGCGACAGCGGCGACGCTATGCGAGGGAGCGAGCCGTGCAGGCCCTCTATCAATGGGACGTGGGGGCATCTTCCGCCAGCGAAGTGCGGCGCTACTTCCTCGAGCAACAGGACATGAGCCGGGCGGACATCGAGTATTTCGAGGAAGCCTTCCGCGGTGTCACCACCAATCCCGAACCGATAGACGCCATCGTGACCGCAGAGCTCGACCGGGGCTTCGAAGAGCTGGACCCTGTGGAGCGGGCGATCCTGAGACTCGGTGTGTGGGAGTTGCGTGAACGGCTGGACATGCCCATTGGTGTCGTGATCAGCGAGGCCGTGGAGGTGAGCAAACGTTTCGGTGCAGAGCAGGGCCATCGCTACGTCAATGGCGTGCTCGATGCCGTCGGCAAGCGACTTCGGGCCAGCGAGCCAAGACGCGACACGGGCGCTTGAACCGGTGAGCAAGGCTCCGTCGAAAATTTCGGTATCAGCTCTTGCCACCCCCGCCGGTTTTCTTGCGATCGGCGCCGGTACAGGCCTCGCGCCCAGGGCGCCGGGAACCGTCGGCACGATACTCGGCATCCCGCTGGTTCTGGTCATGCCGACGGCGCTTCTGCCCTATCTGCTGGTTCTCGGTGTGCTCGCTCTGGTCGGCATCTGGTGCTGCGATCGATGTGCCAGCGAGCTGGGCGTGCACGACCACCCTGGCATCGTCTGGGATGAGATCGTGGGCTATGCGGTCACCATGATCGCAGCGCCTCGCGGCTTGTTTCCACTGCTGCTGGGCTTTGCACTGTTCCGTCTGTTCGACATCCTCAAGCCGTGGCCGATCAGCGTGCTGGATGCCCGCCTGCAGGGTGGGCTCGGCATCATGGCCGATGACATCCTGGCGGGCGTGTTCGCCGCGATTGCCCTACAGCTTCTGCTGCACGTCATCTACTAGCCGGCCGGCCCTCAGGGGATCGAGACCCCGCAGGCCCTGAGCCCGGCGCACAGGCTGATCATCGGCAACCCGACCAGTGCGGTCGGGTCTACGCTCTGGATGCTCTCGAACAGGGAGATGCCGAGCGATTCGACCCGAAACGCGCCTGCGCAGTCGAGCACGTCGTCGGCCGCCACGTAGCGGCGAATTTCCTCGTCCGAGAGTGTGCGAAACCGGACCCGCGTCACATCGACCGTCACGATAGCAGGCGGCGTCTCTGCCTCTGGTCCGCCATCGGCCTCCCGGGTCACCACCAGCGATGTGTGGAAGGCCACCTCGCGTCCTGACAGCCGCTGCAGTTGTGCCTCGGCCCGAGCGGGTGTGCCGGGCTTGTCGAGTCGGTGCTGCTCGCCGTTGACGTCGACGGCGGCCGATTGGTCCGAGGCGATGAAGATCCGCGCTGGCAAGTCCGGCCTGGCGTGTGCCGTCATCACGGCCTGCGCCTTGGCGAGGGCCAGGCGGGTGACCAGTTCGCGGACCGGTTCACCGAGGTGCGGCGTCTCGTCAACGTCCGGGGAATGGGCGCTGAACGGCAGTCCGAGCCTGTCCAGCTGTGATGCGCGATGGCGGGAACCGGAGGCGAGCACAATGTCGGGGTGATCTGTTGCATATGCACTGTTGCGTGGCATCTAGGGGTTCGCTATCCTTGACCGGCTATGGCCAAGCCACTTCCCAGCCGGTTCAACCCGGATTCGATGGCTCGGGACGGTACGCGCTACGACGCGTCAGTGCCGCTCGTGCAGTTCAAGCGGCTTGGACCCATGCTCTCATCGACAGTGGGTGACGTGAACATCTCTGCCGTTTTCTCTCGCCGCAAGGATCATGTGGTGGTCACAGGTCGGCTACTCGCCGGCTTCCCGCTTCAATGTCAGCGTTGTCTGGACCCATTCACCTTGCCTGTAGATGCCCCCTACGAGTTGGTCTTTGTGGAGTCCGAACAGGCTGCTGCCGAATTGCCCGATTCCCTTGACCCCGTGGTTCTCGACGACAATGGCAATATCCATGTGCTCGATCTTGTCGAGGACGAACTCATCTTCCATGTGCCGCTGGTGCCGAGGCATGCCGATGGCGCCTGCAATGCGGCGCCGGTCAGTTTCGGCGACATAGCCCCGGAAGCGGTCGAACCCACCGAAGACAACCGTCAAAGGCCCTTCGACGCTCTCAAGAATCTCAACCTGCACTGAGGTGCTGCTTCAGCACACGGTGCGTCTCTTCCGCATTTTGTTCAGTACTCATCAACCACGCTCATGGCCGTTCAAAAGTCCAGAAAAACCCCTTCGCGTCGCGGCATGCGCCGTTCGCATGATTCTCTCAACGGACCGACGCTCTCCACCGACCCGACAACCGGTGAGCTGCACCGTCGCCATCACGTCACCGCAGACGGCTTTTATCGCGGCAAGCAGGTCGTTGCAGAGCCGATGATCGAAGAGGACGACGACGAATAAGCGCCGGTATCCCCGGTGCCTGATTGCCCGCCTGCGGCATGAGTCTCCACAACACCAGCAACACCACTTCCGGCGACGCGAACACGCCCGCCGGGTCGCCACGGTCGGGCGCAGCGTATTCCATTGCCCTTGACGCGATGGGCAGTGACGGTGGTGCGATCGTGGTCGTCGATGCCGCACGCTTGTGTCTGCAGCGCCACCCGGACGTCCATTTCATGCTGTTCGGCGATCCCGACGCCATCGCCGAGGCCGAGGGCTCCACGCCACTGCCTGCCGATCGTGTCGAGATCTGCATGGCCGAGGAGGTCGTCACCATGCAGGACACGGCCGCGGTCGCTCTGCGGAACAAGAAACGATCGTCGATGCGCCTGGCCATCAATGCTGTCAAGGACGGTAGGGCCGAGGCCTGCGTCAGCGCAGGCAATACGGGTGCATTGATGGCGGTCTCGAAGTTCGTGCTCAAGACGGTGCCAGGCATCGATCGCCCCGCGATCGCGACGACCATCCCGGCGCGGGGCGGGCATACCCACATGCTTGATCTTGGCGCCAACGTCGATAGCTCTGCCGAGCATCTGTACCAGTTTGCCGTCATGGGCTCTGCACTGGCCGCGGCCGTCGACGGGGATCAACATCCACCAGGCTGGCAGCCCCGAGTGGGCCTGTTGAACATCGGCTCGGAAGACATCAAGGGTAACGAGCAGGTCAAGGAGGCCACACCCTTGCTGCAGGAAAGCGATCTGAACTACATCGGTTACGTCGAGGCAGACGAGATCTATACGGATCGCGCTGATGTCGTCGTGTGTGATGGTTTTGTCGGCAATGTCTCGCTGAAGACCAGCGAGGGTGTGGCACGCATGGTCTCCTACTACTTGCGAGAAGAGTTCACCCGATCCTGGCGTAACAAGCTGATCGCACTCATTGCCAAACCGGTGTTACGCGCGTTTGCCAACCGCATAGACCCGCGCCACTACAACGGCGCCAGTCTGCTTGGGCTCAAGGGGGTTGTGGTCAAGAGCCATGGTGGCGCTGATGCCGTGGCGTTTGCCAACGCCGTGGACATCGCCGTGATCGAAATCCGTAACGACGTTCCGGCCACCATCGCGCGTCATCGCGATACGGCGCTCGACGCCGCCTGATGTACGCGAGGATCTGCTGATGCCACGGTACTCTCGGATCATCGGCACCGGCAGTTATCTGCCTCAGCGCATCGTGACCAACGCCGAGCTCGAAACACGCATCGATACCACCGATGCCTGGATTACCGAGCGCACCGGCATCCGTCAGCGACATGTCGCGGCCGACGATGAGTTCACCGTGGATCTCGCCGAGGCTGCGTCGCGCCGGGCACTCGAGGCTGCCGGCCTCGACAAGGTCGACCTGATCGTGGTGGCGACCACAACGCCGGATCGCGTGTTCCCGAGTACCGCCTGCCTGTTGCAGAGTCGGCTGGATATCCATGGCGGCCCGGCCTTTGACGTGCAGGCCGTGTGTGCCGGCTTCATGTACGCCCTCTCGATAGCGGATCACTACATCAAGGCTGGCACCGCCAATACCGCCCTGGTGCTCGGTGCGGAAACCTTTTCTCGAATCATCGATTGGACAGATCGTAATACTTGCGTCCTGTTTGGCGATGGAGCTGGTGCCGTGGTACTCAAGGCAGACAATACTCCGGGCATCCTGTCGACACATCTGCATGCAGATGGTGACTACGCCAACTGTCTGCACGTACCGCACGGAGTTTCCAATAATCTGGCAAGCGTTCTGGCAGGAACCGCTTTTGTCGAGATGTCAGGGCGAGAGGTGTTCAAGGTGGCAGTTCAAAAGCTTGGGGAGCTTGTCGACGAAGCCCTCGTGGCAAACGGGCTCGAGCGCAGTGATATCGATTTTCTGGTGCCGCATCAGGCAAACATTCGCATCATCACTGCCACGGCCAGGAAACTCGGGCTGCCCATGGAGCGCGTCGTGCTCACCGTGGCTGAGCATGGCAACACATCGGCAGCCTCCATTCCCTTGGCGCTGGACGTTGCCGCCCGGCGTGGCGACTTCGGTAACGGGGACCGGCTACTGCTCGAGGGCTTCGGCGGCGGTTTTACGTGGGGCGGTGCGCTGGTGGAGTGGCGTGAATGAACCGATTGCTGGCGGTGCTCGTGGTCGACGACCACGTGCTTGTACGCTCAGGGATGCGGCGACTACTCGAGGACAACGAGGACATTGGCGAGGTGGCCGAGGCCAGCTCTGGTGAAGAAGGGCTGAAAGCGGCGCTCGAGGCGGATTTCGATCTGGTGCTGATGGACATCACGCTCCCGGGTATGAGCGGGCTGGAAGCCGCTGAGCGGCTGATCAAGCGAAAGCCTCAGACCCGCGTCATCATGGTGACGGGCAAGAGCGACGCGAGCCCGGTGCGGACGCTGTTGTCTGCGGGCATCAATGGCTACATGACCAAGGGATCGTCCAGCGACGAGATGAACGAGGCGATCTCGACAGTGATGGCTGGCAAACAGTACTTGTCAGCAGATGTCGCGCGGCAGCTTGCGATGGACACCATCCGGGGTGAAGACAACTCCAGTCCCTTCGACCGACTCACGGGACGCGAGTTGGAGATCGTGCGGATGCTGCTGCGTGGTCAACGCAATCGCCAGATTTCCGATGCGCTGCACATCAGCGAAAAGACCGTGAGCACGCACCGTGTCAGGTCCTACGAAAAACTCGGTATCGGTACCACCGCAGAGCTTGTGCGCCTGGCCATGCGTCATGGTCTCTGGAGTGAGGACTAGCCGCTCGTCGCCAGTGGACAGGCCACTAGCGTGCAGGTGAGGCAGGCATGAGCACCGAACCCGGATCCGATGACGGCGAGCACGAGCGCTTCGATGCCTCCGCATTCCTGCGCACCGTGACCGAGCGCCCGGGTGTGTACCGCATGTACGACGACAAGGGGCAGATCCTCTACGTCGGCAAGGCCGCCAATCTGAAGAGCAGGCTCTCGAGCTATTTTCAGAAGACGGTAGACAATCGGAAGACTCGGGCACTGGTGTCGCACATCGCAAGTGTGCAGACCACGGTCACGGCGAGCGCGGCCGACGCCTTGATGCTCGAGCACAACCTCATCAAGGAGCATCGGCCTCGTTACAACGTCGTGCTGCGCGACGACAAGAGCTACCCGTACATCTTCATCTCGACCGAGGACGAGTATCCACGGCTGGCCTACCAGCGCGGCGCGCGCCGTGTAAAGGGCAAGTACATCGGTCCCTACCCAAGTGCCGGCGCCGTGAAGCGCTCCTTGCGTCTGGTACAAAAGCTCTTTCGGGTACGCCAGTGCGAGGACAGTTACTTTCGTAACCGTTCGCGTCCCTGCCTGCAGCATCAGATCGGTCGATGCACAGCGCCCTGCGTGGGTCTGATTTCGGCACCGGACTACGCGGCCGACGTGGAGATGACAACGGCCGTCCTCGACGGCAAGACCAACCAGGTGATCGAAGATCTTGCCGCGCGCATGGAGGCGGCATCGATCAATCTCATGTTCGAGAAGGCGGCGGTGTATCGCGACCAGATCGCAAGCCTGAAAGCCGTCAGCGATTTGTCCAATGCGTTACAGCCGGAGGACAATGCCGACTATGTTGCGGCCGTCACGCGGGGAGGGCATAGCGCCGTGCAGGTGTTCTTCGTCAGGAATGGTGTGAACCTCGGCAACAAGGGTTTTCATCCGGCGACCCCTGCGGGTAGTACCAGTGCCGAGATTCTCGATGCCTTCGTTGGCCAGTTCTATCTGGAGCACGAACTACCAAAGCAGATCGTGTTGTCCGAGCCCATAGAGAACGCTGAGCTGTTGGAGAGCGTGTTCCGGGAGAAGGCGGGTGGCGCTGTGTCGATCGTGACGCGTGTGCGCGGCGAGCGTGCAAAACTGCAGCAACTCAGCATGACCAACGCCGAGGTGGCACTCGCCACGCGTCTGGCCTCACGGGCGGGTATGGCAGCGCGGCTCGATGCGCTTCGCGACCTTGTTGGCCTCGATGATGTGCCTTCACGCATGGAGTGCTTTGATATCAGCCACACCATGGGCGAGGCGACCGTGGCCTCGTGTGTGGTGTTCAACGCCGAGGGCCCGCTGTCCAGCGACTACCGTCGTTTCAATATCGAAGGGATTACTCCCGGCGATGACTACGCAGCCATGCGACAGGCGTTGACACGCAGATATACGCGACTGCTGAAAGAGGCGAGGGCGCTGCCCGAGATCCTGTTCATTGACGGTGGGCGCGGGCAGATTGGAGTCGCACTCGAAGTGCTCTCCGAGCTCGAAATCGACGACGTCGAGGTTGTCGGTGTGTCGAAGGGGCCGGACCGTCGACCCGGCGATGAAACACTGGTGTTGACGCGCGGGGACGCCATTGTCGGAACGCGTCAACTGACCAGTGACTCTGCGGCATTATTGTTGATCCAGCAGATACGGGATGAGGCCCACCGGTTTGCGATTACCGGGCACCGTGGGAGACGTGCCAAGAAGCGCAAGACGTCGTCGCTCGAGGAAATCAAGGGCCTTGGACCCAAGCGGCGCAAACAATTGCTGACGCACTTCGGCGGCCTCCGCCGTCTGCAAAAAGCAGGTGTTAAAGATATTGAAGCTGTTCCGGGCTTCAGTGAAGAGCTCGCATCCAGGGTGTACGATGCCCTGCATCCGAATCGCACCACCGAGAGCTGAGCGGTAGCGGTCTTGCTTTGCTGGTCCGGCAAGTCTGCACGGCTAACGTCATGAAGCACCGTATACCGACCTGGCTGACGCTGATGCGTATTGCGTTGTTGCCGGTCATCATCATCGTTTTCTATATCGACGCGTACTGGGCACGGCCCTTTTCGTGCCTGTTGTTTGCGGTGGCCGGCTTCACGGACTGGTTGGACGGCTACCTGGCACGCCGCTGGAAGACGGAAAGCCGCTTTGGCGCCTTTCTCGACCCGGTTGCTGACAAGCTGCTGGTGGCGACCGTGCTCATCCTGATCGTCGAATTTGATCATTCACCGTTGTTGACCATTCCGGCGATCATCATCATCGGACGCGAAATCACCATCAGTGCGTTGCGTGAGTGGATGGCCGAGATGGGTGAGCGCAACAAGGTCGCTGTCGGGTGGATAGGCAAGGTCAAGACAACACTGCAAATGGTCGCTTTGGGTCTGCTCTTGTGGTTGCACGATTTCTTCGGTGTGCCGATTTACACGCTTGGCATCGTCGGCTTGTATGCCGCTACGGTGCTCACTATCTGGTCAATGGTCATCTACTTGCGCGCTGCCTTCGCAGACACGCGTCCAGACGCTTGACAGACGCAAAGTCGAAGGCCACAATTCGCCCAGCGATGCGGGAATAGCTCAGTTGGTAGAGCGCAACCTTGCCAAGGTTGAGGTCGCCAGTTCGAACCTGGTTTCCCGCTCCACTCCCTACGTTTCAGTGTGTCGCCCGCGTGTCGTTTGCCGTTTCAGCATTCGGGCACTTTACTTGCGGGCACGTGTGGAGGGCGATTGATCAAAGTCAATTGCTTGTCAGGCTACTGGGGCTGAGTGGCAGAGTGGCTATGCACCGGATTGCAAATCCGTTTACCTCGGTTCGACTCCGGGCTCAGCCTCCACATTCCTGACTATGGCCCTGGTGCCGGCGGCGTACCGTCTCCGGCCTAGCCGCTTTGGCCCTTGCCCGGGTGGCGGAATTGGTAGACGCAGCGGACTTAAAATCCGCCGACGAAAGTCGTACGGGTTCAAGTCCCGTCTCGGGCACCACCCCGCGCGTGAGCGACAGGCACGTAGTGGCAATCGCCCGGGCAGTGCATCCGCTGGATGGCGCACCAATTGCACCGTCGGTGCCATGAATACGACACGACGCCCGCCATCGATGGTTGATTTGCCCTTTCGACGAGTATGCTCCCGGGTATCCGGTGCTGTATTGCTACTGGCCGTGGCAACCAACGCGCAGGCGGTTGAGCCCCGGCCCACCTGGCTGGACAGCTATTCACAGGACGGGCAGTGCTACTGCATTTCCACCTTTGACCATGACGCGCGCGATCTGATGATCGACACGCCGCAGGGCGAGTTTTCGGTGGTCGAGGTATGCGACCGGATCGGTCCCGGACCAGGCGTTGCCGATAACCCGATATACAACGACCTACAGTGTGGCAACGGACCGCCCAACTCCGCCTACGATGAGGTCGAGTGCCCGGGTCGTGTGGATCTCGGTGAGGCGGGGTGCTCGATCATCGGGCCGACCTGGAATCTGGACGTCTGGTTCCCGGCCCCGGATGTTGAGCCTGAGCCTGAGCCTGAGCCTGAAGCGGAGGTCGCACCAGAGCCCATCCCCGAGCCTGGCATCGCCTCGTCTGAGGCCGATAGCGAGCTGACCACCGCGGGTAGCCTTCGCGTCAGTGTCGAGGCTGAGGATGCGAGCACCCGTGACAACTTGTGGGTACGCGTGGATTCACTGAGTGCGGATCAAGGCAGCAACGGCGATTCGGATGGGCATCACGCGAACTCTGCGAGCGCTGGAGCGTATCTCGAGCTTCTGCCGGACGAGCGCATCTACGCCAATGATGTCAGTGCCACGGGCGACGCCTGGCAATTACCGGGTGCCGGTCCACGAGCAGATTACCTGATCGATTTTCCGCGAGCAGGCGAGTGGGAAGTGCACCTTCGTGCGTATTCCACCGGACCTGAGGACGACCGGATTCATGTGGGGGTGGACGGCAACTTCGGAGCCACGTTGATCATTGATCTTTGCAACCAACGGGACGAGTGGGTCTGGTCCACGTGTGAGCAGGATGACGCGCCCGCCATCGACGTGCCGAGTACCGGCTTGCATACGGTGTCACTGGCCGGGCTGGACGACGGCTTCGAGCTCGACCGAATCGTACTTGCCTACCGGGATGATGCAGGTTCCGCGAGTACTGGTGGCGACACCACCGATCAAGCGGAGTCAACCGAGGCGCAGGGTGGGACCACCGGAGCTGACATCGATACGTCCGCTGAGCCCGAGCTGGGCGAGGCGATTACCGTCGGTGCAGGGGTTGCATCATTTGATCTGCGCACACTGCTTGCGCTGATGCTTGTGGTGATGCTACGCCGAGGTGCCCTTGTCCTCGAGCGCGTCCATCGCCGTGCTGGCGCGCTCGAACCATAGTCGGGAGATCAGCTCATCCTTGGGTAGCTCGACACCCATGGCACTGACGCCGATGTGACGATCGCGAAGATCCTTGTATAGCGAGTAGGCAATCAGGTTGTTGCCGAGGTGCTCTTGCGCGAGTGCACGGCCGTACTGGGCGGTGTCGTAGTACGTACTGTCGGGAAAGGTGTCGACCAGCGTGTCGAACTCTCGCAGAGCAAGACGCGGATCACCCATGTCCATCAGGGCGATATAACCCTTGAGGTACTGGGCGTCATCGGCGAGGTAGCTGTCCGATTCGAGCTGTATCAAGGTATCCAGCGCAAACAGGGCGTCCTCCGGATCAGAGCGGTCACGTGCGGCAAGCGCGTCGAGATACAAGGTTGCGTCGCGTCCCTCACCGTAGTGTTCTGCTTCCTGCACGATGGGCATGCGCACCGCGGCGCGACGCTCGTTGATCGCGATGACCGGATCACTCTCGAGGTAGTCGTCGAAGCGGGCAGCGCTCGCGCGGTACTCGCCCTTGCGGGCAAGATCGGACGCTTCGTAATACGCCTGTTCCTGCACGTTGACTGACTCGTCGACAAGCTTGATGGTGCTGTACTCGACTTCGAACGCGGCTTCCTTGCGACCGTTGCTGAGCGGCTCGAACGAAATCGGTATGCGTATCGCCTGTGCGGGTTCAAGGACCACATCACCGTAGATGGGCGCGGTGAACGCTTCAGGGTTGTCGCCTACGACGCGAATGGATTCGAGTGGGTAGCGGTCACCACCGCGATTCTGGATTTCCAGAGTCTCGGTGGTGGTCTCGCCAACGTTGATCGTGCTGTAGTAAAGCTCTGGTGCAGACACGTACAAGTACGTGCCGTTGACACCGGTCTTGGCTACATCGTCGTCTGAGGCGCTGCCCGAGCTGCCACCGCTACCACCACAGGCGCTGAGAACAACAACCGCAGCCAGTGGTGCCCATCGAAACATGTGAGTCGTTTTCATGGTGATGGATCAGGCAGCGGCTGCGCTGTCATCGTTCGCCGCTTCCGCCTGGAACCAGTCCAGCGCTTCGCGAACTTCCGCAACGGCGGCTTCCGCTGACTCGTTGTCAAGTCCGGTCTTGGCCGCAGCGACGTGCTCGCGTACGCGTTGCAGTGCAAGCGAAAGATCGCTGGCAAGCTCACCGAATTCATTGTTGTCTGTCGCGCGCAGTCGAACGTTGAGGTTGCCAGCGGCGACTTCACGCAGGCCGCGCTTGATCGCGAGCAGCGGCTGTCCAAGCTTGCGTGTGATGAAGATGCCGAGTGACACGGTTATCACCGCGTTTACGACGAGCATCGCGACCAACCATTTGCCGAGTACCGAGCTCAATGAGGGTACCGCTTCGGTGGCCAGTGCCATGTCTTCCGACACGAACAGCAGCGGCGCCATGCCGTCGATCAGACGTCCGAGCATCTGATGATAGAACACACCGACGAGCACGGTGGTCACGGCCAGGTAGATCAGTGACAGCTTGATGACCCGTCGAATCTCCCGCGCTTGAAACGTGCGATCTCGGATCAGGGAGATGGGAAAAATGGAGTCGGAAGAACGGTCCATGTGCACAACGCTCGGAGAAGGCCGGTTTCAGGACATGTCGGCGGGATCCGTAGCAACTTGATCCCAGGAGGCCTCAACTCACCCCTTTGCACGACGAATGTGCGGTTGGTGGCGGTCAGGGGACGCGCAGGTGCAGCGCAAGCGGTTGCGGCTCGGCGCTCGGGTCTGCGTTGCCACTGAATCAGACAAGGTTCTTCCCAACGCTATAATTGTGACGACCCCCACACTGTTAGGTATTTAGTGGTCTGTCCAGTTGATAATGTCGGCATCAGAGCCCGCGTGTGCATGTCAGGCAAGGCGCATCGACGAAGATGCGCTGGAGTGCATCAAGGAGATGCAACGCAGACCGGAAAGGCACACGTAGGCTCCCGGAGGGCGAGGCTGGGAGCCGCGCCGGACTGCGTTGGCCCCGCTCGACGTAGGCCCACTACGCCCTCGCGAACCCGCCTTGCCGCCACGGCTCCCAGCCTCGCTGATGCCGATATTATCAACTGGACAGACCACTAGTTTCCTGTGTTCGAGGCTGACATCGTCCTGTCGTTTGCTGGTGTCGCGCACGTGGCGGTAGCGGCGATTGGCGGCTGTCATGTGTTGCTCAACAAGCAGAACGAGCGCGCTGCCTTCGGCTGGCTGGGCCTGATCGTGCTGTCGCCGTTGTTTGGCGCTGCGCTGTACTGGTTGTTTGGCATCAACCGCATTCGTCGCCGTGCGCGTGCCGAGCGACCGAACGCTGCCGCTCGCCTGCCGCCGCACCGCCTCGTGTCGGAAGGCGACGCACTGCCTGCAGTCGGCTCCAGCTCCCACACGCTACCTGGTCGCTGGCAGCAGCTGCTGCATCTTGGCTGTGGAATCCATGACGAGAATTACGTCGACGGCAATGCCATGGAGCCGCTGGTCGACGGCGACACCGCGTACCCGCAGATGCTCAAGGCCATTGATCAGGCCGTGCAACAGGTCCGTCTATCGAGTTACATCTTCGCCCTCGACGAGGTCGGTGGCCAGTTTGTCGATGCCCTGGTGCGTGCACATCAGCGCGGCGTTGAAGTGCGGGTGCTGATCGATGGCGTTGGTGTGACCTATGGATGGTCTCTGCGCCGCGCTGACCGTGCCTTGCGTCGACAAGGTGTCCGGACCGAACGGTTCCTGTCTGCATTTTCAAGAGCCGGTACCCGCTTCGTGAATCTACGCAACCACCGCAAGATCCTCCTGGTGGATGGGCAGCTCGCATTCGTCGGTGGTCTGAACATTCGCGAGAACAATCTGACGGGAGTCACCGGCAAGCACCGCACCCGCGATGTCCACTTCTGCGTACGCGGGCCGGTAGTTGCACAGATTGATGCAGCGTTTCGCGACGATTGGCGGTTTGCCTGCAAGGAGCGTCTGACACCCGCGACGGTGCAGCCATCGGTTGGCGGGATCCTTGCCCGCGTGTTGCTTGATGGGCCGGATGAGGACTACAACAAGCTGCAGATGACCATGTTGGGAGTGATCAATGCGGCGCGCAGCTCCATCCGTATCGTGACGCCGTACTTCCTGCCTGAGCGCAGCCTGATCAATGCGCTTGAGCTCGCCGCGCTGCGTGGCGTGCGTGTGGAGATCATTCTGCCCGGCAAGTGCAACCTCCCGTTTGTCGGCTGGGCGATGCAGGCCAACTACTCACGCCTGTTGCCTTTTGGCATTCACTTGTTTGAAAGCCCGGAACCGTTTGATCACTCCAAGCTGTTTCTGGTCGATGGTGTGTGGGCGCTGATCGGCTCGAGCAACTGGGATGCGCGAAGCCTTGAACTGAACTTCGAGATCAATCTCGAGTGTTACGAGCAAGCGTTCAACCAGACGGTCGCGGCGCTGATCGATCGCAAGCGCGACGAGTCGACCGAGATCACACACGCGCCGAAGCGCTCGATCGTCAAGAGATTGAGAAACAACTTCTTTCGCTTGTTCTCGCCGTACCTGTAGGGCTGCGCACCTCATGCTCAAGGCCCTGCGACCGCAAAACTACAGCAAGGAGAACACCCTTCGTCAGGTCGGGACTGCGCCTGCTGATGCCCTCGGTGCGACCTTGCGCGTGTTGGTGTGGAACATACTGAAAGCGCGCAGACGCGATTTTCACGCGGACTTTTCCCGCTTGTGCGCTGACCGAGATCTCGTGCTCTTGCAGGAAGCCGTCCTGAACGCCCCTTCAGATGCCCTGTTCGCTGATCAGCAACTGGAGTGGATCATGGCGCGCAGCTTTCGAGATGTGCGCAGTGGTGTCGAGCACGGGGTCAAGACAGGCTGCACGGCAACCGCGGTGTCACGCGAGGTCTTTCGATCAACACACTGCGAGCCCGTCGTGCAGACGCACAAGCTGCTGCTGGCAACGCGCTATCGGTTGCAGAACTCCTCGCCGGGCAAGCCCGACTCTGCGTGCATGCTACTGGTGTTGAACATACACGCGATCAACTTCGTGCGGCTCTCGCAGTATCGGGAACAGCTATCCCAGGTGGAGCGCGCATTGACCGGCCACACAGGGCCGGTGATCCTTGCCGGTGACTTCAACACTTGGAGTACGCGGCGACGCGAGAGCTTTTTTGCGCTGGCTGATGGCACATCGCTTGTCGAGGCGCGGCTGCAGCGGCGTGGGCGGCTCGGCCATCTGGCCATGAACCTGGACCACGTATTTTATCGCGAGCTACACCTGCGCGATGCGGTGTCTCTCGGGCATGTTCGATCATCCGACCATCCACCGATCATGGCGACATTCGATATCGAAAAGCCGGACGGTGAGATGGCAGCGATATCGGCTTGACGCTGTTGTAGCCGAGCTCGGCTACGCCGCCAATCACATGCGTACCGACGCGATCAGCAAACCCACAAACAACACGACACCGCCAAGCAGCATCGAGGCATTGAGCCACTCCTTCTGTGAGCCTTTCGGCCCGTTTTCCATCCAGTGCTTGGCAGCGGGCCACATCCGCCAGATCATCAGGCCGAGCATGGCGGCCCACATCAGTTTCATCCATATCGGCATGGCGCACTACTCCGTGTCTTGCAAACCAACAATTCGTGGCAATCGACGAGAGCGCGCCGCGGCAGACGACTGCCGGGCGCGCTCTCGGTTCAGCAGATCAATCGCGTCGACTGATCACTCGTCGCCCATGACGCCGAGCAGATGCAGCAGGCTCGTGAACAGGTTGAAGATATTGATGAACAGGCTGACCGTGGCGCGGATGTAGTTGGTCTCGCCACCGTTGACGATGCGGCTGGTGTCAAACAGGATGAATCCGCTCATCAGTAGCACCATCGCAGCCGAGATCGCGATGGACAGCATCGGCATGTTGACGAACAGGCTCAGGATGATGGCGCCGAACAGCACCATGATGCCGACCATCAGAAAGCCACCCATGAAGCTGAAGTCTTTCTTGGTCGTCAACACATACGCTGACAGGGCCAGGAAGATTCCGGCTGTGCCGGCCATCGCTGTCGTTACGATCCCACTACCGCCAGGAATGGACACGTAGTAGTTGAGCATCGGTCCAAGGCCGAACCCGAGCATGCCGGTGGCGAGGAATACGATGCCGATTCCTGCCGCCTGCTCTTCAAAGCGGGGGAGGACGAACATCAGGATCCCGATGGCGCCAAAGGTGCAGACCATCGAGATCATCGCAGGCGGCGCGACCGCCATCGACACGCCGGCCATGACTGCGCTGAACAGCAGTGTCATCGCAAGAAGCGTGTAGGTCTGGCGCAGCACTTTGTGCTGGCTCAGCACACCTTCCGTGCGGGTGACTGGACTCGTGAACTGATTGGACATGTTTCGGGCTCCGGAAAAGGAAGACTTGGTTATTCTAGCGGTCATTTGACGTAACGGATCAGTCACATGACCGACTCTTGCAGGCAGGAATATGAGGGGTAATCCGGCCGTATCAAGGGCGGGCGAGCGCTTGACCGGGCAGTGGGTATTGCTCTGGTGGTCTGTCCAGTTGATAAAGTCGGCATCAGAGCCTGCGTGTGCTTTTCCGGCAAGGCGCATCGACGAGAGTGCACTGGAGTGCATTGAGGAGGTGCAACGCAGTTGGGAGAAGCACACGCAGGCTCCCTCCGGGCGTGGCTGGGAGCCGCGCCGGACTGCGTTGGCCTCGCTCGACGTAGGCCCACTACGACTTCGCGAGCCCGCCTTGCCGCCACGGCTCCCAGCCTCGCTGAGGCTGAAACTATCATGTGGACAGACCACTAGATGCCAGTACCCGCACCCAATCTATACCCTGACTTCAATACGATCCGGTTGAGCCACGCGTGTTTGAACGTGAGCGATCTGGCGGCGTCCAAAAAATTTTACACCGAGATTCTGGGGCTTCAGGTCACCGATGAATCCGATAGCCACGTTTACTTGCGTGCCATGGAGGAGCGCGGCCATCACTGTGTGATCCTGCAACAGTCAGCTCAAGCCGGCACGGTCGAGGTGCTGGGTTTCAAGACCTTTGATGAAGACGATCTGGACAAGGCCGAGGTCTACTTCAAGGGCAAGGGCCGACCGACGCAGTGGGTGGAGCGATCCTATCAGGGGAAGACGCTGCTCACATCAGACAACATGGGCATACCGCTGGAGTTCTATCACAAGATGGATCGCCTGGAGCCGATCCATCAACAGTACGCCCTGTACCGTGGCGTCAAGCCGCTGCGCATCGATCACTTCAATTGTTTCAGTCACGACGTTGATGCTTCCGTTGCGTTCTATTCCGACTTC